>NZ_JAVIWI010000001.1:4036317-4709037 GCF_034314085.1 Undibacterium sp. 5I1
CGTCGTTAATGCTTGGTGCCTCGCTCCTGGCGGCAGGTATGCCATCATGGGCAGTGGTGGATAGTCAGGGCGGTCCTGCAGTGATGCAGTTGAACTTGCAGACACCAGTGACGCAGATAGCATCACAAATTTATTCACTGCATAATTTGATGCTCGTGATTTGCCTGGTTATTTTTGTGGCTGTTTTCGGCGTGATGTTTTACTCGATTTTTAAACATCGTAAATCAGCAGGTCATAAAGCGGCGACTTTCCACGAAAGTACCACCGTCGAAATTCTCTGGACTATCGTTCCATTCGTTATTGTGATCGCTATGGCTTTGCCAGCGACTAGAACAGTAGTAGCAATGAAAGATACGTCCAACGCAGATATCACGATCAAAGCAACTGGCATGCAATGGAAGTGGGGTTACGACTATCTCAAAGGCGACGGCGAAGGGATTTCTTTCTTGTCCACGCTGGCAACTCCAAGATCCCAGGTCGGTTCTCCTGGCGTCGCTCCCTCTGAAGCACGTGGTGACAACTACTTGTTAGAAGTCGATAACGAAGTGGTCGTGCCGGTCAATAAAAAAGTTCGCCTGATTACGACTGCGAACGACGTCATTCATTCCTGGACTATCCCTGCATTTGGCGTAAAACAAGATGCGATTCCTGGTTATGTTCGTGATACCTGGTTTAAAGCAGAAAAGACCGGTACTTACCGCGGTCAGTGCGTAGAACTGTGCGGTAAAGAACACGCGTTCATGCCTATCGTCGTCAAAGTCGTCTCTGATGCAGACTATAAAGTCTGGGTGGATGGTAAGAAAAAAGAAATGGCTGCAAAAGCAGACGACCCAAGCAAAGTCTGGACAGTGGATGAGTCCAAAGCGCGTGGTGAAAAGATTTATGCTGCCAATTGCGTAGCTTGCCACCAGGCTAATGGTAAAGGCGTACCAGGCGCATTTCCCGCCTTGGATGGTTCTGCCGTTGTGAATGGCCCTCGCGCCGGACAAATTGATATTTTGCTCAACGGTAAAAATAACAAAATGCCTGCATGGAAATCAGTTTTGTCAGATACAGAAATTGCTGCTGTAATTACTTACACGCGTAATAGCTGGTCGAATAAAGCCGCCGAAAATATCGTTCAGCCAGCAGAAGTGCTCGCTGCTCGTAAGTAATAGCATAGTAAGAACAGGAGAAACTGATGAGCTCTACTACAGTCGCGCACGCTCACGACCACGCACATGACGATCACGCTCATGACCATCCACATGGCTGGCGTCGTTACTTATTTGCGACCAATCATAAAGATATCGGTAATTTGTATCTGTGGTTCGCATTCACGATGTTGTTGTCTGGCGGTGTCTTAGCACTGATTATCCGTAGCGAATTATTTCAGCCTGGTCTGCAATTAGTTCAGCCGGAATTTTTTAACCAACTGACGACTATGCATGGTCTGATCATGGTGTTCGGTGCGATTATGCCGGCTTTCGTTGGCTTCGCTAACTGGATGATTCCGCTGCAAATCGGCGCGTCTGATATGGCGTTTGCCCGTATGAATAATTTCTCATTCTGGTTGATGCCTCCTGCTGCATTGTTACTACTAGGCTCGTTTTGGGTTCCAGGTGGTGCAACTGCTGCCGGCTGGACATTATATGCACCGCTGTCCACGCAAATGGGACCTGGTATGGATATGGCGATTTTCGCTATTCATATCATGGGTGCTTCTTCGATTATGGGTTCGATTAACATCATCACGACAATTCTGAACATGCGCGCTCCTGGCATGACTTTGATGAAGATGCCGATGTTTTGCTGGACCTGGTTGATTACAGCTTATTTGCTGATCGCTGTAATGCCTGTACTGGCTGGTGCGATTACGATGACACTGACTGATCGTCATTTCGGTACGTCGTTCTTTAACGCTGCCGGTGGCGGTGATCCTGTGATGTACCAACACATTTTCTGGTTCTTCGGACATCCAGAGGTGTACATCATGATTCTGCCTGCGTTTGGTATCGTCTCGCAAATTGTTCCCGCCTTTGCCCGTAAGCCTTTGTTTGGTTATGCCTCCATGGTCTATGCAACATCGTCCATCGCGATTTTGTCTTTCATCGTTTGGGCGCATCACATGTTCACAACAGGTATGCCAGTAACAGCGCAGCTGTTCTTCATGTATGCCACGATGCTGATCTCGGTTCCTACAGGCGTGAAGGTATTTAACTGGATTGCGACAATGTGGAGAGGCTCTATGACTTTTGAGACGCCAATGCTGTTCGCAATCGGATTTATCTTTGTATTTACTATGGGTGGTTTTACTGGTTTGATTCTGGCCGTAACGCCAATTGATATCCAGTTACAAGACACCTATTATGTGGTCGCTCATTTCCACTACGTATTAGTTGCTGGCTCTCTGTTTGCCTTATTTGCTGGATACTACTACTGGAGTCCGAAATGGACTGGTTTTATGTACAACGAATTACGTGGCAAGATCCATTTCTGGGGTTCGCTGATTTGGTTTAACGTCACCTTCTTCCCTATGCATTTCTTAGGGCTGGCAGGTATGCCGCGCCGTTACGCAGACTATCCTGCTCAATTTACTGATTTCAACCAAGTTGCCACAGTTGGTGCGTTTGGATTTGGTTTGATGCAAGTTTATTTCCTGTTTGCGGTCGTTATACCTTCCATCAAAGGTGGTAAGCCAGCGTTGGCAAAACCTTGGGATGGCGCAGAAGGTCTGGAATGGACAGTTCCAAGTCCAGCTCCTTTCCACACGTTTGAAGAACCACCAACCGTAAAATAAATTGGAGTAGAGCGTGTTCATCGCGCTCTTAAAAATAATGAGTAATAACAAGAAGGCCAATAACACTAGAACAGGGTTGATTCTGTTCACTGTTGCCTTAGTATTTTTTGTTGGTGTTATCGTTAAACAATCGTTTTTCCGCTAAGGCTAGCTAATGTCGGATGAGATAAAGCCAGACAAGTTTGGTCGCAAGCAACTGAACGCCAATATGCTGGGTAAGTTATTGGTGATCGCGGCATTGATGTTTGGCTTTGGTTACGCGTTAGTACCTATTTACAAACAAATTTGTGAATTGACTGGCGTAAATATCCTCACTCCGAAAGATATTTCTGTAAAGGAAATTTCTAATTCGCAGATAGATCGTTCGCGTGAAGTGATTGTTGAGTTTGATGCAAATACCCAGGGGCCGTGGCGTTTTCGTCCTACCGTGTCTAGCATGAAAGTGCATCCGGGTGAAATGACGCAAGTCCTGTATGAAGTCGTAAATAAGCAGTCATACAAGATGGACGCACAGGCAATTCCCAGTTATGCGCCACAACAAGCGGCTGCCTACTTTAAAAAAATGGAATGCTTTTGTTTTAAGCAGCAAACATTAGAGGCAAACGAGGCAAGACAAATGCCTGTAGTGTTTTATATCGACCCTGAATTGCCTAAAGAAGTGAAGACAATAACCTTGTCGTACACATTTTTTGAGGTTGGTGGCAAACCAAAAACTGCAGCAGTCGATGCAGTACCTAAGGGTTAATCAAGGCTGATTATGGGTGAGCTAAAGCAGGCAAGTAAGCGTAAAGCTTCATTTTTTGTAACGATGAAGGCAGTATTCTGGTCATTTCTAGGAATACGCAAAAAATCTGATTATGAACAGGATGCAGCGCAACTAAATCCTGTTCACGTAATACTCGCTGGCATACTCGGAGCGATTATCTTCATAACGATACTGGTGTTAATAGTTAAAAGTGTCGTAGCAAAATAAAGTAAGAAATTAAGTCTAAAAATTGTATCGGGAGATGGAAATGAGTTCTCAACACGCTAACGCACCATATTACTTTGTGCCGGGTCCGTCCAAATGGCCAGTTCTTGGCGGCACGTCTTTATTGTTGACCATGTTGGGCGCTTCAGCATGGGTTAATGGTGTGACATGGGGTGCGTATTTAAATTTTGCAGGTATTTTTCTTACGTTGGTTGTTCTGTACAACTGGTTCGGTGATGCAATTGCTGAGTCGGAAGGCGGGAAATACAGCGCTCGTATCGATGTTTCTTTCCGTTGGAGCATGAGCTGGTTTATTTTTTCCGAGGTGATGTTTTTCGGCGCATTCTTTGGTGCACTATTCTATGCTCGTAGCATCTCTATGCCTTGGTTAGCAGATCTCGATCATAAAGTCTTATGGCCAGATTTTGCAGCACACTGGGGTAACACAGGTCCGGCAGGAACCATTGAAGCGTTTAAAACAATGACGCCGTTTCCTATTCCAACTATTAATACAGCTTTGCTCTTGACGTCGGGTGTAACACTGACTCTCTCGCACCATGCTCTGCGTGCAGGACACAGAACGCAAACTGCGATCTGGTTGTTTGCTACGATTTTGTTGGGCGCAGTTTTTATGGGATGCCAGGCTTACGAATATATCGAGGCTTACCATGATCTGAATTTGAAACTGACTTCAGGTATCTACGGTTCGACTTTCTTCTTGCTAACTGGATTTCATGGCTTCCATGTAACGATGGGTGCGATTATGTTATCGGTAGTTTTGTACCGCGTGTTGAAAGGTCATTTCACGCCTGAGCAGCATTTCGCTTTTGAAGGCGCTGCATGGTACTGGCATTTTGTCGACGTAGTCTGGCTCGGCTTGTATGTTGTAGTTTACTGGTTGTAGTCCTTATTTCACATTAACAAAAAGCCGCACAATGTGCGGCTTTTTGTTAATGTCTCATCTGTTGATGAGTCTCAATCCATAAGGCTAGCGGATGCCTGTAGGTTGTATCAGTCCAAAATGATTAGCGAGTAATATCAATAAAAACAAGCTGATCGAAAATCCAACTCTGAATGCCAGAGCTTTTACCGTACGGTTACTTTTTCCCTTATCTTTCATCAAAAAAACTAATGCTGAACCCATGCTAAAGATAATCAGGAAAAAAGCGATTGCGACTAGAATTTTCATATTGTCCTGCCAATTAACCAAACCCTCATTGTAATGCTTAATTTTAATGCGCTATTTGAAAGATGAACAAGTTTAGATTTCGCTTGATTCCCTTGGTTGTCACAATCGCTCTGGTTATACTTGGAGTGAGCTTGGGGCAATGGCAAAGCAGAAGAGCGTTGGAAAAAGAATTGATAGCACAGGCCCTAGAACAACGTGGGCAGATGCCTCCGTTGGTGCTTGGTACATTTGAACCAAGACTTCCAGAATCAAGCTATAGACGTGTCAGCTTAACGGGTCAGTTTGAAGCGGAGTGGCCAGTTTATTTGGATAATCGTCCTCTACACGGTGTCGCAGGATTCTATGTCGTGATGCCATTTAAAATACAGGGCACAGACAAATATGTTCTTATAGGGAGAGGATGGCAACCTCGTGATGCAAATGAACGTACCCGTATGAAGCCATTAATCACCCCAAATCAGCCGATCACCATTGAGGGCGTTTTGCTGGAAAATTTTGGACATGTCATGCAGCTAGGACAGATGGGCGGTTTGAAGCCGGGTGCTATTATTCAAAACCTGAACCCTGGAGATTTAGCTAAAAAAACTGGATGGAAAGTACAGGAGTTTGTCGTAGAACAAACTTCATTATCAGATGACGGTTTGCAACGTGATTGGCCTTTACCATCGTCTGGTTCGGATAAGCATAGAGCATATGAATTTCAATGGTACGCACTGTCCTTAATGGCAGTAATTTTTTTTGTAGTAACAGGATATCGTCGTGGAAAAAATAAATAATCAACATGCAGGTCGCTGGAAACTTTTTTTGGTCTTAGCTGTTTGTGCTGCACCAATGCTACTGTCGTATTTGTTTTATTTTGTGATCAAACCAGAAGGTCGGACTAATTACGGCGCAATTCTCGATCCTCGTCTTTATCCTATTCCAAAGTTGGATAGCGTCTTGCTGGGCGGTGAATCAAAGGAATTGAGTGCTTACAAAGGTAAGTGGTTAATGCTGCAAATTGATAGTGGCTCTTGTGCTACTGCATGCCAAAAAAAGATGTACGACATGCGTCAGCTGCGTCTGGCGCAAGGCAAAGAAATGGATAGGATGGAAAGAGTTTGGTTGATTACGGATGATCAACCGATTGATACTGTGTTGATCCGCGAATATGATGGAACGCACATGCTGAAAGTATCTGCAGACAAGTTAAAAAAATGGCTGCCTGTCGATGCAAATACACAAATTAGCGATCATATTTATATGATTGACCCTCTGGGTAATCTGATGATGCGCTTTCCTAAAGATGCTGATCCCAATAAGATAAAAAAAGACATCAGTAAATTATTGCGCGCTTCTGCCATCGGTTAGATCAGATTATGTGGATACAATTACTCATCACTGGCTTACTCATAGCGGTTTTGCCATTAAGTCTGGTTTGGGTGTCAGCCGATCAAAATAAATATCGCAAGTTAATTGCTGTTACTTTATTTCTGACTTTTGATCTGATTATGTTTGGGGCGTTTACCAGACTCACTGATTCTGGCTTGGGTTGTCCTGATTGGCCGGGTTGTTATGGCGAGGCTAACCCATTTCAGTCGCATAGTGCAATTCAGGCTGCCCAAACGGCAATGCCGCATGGCCCTGTAACGGTCACTAAAGCCTGGATCGAGATGATTCATCGCTACCTTGCGATGAGTGTGGGTGTCCTGATTTTGGCTCAGATGATTATCGCCTGGTGGCATCGTAAAAGTACAAAAAACTCGGTCTTTTTGCCTACGGTTTTATTACTGCTGGTTTGCGTGCAAGGTGCGTTTGGCGCCTGGACGGTGACACTTAAATTGCAGCCCATTATCGTGACCACACATTTGTTGTTGGCAATGGGCTTGCTCGCTATGCTGGCATACTTGCATGCACAACAAAGTCATGCCTTGCAAGCTGTATCGAGGGAGAGCAATGCCAGCGTGATTAATGCAAGTATGAGCCCAATCATATTGCCAGCAACTGTTGCATTGATTTTCGTTGTGATGCAAATTGCTTTGGGAGGATGGGTTAGTACTAACTACGCTGCACTAGCCTGTCAAGATTACCCTTTGTGTAATGGACAGATAATACCTGATATGGATTTTAACCACGGATTCTCTCTGTGGCGCAAATTAGGTCAAACCATGGCAGGTGATTATTTACCGTTTCAGGCACTGGTTGCTGTACATTGGGTGCATAGGAATTTTGCTCTGCTGGTCATTGCGGTCGTTGCTTGGGTTGGATATAAAGCCAGTAAAACCAAGGGCTTGTCGTCCTTGGGCAAAAAGATATTGCTGGTGATTACCATACAATTTTTGAGTGGTGTATCTACAGTCTACTTTTCCTGGCCGCTTTTTATTGCGGTTTTGCATAACGGTGGAGCTGCGCTGCTGTTGCTATTGCTGACCATGTTAAACTACCGCGCCAGGCATTTGAAAAACGTCTAAGTTATATGTGCCTGAAATCGGCCTGACATCGTGTATGTCCCCTCTCTTTAGTTCAATATGACGTCACTTAGTATTCCCTCTAACCGATACGCCCAGTACTGGGCTTTGACCAAGCCTCGTGTGACGCAATTGGCCGTTTTTTGTGCGGTGATTGGTATGTTTTTGGCGACGCCTGATCTGCCTGACTGGCGCTTGGTGGTCGCTGCTACGATCGGTATCTGGTTGTTGGCTGGTGCTGCATTCGCCATTAATTGTCTGGTTGAACGTGAGATAGATTCTCGCATGGCGCGTACCGCTCGCCGCGCATCGGCACAGGGTGAAATCGGGCCGATGCAGATTTTGATTTTTTCTGGCGTGATTGGCGGTCTTGGTATGTGGGTTTTGTACGCGCTGGTAAATCCGCTGACGATGTGGCTCACCTTCATCACCTTTGTCGGTTATGCCGTGATTTATACGATTATTCTGAAGCCAGCCACGCCACAAAACATCGTGATTGGCGGATTATCCGGTGCGATGCCGCCGGCGCTAGGCTGGGCCGCGATTGCTAACGATGTTCCTATGCAGGCATGGCTGCTGGTATTGATTATCTTTGTCTGGACGCCACCACATTTCTGGGCTTTGGCGATGTACCGTCGCGATGATTACGCCAAATCAGGTTTGCCGATGTTGCCGATTACGCATGGTTTAGAATTTACTCGTTTCCATATCTGGCTTTATACGATTGCTTTATTCGCTACCACGATGTTGCCTTACGCGGTGCATATGAGTGGTCTTATCTATCTTGCCAGCGCAGTGATTTTGGGTGCCATTTTCTTATGGTACGCATGGCGTATTTATCGTCACTATGACGATGCCTTAGCACGTAAAACTTTTACCTTTTCGATTGTATATTTATCGCTGCTATTTGCAGCCTTATTGGTCGATCACTACATAAAATTATGACTACTATGCTGCGTTTAATCGGAATTATATTGGTGTTGTGTTTGTCTGCTTGCGATAAACCAGCACCCCAATTTATGAACACTGATCTGACGGGATTAGACTACGCCAAAGATTTTGCGCTAACAGATCACAATGGCAAAGCCCGCACCTTGGCCGACTTTAAAGGTAAAGCAGTAGCAATATTTTTTGGTTATACCCAGTGCCCCGATGTTTGTCCTACGACAATGGCAGAGATGGCTACGGTCATGAAGCAGCTTGGAAGTTCGTCCGATAAGGTTCAGGTCTTGTTTGTTACTATCGACCCTGAACGTGACACGCAAGCCTTGCTTGCCGCTTATGTTCCTAACTTTGATTCCCGGTTTTTAGGTTTGTATGGCGATGCTGCTGCGACTGCCAAAGTAGCAAAAGAATTTAAAGTGTTCTATCAAAAAGCACCAGGTTCGACGCCAAGTTCTTACACCATGGATCACACTGCTGGTACGTATGTGTTTGACCCTGAGGGACGGATTCGTTTATTTGTACGTAACGGGCAAAGCACCGATGCTATTGTTCATGATTTGAAAATATTACTTCAATAGGACTTACGCAAAACTGCCCTAGCTGCGTAAGTCCTGTTAATAAAAAAGGCGCTCAGTTCAGAACTGAGCGCCTTTTTTTCTATGCCTTCTGTGCCGTTAGCTAGTTAAGCAAAGCTCGCTAAAGCGCCTTTCATTTTCTTCAATGCTGCACTTTCAATCTGGCGAATACGTTCTGCTGATACGCCGTATTCGCTAGCCAATTCATGCAAAGTTGCGCCTGAGCCGTCATCGTTTTTTAACCAACGAGATTCAACGATATGGCGTGAACGTGCATCTAGTTTGGATAATGCTGTTTCCAAGCCTTCGCTTTGCAGACGATCCCGCTGACGTGACTCTAGTACACGAGTCGGCTCTTCAGATTCTGTTTTCAGGTAGGCGATAGGCGCAAATTTATCATCTTCGTCATCGGTTGGCGCATCTAAAGCAATGTCGCGACCTGACAGGCGCATTTCCATCTCGATGACTTCTTCACGCTTCACGTCCAGAATTTTTGCCAGAGCGTCTACCTGTTTTGGCGACATCGAATCCAAACCCTCTTTATGGCTGCGCAGATTAAAAAACAGTTTGCGCTGTGCTTTAGTCGTCGCTACTTTGACTAAGCGCCAGTTTTTCAGGATGTATTCATGCATTTCTGCCTTGATCCAATGCATCGCGTACGACACCAGACGGACACCTTGATCTGGATCGAAGCGTTTAACGGCTTTCATCAAGCCGATATTGCCTTCCTGGATTAAGTCTGCATGTGGTAAACCATAACCTAAGTAGCCGCGAGCGATGGACACTACCAGACGCAAGTGCGACATAACCAGTTGCTGGGCAGCACTCAGGTCATTATTTTGTGTGAGACGTTTGGCGAGATCAATTTCTTGCTCATGCGTCAGCATAGGCAGACGGTTGACTGCCGAGATATAGGCGTCGATATTGCCCAGCGTGCCAGTAAAACCGAGTGCAAGCGCTGTGCTATCCGAAGTTGGCATCACAGATGTCGATGATTGATTCATTCTTCCTCCTTATTGCCGTCTATTTAGCGTGACTTTTGGGCTAAATCAGACATTTCAAGCCCTTATATTAGCACTCTCTTGGATTGAGTGCTAATACTCCAAATTTATATGCTTAAGCTAATTGATCGCTATTGAGTTTTGATTGCTTGTACGAAATAGCTATATTAATTTAGAGCAGGGAAACTTAGAAAAGTTGCAGCAGTTTTGCTTAAGTCTTGTTGAATTAAGGTTTAGCTAGCGCGTGCGAGTTGTCGGCGTACCGATAGAAAAGCACCAAATAGCCCGAGCACCACACTAGTCGCTAACAAGGCGAGGCTAGCCAACAATCCTAGCGGCACCAGGTGGAATTCCGATGCATAGAGTTTGGCGAATTCTGCAATTGCCTGATTCAGCGGACGCAGAGACACCGCAATCAGTGCCAATGCGGCGCAGCCAGCGAGCAATCCCAGTAGCGCGCCTGTGTAGTAATAGGGCCGGTGAATAAAGCTATTGGTCGCGCCAAGCAGACGGGCTATTGCAATTTCAGCCTGATGGGAGATCACTTGCAGACGCGTAGCGTTAAAAATCACCACGATCACCACCACGCTCAATGTAACCGCCAAAAATAGTAAGGATAATTGTAAAACTTGCACTAAAGCTGCCAGCCGTTTTACCCAAGCTGAATCAACTTGAACCACATCAACTCCTGGCAGACTTTTTAACTGCACTGTCAGAAACTCTACCCGGTTGGCATCTGAGTTGGATAGTGATAACACATAGGCGTCTGGTAGAGGATTTCCGCCCAGAGTCGATAAGACCTCTGCCAGGCTGGAGGTTTCTTCCATTGCCGCTAATGCTTTGTCCTTGGTCACAAAAGTGAGTTTGGCACTGACATTGGCATCTTTCAGTAGTTTTTTGATTGGCAAAGCTAATGCTATCGCGTCGGCGCGTGGTGTGTCTGGTGTCAAAAATACACTGATCTCTGGCTCAATCGAGAGCTGGGTTGAAATCGGGCGAATATTTTCGATCAGCGTTAATCCGGCAATCGGCAACGCCAAGGCAATCGCGACCACTAGAACGTTAAATAAGAAATTGCCAGGGCTGGCGCGTAGATGAGCCAACGCACTTTTTAAGCCAAACAAATGCTGACGAAACCAGACGGTCATATAATTTTTTCCTGTTGCTTCAGACTTGAGGTGTTTCTTGAGATTGGATCAATTTATGCCGCCATATAGGATGATTGCCAGGAGTCGCACAGTTGCCCATGATTTAAATAAATCACGCGGCTGGCCTGATCTAAAAACTGTTCATCATGGCTAGAGATAATACAAGTCACGCCGGCACTCTGGAAGGCTTTGAGCGCGTTGATGACTTTGTTTGCATTCTCTCTGTCCAGAAAAGCGGTAGGTTCATCTGCCAGAATGATTTGCGGGCGATTGACAATCGCACGGGCGATAGCAACCCGTTGTTGCTCGCCGCCTGACAAGGCCAGGGGCATAGCATCCGCTTTATCCGCCAAGCCTACTTTTTCTAGCGCAGTGCGGGCACGGGTTTCTGCCTCGCTGGCAGAAGCGCTGACGACGATCAGCGGCAACATGACATTTGCCAGCACGCTACGGTCTAACAGCAAGCCTTTGTCCTGCAAAATCAGACCCAGTTTGCGGCGTAGATAAGGAATGCTGCCTGACTTTAACTTGCCAATGTCTTGTCCATTCACGCTAACGGTGCCGCTGCTAGGGCGCTCAATACCCGCAATCATTTTTAATAAAGTTGATTTGCCAGCGCCTGAAGGGCCAGCCAAAAAAATCAATTCACCGGGTTTGATGGTGAGCGATATATTGCGCAAAGCGACGGCGTCGCGTGAATATTCTTTAGAAACTTGCTGAAACTCTATCATCGGCAACATCCTTGATCTGGCTAAATAAATCAATGCAAATCAATGCAAATTGGTGAAATTAATTGAGCAGAGCATCCACAAATTCCTGAGCATTAAACGGTTGCAAGTCTTCAATCTGTTCGCCCACGCCGATGAAATAAACCGGTACCGGACGGGTTTTGGCAATCGCTGCTAATACGCCACCTTTGGCGGTACCATCGAGCTTGGTAATCACTAAGCCTGTCAGTGTGAGTGCATCATCAAATGCTTTTACCTGAGTTAAGGCATTTTGCCCGGTATTGCCGTCAATGATCAATAAGACTTCTTGCGGTGCGCCATCCATGCCTTTGCCGATGACGCGCTTGATTTTTTTCAGCTCTTCCATCAAGTGCAACTGGGTCGGCAAACGACCTGCTGTATCCACCATCACAACGTCTATCCCTTTGGCACGGGCGGATGCGACTGCATCGAAGGCGACGGCCGCCGGGTCGCCAGATTCTTGCGAAATCACAGTGACGTTGTTGCGTTCGCCCCAAATCGTCAGTTGCTCACGTGCCGCTGCACGGAAGGTGTCACCCGCTGCGAGTAATACGGACTGTTGATTTTTCTGCAGATGTTTTGCCAGTTTGCCGATCGTAGTCGTTTTACCCGCGCCGTTGACGCCGCTAATCATCATCACCAAGGGTTGATGACGACCTAGCTCTAAAGGTTTTTGCAGTGGTGTCAGCAAGTCTAAAAGCAAGGTCTTGAGGGCGAGTCTGACTTGCTCGGCCTCGGTTAATTTTTCTTCCTTGACCTTTTTCTTCAAACCATCCAACAAAAATTGCGTTGCTTCTACGCCGGCGTCGGAGGTCAGTAGTGCGGTTTCTAACTCTTCATATAAGTCATCGTCGATCTTTGCGCCAACAAATAGTGTGGTCAGGTTGGACGATGTTTTCGACAGTCCTGCTTTTAAACGGCTGATCCAGGAGCGTTTTTCAGCGACAGCTTCTGTGGCTTGATCGCTGCTGGCCAAAGATTCTGGCACAGTTGATGACGCGATTGATGACGCGATTGATGAGGCTGCTTCCGCGCTGGGTAGCGCTACTGTGGTTGGCAGCGAAGCAGGTTCTTCTTTGGGTTTTTTCTTGAAAAAGCTAAACATCGAGGTTTTAATAGGGCAGAAGACGAACAGGTTAGAATGCAGCCATTCTAACAGAGCCCTATTGCCAGATTGACGAGCCTTGTGTTGTGCGGCGCTAATTTGTTGTCGATTAGCTGGTCTTGGGCAATTTTGTGCGAGTTGTGCTTAGCTTGTCTTATTTAGTTAAGCCTTAGCGCTAAATAAGCTTAGTTTTTTGGTGTCGTAACGCTCTTCGCGGTGCGTCATATGGCTTGCATTTCATTAGTAGAATAAATACTCATCGCTAGTATATTTAAGTTGTCCATATAATTACTGGACAATAGAGCTATTTCTCATAAAAAAATGGGGAGTATATTGATTTTCCTAGTATTTTTATATTTAGCATTTTTGTGTAAGTTTTGTAATTCATGAATAAAATTGATTTCTTTTTCAAGCAGCTTAAAGCTGCGCAACCTGACTCTCGTGCATGAAAGCTAAACCTAAAAAACCGACCACGCCCGCTGGTCCCAAGCGCGTTCCGCATCAGGTACGTATTATTGGCGGCCAGTGGAAGCGGACTTTGTTACCCGTGATTGATGCCGAAGGTTTGCGCCCGACTCCTGATCGTGTCAGAGAAACTATTTTCAATTGGCTGGGACATTTGCTAGACGGCAGATGGCCAACCGTGCGCTGTCTTGATTTGTTTGCTGGCAGCGGCGCGCTGGGTTTTGAAGCCGCCAGTCGCGGTGCAGTAGCGGTCACGATGGTGGAATACCACACGCCCGCTTTTAAGCAGCTAGAGCAAGTCCAGCAAAAGCTGGGCGCGCAGCAAATTGCCTTAGTTCGTGGCGATGCCTTGACGGTGGTGCAGTCGCTGGTAGCGCGCCAGCAACAATTTGATTTGATTTTTCTCGACCCGCCTTTTGCGCAAGGATTTTTAACCAAGATCGTGCCGCTGTGCGCTAAGTTGTTGGCGGCTGGCGGCTTGTTATATGTCGAAGCAGAAGCGGCCTTGCCAGAAGATCCTGCCGATCCGGCGTATCCAGAATGGTTGATTGATTGGAAACTGATTCGTGCAGATCAGGCAGGGAGTGTGTATTTCCACATACTGCAACGCAACATCTTGACACATGACATGCCCGAAATTCAGGCATAATGCCTTCTCAAATTGGTGCATAGACACAAAATCAGGGAGTAAAGATGGTCACAGCCGTATATCCAGGAACCTTTGATCCGCTCACGCGAGGTCACGAAGATCTGGTGCGTCGCGCCTCCGGTTTGTTTGAGACGCTGGTTGTTGGCGTTGCTGACAGCAAAAACAAAAAGCCTTTTTTCTCGCTGGATGAGCGTCTGCTGATCGCCAACGAAGTGCTGGGGCATTACCCAAATGTCCGGGTGGAAAGCTTTTCTGGCTTACTCAAAGATTTTGTCCGCAAGAACGACGCCCGGGTGATTGTGCGTGGCTTGCGGGCTGTGTCTGATTTTGAATATGAATTTCAAATGGCCGGTATGAATCGCTATTTGTTGCCGGATGTTGAAACCCTGTTTTTGACGCCATCAGACCAATACCAGTTTATCTCCGGCACCATCGTGCGCGAGATCGCTATGCTGGGCGGGGATGTGTCGAAATTTGTATTCCCATCGGTAGATAAATGGCTGCAAACTAAAGTACTTGAGCAGGCGGAAAAAGCGGCACAAATTGAACTGGCAGAATTAGCCGAGTTAGCCAAAAAAACTTCAGTGTAATCGCAAGATGCTGCAAGTCTTTGCAGCAGGAGATAGTAAAAGTATGGCCTTACTGATTACGGACGATTGCATCAATTGTGATGTATGTGAACCTGAATGCCCCAATGATGCAATTTATATGGGGCCGGAGATTTATGAAATCGATCCGAATAAATGTACAGAATGTGTAGGGCATTACAACGAGCCACAATGCCAGCAAGTGTGTCCGGTAAGCTGCATTCCGTTTAATCCCGATTGGCGCGAAACGCCTGAGCAATTGCAAGCCAAGTACGAACGCCTGCAAGCAGGACTTAAGCCTGCATAAGTTTATCTGGCGCGAATTAATCAAGCCAGTGACTGCCTTAACCTAACACTTTGCAACTGGTAAGCACTTCGCAATCATTTACCGCGCGCCCAACATCAATCTGCCCGGCAGACCCGGTTACGACCTTGATTCTTCGCTCTGAATAAAGCCTGATCTGCTGCCTGTAATAAATCACGCGCAACATTCTCAATCTTGCCTTCATTATTGGCGACAGCCAACGTTGACACGCCGATAGAAATCGTCGCCTGACAAGTACCGATGGCACCGGTCAGTGCAAACGTTTTGCCTGCAATACTTTTGCGTATCCGTTCTGCCACAATCAAGCCGTCTTGCGCGCTGGCATTGACTAGCAGAGCGACAAATTCCTCCCCGCCAAAACGCCCCATGGTATCGCTCAGACGCAGTTCTGCCTTGATACGATTACTGACTTCGATCAAGACATCATCGCCCCCCTGGTGGCCGTAACGGTCATTAATTTTTTTAAAGAAATCGATATCCAGATACATGCAGACAATGCTGTATTGCTGACGACGGGCGCGCCCGATTTCTTCCAGCATGCGCTGTTCTACATAGCGGCGGTTGCTGACATTGGTGAGCGGATCGGTTAAGCCTATATGTGTCAGCCGTTCGTTATTGATCACGTTCTCAAGACAGATGGCAATGATGGAGGCCAGATGCTCGATAAAATCGGTCGCCATGGTTGGGCTAAACCGTGCGTCTTCAAAGCTACCTAAATTCAGATAACCTAATAATTTTTGTTGTCGTATTAAGGGCACCACCGCAACGCTTTTGGGTTTGCGCGTACAGGTTGAAAACATCTTGCCGTGTTTCACGGGGTCATAAATTCCTAAGACCGGTTTGAACAATTGCTCGCCATGGATGCGCAAATCTAGCTCGTTTTGCACAAAAAATAAGGAGGGAAATTCTTCAGAAGTGATCTTCAGATCCAGCATGATCTGCTGCAGATTTTTTTGATAGTCCAGCAAGCCTAGCGTGACAATATCCAGTTCTGACATCTTGGCTAGTGCACTAAAAATATTTTCGATCAACTCACGAAAACTACTGGCACCGATCAGCTTTAAATCGAAGCTCTGATGCCGCGACATAATATTTTGGTTACGATGCGCTTGTTCTAACAGGTTTTCTAATTGAGTACGCAAGGCAAAATTCTCTGTACGCAGTTGGGTAAGCACATCGGCAATCACATCGGATTGTCCGGTAGATGACACGACAACTTTCTCCATAATGCCTTTCGTTTGCGCGCAGCTTGGGTCAATATTTTCGGTAATTAGAATGCTATCTGAATATCTAACGCATCACCAACATATAGTGTTTGACCGCAACCTTTTGTCACAATTACGTTCATCCCGAATGTGATCCCGCCATCCAGCAGAGGATTGGCGCGATAGGTTTGCAAAATATCTACCGGATCAGGTCCGGGTTCTCCGGTGGCTTGATCTACGGCGGGGATTGTGCAGCGAGTGCAAGGCTTGACCGGCTTGAGCTGGATTTGGCGCTCATGATTGATGAGGTCCAAACTACTCGCATAGTCCTCTTCAAACGCGGCTATCTCAGCAAGCACGATGTTGGGGCGGAAGCGATCCATAGGAATCGACTCACGACCTTGCAAGAGTAACTTTTGGTTTAGATCATCGAGCGATGCAGTAGACGTCAGCAACAGCGGGAATCCGTCTGAAAACAGCGTGCCGACCTCCTGATCGCCGGTCCATTTTTGGCTGGCTAATCGTCGACCAGCAGGATCAAAGCGTACCAAACGACAAGCGGTGCCCAAGAACTGACTCAACCAAGCCGCGGCGTTGTCGCCACAGTCAAACGCAGCGATCAGATCGTCCCAGATTTGTACTTGCAAAGATACCGCTGGTGCCAGCTCAGCCAGGCTAAGCGCCATTGGCAATGCTGGCATATCAGGCGCAAGCAGTATTAAATGATCGCCCTCTATCGTTGGGCGTATCAATGCCATGCGAGGATGGCTGCGCTGGCTTAAAAATAGCCCCGTCGGATCAACCACCATCCACTCACGATCACGAATCAGGCTTGCGCCGATCTGCTGTGACAAGCCAGACTCGCTGACCGCCGCCGACCGTAAGCGGATACCAGCGCAAGATTTAATCGGGTACAGCGTCAGTTCAGTAATCGTAGGCATGGTGGTTAATACTCACAAGTCAAAATTTATAAGGAGATACATCGTCGGAATAATCAGGTTTTACAGGAATATTTAATATACTCCCCCTCATTTTTATGAAATATGCCGCTTTGTCCAAGTAATGATTGGACGATTAATAATACTATAGGGGGGTATTATTGCTAATAGGTTTTGATCGTGATAAAGGAACGGACAAATTCAATCGCAATGCCTGCTACATGGACAGCCACATAAGCAGCCACATACCCCGCTACTTACCTTGAAACGCTTGCCGGTAAGCCGAGGGCGAGAGATTAAATTCCCTCGCAAAATAGCGTCGCAATAATAGCGCCGAGCCAAAGCCGGTATCCACCGCGATGTCATCAATCGAGCGCTTACTCGATTCTAGCTGACGTTGCGCCTGTGCCAGTCGCTGATTGAGCAGCCATTTACCGACGGTGGTACCAGTTAACTGCTGGAAGTGGCGCGTAAAACTGCGTCGGCTCATCAAGGCTTTTTCTGCCAGCTGATCCAGATGTTGCGGCTCCGCAAGATGCTGCAGCATCCATTCCAGCACTTTAGATAAACGGTCATCGCTGGCTAGGCTAGGCACAGGTTGCTCAATATATTGTGCTTGTCCGCCTTGGCGATGTGGCGCCACCACCAGACGCCGGGCGACATGCGCTGCAATCTCCGCACCATACTGAGAGCGCAGCACATGCAAGCAGCAATCAATCCCCGCCGCCGTACCCGCCGAAGTAATCACATCCCCATGGTCAACATACAAGACATTGGAATCGAGGTGTACTTGTGGAAAACGCTGTAAAAATTCTTTCGCAACTGCCCAATGAGTTGTTGCCATCCTCTGATCAAGCAAGCCCGCTTCCGCCACCACAAACGCACCCAGACATAAACCAATAATCCGCACACCAGCCCGATGCGCTTTACGCAAAGCACTCAGCAGTGCAGCCGGTGCAGGTCGCAAATCGGTATGCCATGACGGGATCACTATCATATCCGCCCGTGCTAAGGCAGATAAACCATGACTCGTGTTGATCGAAAAACCAGCACTTGTCGTCACCACATGTTTGCCAGCCTTCGCTGCGAAGACACACACTTTCAGCTTGAACGCAGGTAATTTAAATTCGCCATGCTGCTCACCGAACACCAGGCAAGGAACCGATAAATGAAACGGACTAATACCATCAAATGCCAGTACAGCCACCGTGACAGTGTTCTTCACGGCGTTAGACAGGAATTGAGTCTGAGATTGAATTGGAGTTTCAATAAGCATGGCCTGATTGTATCGAATATTGGCAATCGGGTCACTTCTTAATCTGGACGATATGTCTGAAAATAACAGCACAAACGCAATCGCTGTTTGCCATATCACTTTATCTGGAGAGCTTTATCATGACTACGCCCATATCCATTCCGACCACACCGAAGCGCGCATTGATAGTGATCGATGTACAGAACGAATATTTTACGGGCAACATGCGGATCGAATATCCAGATCCGCAAGTGTCCCTGCATCATATTGCTCTTGCGATGGACGCAGCCAAGGCGGCAGGTATCCCGATTTTGGTAGTACAACATTCCGCGCCCGAAAACTCCCCCATCTTTGCGCGCGACTCTGCCAATTGGGAGTTACATGCAACGGTCAAAAGTCGCCCTTATGATCATTTGATCGAAAAGTCCATGGCCAGTATTTTTGTCGGCACGGATGCCAAACAATGGCTGGAAAAAAATCACATTGATACCCTGACAATCGTTGGCTACATGACGCATAACTGCAACGCCAGCACCATTTATCAAGCGGCACATGATGCTTATCAAGTCGAAATTTTGTCCGACGCGACCGGCGCTTTACCCTACGAAAATAGCGCAGGATACGCCAGCGCAGAAGAAATCCATCGCACTTTTAATGTCGTATTCCAATCTAACTTCGGCGCAGTGGCTAGCACCGCAGAATGGATCAAGTTAATTAATACAGGCGGTGTGTTGGAGAAGAGCAACGTATTGGTGTCGCATCTGGCCGGGCGGGCGCATCCATCTGCTTAAGTAGTGTTGGGCTCGCAAAGCGCTAATAAAGCGCTAACGTAAGGCGAATAACATGAATAAAAAAGCGTCACTTGTTTGTACAAGCAACGCTTTTTTAGAGCTCTCACCACTGAGGACGAGAATCATTAAATTAGTACTTAGACGTTAAACAAGAAGTTCAGCACATCACCATCCTTAACCACATATTCCTTACCTTCAGCGCGCATCTTACCTGCGTCTTTTGCACCAGCTTCACCTTTAAAGTTGATGAAGTCATCAAACGCTATGGTTTGTGCACGGATGAAGCCGCGTTCGAAATCGGTGTGGATCACGCCTGCTGCCTGTGGTGCGGTATCACCGACATGAATGGTCCAGGCGCGGACTTCTTTGACACCGGCGGTGAAATAAGTTTGCAGGCCAAGCAGTTTGAATGCGGCGCGGATTAGGCGATCTAGTCCCGGCTCTTCCATGCCCATGTCGTTTAAGAAATCGGTTTTATCGGCGTCATCCAGATCGGCAATTTCTGCTTCGATCGATGCACAAATGGCGACGATAGGCGCATTTTGTGATTGGGCGTAGGCAGTCAGTTGATCCAGTAAGGGATTATCTTTAAAACCGGTATCGGATACGTTAGCGACGTACATCGCTGGCTTGGCAGTGATCAGGCAAAGTGGCTTGATCAACAGCATTTCTTCTGCGTCCAGACCCAGGGCGCGCACTGGTTTTGCGTCGTTCAGTGCGGGCATGATGCGCTCTAATATGGCGACCAGTTTGGCGGCATCTTTGTCGCCGGAGCGGGCTTTTTTGTTTTCGCGGTGGATGGCTTTTTCTACCGAGCTCATATCGGCCAATGCCAGTTCAGTCTGAATGACTTCGATATCATCGAGCGGGCTGACCTTGCCTGCGACGTGGATCACATTGTCATCTACAAAGCAGCGTACGACGTTGACGATAGCATCGGTTTCGCGGATGTGGGCGAGGAACTGATTGCCCAAGCCTTCGCCTTTCGAGGCACCGGCAACCAGCCCAGCGATATCGACAAACTCAACAATCGCGTTTTGGATACGTTCTGGTTTAACGATGGCGGCCAATTGCGCCAGACGCGGATCGGGTACCTCTACCATGCCGACATTGGGTTCGATCGTACAGAAAGGATAGTTTTCTGCCGGGATGCCTGCTTTGGTCAGTGCATTAAAAAGAGTAGATTTGCCGACGTTAGGCAGGCCGACGATGCCGCATTTGAGACTCATGATATTTTACCGAAGAGGTGAGATGTGATTAGATTAGCCCGCTATTTTACCGGAACATCGGCTTATTCAGGCGGTTTTGACGCTGAGGATGGAGTTCGTCTGAATTGGTGAGCGGATATTCTTTCAGCTTGGCGTGGGTTTTTATGACGCCCGAAAAAAATTGCTACAATTTACTTGGTATTTTTGAAATTAAACTCATATATTTTAAATGCGGCCAGCAATCATGCTAGTTGCCGATTATTTTAGGGAGAGTCCTTTGACTAAATTGTTAATCACTTTAGGTTTGGCGTGTGCTTTTACATTGCCGTTGTCAGCGCAGGCTCAGGTTGCGGTGCAAGCTAATCCAAATCAAGCAGCCTTATTGGCAAGCCCTGATACACAGGTTGCGGCAAATAAGCGCCTGGTGTATGACTTTTGGCGTGAGGTATTTGAGGGGGGACATATGGATCTGGCGGATAAATATCTGACCGAATCATATATTCAGCACAATCCGAATGTGGCGTCAGGACGCGCTGCGTTTGTCGATTTTTTCTCTAAATTTACCAAACCATCCCCGATTGCTGCGCAGATCAAAGCACCACTTGTGTCCATCGTTGGCGATGGCGATATGGTCGTTCTTAGTTTTGTCCGTCAGTATGACGATCCCAAAGATGCCACCAAAAAATATACCACGACCTGGTTTGACATGTTCCGTATTCAGGACGGAAAAATTGCCGAACACTGGGATAGCGCTTTGAAAAAATAAGTTTGTCGTGTCTTGTTTAGCGCTTATTTAAATAATTCATTAAGCGAGATATAGCCGCTGTTTAACGTTTTCAACTTACGTTCTTAACTTAATAAACAGCGGCGATTTTGATTTGGTGGCTTTGATTAAGCGAGCGCAGTATTTTTCTTCAAATACCTAGTCGAGACGCGGTGTAAATACACCACCAGCGATACAGCGGCAATGGTTAATCCAACCACCAGCGATATCCAGAAACCGCTGGCAGCCATTGGTTCTGCTGGCCGCAGCGGGAACCACTCAGGTGCCAAACCTAGTATGCAACCGAGTGGAATACAGACACCCCAGAACGCTGTCAGATGGATCAGCATCGGCGTGCGGGTGATTTTGTAACCTCGTATCGCGGAAGATGCGGCGACCTGAGCACCATCGGATAACTGGAAGATCGCTGCCAGCAGTAATAGCTTGACCGTCACTTGCTGGACGGCGACATCGCTGGTGTACGCTGCTGCGATTTCTTGCCTGAACAGGGTGATCATCAACGCCGATATCACCGCAAATCCCAGCGATAAACCTACGCCTACCCAAGATGAAAAACGGGCACGTTGCGTGTCATTTTCCCCCATCGCCTGACCGACACGTGTTACCGAGGCAATACCAAAACTCAGCGGCACCATAAACACCAGGGACGAAAAATTTAAGGCAATCTGATGTGCCGATACCGTGACTACACCAAAGCGTGCCACCAGTAAGCCGATCACACAAAATGCACTGACTTCCGCAAAATAGGTCACCCCGATGGGCAAGCCCATGCGCAGCATCTTGCGTATCTCTGGCCAGTGTGCAGGTTCTCTATGTGTGAACGGGTAAGTTGATTGATAGGCCGGTGCTTTTTTAATCCATAAGACCATGGCTCCCAACATCAGCCACATACCGACGCCAGTCGCTACGGCACAGCCTGTTGCGCCCAATTTTGGTAAGCCCCAATGGCCATAAATCAGCAACCAGTTAATACACACATTAAAAGCCAATCCAAATAGCGCGATCACCATCACCGGCTTGGTTTGGTTCAGGCTGGCGGTATAGCCATAGAGCGCGCGGTAGCAGGCAAAAGGCGGCAAGCCAATACTGATCACATGCACAAATTGCGCGGCTTTATCTCGTACGCTATCTTCCAGATAAATATGATCGAATACCACGGTGGACAGATTGAGCAAGACACATCCCACCAGACCCACGCCCAAGCCCATCCACAAGGACTGGCGGACGATATGCGGGATTTTATGATGTGCATTAGCCCCGACCTCATGCGCCACGATCGCATTGATTGCCATCATCACACCCATCACGGTGACCAGCACCATCGCCCACAAAGATGCACCCAGCGCGACAGCGGCCAGATCATTGGCACTGGCATGCCCCGTCATCGCCACATCGGCGACACCCATGCCGACGGTAGCGAGTTGGCCGATCAGGACAGGCCAGGCGAGTTGCCACATGGCGCGGGATTCGGTAAGGATTTTTGTTTTCATAATCAGCAGTGCAGGCGAGTGTGAGTCGCAAAATAGAGTGCGA
This sequence comes from Undibacterium sp. 5I1, assembly GCF_034314085.1. Taxonomy (NCBI): domain Bacteria; kingdom Pseudomonadati; phylum Pseudomonadota; class Betaproteobacteria; order Burkholderiales; family Oxalobacteraceae; genus Undibacterium; species Undibacterium sp. 5I1. Next base: position 4,058,966 of record NZ_JAVIWI010000001.1, read on the forward strand.
GTGGCATCTTAGTTCATTTTTTATAAAAAGAGGATTTGCGCAAAGCCTCCGCAGCTGCGTTGTAGCTCCCGTTCGCACTATAAGTACGATCTTGGTTGCTGCGGCCGTGCCAGGATAATTTTGCGTAAATCCTAAAAAGTATCTTAACGAAGCATCTTAAGGTGATGCTGAACGCTAAACAGCAGTCCCAAAGCTAGCGGTCATGCGCTCTTTTTGATGCGGGATTAATAACATACTCCCCTTATTTTTATAGAAATATGCCGTATTGTCCAATAAGTAATTGGACGATTGAAATATACATGTAGGTAGTATTTATTTTAGCACCGCGTAAAAGTTCATGTGGCTCTGGTTAGCAGTGCTTGGCCGTAGGCATTAAAACGCAAAGTCAGGCACTAGCAGATGCATGCGCCTTATAAGCTGAGATTCCCATTCTTCGTATTTCCGCTCGCGATTCTTGACCGTATCCGTATCCGTATCCGTATCCGTATCCGTATCCGTATCCGTATCCGTATCCGTATCCGCATGTCGTGGCGTGACGGATAGGTGAGTTTATTTAGTTGCCGATTTGTTCCAGCAAAGATGATCAAGCATTCAGTTGACGAAATGATATGCCATCGGTGACAATCGGTTGTCCAATTAGCATTTTTTTCGCATTGGCGCTGATAGCCGTTGTTGACTCTAAACTCACAGTCTCGCGACATGACAAAATTAACCACATCATCTCATTCATGAAAATCACCCACTTTGTATGCGCTAGCGCACTACTTTTTTCTCCCTTATTGGCCCATTCGCAAACGGCCACGTTTAATTTGAAGGACATTATCAAGAAGAGTATTTCCGATAGCAGCTCACAAGCTAAAACTCCCGATGCGACTAAGGACAATGCGAATAACTCAGGCGCTGACACTGCGAATACCGGCGGCGCAGTTAGCAAGGATGGTATTCCTAAAGTCTTAGAAACAATCGGTATCAAAATCGGGGATACGCGACAGCAGGTCGATCAGGTATTGACTGGTAAGGGTTATAAATTGGGCTCGACTAACACTCATCCGATGGGACAAAGTTTCCCCGGAATTTTGTGGAGTTTGGTGTACACGATTAATTCAAGTGCCAGTACTGGTAGCCGAGATCTTGCAATGGTTGATGTGCGATTTGGGCCGCAATCAGGCAAGGTGATGGCTATTTTACGTCGCGAAAAATTTGATCATCCAGTCGTAGCGACGGAAATAAAAAAAGCGCTGATGGAAAAATATGGTACCCCCAGCAGCCAAACTTCTAGCGATTTGAACTGGATGGCTTACCGTCCGGGCTACAGTCGCACCGGCGTTGGCATCGATTTGAACGACTGCAATGGACGATTTGGAACGGCTATTAATGTCAGTTATCCGATGAGTAAATTTAAAGATTGCCGGCAATCAGTCGGTGTTGCTCTCGCGGAATCAAATAATAGCGGCCGAGAGTACAACACCATTGAGGTTGGTGTTACCGATTTTGCGATGATGACAGCCGAGTATGCTGCGGCACGTGCAATGATGGATAAAAAGAACGCTGAGATTTTGGAAGAGCACAAAAAAGCACCCACTCCTAAGCTGTAATATTTGTCAGAACATGCACGGGCACAGTCATAGCATGCGCGCCTCGTGCTGTTCTTGCGGCTAAATCAGGACTAAATTCAATACGGATGTCCGGAAGTGCTTGAATTTCATCCCAGCACTTTCTGCTTCAAGAAAAGTATGCTGAACCATTCTTCCTACCTGCAAGCTTAATCAAATATCATATACTCCCCCATTTTTACAATGAATATGTTGAATTGTCCAATGATTATATGGACACTTAAAATATACATATGAGAGTATATTTTTGGTCAGTGCTGTAGAGTCGAGTTCGATACGTGCTCACCGAGCTCCATAGCATCGCTTTTGCCCGGCAGTGGATTTCCTTCCTTTCATACAAACTCTTCTTGACATCTCCAATCAGTGCTACTAAAGTGATATCACTTTGATGTCATTCAAACGGAGATAATATGAACACAGCAAGTAAAGTTGTCGGTGGCAAGTCATTGATGCATGAACGCATTCATTCCTCGCCAGATGGTTATCTGATGGTGGCCGTTGGGTTGTTTTTGATTGTGGCGGGTGGTTATTGGGCTTGGTCTGGTTTCAATGCGTTGGAGCCAGTGGTATTGCCGATTTTTGGTAAATTGCTGATCAGCATATTGGGTGCGTTTTTATTGTCGGGCTTGTACATGCTGCAACCGAATGAGGCGGCCTTGTTGTCTTTGTTTGGTAAGTACATCGGCACCGATCGCAGCGCGGGTTTGCGTTGGGCCAATCCTTTGTATTCGGTACGCAAAGTCAGTTTGCGGGCTCGCACTTTAAATTCGCCAACTTTGAAGGTGAATGATAAGCGCGGCAATCCGGTGGAGATTGGTGCGGCGATTGTCTGGCGCGTACAAGATACGGCGCTGGCCTTATTCAATATCGATGACTTCGAGCGCTTTGTGAACGTGCAAGCCGAAACCGCGATCCGTCATCTCGCATCGCAATATGCGTATGACGAGGGCGATGATCTGGCGGAGCACGAGACCACCTTGCGTGCTGGTTTAGATGAGGTGACTAAAGCCTTACGACAAGAGTTACATACCCGGTTTGAAGTCGCGGGGATCGATGTGGAAGATGCCAAGCTCACGCATTTGGCCTATGCACCAGAAATCGCGCAAGTCATGCTGCGCAGACAGCAAGCCGATGCAATTATCAGTGCACGTAAAAAAATCGTACATGGTGCGGTGACGATGGTAGAAGAAGCGCTCAAGGGTTTGTCTGAACGCAAGATCGTCGAGCTCGATGACGAGCGCAAAGCTGCAATGGTGAGTAATTTGCTGGTCGTGCTTTGCTCGGATAAAGAGACGCAGCCGATTATTAATACCGGTACGCTTTACAATTGAGTCTGCTGGTTTGAAGTTCTGTTCCTGATGAATATTGTTGAGGGGTTGATATGTATCCATTTTTAATGATCTTCGGTGTCTTAGTCGCCTCCGTTTTGGCACTGATTTTATGCTTCCTCGGTTTATCATTTTTAGGCCGTTGGTTTGGTCAGGATAAAGTCGAGCGGTTTGCCAAGTTCCGTCTGCAAGGCCCGTTTGTGCCAGTCACGCCTGCCGTAGCCAGTTCGCACAATGCAACATCAGATGTGAGCGATCAACCTTCAGTACCTTAATCTAGCAAAATGAAGTCGCTTAACGAAGTAGTGAAACAAAGTAGTAAGCGAAGTAACTAAATAAGTTCGCCAGCTAGTCAGAATCAAAAACAAAATTGTTGAGGAAAATGTTGTGAACGAAATTAAATATCAACAAAGCCAATGGATGAAAGTCCTCTGGATCATGCTGCCTTTAGTGACCTTAATCATGATGGCAGTGAAAACCATAGGGCTTGATCCCGTCGCCCGTTTGCGCGCGCTGCTGACGATTGCTGCGATCAATTTTATGGTGCTGGGTTTGCTGGGACGATTGACAGTCAAAATAGACAATACCCATTTGCGCTGGTATTTCGGCTTGTTTGGCTGGCCCGCATGGAAGTTAGCGCTGACCGATATCCGTCAGATAGAGCAATGTGAATCGCGCTGGATAGAAGGCTGGGGTATCCGCTTTACCAAAGAAGGCATGCTCTACAACGCCGCCGGAAAAGGCGCGGTACGTATTACCAAAGCGGATGGCTCCAGCCTGAGGTTAGGTTCTGCCGAACCTGAGGTGTTGTGTGCCGCATTGAACAATGCGCTAGCAAATTATGCCAATAAGCTTATTAAATAAGCTTACTAAATAAGCTTAGTTGCTAAGCTAACCAAGTAAGTTCGCCAGTTAAGTTCACCAATTAAGTCGCTCACTCAGGTAGATCAGAAACATCATGGCCAGCCCCGGGAAAAAATCTTTCATGTTGCGTATCGATCCTGTACTCTGGGCAGAGATCGAGCGCATGGCTGCGCAAGAACTGAGGAGTAGTAATGCGCAAGTGGAGTATTTACTGAGAGACGCTTTAAGCCAGCGTGGCCGCAAAGTCGACATAGAAGCTGCTAGCCAGGATGACGTAAAAACGGATCTCGTTTTACCGTCAGCTTCTTAGATTACTATTTTCTTCGCCGCACAATCTCTCGATACTGCCAGTTTACAGCGGCAATACCTGGCTTACATCAGGCCGTTGAATAAAATCAGCGAACGCATCCCGCAGCCGCGCACCTTCTCCCATCGCGGTTTTCCAATGATGAATACGTAGATCATGATTGGTACCGTAAAAGAAAAAATCTTTCCTATCGAGTACCTTGCCGCGTGGCAGAGTTTGTAAAAAGCCCGGTGATGGCGACACCATAATCACGTTGTCCAGCCAATGCCGGTTTTTGCCTATGCTGGCACGTCGCCAGGGCAAACTTTTATCCAGCCAGCCCGGCACGATATGGTCGGTAAAATGCGGATAAAGCACTAAGCCACCTTCTTTGTTACCGCTTAAACGCGAGTAAGGCAGCGCCAGATGGTAATCAATAATTCCACCATCCCAATACGTACCTGTCGGCGCATGAGGAATATGGCGCACAGGTTCCATAATCAGCGGCAAGGTACCTGATGCTAATAAGGCGGAGGCTAAATTATCCGCCGTTAATGATGAGAAATGGGTATCGAACGCATCAAATTTTGCCTTCAGCCAAAACAGCGGATCACGCATGTCGCCAATCACCATTCTGTCCATGTGATTAGCGAGTTTAGAGCGCGATGCCAGGTTCGAAAACGTCGCTGCCACAAATCCTGCTTTAGCTTTGCCACTCGATTGTGGTGCGCTTAAAAAGCCCCGGCCACGTACTGCCAGCAGATGCAGACGGTGCAGCGGTTGGTGTACGATTTCTTGCTCGTAACCACCGATAAAATTTTGTAGCAATTCAACGCAAACATCCGTCACATATTGGGCTGAAGGTTTTTCAGGATAACGCTGCTCACAATACAAATCACCGAGGCGCTGGAACGCCGCCACCGGATCAGCGTGGCTCGCCGCTGCCATACGCCAGGCACCGATAGAGGCGCCGATCAAGGTGCGTTCGCGCGGTGCGCTTGGCAACCATTCTCCAAATAACCATTGATCCAGCGCCTGCAAAATCAACCCTTTAGGGCCACCCGCAGCAGCAGGGATAACCGCGATGTCGCGCGCCTGCAAACCATGTTGACGAATATGTTCGAGAGCAAATTTTCCGGCGCGGATTTGTATGGGTGATGTCATAGGAGGTACTTTATTTCACGGTATGTAACTGCATCGTCGCGGCAGAAAATTTTCCTTCGACCAGCATAGGAATGATCTCCAGACTCTTGGCAATCGATTCGTCGATCAAAGGCTGCTCTTCTTTGCGCGGGCGATGTAAAACAAAATCAGCGACCCCTTGCTGCAAATTCAGACTACGCGGATGTCCGATACCAATACGCAGCCGCCAGTAATCTTGTGTCCCCAAAGCAGCGGTGATGTCTTTCAACCCGTTATGACCACCAGACGAGCCACCTAATTTAAGCTTAGCAATACCCGGCAAAATATCCAGCTCATCATGCACCACCAATACTTGATCTGGCGTGATTTTATAAAACCGACAAATCGCACCGACCGACTGGCCAGAACGATTCATAAATGTTTGTGGCTGCAACAGCCAGACCTCTTCGCCAGCAAGCCGTGTTTTAGCTACCAACGCGTTAAAATTTTTATCGCGTTGCAAACCATTTATTGCAAGTTGATCAACCAGCCAGAAGCCAGCATTGTGGCGGGTTTGTTCGTATTCAGGGCCAGGATTGCCGAGGCCGACTATGAGGCGGATAGACATAATAATTTCAGCAAAAATAGTACATTAGCTGTGAGTTGATAGATTGAATTGATTTGAATTTTTTACACGTCATCTTGAAGATCAACAGGTCACATAGTTCGCTTGTCTATAATTAATAACCGTATGGTGCGCCATGCTCACCAGTACACCTTGCTGTTTTTTGTCGCTTGCTACGGTGCGTATGACGCACGCCGCAGCAGTATTCTGGTTAAAATTTTTAGACAAAATAAAAATAGAACGTCCAATGATTCTGCGGCTTCTGGCTTAAAATCATGCCAGAAGCCGCAGAATCATTGGACAAGTAGTTTTACTTTTTTTTCTTCAGCAAGGGCTGTAAATACTTACCCGTCACACTCTCAGGGTTTGCTGCAACATCCTCTGGCGTACCGCTGGCGATAATCAGACCACCGCCTGCGCCGCCTTCTGGTCCCAGATCGACGATCCAGTCGGCGGTTTTAATTACGTCTAAATTGTGTTCGATGATGACAACCGTATTGCCTTGATCGCGTAAACGGTGAATGACTTTGAGCAGCAAATCGATATCGTGGAAATGCAGACCCGTGGTCGGTTCATCCAAAATATACAGAGTACGACCAGTGTCACGTTTGGATAATTCCAGAGACAATTTTACCCGTTGTGCTTCGCCGCCAGACAGTGTAGTAGCGCTTTGACCCAGTCGGATGTAGCCCAGACCCACATCTAGCAGTGTGTGCAGTTTACGTGCGATGACGGGAACTGGTTTAAAGAATTCATACGCATCTTCTACCGTCAAGCCCAGCACCTCGTTGATATTTTTGCCCTTGTATTGGACTTCTAATGTCTCGCGGTTATAGCGCTTGCCGTGGCACACATCGCAGGGTACGTACACGTCGGGTAAAAAATGCATTTCGACTTTGATGACGCCATCACCCTGACAGGATTCGCAGCGACCGCCTTTGACGTTGAACGAGAAACGCCCCGCACTGTAGCCTCGTTCTTTAGCCACTGGCACGGTAGAAAACAGATCGCGTATCGGGGTGAATAAACCAGTATAGGTAGCTGGATTAGAGCGCGGTGTGCGCCCGATCGGTGCTTGATCGACCGAGATGACTTTATCAAAATGTTCTAGCCCGCTGATGCTGTCAAACGCGGCAGGCTCGGTTTGCGATCCATATAAGTGGCGCGCAGCGGCCGGGTATAAGGTGTCATTGACCAGTGTAGATTTGCCAGAGCCGGATACGCCGGTCACGCAGGTGAGCAAGCCAACTGGCAACTTGAGCGTCACGTTTTTTAAGTTGTTGCCGCGTGCGCCAGAGATCACGAATTGTTTTTCCGGATTAAAGGTCGTGCGCTTTTTGGGGACGGCGATTGCCATGGCACCGCTCAGGTATTGCGCGGTCAGCGAGCGTTCGCTTTTCATGATGTCTTCTAGCGTACCTTGGGCAATGACTTCACCGCCATGCACACCTGCACCGATACCCATATCGACGACAAAGTCGGCGCAGCGGATCGCATCCTCATCATGCTCGACCACCAGCACAGAGTTACCGATATCACGCAAATGTTTTAGCGTATCGATCAGACGATCATTGTCGCGCTGATGTAATCCGATCGAGGGTTCATCCAGGACATACATCACGCCAGTCAGACCAGAGCCGATTTGTGACGCCAGACGGATACGCTGTGCCTCGCCGCCAGAAAGCGTATCGGCGCTGCGGTCCAGCGATAAATAGTCCAGACCGACGTTGTTGAGAAAGGTTAGACGCGAGCTGATTTCTTTAATGATGCGATCTGCGATTTCTCGTTTTGCACCGACTAAAGTTAATGATTCAAAGAAGCTCAGGGTTTGGCGCAAAGGCAGGGCGCTGACTTCGTAAATCGCTTTTTCTTGCGCTCCGTTACCGACTTTGACGTAACGAGCCTCAACCCGCAAACGTGCGCCGTCGCAGCTTGGGCATTGCTTTTCGTTGATGAACTTGGCGAGTTCTTCTTTTACCGCCATCGAGTCTGTCTCGCGGTAACGGCGTTGCAGATTGACGATCACGCCTTCAAAGGTATGTTCTTTGATGACGGTGCGACCGCGCTCATTGATGTAAGTGAAGGGAATATTCTGTTTGCCTGATCCGTACAAAATCACTTGCTGAGCAGACTCTGGCAATTGTTCAAACGGCGTATCAATATCAAAATCATAGAACGCCGCGAGGTTGGACAACATCTGGAAATAGAATTGATTGCGTCTGTCCCAGCCCTTGACCGCACCGCTGGCCAGCGACAAATTTGGGAAGGCAACAATCCGTTTCGGATCAAAAAATTCGATGTGGCCGAGGCCATCACACTCTGGGCAAGCACCCATAGGATTATTGAAGGAGAACAGGCGCGGTTCTAATTCTTGTAGCGAATAACCGCAAGTCGGGCAGGCAAATTTATTCGAAAATAATTGCTCATGGCCGTTGTCCATATTCACAATCAAGGCGCGACCATTGGCGATGCGCAGTGAGGTCTCGAATGATTCTGCCAGACGTTGTTTGATCTCAGCCTTGACTTTGACACGATCAATCACCACGTCGATCGTATGCTTCTCTGTCTTTTTTAATTTAGGCAGATCATCCACTTCGACAATCTTGGCCGGGTGTGTGCCAGTTTGTACGCGGAAGCGCACAAAGCCCTGCGCTTGCATCTGCTCAAACAAATCAACATGCTCACCTTTGCGGTTGGACACCACGGGCGCCAAAATCATGAGCTTGGTATCTTCCGGCATTGCCAGCACGGTATCCACCATTTGCGATACAGACTGCGCTGCCAATGGATTTTCTGGATGATCCGGGCAATACGGCGTACCGACGCGGGCATACAAAAGGCGCAGATAATCGTGGATCTCAGTTACCGTACCGACGGTAGAACGCGGATTGTGCGAGGTCGCTTTTTGCTCTATCGAAATGGCAGGGGACAAGCCTTCAATCAGATCGACATCCGGTTTTTCCATCAATTGCAAAAACTGTCGTGCATAAGCAGATAGTGATTCGACATAACGTCGCTGGCCTTCTGCATACAAAGTATCAAACGCCAAAGACGATTTGCCTGAGCCGGATAAACCAGTAATGACCACCAGCTTATTGCGTGGCAAATCTAAACTGATGTTTTTTAAATTATGTGTACGCGCACCGCGAATGCGGATTTCGTCACGCTTAGGTGCGGGGATGCCAGTTTTATCGAAGTCGATTTCAGCAGGCTTGGCTGCTTTGGCCGATTTTGCACGAACTTTGACCGTATTTTGTGTCATATCAACTGCTTTCCGTAAGGATGGTTTGGCGCCCCGGTTTTTTGATTCGGGAACAAGCAACCTGATACTATAACGGGTTTTTGAAATTTGACGTGTGCAAGCTGCGGACTTTGTTTTTGTCCCGTGTTTGACATATCTTTATGGCAACGTCACGAATGGATAAGAGCATTCTGAAACGCTTTACTAAGCTTGTCTGGCTTATAATCGGCGGCAAATGCTCAATCAGCTAAACAGCGAGATGGCTGAATGGGCTGAATGTGGTTTTAGCCAGAGTTATTGTCAAATTCATCAAAATAATCACTATTACTTAGTGAACTTAATTAGCGAACAACAGGAGAAATACATGGCATCCCTCAATAAAGTCCAGATTATCGGCAATCTCGGACGCGACCCAGAAACGCGTTACATGCCTAGCGGCGACGCCATGACCAGCATCACCGTTGCCACTACAGAAAACTGGAAAGATAAAGCCACCGGCGAGAAAAAAGAACAGACCGAATGGCATCGCATTACTTTTTTCGGCAAACTGGCAGAAATCGCTGGTCAGTATCTGAAAAAAGGCTCGCAAGTCTATGTAGAAGGCAGCCTGCGTACACGTAAATATACCGACAAAGACGGCGTAGAGAAATACGCAACCGACATTAAAGCAGACACCATGCAAATGTTGGGCGGACGTCCAGGTATGGGCGGCGGTGCACCGATGGATGAGTACGGCGGCGCCCCATCAGCACCACGCCAAAGCGCACCAGCGCCATCATCTGCACCACGTCAGGCACCAGCATCGCGCCCGGCACCGAATTTTTCTGATATGGATGATGATATTCCGTTTTGAGACCTAGTCTCTTTGATTCTGTAAACTACGCCCTGCAAGTCTTTGATTTGTAGGGCGTTTTTCTTGTTTACACATTTCTTATTGACAACGGTTATAGTTTTTATATAACCTAGTCGTATAAAACGTAAACAAGGAGCATTGTTGGTGGCGAAATATAGTGTCAAATTGGTGGACATGGGTGTTGGCGCGCACTCAATATTGACCAGCTGCGCGCATTGAATATTGACCAGGCGCTTAGTTGCTGAGCATACAAGTTTGTTTCAGGTTTGTCGATCAATTATGTGTGCATTGTTTTCTCCATTTGTTGAACTCAATTTAGCCACTTAAGCACTAAAACTCCTGCCCAGTGACTTCACCAGGTTCTGCTGATATCTCAGTCTCAGGCTTGTTTAATTCCCGGCTTCTTTCTCTTGATTTAATCCGCATTTTTGCTGTGGCACTGCTATGTTTGAAACGATAGGAATCATTACCTGTTTCAATAATATGGCAATGGTGTGTCAGTCGGTCCAGTAACGCAGTCGTCAGTTTTGCATCGCCAAAGACGTTGCTCCACTCAGAGAATGTCAGGTTGGTCGTGATGACGACGCTGGTTCGTTCGTAGAGTTTAGACAGTAAATGGAACAGTAACGCACCACCCACCTGTGAGAATGGCAGGTAACCTAACTCATCTAAGATCACCAAATCCATCTGCATAAGGCTTAGGGCCATGCGTCCTTGTTTGCCTGCTGCCTTTTCTAATTCCAAGGCATTCACCAGTTCAATCGTTGAGAAGAAGCGCACTCGCTTTCCATGTTGCGTAATACCGGAGACCGCCAGTGCTGTTGCCAGATGGCTTTTACCTGTGCCAGTGCCACCAATCAGCACCACGTTGTGCGCAGCCTCTGTGAAGGCTAACGTGGCCAACTGTTCGATCAGCTTTTGGTCTACTTTGGATTGGCTAAAATCGAAATCAGCTAGGTGGCGATGAATCGGAAATTTGGCAACGTGCAACTGATAACGGATCGAACGCATCGCTCGATCCGTCGATTCCGCTTCTAACAAGTGTTGAATGAGCCATTCCGATGTACTCACGGACGCGGTACTCTGTGCTGTTAAATCGGTATAGGCAGTTGCCATTCCATATAACTTGAGTGATTTAAGTTCACTGATGATGTTAAACATGCTGATTCTCCTGATGTAAGCTGTCGTAGCGACTTGCATCGGCTACCGGCTCTTCGATTAATTGCAAGCTTGTGGCGACGGGGTCAGGACGATCGCCCTGACTTAATCGCACCAATACGTTAGTGATGTGTTCAACACTGGTTGCACCGGACTCCAGCACTAGTTCTACTGCCACAATGACGGTATCAAGGCCATGGTGCGGGATAGCCGCTAACACTTGAGCCATGACGCGATCACCACCGGCACGGCGTAGCAAGGTGGTTTGCAATTTGATTAAAGGCGCCGGCATCAATGCAAAGGGTGCACCGTTTCGTAAGACACCGGGCTTTCTTTCTGCCAGAAGGATGTAATGCTGCCAGTCATAGCTGGTCTGATCACGTCCAAATAGTCGTAGATGACATGCAACCCTCTCATTCTCAGCGTAGACGGCAATCTGTTCTGAATACAGATGAACACTGACCATGTGATTGGCCAAATAGCACGGTACTGAATAACGATTACGGTGGACATGAACTAAGCAAGTAGAAGAAACCCGTGCTACGAGTTCGACATAGCCATCAAAGGGTGTTGGCATCGGCATGAGTTGGGCTTGCTCATGTTCCAGCACGTCGGCGACGGTCAACTCAGGGTAATCCGGATGGCGGCATTCACTCCAGAGTAACTTGCAGCGTACCGCCAGCCATGCATTGAGTTCCGCAAAGCTGCCGAAGCGTTCCTGTCTGGCGTCGTTCCAGATACGACGGCGACTATCCTGGACGTTCTTCTCAACAATACCTTTCTCCCAGCCAGACGCCACATTGCAGAAGTCGGGGTCAAACAAGTAATGGGCTGTCATTGCAAAGAAGCGTGCATTGACGATACGACCTTTGCCTTTCATGACTTTATCGACAGCGGTCTTCATGTTGTCATAGATACCGCGCCGTGCAATACCACCCATGGCAGTAAAGGCGCGAGTATGGGCATCGAAGAGCATTTCGTGGCTTTGCGTCGGATAAGCCACCAGCCAAAAGGCACGGCTGGCGCACAGCTTAGTGTGTGCTACAAGGATTTTGCGATGAATGCCACCAATGACAAGCAGCTCCTCACTCCAGTCAAACTGGAATGCTTCGCCGAGTTGAAACTTCAGTGGAACGAAGGCAGATTTACCAGTGACTTTGGCAGCTTGGTCACGCCAGGCGTAAATGTAACGGTTGACACCCGAGTAGCTACCGGTGAACCCTGCTTGCTGGAGTTCCTTAAATAGCATAAGCGCAGTACGACGTTCTTTTTTAGGTCGATGGCTGTCGGTTTGTAGTGCTAACTGAATGAGGGATGCAAAGGGAGCTATTTTACTGACAGTCGGAGGCCGGGCATACTTCGGCTCAGTCCCTTCGGCTTCTTTAAGCCACTTCTTGATGGTATTGCGCGACAGGCTGGTTCGTCGCTGAATTTCGCTAATGGATAGCCGTTCTCGGTAGAATAGCCGCCTGACCTTAGAGTACATTCCCATGGTAATCACCTTGAATTCCCTCGCAGTCAAAACTGCAAGGATAGGTTAATTTACCTGGTCAATATTCAGTGCGTATAACTGCGTTTATCTGGTCAATATTGAGTGCGCGCCAACAGATAGCGCCCTTGCCAGGCTTTGCTGTACTCTCTGCAAAGAGTCATATGAACCCACTCTTTGCATGCTTACTTGGTTTTGAAGGGACTAGGCTTAAGCACATTATTGAGAATATTGAGCCAAACTACGAAGACATTATTCCAATCATTGGTGTTCCTGGATTTAAGCCTTGGTACCTGTTTGATACATTTCTTGGCAATCGCACTACGCTCTCAGAAAATTCAATATGGCAGAGGGTGCTATATGCACCTGCCCATTGTCCCTTTAGTTGCTTCTATACTTTAGCCGATTTGCATGAAGAATTTCCTGACAGAGCCATGAAAATCGCAATGGTTGGAACCAAGCCTCATGCTTTGGGATCCGTAATGTTTCATCTGGCTAATTTCTGTGCAACAGAACTAGTATACGATCATCCAATTCGTAAACATGGCAGAACCGATGGAACTGAGAGATTACATGTGTACCATGTATCGGCAATATTGAAATTAACAAACCAAGAAATATTGACCCGATCATCGGGAGAAGTGACAATAATCTAGCATGCTGGACGCTCACTACACACCATCGGAAATAGCTCGGCAAATGATTATGGGGTTGCCGACGCAATTTTCCCCGAACTCTGTAGCAGATTTTGCCTGCGGAGATGGGGCATTATTGTCCGAAGCCTTCAAGCGCTGGCCAAAATCTCAGTTCATCGCCAATGACATTGACGTCAATCTTACTAGGAGATTGCGCCGGACATATGGAGAATGGAGTGTAAGCGCTGTTGATTTTCTTTCTGAATCCTCTCAGCAGCGTTCCAAACTATTTTCGTTCCAAAAGAAAGTTGATTGTATTCTCATTAATCCCCCATTTAGTGAAAAAGGTAGAGCGAAAATAGAATCTGAATTTTTCGGTTCACAAGTGACCGCCGGTAGCACGATGTCTTTTCTACTTCGTGCGCTGCAGTTTCTGGCTCCAAGGGGATATATGGTGGCAATCTTGCCAGATAGCTGCTTTATCAGCCAACGAGACAGAGGCGCGTGGAACCTAATTAAGACTCACTTTGCTGTGCAGAAAATTCTAACGAACTCACGCTCCACATTCAAAGGTATCGCGGCGTCGACCACGGTCGCGATTCTTCATTATCACCATATTGGACGAGTGGCGCCACCTGAAATCACGCCAGCTGCGTGCCTTGAACTGGAGATCATCAGAGGTAAGTTGCAGATGCATTTGGTGAATGAATTGACGTCCGTAAACAGCTATCCCTTAGTTCATACATCGAATTTATCAAAAAATCGAGTACATATACTTGGCGGTCGTACAGTAGATTATAAGCACTTAGTGAATGGACCTGCTGTGCTCGTGCCGCGTGTGGGGTTAGTTACTCAGGAGAAGATTGCGTTTTTGCCAGAGGGGGAGACAGTAGTATTGTCTGACTGCGTTCTTGCTATCATGTGTAAAACGAACGCTAACGCAAAGTTGATGAGTCAAGCTATTTTGGTGGACTGGAATGTCTTTCGAACTGCTTATGGAGGAACCGGGGCTCCTTACACGACGTTGGAACGAATTCGTGAAGCGCTATCTCATTGCGCCAACGTTCAGCATCTGATGCGATCTCAACCGAAAACAACTCAAAAAAATGTCAATCCCAAACATGGGACAACACTAGTGCTAGGCTGATCACTAAAGCGCCTCTAGAATCGCTGTGGCTCTATTGCTTTAAGCCAAACATGCGTTAAGGTATGTTTTTTTAAGTTAACTTTAATGGGTTATATCAGTTCCTGCCGGCTATATGTATGAGCTTATTTAAGAAACTTGTAGTACCACCGACTAATTATTTTCAAATTCCTCAACTTCTGCGAATTCTGGAACGATAATAATAAAAATCGCGCAAAACGCTTACGAAAAAACGAATGATCAATCATAAAAACTATGGATGAGCATTTTGTGCAATAGCCCATAGCTTTGAATTCTTCGTCATAGATTATTTGACATGCCGTGCGGCTGCCGAATAAAAACCCCAAACTGAGGAGCCTTGACATACATTTATTGGGCGTTTTCTTATGCAATTTTTAGGGTATGCTAAAACAATAATGATCTTGTTTTTAGATTTTGACGGTGTTTTACATCCGGAACCCTGCTACCTAGAGGTGCAGTTATTTTGCTATTTGCCGCGACTAGAAAATGTCTTAAGAGATTTTCCTGAGGTGCAGATTGTTATTTCCAGCACCTGGAGAGACAAACGTTCAGTCACTGAACTCAAAGCATTCTTCTCTGAAGATATTGCTGGCCGGATCATAGGTACGACTCCAGACTGGAGGGAGGTGACAGAAATTATGGATTCGATTGGGTATCAACGACATGCAGAGATTGAAGGCTGGTTGAGACAATCTGAACGGCCGTGGATAAGCTGGCTAGCAATTGATGACAAACCTTATCTTTTCAAGCCGTTTCTAAAAAATCTGATCAAAACCAATTCACTGACAGGCTTCAATGACCAAGCCGAAGAACGGTTGAGACTTCATCTAGCGGCAGCCTCGCGACCATGTTAGGTACGTTGACTTTACGCACTGTGACATTAGCAGAAGCCAATATAGTTGCGTCCCATCGCTATTCTCGTGAAGTAGAATATCAGGACGACAAGACTGCTTATATGTCCCGGCTCGATCAGGCCATTGTTGATGGCCGTTCTGCGGTTGGATTAGCAAGAATAAACCAATTGGTCTGTATAAACTGGAACTGTAAGGCCACCTGTATTTCTGAATTGAAAGAATACATACGAGAGATTACCTCAGGGATGGCTCGCCAAACCAGCTATTTGTTACATAGTATTTGGATGCCACCCGATATACGTTGAAACTCATACTCTTGTAAAAATTAAACATGAAGCAAATTAATGCAAGATAGCCAGTTACCTGAAAAGACTTAGTTGTCGGAGAGACGCAGTCACAGAGACAAACTAAACAAGGGATAATGAGTAGGACAACAAGTGGCGCGATCAGGAAGTAGCCAGAGATGCTGTCCCAGCGACACAGATAAATCTTGTGTCGGCGAATTTGAATAACGCCAGACCATGCCAAAAAGGCGGCATCAATCTTATTGATTTTACTAATCAGGACATGTGCGAAGAACCACGCACGATCTTTAGCATCTGCCATGCGTCCAAATTCGGATGCAAACTGAAAGTTTTTTCAGACGTTCATTCATAACTGATTGTCGGACTAGATCTAAACAGACCTGTTTACTGGAAAAATATCGTAAAGACAAATAAATCGCCCGATAGATATAGAGTGCCAAACACATAATCCAGGGGCGAGCAGAAAACACGTTGTTCATCTGCCCGATGACCTCAGCGTGTTGATTTGCATTTAAAACTGACCCAGCGGGGGTGCGGATAAAATCTTGGACTACTTTTGGGAGTGGTTCATGTACTCATATGAAGAACGTCTTCGGGCGGTGAAGCTATATATTAAGCTTGGTAGGCGCTGCAAAGCGACAATTCGTCAATTGGGTTACGCGACAAAGAATTCGTTAAAGGCTTGGCATAACGAATTCCAAGAGCGCGGCGATTTAAAGGACGGGTAACGCATCATTTTTTAATATCAATGCGGATTTACGCCGTCTATAACTTCCACTCCAAGAAGATTGCAAAGGGGGCGTAGATGCTCTGGCAACTCTGACTCAAGGACCAAGATGGTATTGGTATTTTGATCTTTTGCTTCTGAGATTAGCATTGCATCTAGCACCGCTTGATACTTTACACATTGGAAGATTCCACGCGTTATGTCTGCATGATCTGATATTCTTGATTTCACCTCTACCCCGACCCATGATTTCTTGTACTGAAATGACACATCCAAGACGTCACCTGATGACAATCTGTATTCGGTAGTTCCTGCTGGAGTTGATTTTGGTAGGCCAATTGCATGCGGATTGTTTGCGACGTATTCCTTTAGAAATTTGTGCTCAGGGCCTTCACCGCCACCAAAGTCACCGGAAGCTATAGAAATTTCTTTTGTGAAGTCTGTCTTTGCTGGATCAAGCTCAAGTTCCTCAAGAACCTCATCCCAGCGAGGATAAGCGTAGATATGCTGTAGTTCAGCTTGTACGATCTCGCGGCGACGGCGAAGCGGCAACTTGCCAAAATCAGCTTTCTTGATCAGAAACCACCCAATTCCTTCTCCAGGAAGAACGGTTGCCTTATTCACTACAAGACACTGGATTGGTGGAACTTTAGTTTTCCACTTTTTAGAGATGCGATCCATAGCTTGGCCAATGCTACCAAGCACGTAGTTGAGATTTCTAGGATTTGGCATCCCTAACTCTTCAGCCAATGCAGAATAATAAATTGGCTTAGCGGCCCTTGCTTGCCGAACAAGCAAGGGGAGTGCTGCGCGCGCTCGTTCTTGGTAGAGTTTATCTCCGTTCAGTGGTGAAGCTATTTCTGCAGTTTTGGGCATAGGCTAAGGACTTATTTGTAATCATTAACTTTGAGAAGATAGAAATTCTACTTAATTAGGGGAAGTCTAGAGTAACGTGATAAGGAAATATGATCATTTTATTTTCAATCGAGGCCAGGAAATTATCTCTGCTGCTTTTTTAACAAGCGAAGTTGCCTTGCTTCTTAAAGTTTGTTTGCGCTGTTTACTTTTCTGGTCAATATTAGTGTATCGACGGACATAAGTTAAAAAACCTCGGCATCGGTTATTACCGAAGTTTTCCAACGCGTTGGAAAACCTCAAATGTAAAAATCTCGTGCCGCATTCCGCTCTAGGTGTTACTCGAAAAAGACGTGGGACGGGCCGTTTGCGGCTCAATTACCGAGAGACTTCCAATATATGTAATGTAATGAATATCTGAAGAGAGCACATCAGCGGAAAATACCACCATACATTAGGCAAGTTAAATATTTAAGTCAGGAAACTGGCATCGTTAAATTCAGAAAGTGTAAACAACTTGTTATTTTTTAAGAGGTTATTTACATAAATGAAGAAAAGTTCAAAGAATAAGCCTAGTTTCTAAAGCTGGAATTTTCTTGTTTACATAATTGGTTGCGTATAACCGTTTTAATTTCAGACTTTCTCAATACAAAAGTAAAAACGCAGCCCTTAAAAGGCTGCGTTTTTTTTCTTAAGTTTTACAAGTTATTTCTTTTCAAACGCTTCGACTAAAAGTTGAGCACCAGTGGTTCGCACCGCATTAATGATTTCTTCTTTTGCTGATTCGTGTTGCATGGCTCTGGCAATCATGACCGCACCGACGTTTTGCGCGATCACCGTCCATGCTACGGTGTCTGATCCAGTCATTTCTTTTAATACATCTTTGAACCGGAGCATGCCAGCTTCAAACGCCAGATGCGCATCGTCATTAGCGCGTGCTACTTCTGCTGTGAGTGAGGGCAGCAGACATCCAGTATCCGGTGAGTGTACGTGCTGCATGCTGAGGTAGCTCGCCAGTGCTTTAAGGATGGTTCCCATATCATCTGGATTCATGTTTTCAAACACCTGCACAGTGCGACTTATTTCTGCTGTGATTACGGCAGTAAAAAGATCGTTCTTGTTGCTAAAGTGTTTGTAGAGCGAACCTGTTGTCAGCCCCGCGGCATTCGCCAGTGCATCAACACCTGTTGCTGCGAAACCATGTTTTTTTGCATAGCTTCCACTTTCCGAGAGCAGTTGACTTCGGACTCCTTCTTTGTGTTCCTTCGAATAGCGCATATAAATTTGAAATTTAGGTTGACGTTTCTATTGACGCTAGGATTAACATTATATAGGATAACGATCACTATCTAATAATCCTTTATAACGTTCGAGGCGACAAATGACTAATTCAGAACCTGTGGAGTGGAAAAAAACAGCGTGCATTATTTGTGCGCTCAATTGCGGTCTTGAAGTCCAAACCGAGGGGCCAAGGATTATTCGTATTCGTGCCGATAAGATGCATCCAGTCTCGCAAGGCTATTTATGCGAAAAGGCGCAGCGTATGGATTATTACCAGAATGGCGCCGACCGCATATCTTCGCCTATGCGCAGAAGTGCCGACGGTAGTTACGAGGCGATTGACTGGGACACTGCGATCCGTGAGATCGCAGAAAAATTTACCGAGATTAAACGCAAGCATGGTGGTGAAAGTATTTTGTATTACGGAGGCGGTGGTCAGGGCAATCATCTGGGCGGCATTTATGCAGATAGCACGATTAAGGCATTGGGTATTGAATATCGTTCTAACGCCTTAGCACAAGAAAAAACTGGCGAGGGTTGGGTGCAGGGCAAGATGATGGGGTCTGGCGTGCATTGTGATTTTGAGCATGCTGAAGTGGCAGTTTTTCTGGGGAAAAATCCTTGGCAGTCGCACGGCTTTGCAAGAGCGCGTGTGATTTTGCGAGATATGCAGAAAGATCCAAACCGCAGCATTATTGTGATTGATCCCCGTAAAACCGAAACCTCAGAAATGGCGGATTATCACCTCGCAGTCAAACCAGGTACAGACGCCTGGTGCTTGATGGCGATGGCAGCAATCATCGTGCAAGATAATTTGGCTCCGATGGAGTGGCATGCAGAACATACCACTGGCTATGACAAGATCGCCGCCGAATTACGTAAAATTTCTATACCTAAATATGCTCAAATTTGTGGTGTTGATGAGGATTTGATACGCGGCGCGACCCGCCGCATCGTCCATGCAAAAAGTGTCTCGATGTTAGAAGATCTTGGCGTACAGATGAATATGCATTCCACGCTGAACAGCTATCTAAATCGTCTAGTGTGGTTATTAACGGGTAATTACGGGCGCCAAGGTGCCAATAACGCTTTCGTCCCTTTACTGGGCTTATCTATGTCTGGTCGGGATCAAAGCAAAAAAACAAAAAATCCAAAAACAACGCCACAAGCTATACCTGCCAAGCCCAGAGTTGGTCGCACCAGCCCTGTAACCGGATTCAAAGTGATCATGGGTTTAATCCCTTGTAATGTGATCCCTGAAGAAATTCTTACGGATCATCCAAAACGCTTCCGGGCGATGCTGATCGAAAGCGCCAACCCGGTTCATTCCTTAGCAGATAGTCAAAAAATGCGCGAAGCTTTACGCGCTTTAGAGTTGAGTGTCGTACTAGATGTGGCGATGACAGAAACTGCGTTGCAGGCAGACTACGTACTTCCAGCGTCTAGTATTTTTGAAAAAGCGGAGGCGACTTTCTTTAATTTAGAAGTGCCAAAAAATGCCTTTCACTTACGCCATCCCTTGTTTGCGCCGCGTGAGGGTACTCTGTCAGAAGCAGAAATCCATGCTCGTCTGGTCGAGGCACTGGGAGCGGTCGGACCTGCACAATACGGCTTGTTACGCAAGGCTGCTAAGTTAGGTTTGCTGCCTTACGCTCTTGCTTTTGCATGGAAATCTATGCGCGATAAGCGGGTAGCCCGGAATGCGCCTGTCGTGCTTTATCGCACCTTGGGTGAACAAATGACAAAGGCAACGGCACCTGCCGCAGCTTTATGGGGGATCTGTCAGATGTATATCCGTCAGCAGCCGCAGGCCGCCGCTGACGCAGGTTTCAGCGGACATCCAGTGTTGGCGGCTAACCGATTATTCAAAGCGATCGTCAATAGTCCATCGGGCGTGATCTACGCCAACGCAGAATATAAACATAGCTGGCAAGCGGTACGACTACCGGATCATCGTATCAATTTATGGATACCTGAGCTATTACCTGAAATCGAAAAGCTTAGCAAAGGTGGTCCTGCTGTTGACATGCAATATCCTTTCATACTCTCCGCTGGCGAACGTCGTACCGAGACCTCCAACACCACATTCAGAGATAGCAGCTGGCATAAGAAAGGCAGCTTTGGAACTTTGCGGATTAGTCCTCAAGATGCTGCTGACTTAGGTTGTCAGCCGGGTGATTGGGTGCGGGTAACGACACGTCGCGGCAGCGCCGATGCAGAGATCGAATTATCAGAGGGACTGCAATCCGGCCATGTTTCTCTACCTAACGGACTAGGTTTAGATTATCGCCGCGCCGATGGCGTGGTCGAACGCAAAGGCGTATCGCTCAATGAATTAACCGGCGTGATGGAGCGCGATCCAATTGCCGGAACACCTTGGCATAAACGTGTAGCGGCAAGAGTAGAACGTATTCCTGTACCGGTCTGATTGATCAGCGGATGAGCATGATGCGACGCTAATTTAAAAGACATGAGTATAAACATGATCATTATCGTTACCGCCATATCTTAAGAATGAAAGCAAACAATGAGTTCAACTAATAGCCCAGCATTACTTCGAGAAACCGTGCTCAATGTGCATCACTGGAACGACACATTATTTAGTTTTACCACCACGCGTAACGCTGCCTTACGCTTTCAGTCCGGACAGTTTTTGATGATCGGTCTGGAAATCGAAGGGCGACCGCTATTGCGTGCATACAGTATTGCAAGTCCGCATTATGAAGAGCATCTGGAGTTTTATAGCATCAAAGTACCTGATGGTCCTTTGACCTCTCAACTACAACATCTAAGCGTAGGCAGTACTTTGCTGGTCGGTAGAAAGCCGACTGGCACACTGATCAAAGATAATTTACGACCTGGTAGAAATCTTTATTTGTTATGTACCGGAACAGGATTGGCACCTTTCATGAGTATCGTACAAGACCCTGATTACTACGAGGCCTTTGAACATATTGTATTGGTGCATGGCGTACGCTATATCAGCGAACTTGGTTATAGCAATTACCTCAAACAAGAGTTACCTCGCCATGAATATCTTGGTGATCTGGTTACCGATCAATTTCGTTACTTTCCTAGCGTGACGCGTGAACCATTTACTCAGCAAGGTCGCATTACGGATTTGCTAGAGGCTGGCGTGATAGAGCGTGAACTGGGCTTACCAGCTTTAAACGCCGAGCATGACCGAGTCATGGTCTGTGGCAATCCAGAAGTCCTAGTCGACTTGGTGGCGATATTGCATCGTCGTGGTTTTGACGAGGGGTCGATGCAACATCAAGGTAGCTATGTCATCGAACGCGCCTTTGTCGAGAAATGAAGATCAAGGGGAACTTACTATGACATTCGTCGTTACCGAATCTTGCATCCTTTGTAAATACACTGATTGCGTACAAGTGTGTCCTGTCGATTGCTTTATCGAGGGGCCCAATTTTTTAGCTATCGATCCCAACGGATGCATAGACTGCGCCGTGTGCGTGTCAGAATGTCCTGTTGAAGCAATCTTTGCCGATACCGATCTGCCATCGGGACAACAACATTTTTTAAGCATCAATGCAGAGCTCGCCAGTAGCGGCAAGTGGCCAGTGATTAGTCAGAAAAAATCACCACTACCTGAGCACGAAAAATTCAAGACGATCAAAGATAAAATTAGCTTACTAGATCGCAACGGTGTTTGACCTGCAAGGAGATAAAGCAAAAATCCGTTACCAATACCTAATCCAAACAACAATCAATTACTTGGAACATGGGCTAATACAGGTATCGTCACTCTCCGGCGACCAGTGAACGAGCTCTCGATTTCTCCCCGGATTTGCTCTAGCAGTTTTGCTTTGTCATCGCGATAAAAAATATTAAATGATTCAAAGGGGATCATGCGTCCATCTGATTGGACCATATGAACACAAGATTTCTTGAGCGCGCGAATATCAAGCGATTGTGCGTCCATGAATTGGACGATCAGGATACGAAAAACATTCTCGTAAGTGAGTGCGACAGGCGCGTCTATCTTAGGAAGGCAGCACATCAATTCGGATAGACAATTCGCCGAGGACTCAGGTGAATGATTGGTAGAGAATAATTTGAATAAGTGCATCTTCAAGTTTTCATCACGCTCAAACACGATAGTACTTTTTTCTCCAGCTAACACCGTTTCTGTATCTAGATAACGGGTTAATGGGATTGCCTCGTTGCCTAACTTTAAAGCATATGCCATTGCCAGTGTGTCAGGGTTACACGGCACTGGTAAGACATCTTCTTTGGAGAAGAGACCAGATTGCTCAGCTATTTTTTGCCGTATTTCGGATACAGTCAGCCTGTTACATTTAGCATCATAGTTATCAACCCGACCGGCGTCCTGAATGGGCTGAAGTGTCACGCCACGGATGCAAGGCTGTTTGATCGCGTATTGAATGATGTCACCAATCTCATCGTCGTTGAGACCTTTCTTCAATGTCACGACTAAAGTTGTTGAGATATTCGCCGCATTCAGATGATCAATGGCATCGCGCCGGATGCGGGTGAGATCTGCTCCGCGTAAGGCTTTTAACGCTTCAGGCCTGAACGAATCAAACTGTAAATAAATTTCTATCCCTGGTGCATAGCTGGCGAGCCGCTCGACAAATGCTTTATCTTGTGCGATACGGATGCCGTTGGTGTTGACCATTACATGTTTGATAGGACGTTTCTTTGCCTCATCAAGTATCGTGAAAAAATCTGGATGTAAAGTTGGCTCACCACCGGAGAACTGCACCACATCGGGTTCGCCTTCGTTTTTGACTACCGCATCCAGCATTTTGATGACAGTTTCTAAGGATTTATGCGTGGTTCGATGGGTCCCGGATTCTGCATAACAGACGGGGCAATTCAAGTTGCAGTTATCGGTAATCTCCAGAACAGTCAGACAGGAATGTTGCATATGATCAGGACATAGACCGCAATCGTAAGGACAGCCGTAATGCATCTTGGTGGAGAAATTGACGGGCATTTCGGGTGGTTTAACATAGACCTCACGGCAGAGTTTGTAATACTCAATATCGTTGGAGATCAATACTCGCTCAGTGCCATGCACAGGACACCATTTATCCATAAAGACATTGTCGTCCTTAAAGATAATTTTTGCTTCTACTGTGCGTAAGCAAGTGGTGCAAACCGATTGAGTCGTATCGTAAAACAGATAAGGTCGGGTTTTGCGTGTCATGGTTTGTTGGTAGGTTGGGGTGGTGCTGGATATTGTTTTTCTGAATCGAGCACAATTTGGCGCAGATGGACCGCCTGAGTTTGCGCTTTTGCCAGGTCTTCCGAAGCTAATACTGGTTGTGAATCTATAGCCATTTTTTTTGCGTTCGCGCTGTCTTCCGGGATCAGCAATATCCAGGACATCAGATCAATTTTCGCTTGCAAGGGTGCAGACTTCGACGTTGGGAAAGTAGATTTAATTACGTAGATATTCGGGTATCTGCAGTGAATAATGCTACGAGCCAGCCACAGGTTTGCCTGATCAAAATCTTTCGCAACAAGGAGTCCCTCCCGATAGACTTTGCTAATGTCAAAAGCCGGAGTATTTCCGCTGCGACCGTCGTTGGTTTCGGAAACCGCACAAGCGCGGCTTGCAGACAATTTCAAAAGACGAATGCCTCGCTCAGTTTGCCGGGGCAATTGATCCGTTGTCAGTGCTTTCCAATGATAGCTATCTCGTCCTGCGAGCAGTAGCCAGCCCAAACTATATTCTGCCAAGGGATATTGCTTTTCCACTGCCTGCTCTAGCAGCTGAATCCCTGCTGGAATGTCCTGAGGAAGTGCTTGCGAACCTGAGATATATTCAAGACCAAGCCGGGTGATCGCAAAAAGATCTCCTTTAGCCGCATTCACTTTGTATCCATCTACGGTCTTCTTCTGCTGATCGGCATACTTTTGCATGGCTTCTTTTTGTCTGGCGCTTTCGATGATGGCAGACGTAATACAACCTGTGCCGCCGATCAGACTCACGCAAATGATCAGTGCGCCGATACGAGCATGTTTATGCTTGAGTAATCGCATAAGACTCCAATGATTTCGATTGTTTGACAACTATAGGAAGGTAGAAAAAAATTGCGATCAGACAGACGCATTGGATACCACTCAGCCCAAATCCATAGTCATACGGTACAGGCTTGATTGCATCAATCATCAAGCGCCATAACAGATATGCCGAGAGGTAATATTTAAACAGCAATCCTGGCTTATGCGTCCATCTTTTTCGATTGAATAGTAAGACGCCGCCAGCGATTGCAGCAAACAGAATATCGTAAAGCTGTGTTGGATGACGACTGATGCCATCGCCAAAATCAATTCCCCAAGGCAGTCCTGTCGGATTACCATAGGTGCCGTCATTGAGTCCCGCCAGAAAACAACCTAAGCGCCCCACAATCGTACCAACCACCAGCGGTAAAACAAATTGATCTCCAGTAGATTGCCGCAGTCCTTGAAGTTTTTTTGCGATTTCGATTCCGATCAAACCGCCGAGTAGACCGCCAACGATCGATTGTCCTGACATCCAGACGTTCATGTCCAACGCAGATTGCGACCACAAATGCGGGAACTCCAGCCAGAACACTAGCTTATTCCCGATTGCAGCACCAAGAATACAAGCGATCATCACCGCATATGACCCCGGCTGTAGCATGCTACCCAGCCTGTGTTGCCGTCGCTGTTGACGATACAACTGCATACCTATCGCAATCGCGATCCATTCAAAAAACAAATGCACGAGATGAGCAGTCTCGCTGGAAAGTACGATGAATTTCATTCCGCAGAGGGAGTGCTATCTGTTGCAGCTTTTTTTACACTATTCCATAGATTGCGAATTATCGCACCGCAGCCAACGCAAATAGCAATACCAAGTACACCAAGAATAAAAACAACAAAACGATCACCAAGAACCGCGCCAGTTGAAAAGGTCATACCCACACCGAATAGGCCGCAGATCCCAAAACCGACCATTGGTATGAGGCAAAATAAAATACCTAAAATTTTTAGTGTGGTTTTCATGCGGTATTTTTTAGAAATAGTGAGAGTACGATTTGAACGATGCATTTTTAGGCATGCTTTTACATATTAGCAAACTAAAAGAACGATCTTATATTTAGTAAAAAAAGAGCTATAAAACTGGTGAGAAATCAGAGGCTGTTTTTTAAGTTCTGCAACCGTATTGAAAATACTCCACTAGAGTAAATATTAGTTTTCCATATATTTATTGGTATTTTTAATGTGTTTAATTATAAAAATAGGGGAGTATATTTTTTCCAGATGCTGACTTGGTTTTTTAACGTAATTTCTGCTAAGTATTTCATTGCTAAAACCTCTTCTCATTTACATTTAAGATCGACGCAAAATCGTCCCTGCAAGGCGTAGTGACGAAAACAGTACTTTAGCTTCTTACTTAGGTCGAACGGGGTTGCTACGCAGCTGTAGCAGTTTTGCGTAAGTCTTGACTTGAAGTAGTGTTACCAATATTCACCCCCGGTATACGCTGATCAGCAGCTAGAGATTATTACTCTCTATGCCCTAGTAACTATTTGAGCAAAAAAAAACCACATCTTATCTTTGCGTTAGTCGTCTTGGTTCTGCCTTAAATGACTTAATCAAATTTCCGACTTGCTTAGTTTCTCACAGCTACTGCTTCATAATTAAGTTCTCTCTCATAGCTAGCCAATTGATTTTGCGGGTGAATACATACAGATATTGCACTACCCGCTTCAGGGTATTTCGATGCCATAAATGCATGTATTGAAAATCCCAATATCTCCAATCGATAGAAACTGTTTTACCGAATCCTCCGGACTTCGTACTCTTCATCCACCACACAGTCATACAAAAACCTTCACAAGTAAGGTCGGACGAGGTGGATAAAAACAAGGGACTTACGCAAAACTGCTCTAGCTGCGTTGCAGCGACTAGCCGTACCAAAGTACTGTCGTCGTCGCTACGCCTTGCTGGGACAATTTTGCGTCAGTCCTAAAATATAAAATCGGAGACAGCAATGCAGAAATCATCAAGCAAGCGCAAGCTTAGGCTCGTACTAAATCAATGCGCTTTGGCGGGTGTAGCACTCTCAGCAGTTGCTAGCCACGCGGGCGAAATCAAAGTCGACAATCCAGACCTGACGTTAAGATTCGACAACACCGTTAAAGCCAGCACTATCTATCGCCTTAACGATGCTGATTCGATATTGACCAATTCATTTAGTCCGTCTGGTGCGCCGCAAGCGCTGAACCTGAATGCCGGTGATCAAAACTTTCGCAAACGGGGTTTTGTATCTGAGCGGGTAGATTTGCTCTCTGAATTCGACCTGGTTTTCCAACGCAAATACGGATTACGCGTAAGTGCTGCCGCATGGTACGACCAGGCATACAATCGCAAGACAGACGCCCTAAATGATCCCACTGTGGGTCAGGTGCCATACAACGAATTCCCAGATTACACACGAAAAATTGCCGGTAGTAAGGCCGAAGTGCTGGATGCTTTTGTATTCGGTAGTACTGACTTAGGCAATGCGGGCAAGCTCACAGCGCGCCTTGGCCAGCACACCATTTTATATGGCGAAAGCCTGTTCTTTGGCGATAACGGCGTGGCCGCTGCTCAAGGTCCGGTAGACATCAATAAATTATTGTCCTCTCCAAATGCGCAATTTAAAGAAATTGCAATGCCCGTTCCTCAGTTGTCTGCTCAATGGCAAATTCAGCCCAATATTAGCTTGGGCGGATATGTTCAATTTCGCTGGAAAGAGAGCAGAGTTCCGCCATCTGGTAGTTATTTCTCTACCGCGAATGTTCCTTGGAATGCGACTGGTCCCGAGTTCGTGAATATTCCTGCGTTTGCTGGCCCTGTCGCCGGTAGCTATGTTGCATCGTCGGGTACGAATGTCCGTCCAGGTAATAACGGGCAGTTTGGTTTACAGCTGAAATGGCGGATTGATGAGACTGATCTGAGTTTTTTCTACGCCAAATATAACGACAAATTTGGCCAGCTGTATTCGCGCCTCAACCCAGGCGCCAAGACGACGGATAGCCAGTGGTTTTATGTGTTTGGAAGCGACATCAAAGTTGCGGGTATGAGTGCTTCGCGCTCCATTGGCGATTTCAATGTATCTGCTGAGGCATCCGTACGCGACAACATGGCACTGAACGTCAATAACGCGGTGTACTTTGGACCGGCTAACGCGCCGCGTCCGATTAACCCTACGGGTCGTACTGCACACTTCAATTTGTCTATGTTGGGTAGTTTTGGCGCTAACTTTTTGGCACAAGAAAGCGGTTTGGTTGCTGAGCTTGCCTGGAATCGCGTATTGAGTAAAACCGATCCTCAAAATGAGATTGATCAGGGTCGTACTCGTGATGCCAGCATTTTGCAGCTGATCTACACACCTACTTATCGTCAGGTGCTGCCGGGCTTGGATTTGAGCGTACCCGTTGGTGCTCGCTATTCTCTTGATGGTCGATCCAGCGTGACTGCCTGGGGTGCTAAAGGCACCGGCAACGCAAACATTGGACTGGAAGGTAATTACCTTAATACGTGGCAATTCGCGATGAATTACACGCGTTATATCGGTGATAGCAAACCTTACAACGATTACGCTCTCGGTCAATTCAGTGATGGTAATCCGCTAGGCGACCGCAACTATATCTCCCTCAGCGTGCGCCGGACTTTCTAAGTCGGTCTACCTTTGCTTTGACTATTAAATAAAGAGACAACATCATGAAGAAATTCAATCGCAACAATCATCATAATCACATCCTCACCGCCATTATTAGCATGATGATGAGTGCAGTAACTCTGCCCGTCATGGCTGGTGTAACTGCAGAAGAAGCGACTAAGTTAAAGACCGAATTAACCCCATTCGGCGCTGAAAAAGCTGGCAATAAAGATGGCAGCATCCCGGCCTGGACTGGTGGTATGACGACTGCTATTGCAGGCGATAAAGCGGGAGGACGTCGCGGCGATCCGTTTAAGGATGAAAAACCAATCTTCTCAATCAGTGCTAAAAACGCGGATCAATATGCCGATAAGCTGACTGATGGCGTTAAAGCGCTATTAAAAAAATATCCGGATTACCGGGTGGATGTTTATCCAACGCATCGCACTGCTGCCGCGCCGCAATGGGTCTATGACAATACATTGAAGAACGCGACACGCGGCAAATTGGTCGGCGATGTTGCGGCTGATGTCGTCGGTGGTATTCCTTTCCCGATTCCTAAAAACGGTGCAGAAGTGATTTGGAATCATATGCTGCGCTGGCGTGGTACTTCGTTTCAGTCGCAGGTAACACAGTACCAAATTACTGCCGATGGCCGTCCTGTGATGACCACGGATGGCATTATTGATTTTCAGATTCCCTACTACTATCCCGAGGCTACTTTAGAATCGTTTGCGATATCGCCCGAGATTCAACTGATCCGATTAGTCAACGTAGGTCCTCCTATCCGCGCTGGTGAAGCTATTACTGGTCGCGATCAGCTCGACCCTGCTAAAACCCAAGCCTGGGTGTATCTGACGGGGCAGCGCCGGGTACGTAAGTTACCTAATCCGTGTTGTGACACGCCATCCCCGGTGACCGCAGGTTTAATGAGTTTTGATGAGGTACAGACTTGGTCAGGTAAGTTGGATCGCTTCGAATTTAAAATCGCCGGTAAGAAAGAAATGTTTGTTCCGTATAACGTGAACAAAATGCTGCAACCGAAGGCCGATGCAGAAGTGCTGAGTAAGACAGGTGTCAATCCAAGCTACATGCGTTGGGAATTGCATCGGGTATGGGTGATTGATTCGGCGCTACGCGCAGGTCAGCGCCATCCGGCTGCCAAGAGCCGCTATTACTGTGACGAAGACACCTGGATTTGCGTGCTGGCAGATCGCTTTGATTCAAACGGTCAATTGTGGAAAACAATTTGGTCGGCTAGTTTTGTTGCGCCAGATTTGCCGGGTAACGTGATTGGTTCTTTCGGCTTCAATGATCTGTTGTCAGGCAACTCCTACGTTGGCGATCTCTATAACAGTAAGTCGGTGCATTACGCGGTCAAGCCACGCTATTCAGACAGCACCTTCACACCGGATGCGATGGCAAGCGAGAGTGTGCGCTGATGAACTGTTGTAATCGTTATCTGCCAGCCGTGGCTAAGTCATTCGCACTAAGTCTCATGATAATTACGATATCTGCGCAAGCGACGCCCATTGGTGACGCGCTCGATCGTCCGGCACTCACGTCCCGCCAGGCAGCAAAGGTCGTACTGCTTAGCGGTGCTCAAGTTGGCGGAAGGTTGGTTGCGGTCGGTGAGCGTGGCGTGATCGTGTTATCTGAGGATGATGGCGCCACTTGGCGTCAGGTGCCAGCTCCAGTCAGTGTGACATTGACCTCTGTGCGATTTAATGGCTCACATGGGATTGCTGTCGGGCACGGCGGTATTATCTTGACCAGTGATGATGCAGGTTCTACTTGGACACGCCAATTTGACGGCCGTCTTGCAGCACAAATGGTACTTGAAACGGCGCAAAAATCTGGTGATCTAATTACAGAGAAAATTGCCTTGCGGCTAGTTGCGGATGGTCCTGATAAGCCATTTTTAGATGTATTAGTCATTGGCGCACGTCGCGCAATCGCAGTGGGCGCGTACGGCTTAATCTTTGCGACTGAGGATGGTGGAAAAACCTGGATTTCACGCATGTCTGCTGCCGATAATCCGCAAGGCTTACACCTTTATGCAGCCCGTGCGCGAGGCCAGCAAATTGTCATCGCTGGTGAGCAAGGTTTGTTATTACGCTCAATCGATGGTGGCCAGCATTTTGAACGTATCACCACGCCATACAAAGGTAGTTTTTTTACGCTAGAACTACCAAACGACAATGAGATTGTTGTCGCTGGTTTGCGAGGCAATATCTGGCGCAGTATTGATGCCGGTAGTCAATGGTCGCAGGTGCCCGTATCAATGCCCGCTTCGATCACAGGATCTGCATTGCGGGCGGATGGTTCCTTAGTCATGGTCAATCAGGCCAGCGTTATTCTACAGGGGCACGATGGTGTTTTAACACCACTAAAAACGCCGCTTTTACCGCCTTTAAATGCAGTACTTGTACGTCGAGATGGCTCATTACTTTCGCTGACAATGCAAGGCGCGATTGGCCTAGACTTAGCGTCAGCCGTGGCCGGAGTTAAGCCATGATGCCTTCCTCTCATTCTCCGATCGGGTCGGGGCAGTTGTCTGACTTTGATCCCCGGTCTGGTTCGCTGGTCGAGCGTCTTTTGTTTAATCACCGTCTTATTGTAGTTGCAGTATGTGCGCTGATCACGATTTTGCTCGGCTGGCAAGCCAGCAAACTGGAGCTAAATGCCAGTTTTGAGAAAACTATTCCTGCTCAACATCCGTATATTCGTCATTTACTGGATCACCAGAATGATCTTACCGGGCTGGGCAATGCTGTCCGTATCGCGGTCGCAAATAACCAGGTAAATGCGCTGGGTAATTTGACCATCTATGACAAAAATTATCTTGAAACTCTACGTCAGTTCAGCGACGAGGTGTTCTTACTTCCAGGCGTCAACAGAACTCAGATGAAGTCGATATGGACGCCAACCACACGTTGGGTTGGTGTCACTGAGGATGGTCTGGAAGGGGGGCCAGTCATCCCTGATGCTTATGATGGTTCTGCCCAGTCGCTGCAATTGCTCGCCACAAATATTGCCCGCTCCGGCGAGATCGGTCAGATCGTAGCGCTGGACGCAAAATCTAGCGTGATCTATGTGCCGCTGCTCAATCAGGATAGCGCAGGGCGACCTCTGGATTACCGTAGTTTTTCTGAAAAGCTCGAAGCCTTACGCACTAAGTATGAGGCGCGTGGTGTCAAGGTCCATATTACTGGTTTTGCCAAGCTAACTGGCGATTTGATTGAGGGCGTCAAAACGGTACTCGCATTCTTTGCGCTGGCGGTATTCATCGCCACCTTAATGGTGTACTGGTACACAAGGTGCATACGTTCCACTTTGCTGGTGGTTGCCGCGTCACTGATTGCTGTGGTCTGGCAGCTTGGAATGTTGCCTATGCTTGGCTATGTCCTCGATCCGTATTCGATTTTGGTGCCATTTTTAGTCTTCGCTATCGGTATGAGTCATGGTGCACAAAAAATGAACGGCATCATGCAAGACGTTGGTCGCGGTATGCATAAATTAGTCGCGGCACGCTTTACTTTCCGCCGCTTGTTTTTGGCTGGATTGACGGCACTAGTCGCCGATGCGGTGGGATTCGCCGTATTGCTGATGATCGATATTCAGGTAATTCGGGAACTAGCCGTTGCCGCCAGCTTAGGTGTGGCCGTATTGATTTTTACCAATTTGATTTTGCTGCCGATTTTGCTCAGTTGTAGCGGCGTTAGTGCCAGCGCTTCCGAGCGCAGCTTACGTGCAGAAGCGGGTGATGCTGCCGGTGAAGTGAAGCATCCTCTATGGGCGCTATTGGATCGCTTTACGCAACGTCGCTGGGCTACCGGTGCCGTGGTAGTCGCGGTGTTAATGGGCATTGGTGGATATGTCGCCAGCACACACTTGAAGATAGGTGATCTTGATTTAGGCGCGCCAGAGTTACGTCCTGATAGCCGCTATAACAAAGACGTTGCATTTATGACGTCTGCTTACGGCGCTTCTAGCGACGTGCTGGCAGTAATGGTGAAGACTCCGGAGGGCGCTTGCTCGCAATACCAGGCACTGAATAAAGTAGATGCGCTGGAGTGGGAGTTACGTCAGCTAGATGGAGTAGAAAGCACCAATACGTTGGCTTTGCTAAATCGTCGAGTGCTGTCCGGTCTGAATGAAGGCAATCCAAAATGGTATGCATTTCTACCCAATCAAGCGATGCTCAATACAGTCACTGCCGGAGCGCCGCGCGGCTTGTATAACGACAGCTGTGGCTTACTCACGATGTATGTTTATCTGCGGGATCACCGTGCTGACACATTGACGGCGATAGTCCAGCATGTGGAAGCATTTGCCAAAGAAAACGATACTAACGACACAAAATTTCTGCTAGCTGCAGGTAGTGCGGGGATAGAAGCTGCGACCAATATTGTTGTACATAATGCGTGGCGTCAAATGCTGCTGTTGGTATATGCCGCAGTGATTGTGTTGTGCTTTATTACCTTCCGGTCATGGCGGGCGGTGGTGGTCGCGGTACTCCCGTTGATGCTGACCTCGATCTTGGCCGAGGCGCTGATGGTGGCTCTGGGAATGGGTGTCAAGGTTGCAACGCTGCCGGTGATTGCATTGGGTGTTGGTATCGGTATCGACTATGCGCTGTACATCCTCAGCATTACGCTGGCTCGGATGCGGGAAGGTCAAAGTCTTTCGGAATCGTACTACCGGGCGCTACTATTTACGGGCAAGGTCGTGATGCTGACGGGGGTTACTCTGGCAATCGGCGTGGTGACCTGGAGTTTTAGTCCCATCAAATTTCAGGCAGATATGGGTTTGCTACTGGCATTTATGTTTTTATGGAACATGCTCGGCGCATTAGTTTTATTACCTGCATTAGCGTACTTTTTATTGCGACCTGTTATGCCATTAGCTGCAGTGGCGCATTCAGCTAATTCAGGAAATTCAGGAAATTCAGTTAACTCATTAAGCACATCAGCAACACCAATAGCAGCCGACAACTTAACCAATTCTGTTACCGCTTTATAGTGCTTGATCACGATCTTCTGCTCGTGATCAAGCAAGCGTATTTCTTTGATGTCTTTGATTTACTTTACTGAAAAAAGTAACTCATCCCAATTTGTACAAGCTTAATTTTAAAGGACTTATCACAATGAATATTATCGGACCAGACGCTCTTGTTTTTGGTGTTGACGACTTGGCTGCATGTACCCAGTATTTGACGGACTATGGTCTGACACCAGTTGGCGATAACCGTTTTGAAGCGCTGGACGGTACTGCAATTATTTTGGCAAACCGGAATGACATATCACTGCCTGCACCGCTACCAACCGCCACTATGCTAAGAAAAACGATTTATGGTGTGACCGATCAGGCTTCACTCAATGCGATCGCCGAGGAGCTTGAACGAGATCGTCAGGTACTCAGGCTCGATGATGGCTCGATTGAAGTAGTCGACGATTCTGGTTTTGCTCTTGGCTTTCAGATTACGGTACGTCGCGCTATCTCGCTGCCGGCAGAGACAGTCAATGCGCCAGGTGCAGTGCCCCAGCGTGCTGTGAATAAAATCGCATTTGATCCAGACGATCAGCCACGTCCAAGGAGCTTATCGCATGTCGTTTATTTTGTGCCAGACGCAGCTAAAGCAGAGGCTTTTTATGCGCGTATCGGCTTTGTTTGTACAGACAGCTTTGTTGGCGTAGGTCCATTCTTGCGACCAGCAGGAACGGTAGACCATCACACTCTATTTTTGATTCAGACGCCTCCGTTTATGACCGGCTGTGAGCACTTTACTTTTCATATGGGAGGCCCGACCGAGGTCATGCTGGCTGGTACTCGTTTTGTAGAAAAGGGTTATCAGTCGTTTTGGGGGCCGGGTCGTCATTTGTTTGGATCGAACTGGTTTTGGTACTTCAATAGTCCGCTCGGATGTCATGTTGAATACGATGCAGATATGGATTTGCATGACGATCAATGGGTGGCGCGCCAGGCACCGATGGGCGCGGATGGATCGCAGCTATTTTTATTCCAGCATCGTGAAAAATGGGCCCCGGGTGGACCGCCTCCAACTAAGTTGCCATCAGATACGCCTGCCTTAGATAAAGCTGCTTTAGATACGACACTTTCCGGCGCGCCAATCGTATCAGAGGCGCACTAGCCATGAGCGACGGCATGTATCTCTGTAATGCAGACGAGGTGATTGAGGGCGCCAGTAAGGGCTTTGTGCAGTTGGGTATTTTTGTACTGCGTTATCAAGGTGAGATACATGCTTATAGGGACGCGTGTCCGCATTACGGCGATACCCCGCTTGCCTGGCGCAAGGACGAATATTTCAATGCTGATCGCACACGGATCACCTGTGCTGCTCACGGTGCTCAGTTTGAGCCTGTGACGGGCAAATGTTTATTGGGGCCGTGTCTGGGACAAACCTTGACAAAAGTGCCGCTGACGATACTTGCGAACGGCGATTTGCGCTGCGCTGATTTGAGTGATAACAGACTCTAACTATCGAAGAATTAGAGATTGAATTAAAGATCAATTAAGGAGTTTTAAAATGACTACAGCTGTACGTACTGCCCTTGTTATTGGTGGTGGATTTTCTGGAATGGCAGCGGCAATCGAGCTAAGCAAGCGCGGGGTGCAGGTTGATCTGGTTGAAATTGATGCGGACTGGCGTTCTTATGGTGCTGGAATCAGCTTGGGCGGCGCCACTCTGCGTGCCTTTGGCACATTGGGAATACTCGATCAGTTTTTACAAGAAGGTTATGGCAGTGACGGCTTAGATATTTATACAGTGACTGATATGCATGTTGGTCATTTACCTACACCACGTCTTGCCGGGCCAGATGTTCCGGGCGGCGCTGGTATTATGCGGCCCGCGCTGGCTAAGTTGATGGCTGCTGCGACTCGACGTGCTGGCGTTAGTGTACGTTTGGGGTGTAGCTTCACATCAATCGAACAAGACCTTGATGGTGTTGATGTACAGACGACTGACGGCAGTTGCAAACGGTATGATGTCGTGATTGGTTCTGATGGCTTGCAATCAAAGGTACGTACTTTGCTGTTTCCGGATGCACCAGAGCCTAGCTACACAGGACAAGGTGTATGGCGCGCTGTATTGCCACGTCCTGTTGATGTAGTTAATACTAAAATGTGGATGGGGCCGAAAATCAAAACCGGTATTAATCCGGTATCCGCCAGTGAAATGTATTTATTTGTCACTGAAGACCGCGAGACCAATACGCATATCCCCGCCGATCAGCAACCGCAAATGTTGCGTGATTTATTAGCGCCATTTTCCGCACCGCTGATGCAACAGATCAGAGAGCAGATCACGGCTCAGTCCCAGGTCATTTATCGTCCCCTAGTCAGTTTGTTATTGCCGCAACCCTGGTTTTCCGGACGCGTGGTGTTGATTGGTGATGCCGTACACGCGACGACACCGCATTTAGCATCGGGGGCATGTATCGGAATCGAAGATGGTATTGTTTTAGCTGAAGAGTTAACACGTGCCAGTAT
This sequence comes from Undibacterium sp. 5I1, assembly GCF_034314085.1. NCBI lineage: Bacteria > Pseudomonadati > Pseudomonadota > Betaproteobacteria > Burkholderiales > Oxalobacteraceae > Undibacterium > Undibacterium sp. 5I1. The sequence continues at coordinate 4,094,549 of NZ_JAVIWI010000001.1, forward strand.
TGTGGCAGAGGGGCTTGATCGCTTCCAGCAACGACGTTTTGAACGTTGCCGCATGGTTGTGGAAAACTCTGGTCGTCTTGGTGAAATCGAGATATCCGGTGGTGATAAACAAGAACACACCAACATCATGCGCGCTTCGCTGATGGCGCTCGCTGAACCGATTTAAATTGTTATCGAAAAGTTGTACTTGGTAGCAAGTCTAATAAAGTGCAAAACACCAAACACTAAGTTAAGTGTTGTAGTCAGAAAAAACATAAAAATAAGATCACGCTAAATAGCGTAATGAATGCATTAATAATGCAACAAACAGGAGACAAGTATGACGAAGGCAGATAGCAGGTCAGGACATATTGTATTAATGGTCGCACATTGCGCGGGGATGCTTGATCTGGTGGCATTGCCATTATGGGTTGGCACGCTGATTTCGTATTATCACTTTGATGCGCAACAGGCAGGTGGGATGGTGACATTATTCCTGTTTGGCGCAGTGACGAGTAGTTTGTTTTTTGCTCCACGACTAAATCGCTTAAACGGACGCGTCGCTGCGGCGCTGGGGTTTGGACTGGCGATGCTGAGTTTTATCGCACTATCTTTCACGCATGATTTTGTCATGATGCTGCTGTTGCACGCGATTGCGGGTATGTCTGCAGGCTGTGCGTTAAGTTTTACCCACGGCAGTATCGGCCGCAGTGCTCAGCCGCATCGTTTGTTTGCTACGGTAGGAATCGCAATTGGGGTGTTCGCATTGGGATTTTTCATTATCACACCGCCGTTGATTACTAACTATGGCGGCCCGGCATTATTTCGTCTTTTTGCTATCGTTATGGCGGTAGCTACGGTGGCGAGTGCCTTAGCTTTTCCGCAATCTGATACTGCTATTGAGCGCATGAGTAATCGTGTGCTTAATGCCAACAATCAGCGATCAAACTTACCAAAAGACCGACTTGATACTCGTATCTGGTTTATGGTGTTTGGCGTCGGCTGCATGGGCTTGGTGCAGTCCATGATTTTCAGTTTTATCCAACGGATCGGCATGGATCGTGGTTTTGGTGTCGCGGCGGTGTCGGGCGTTTTGATCGCACTTGGCATTGTAAATTTATTGCCCGCACCGCTGGCGGTATTGCTGGAACGCCGTTTTTCAGCATATCGCGTACTCTTGATTGGTCCCGTATTACAAGCGGTGATTGCGCTGGCGGTCACGCAGAGCACAAGCTTTATGCCTTACGCAGTGGCGACGTCGGTATTTGCTGGGTTGCTGATTTTTACCCATACGTTTGCCTTCGGTGTTTTGTCCAAGCTTGATCCATCCGGGCGAGCGGCAGCATCAACCCCAGCCATGTTAATGATCGGGGCTGCGATAGGGCCAATTTTAGGTGGGACGCTTGTTAAGAATGCCGGCTATGGAAGTCTGGGCATCGCCACGGTTGTGATCGCGATACTTGCGGTAGCGAGTTTTCGTCGAGTGATGGTGTCAGAAGAAGTCAAAGTAGCGTTGGTCTAAATTTTGGTCTTTGTTGGTCTTTGTTGGTGTGTATAGAGCCAATTTATACGACCATGTCCGGTATATTTTTATAACGATATCAAAGGAAATAGTATGATTAAGATGATGATAGTTGGACGCCGTCGCGGAGGCATAACACTGCGCCAGACACATCATTATATGAAGAATGTCCACGGTGCAGATGTAGTACAGTTTATCGGTAAATCACCTGATTTAGCGCCAAGACGGTATATACAAAATCACGTTTTTGAGAATAGTTTTCGAGTCCCGGTAGCTTTTTCAGGTGCGATGCCGGATACGCTTTCTAATGGCCGTGATTTTGTCACGCAAGTCTGGTTTGATCATCCAGAACAGGCTGCTGCAGCACTTGCCGCACCATTTTATCTAGAGCATTTACAGCCAGACGAAGATCGCTTTGTTGATCAGGCAAGCGTAGTAAAAATGCCGGTGATTGAAAAAATCAAGCTTGCTGCTGACGCTAATACTGCTAACACCGCTGATGACAGTAATAAGGACAATACTAAAATTGCCAGTAAATTATTTGTCTTCTATCGGGCTGCTGACGGTGTTTCAGTTGATGAATTACTGTCCGCAACGGACGACGTCTGGCAAACGATGTTGGCTGATGCGAGTAGCGGTATCGACCGTGTTACCCGTAATCAGACATTGCAACGTCCCGGGCACGCTATCAGTGTTGATCTGATCGACGAGGTATGGTTAAAAGATGACGAGGCAGCGCTGGCATTGGGTGAGCATTGGCTTGCATTATCAGACGCTAGTTTGCCCAGTCCGCTGAGCCAGTTGTTGGTATCAGGTTCGACTTTTGTACTCATGGCGCATGAGCATGTGATGTTTGCTGGTGCGGCACTATAAATTGCCTGTGCTTGAAAAGCGGGTTTTTAACGCACCAATTTGTTTTCGTAATGAAGGGGCTGTGTCTCGAATACTGATGGTTTAGAGCGCTCAAACGAAAAAATTTATAGCAGTAATAAAATATACTCCCATTCAGTACATTTTAATTGTCCATATATTTTTTGATCTGTATCGGAGTTCGGATAAAAAATATGGGGAGTATATTGCTTTTATGAGTTATTTTTCCTATTCCCGCATAGCCGATACGACTCGCTGATTGAGGTGGGTATCACTTAGTAGCAATCCCTACCGCATTTTCAACCAATTGTTTGATGGAGCCATCATGACTAAATCCCATTGCTTCGGCTGTGCTGGTATTGATCGGTGGATAAACTCCAAATATGGCTTCTAGTTTGGGGTTGGGTTGATAGTTAATTAAGCTCAGGCGATCTGCGCCAAACATACTCGCAAGCTGGTTGACTAACTCGCTGATGGTTAAGTGTAATACTGGTGGAGTAACTACCCGCCAGTTTGCCAGTTGTTGCTGGTCTAAGCTCGCTGCATGCAACAAATTATTGACACAGCAATCACGTGACATCCACCACATGACTGCTTGAGCCGAGACCGGGCAAGTAAACGGCTGGCCATCTCGCAAGCGCCAAAAAATATCACTCATAAATGCTGACATCAAACCATTACTCACTGTTGGCCGCGCCACAATACCTGGTAGTCTCAATGCACATCCGTTTATCCAGCCACGTCGGCTGTAATCTTCCAGCAGCAACTCTATCGCCAGTTTATGTGTTCCATAACTGAGAACCGGACGCGGCAAACTTGTATCGTCAATCAAGGCTGGTAATGCGGTTCCGTAGACCGCAACACTACTCGCAAACACTAATTTTGCTAACCGACCTTGCTGTGACTGAATACGTAAAAGCTCTAACAACTGTAAGCTCGCTTGCAGATTGACGTTAAGACCTAACTCATAGTTGGCCTCGGCTGCACCACCCGGTATACTGGCCAGATGGAATACATAGTCCACCGGATGTTGCAGCGCTTGTATTAAGACGCCGGGATCGCCAATACTCCCGCATAATTGATGAACTCGAGCGTCAGTTGCTACCTGATCGAATGCCATGTCAACTAAGGTGAGCTGATTAAAGTGATGCAGCTCAGTACTGCCCTTATTTTCTAGCAAGCGCTTTACCAATTCGCTACCGACAAAGCCGTTGGCTCCAGTGATCAAAATATGCATTCAATACCCTTTACTGTGAGTTTGAGAGTGGGGATTTAATTACCATCGCCGATGGTGGTGCCGCCATCAACGATCAGGTTTTGCCCAGTCATAAATGCCGCTGCTGGTGAGGCCAAAAATACTGCAACGCCTGCGACATCATCAACCTGCCCAAAGCGTCTTAACGGTGTCAGGGCAATCCGTTTTGCAGCCAACTCTTGTTGAGCTGAGATTGGTTTAGCAAACGCAGTGTCTATGACGCCGGGCGAAATACTATTGATGCTGACATTCGACGGCCCCCATTCCACTGCCAAGTTACGCACCAGTTGAGCGCTGGCCGCTTTTGATAAACCATACAAACCGATATTTTTATTACCCCTGACACCTGCAATGCTCGACATGATGATGACACTGCCGTTGTTACGCGCCGCCATCTGTGGAATGAGTAAATTACACAGCTGTAGATTGCTATGTAAATTTATCTCCATCGTCAGTTCATAGTCCCGATCAGAAGCACTGGCAATCGGTCCGGCATGGGGCGCGACTCCAGCGTTACAAACTAAGATATCAATTTCCCCGAAGGCTGCTAGCGCTTCGCTGGACAAAGTTTGTATCTCTGACCGTGATCCCATATCGCACGGAAATATCGCCACAGCATAGCCAGCGGCGGTCATTTCTGCCGCCAGCGCTGAACCACCAGCACTGTCAATATCGCTAAGTAAGACGTATGCACCGGCATGCGCCATTTGCCAGGCAATTGCACGCCCTATACCGTTGGCCGCACCTGTGATGAGTGCCACTTTATCGGCAAGAGAAAATAATGCCTGGTGCTGTTCTCTTTGTTGTGTTCGGTGTTGTACTTGGTGCTGAATTAAGTGCTGGCTCATTTCAGTTCAGTCCATCGGCAAATTTTCCATCCAGCAGAATGAATAACATGCGTGTCGATTTGCCCGACCGATTTGCCCATGCGTGATTGGTGCCGCGTTGTATCACTACATCGCCTCGATGCAGCAATACCTCGCTGTCGTCCAGCACCAGATAAATTTCGCCCTCCAATACCATACCGTAATCAACGGTTTCAGTCCTGTGCATTAAAGGATGCGGTGCCGCGGCATTACCTGTTGAAGCCTTCGCGCCACCTAGCTGTGCAAAATGTGCTGCTGCTTTAGCTGGGTCAAGCGCTCCGTCGTCTTCAGACTCTGGCGGTATGTCAGTCACGCGAATTACACTGCCCATTGGTGTTGGTGCTAATTGCAATGGACGTAAGGTCGGATCCGCCGCATTGTCGACTCTGACTGGCATGCAGTCCGTACGCCAAATTTCAGTAAATGCCAGACCGGGCTGTGCCGCTACCTCAAAGACCTGTGGCGCGGACGTGTCACTGATAATGATGGCGCGGCCATCGGCGCTATGGCCCGTAACTACTCGCCGTACCGGCGCGGTCATGCTAACCGTCCGTTCAGAGTTTCTGCTACCCAATCAGCAATAAAATTACCTGCATTGGCGCTGTTGTCGAAACTACTGTGTTGTATGCCGCCTTCGCGCGGGGTAAAAATTTTCAGCTCGCGTTTTGGGCTATTGACCAGCTGTTCATAAGTCTGGTGCGCATATTTCAGTGCAATCTGTTTATCGGCTTCGCCATGAGTAACTAAAAATGGCACCTTGATTCTGTCCAAAATTCCATTAAGATGCACTTGCTCTGCGATGGTCATAAAATCGTCTACATCTTTTGCGCCCCATACCCAGCACACATGCTCCCAATAGTGGGGCACTGGATTTTGTCCTTCTCGTGCGAGGCGTTGCTTTTGGACTTCGCGCCAATCGTGATTAGCACCCCATACCACACCACATGCAAAACGCGGCTCAAAAGCGACCGCGCGAGGGCAGTAGTAACCGCCCAAAGAGACGCCTTCCATACCGATGCGAGCATGATCGACATCGGCACGGGTTTCCAAATAATCGACTACCTTACTAGCCCACACTTCAGTGTTATATATCGCTGTCAATCCCTGCAAACGCAGGGCTTCACCAGTGCCTGGCTGATCCACAATCAGTGACGATACACCACGCCGCGCCAGCATTTGTGGCAGACCTATCCGGTATTTCAGTTCTTTGGTACTGTCTAGGCCATTTACCTGCACCAATAATGGCGTTGGCTTCGCAACGTCATCCGCGCCTTTAGTGGTGTCTGCACGGACGTACAGCGCTGATAAATGGCTGTCACCATAAGGGATTTCTACCCGCTCGCAATTTTCATGTGAGAGCGCCACGCCGCGCAAAAATGTCGCTTAAGATTTGGCATATAAAGCAACCCGGTCCGGTGCCCCATGACTCTGCATACGCTCTGCTACCAAGAAATAAATTGCTGCGCGATTGAGTTTGTCGCCTGCGGATAATCTGCGTCCGAGCGCAACATCCTCGTTTGCCATATCCACTAGCTTGTCACCCATCGAAACCCAGGATTGCATGAATTTGACCGTACCCTCATCGTCACCTTGGCGTGCTACTTCTAGCAGAGGTGCGCACATCTCCTCGATCTCACCGATGCGCGCACCCATTTCGATGGCAAGGTCAACCGACAGATTCCAGACGTAATTAGTAGGGAAGTAACGAAACATAATGAATTAGTCCTTTGGTGGTGCAGCGTTTAAATTTGGCTGCCAGTTCATAAAAAATCGAAAAATTATTAGTCAGCATCATCAAAAATGGCTACCGCACGGGTCCATCCAGCAGAAGCGGCGCGAATTTTATGAGGGAAGCAGCTGATCGTAAAACCATTGCCAGGCAAGACTTCTAAGTTATGCATTTTCTCGAGATGGCAGTAACCAATATCGCGCCCCGCTTTATGACCTTCCCAGATCAGACTGACATCACCAGTTTCTGCAATTTTTTTCGCGGTAAATGAAAATGGCGCATCCCAGCTCCACGCATCGGTACCCGTGAGCCTGACACCGCGTTCTAGTAAATACATGGTCGCTTCATAACCCATCCCGCAACCCGCATTGACATAATCCGAGTGACCATAGCGCTCACCAGCACGGGTGTTAATGACGACGATGTCGAATTCTTGCAAGGTATGACCGATGCGTACCAACTCGGCTTCAACTTCCATTGCGGTGACAACGTGACCGTCAGGCAAATGACGAAAATCGAGTTTGACCCCGGGTCGAAAACACCAGTCCAGCGGTACTTCATCAATCGTGATGGAGCGTTCTGCTTCTCCCAGTTTGCGATTCATTGTTGAATGAAAATGGTAGGGTGCATCCAGATGGGTGCCGCTATGCGTAGTTAATCTCACCCATTCAGCTGCAGCCGCTTCTCCATCGGGAAAATCCTCCACTTTTGTACCCGGCAGCATATGCATAAATTCGGGCAAGGTATCGCCATGGGTTTGATACTCAATCTTTGGTGCCAGCATCGGGGGATCGGAAAGAACATCATTTTCAAGATAGATCGATAAATCGACAAAACGGCGTGACATGTAGTCTCCTAGTCTGGTTTGCTGTGCTTATGTTGGTTATGGTGAGAGTCTTGATTTGAAACTTAAAATTTCCGCGCCTCAGGACAGGACAGGGCATTTGACGACCCGTTGGTCAATTGCGCCAAATATCAATTGATCGGCAGCATCGCGTGCCTCCATCTGAACACGATCACCAAAGCGCATAAATTGGGTTGAAATCGCACCGTGCTCAATCATCTCCAGGGCGCGTCGCTCTGCTATGCACGCGGAACCTGCGCTTCTCTCACTATTAGAGACCGTGCCAGAGCCGATAATCGTCCCCGCTGACAGCTTGCGGGTGGCGGCTGCATGGGCAATCAGATGTTGAAAGCCAAAGCTCATTTCTGCACCATTCGGGTTACCAAACCAGACTTCATTCCAGCGCACTTGCAAGGGCAAAGCAACTCGGCCATCGCGCCATGCGCTACCTAATTCATCTGGAGTAATTGCTAAGGGTGCAAAACTGGAAGATGGCTTTGCCTGTAAAAATCCAAAGCCCGTTTTCATTTCTCGTGGCCCAAAGTGACGCAGACTGACATCATTAATTAGTACGATTAGTAGAACGTACGATAGGGCCTGATCGACAGGGCAACCGAGTGGGACTTCATCCAAAATAACTCCAAACTCCCCTTCAAAATCGATGCCTTGTGCTTCGTCTGGTAAGGCAATATCCTGATGTGGTCCAAGAAAATCGTCGGAGGCACCCTGATACATCAAGGGAATCGTATCGAGATCGGCAATCGGTGGCGTGTGGAATGCAGTTTCCATTAGTCGCGCATGGTTGATAAAAGCAGAGCCGTCACACCATTGCGGTGCGCGAGGTAGCGGAGCCGTCGCTAATTGCGGCTGAAATGCAAAGGCCTCAGCGACTTCACCACGGTTGAGTGACTGGTACAAGCGATCCAATGCGGGTGATAAACTCTGCCATTTTTCTAAAAGACAAATAAGACTGGGTGAAATATTTTGTGCTGATGCTGCTCGAGTACCATCTTTTGAGACGACAACAAGTTGCCCGTCTCGACTGCTGCTTGCTAAGCTTGCGAGTTTCATGTCTCCGTCCTTATTATTTTTTTGGCTGACAAAAAAGCCAATACCGCATGCTAAGGACGCAGGCAATATGTGTAAAATCGATTTTCTTGATTGCATAAATCGGTTGTGGCAATACCTAAAAATAACGGAGACAGGCATGCGGTTTAATAAACTTGATTTAAATCTGTTGGTAGCGCTGGATGCGCTACTGGCTGAGCGCAGTATTACGCGCGCTGCGCAAAGGCTCAATTTGAGCCAGTCGGCGACGAGTGGCGTGTTAGCGCGGTTGCGTGATTATTTTGAGGATGAAATATTGACTCAGATTGGTCGAAATATGGTCATGACGCCGTTGGCAGCTAGCCTGGAAGCGCCAGTTCGGGAGGTGTTGTTGCAGATTCAATCGACCATCGAAACCAAGCCAGGATTTGTTTTAGAAGAATCGACCCGGCATTTTCGAGTGATTGCCTCAGATTATCCCACTTCAGTTCTGATGGCTGAGGTGGCACGTAAGATGAGTGAACTGGCACCGAATGTTACTCTCGAAATTATGGCGCCTGGCGACGATCACGAGATACAGCTTGATCGTGGCGAAATTGATTTACTCATCATGCCAGCCAAGTATTTAGTCGAGGGTCATGCTAGCGAAGTGCTATTCCAGGACAGCTACAGTTGTGTTGTGTGGAAGGATAATACGATTGTTGGTGACAGTTTGACGCTGGATCAATATATGAGTCTGGCGCACGTCTCGACCAAATTTGGTAAAGCGCAGCCTAGTTTTGAAGAATGGTTTTTACAAAGCACAGGCTTTGCAAGGCGGGTTGAAGTCAGCACCAGTAATTTTAGTTCCTTGCCCTTATTGTTAGTTGGTACCAATCGTATCGCCACCATGCATACCCGATTGGCAGATATGTTCGCCGACTATTTCCCGATTCGCTTATTACCACCTCCGATGGATATTCCGCTCTTGGTAGAGATGATGCAATGGCATAAATTTGTCGATAAAGATATTGCACATATCTGGTTTCGCACGCTACTCAAGGAAGTTGCCAATGCACGCCGTTCTCCGCTAGCAGCTTAATTTTATCGCGCAAGTTAACATCAATAAGCGATTACTAAGCAACCATGACTAGCAAAAAAATAGCCTTAACGACAGTATTCCTATGGTTCTTTATGGGAGGCATCGGACACTTCATCGCCCCGGACTTTTTTCTGAAAATTGTCCCGCCGTCTTTGCCGCTGCGTATTCAAGCGGTGTACATCAGCGGGTTTTTTGAGGTACTTGGTGCGCTGGGTTTGCTGCATGTTCAGTATCGTAAATGGGCAGGTATTGGCTTGTTTTTGCTGACCATTACTGTTACACCTGCAAACGTCTATATGTGGCTTAATCCTCAGCTATTCCCGAAAATACCGGAGTTGCTATTAGGCTTAAGGCTGATATTGCAGGTTCTGTTGTTAGCTGCGATTTGGTGGGCTGCTGCACCAGAGTCTCAAACTAAATAGTTTTGTGAGCTTATCAATACAGTCAACACGCCCTAGTCTCACTCAAAAAAGGTGACGCATGAAACTGATTCTTTCCATCTTCATGAGCGCAATCATTGCGATGATTGCTCAGTCCGGTTTCGCAAATTCTATTGAAAATCCTATTGCAAGGACAGCCAAAACAATTGAGCCAACAGACGGGGGTATTGCTGCGCCATCGAGCTTAAAGTTGGCAGGGTGGCAGCGAGTTCATTTAGGTAGCAGCAGTCAGCAGTATGATTTTCCTGTGTATGCAAACCATGCTTTAGACAGTGACTTGCATACTATTCGAGAAGTGATTTTTGTTCAGCATGGATTACAGCGAAACGGCGATGATTACTATGCCACTGCGGCCGAGTTACTCAAGGAGACTGGCCGCGATCCTGCAGAGATATTGCTGATCGCGCCAAACTTCCCGGGCACTGCCGACACCAGGAAGGGTTTTGTGAATATGCCGATGTGGAGCGGACAAGGCTGGATGAGTGGCGAGAACGCAGTGAACGCGTCTTTTTCTGTCAGCTCTTTGCAAGTACTGGATGATTTACTCGCTTTTGTCACCGATAAAAAACGCTTACCGGCGGTGATGCGGGTGACGGTAGCAGGACATTCTGGTGGCGCGCAATTGGTACACCGGTACGCGGTGTTAAACAATGTGGATGAAGGCTTACGCGCACGTGGTATTGCCTTGACTTATGTGATTGCGAATCCCTCTTCTTACCTGTACTTCACTTCTGATCGCCCAAACAATTCTGCCGCTTCCGGCTTTGCTCCTTACGACACCGCAGTATGCGCCGACTACGACAAGTATCGCTATGGCATGCGTAACATGGTGCCGTATGCGCAAGGTACTGATGGTATGACTTTATATCGTAGATATGCTCAGCGGCAAATGACGTATTTAGTCGGCTCGGATGATAACGATCCCAATCATCCGGTATTGGATAAAGCCTGCGGCGCAGAGGCCGAAGGTGCGACGCGTTTGCAGCGGGCACGTGCTTATTGGCGCTATGAGCGGTTGTTGGCAACATCCCAGCAAGTCATTCAGCATCAGTATTTTGAAGTTGTCGGTGTTGGACATAATCAATCAAAGATGCTGGGATCACGTTGTGGCGCACTGGCGATATTTGCTCTACCTGAATCAAAAAATATGGCTGCTGCCAGTTGCCGCGCACCGCGATAATCTCTTTTGCTTGATGTATGTAAAAAAGGTGTAAACGAAGTCGTAAAAAAGTCGTAAAAATTTGTCTCAATTCTATTAAATATATTCATTGATCAAGCTCAGCAGTGTATTGCGCACGCAATCTGCTGAGATAATGCCTACCAACTTAGCCCGATTTAATCGCAAGATATCTTGCATAAATTTGCGCTTCCTTTTTACGAGAAGAATAAGCAGTTTTTGTAATAACCAGTAACAACAGGTATGAAACGCAAGTACGACTTTCGATGTAACGACAAACTCACCAACTTCGCTTTTAGCAAAGTTGGTTTTTTTATGCCCGCTATTATTTGCTTGTATCCGGTTAAATTACAAATCAATTACCGTTTAAATCTTGCTGCGGCAATGACATCATGAGCACCACTTAAAAATTAAATCAGTAATCGAGAATTACTTTAATCAGCAATCAGAAAATTGCGGAAACGAATTTAGAGAACGAGTTAAAGAGACACTTATGAGCGAGCAAAAAACTGAAACATCAGAATTAACTTTATCAACAAGCGCCATGGCACCACTGTACTCAGATAATTTGCCTGTACCAGTGCTTAAATATGAGTTGCAAGCTGAGCGTCAAATTGATTTGAACAAATTTAGCGATGAGCAAAAAAATCGTATCAATCAAATTGCGTCCAGCGTGTCTTTTTCAGATACCAATAGCCTGATGTCATTTGGCTCTGATGTGCAGCGTGAATTGAGTCAGCATCTGGATCAATTATTAGAAGGCATGCGTACCAGCGAAGCCGGGCGTGCAGGTGAAATTACGATTGCTTTAGCGACGACGCTGAGGGATTTAAATTTACCGAAAGTAAAGCAAGAGGTAGAAGGTCACCATAGTCTGACAGATGCCTTAGGAAAAATTCCCTTCGTCGGTGATTGGTTTTCTGCATTGCGAGCGCTTCAGCAAAATCACAAAAAAATTACTGATCATCTGACTGCGATTGAGAAAAAATCTCAAGCGCAATTAACTACGCTCAGATCAACGAATGACAAGTTAGATCGCATGGTGCAAGGCACGATCGACCATATCAAAAATATGGAGTTATACATGGCTGCGGGGCAGATCCTGGTGAAGCGTGCGCGCGTCGAATTTGAACAGAAGCGAGCCGCAGTTGAGCAATCGCGTGACCTGATTGAGATCGCAAGACTGCGGGACTTTGGCGAGCAGATAAATGCGTTTGAAACCCGTATTGTGCGCATCCATATGGCACACAGCCAGTCGATTATTTCGGTACCAGAAATTCGTGCAACGCAGACGGCGTCGATGATAGAAATGAATAATGTCATGGACAGCATTCTGTTTGATTTGCCAAGTCTTAAGAGGGCAATCATCAATGTCGCCGCTTTATCTGAAGTTGCCAAAGCGTCTAAGGCAACCGATGCCCGTCGCGCATTGTCGCGTGAGTTAAATAGTATCGGTAGCGATGAATTGCAGGTCAGCTATTTGAAAGCAAAAGACAGTCAGGGTGACTTTGCGGCCGATGTTGCAGCTCTTGCCATGTCGGCAGACAAGCTATTGCAAACCATAGAGCTAGGCAGAAAACTCGATATTGCTAACGTAGGCAAACGTGAGAAAGCGATTACCGAACTGAGCGCGATTAACCGCACATTTACAGACGGTTTAATCCAGTCTGGAGATCAGTTCGTACAAAAAATCGCATCCTGACATGGTTTGAAAAGAGTTATTGGTAGTTATTGTATGTTCCCGTTTTTTTGGAGTTGTTATGTTCCGCGTTCAAGGTTTTTTTAATCCTTATTTGGTAACGGGGCAATCCCGCTTAGATGCCGTGCTGACGATCACATCTGATACCGTCTCTGAAGGGGTTGCTAATGTCGGTGCGAGTGTAATTGGAAGCGCCGCCGCAAATGCTGCCGGTCGTAAAGTCGTAGGCTTTGTTTTAGATGTGTCTGGTTCTATGGGCGGTGAGAAATTATCGCAAGCCAAAAATGCAGCACGCCGTGGGATTGATTTATTAAGTGAAGACATGTGGTTCTTTGTCGTCACCTTTTCTGGCGCTGCCGATGTGATTGTGCGGGCGTGCCCTGCCACCGCTACCAACAAAGCAGATGCACACAGAGCGATACAAGCGTTGCGTGCATCGGGTTCCACAGCCATGTCAGAGGGTCTAAAGTTTGCCTTGATTGAAGTCAAACGCAGCGGCGCAGCATTGGCCAGCGTGTATTTTCAGACCGATGGTGAAAACAGTTCCGAAGATACCCAGCTAGCCTCCGTGATTGAGCAATGCAAAGGTGTATTTCAATGTGATTGCCGTGGTATTGGCACCGACTGGAAACCAGCTGAGCTGCGGACGATTGCTTCTGCCTTATTGGGCACCGCCGATGCCGTGACCGACCCTGCCGGACTGGAAGAAGACTTGCGTTCTTTCTTAACGCGCTCTATGTCCAAAGGCATTTCTGGTGCAGTCTTACGCATCTGGTCGCCTAAAGTCGTCAAGCTCACGACCGTCAAGCAAATGAGTCCAGAGATCATGGACTTGATGCCTGTCGCAAAACGCTTGGATGATAAAACTATCGACGTACCGTTAGGCGCATGGGGTACGGAAGCAAGAGATTTTCAGCTGGCATTTGAGTTGCCGGTAGGCGCGATTGATGACGAAATTCTGGCATGCAGAGCTGCGGTAGTGTATCAACACGCCGGTGTCGAAACCAAAGTCCCGTGTGATCCTATTGCGGTTAAATGGTCTGGTGACGATACCCTCACGACCCGCATTAGCAAGGAAGTTGCGCACTACACCGGTCAAAAAGAATTAGCCGATTCTATTCAAGAAGGCTTAGATGCAAAAGCCAAAGGTGATGAAGATCGTGCGACCCGCTTACTCGGACGCGCCGCTCAGTTAGCGCAAGAGTCAGGCAATGAGGAAGTGACCAGACGCTTGAAAAAAGTAGTGGATATGGTCGATGCCAGCACCGGTACTGTCCGTTTGAAAAAGGCAGATAAAGCAGCGGATATGGAACTGGAACTAGGCGGTACCCGAACAGTTCGCCGTCGTGCAGCGACACCATCAGCACAATCATAATTAAGTAAATTAGCAAAATTCTATAGTTAAAAACAGGACGTATAACCGGTGAGCAAGCGATGAGTAATATCTGCCCCAAGGGTCATTTTTCGACTGATATTGATTACTGTTCTGAGTGCGGTTCCGCGATCAAATTACCAGTTAGTGCGAGTAGCTCTGCTGGCTCGGCTAGTAACTTAGATAAGTTAGCAGGACAAAATTTAGTCGGTAACAAAGCCACAACAAGCTGCCCTGATTGCATGACGGTGCGTCGGCCTGATGCACGGTTTTGCGAAGTGTGTCGTTATGATTTTGAAAAAGCGATGTCGTTTAGTGGATTGCAAAGTGGCTTACAAATTGCACAGCCGCTGCCTGCGTTGAATGCAGTGGTAGTTGATGCAGTAGCGGCGGTCAATTCTGTTGATACTAAAAACACAGCCATTACTCCGGTGGACGATGCGACACAGATAAGCCTTGCAGCAGATGCATCAGTACATCCGTCTGTACGACTTAAGTTGCGTATTTTGGTGGACAGTAGTTTGTACAAAGATCCCGACCCAAGTTTGCCATGTCCTATCGCCGCGGCAGAAAAAGAGTATCACCTCGATCTGGATGAGCAAACCTTGGGACGTCAGTTTGAAGGCAGGGGCATACATCCAGAAATCGTGGTGCAAGACCCCGGCATCTCGCGCCGACACTTAAAGTTGATGCGGGATGGTGCAGGCCAAATCACGGTACTGGAATTAGGCTCCGCCAATGGTACTGAGTTAAATCAAGCCAATCTCGAACCGGGCGTGGTGACCGCCTTAAAAGCGGGTGATCAACTCACCTTAGGTATGTGGACGAGGATATGCGTCGAGTCGCGTTGATCCGTTAAGGCAGATATGATTTGGCCGCAGCTGATCGCTCATTGGACATTGCAAACCGTGCACTTATTCCTGTGCACTTCTTGCTATCTAAGCGAAGAATCAGCTATTAGATAAATTGATATACTCGTAGTAAGTATATTTAATCGTCCATACATTTGCTGGTCTATAAGCCGATTTTTTGAAAAAAGATGGGGAGTATATGGATTTACAGCTATGGTTTGCATCTAATCAGAGTGGAAAGCTCCTTCCGGGATTGCCGTGTTAATCAAGAGTCCTGTCAGGTCTTTAGCTAATTAATTTGTATTCATCAAGGATAAGCAGTCTATGTCATCAACCCTACAACTTGGCACAGTTGGACTTACAAGCAGTCACCACGGCCATCCTGACCAGGCAACTCTTCCCCAGACCGAGGACGTCGTACGCCAGCTCAGAATCCGGCAATTACTTTGTATTGGTCTCGCGCTAATCGTTTCTATCGTCGGATTTTATACTTACCAAAGCTATGCCTATGTCGTTAATACGGTGGGTAAAGACGCGGTGCCGTCGATCGTCGCAGCAGAAAAAATCCGTATGACCTTAGCCAGCGCGCACACACAAATTGTGAACGTGTTTTTAACTAAAGAAGCGGTCGACGGTAGTGATGGTAAAAACACGCAAGCCTATGTCAAATCGATTGCGCAGGCACATGACTACCTGCTGGTTGCGGCACAAAATATTACTTATGGCGATGAAGAACGTAAGCCGATTTTAGAGTTGATGACGCAATTATCTGCCTATGAGAGATTGGTCGGTATGGCACTTGCTAAACCGGATCAGCACCAGTCCTTATTAAAAGCAGATGCGCTGATGCGTGAGCACATCTTGCCAGCAGTAGTGGCATTGGATGATGCTAACTTCAAACATTTATCGTCTGCCTATACGGAAGGTGAGCATAAAGCCTTGTTATGGCTGATCGCATTCTTACTATTATCTGCGTTGCTCGTTTTGGTATATGTAGAGACGCAAATGAAGTTGTATGCCACCTTTAAACGTATGTTCAACCCTGCCATTGCAGCCGGACTAGCCGTTTTTATTGTATGTGCTTTACTGTTTGCGGCGAAGGCAGGTCAAGTCGTATCCGAGGTCAGATCCGCGAAGGAGGATGCATTTGATTCTGTCCACGCGTTGTCTCAGGCCAAAGCGCTGGCTTACACTGCGAATGCACAAGAGAGCGTGTATTTGTTGTTGTCCAAGTCTGAGGCGCAGCAAGCACAAACAACGCTATTCCAAGAGACTGCCAAAAAATTATTTGCGCTCAAACTCCTTGATGTGAAACAACTTCCATCCGATTTAAAAAGTCTCAAAGGCAATGGCTTATTGGCGGAGGAACTGGCCAATATTACCTATGACGGTGAAGAAAATTTGGCCAGAGATACCTTAAAAGGATGGCTGGAATACGTCCGTATTGATGCGCAAATTCGGCAGCTCGAAACCGCGGGTCAACATGATGCCGCTATCGCTTTATGTTTGGGTACGCAGGTCGGACAATCCGATTGGGCATTTGATCAGTTTATGAAGTCGCTGACTGCCACATTAAATTTGAACGAACAGCAATTTGCATTGGCAGTGACCAGAGCATTCCACGCCTTGTCTTGGTTATGGATACTGCTACTGGCGATTTTATTCGCACCGGTCATTGGTATTGCGTTGGGTATCCAACAACGCTTAGCGGAGTTCCGCGAGTGAGTGACTTGGATAGCCTGATTGAATTATGGCAACAACGATTGGCTGCGATCACTACTAACGCAAATGAGTTATCAGATGCTGAGAGTACCAAGCGCATCCGTATCAAATTGCGGGCGCAACATTACACCGGTAACACTCAGATCAAAGCAGAAGACGCGACTCGCAAGCTGAGTAGCTTAGTCGATGATTACGTGCTGTTGGCTAAGGTGGTAGAAGAAGCGGCGCGTATTCACAAGGGTGGGATGTTTAGTGCTTGGGCCAACACCGATGAAAAGGTCACAGCTCTGCTGGAAGGTCCATCGATTGTCAGAACGACGGCTCAGGTCTCCATCAAAAATCGTGACTTATTGGGATCGGCATCGGTTAGCGACAGCATGACGCCAGAGCAGTTATTAGCGGTGATGCAGACAGAGTTTGAGCAGGCGCGCGATAGCTTAAATGAGATCGACTATACCGAGACCCATGGCACAGAAGAACTGGCCGGTTTAAGGCGTGATTACAGCATGATGGAGGAGCGTGCCCAGCGTTTGAACGCGGTATCAGATCGTCCCTCATTTATTGAAATCCAGGACATGCAATCCGATCCTTTAAATGCGCAGCGTGGTAAAGAATCACTCAAGCGCGCCTTGATGGCGTGGTCTACAACATTGGATCAGCTAGAGAATGCCAGAGCTACCGCAGCGAACGAGCTTGAGCAAGCAAAAATGGCGCTGGCGCAGTTGCAAATAATGACGACAGAGTATCAATCGCAGCTTGCACAAGTGCGTGATTTATTAGGAGAAAACGTGGTGTCATCTTTGCGGTTTCAACCGACATTATCCATGTCACCAATGTCACCCGTCTCCATGTTGCTGAGTTGGTGCGAAACCTTAGAAAGTAGTTTGCAAGCCGGGCAATGGGCTGCTGTAAATGTTGGTGCCAGCAAGCTCAATCTGGCGATCGCAGAAGCACTTGCCAACGGCAATAAAGCGATTGCAGAAGTACAGACAAAAGCCGCTGAGGCAGAAGATTTAAATGGACGCTTTATCGCCTATAAAGCTAAAGATAAGGCGCTGACTTTTCAGTATGGTACTGAGGTACAAAGACAGACTTTGCGGGCGCAAATCGATGCGGAATTAAAATCGCGTCCGCTGAATTTAGATGTAGTGCGATCAAAGTTGATGATGTATCAGGACATGCTGACTAAGGTGTCAGCAATTAAAGACTGAGTATTTACAGGACTTATGCAAAGCCGTCCGAGCAGCATAAGTCTTAATGCACACAAATTAGTTAGACAGGAGTAATTTGAAATGACCATGCCTTGTAGTTATTGCAGCGGAACGATTGTTGAAGATGTCTGCGAAGATTGTGGAAAATCAGCGAAGAAAAATTTGGTAACAGCCGCATCCGGCGGTCTGGATATTACAGATGCGGTAGCGACTGCCAGCATGACGACTGGCCGCACTCGCGGTTCTGCGCGCTTCACTGTCAATTATCCGGCCAGAGCACCAGGTGCTGGTGCGACCAAATCAACTCGTCGTCGTGCAGGTGTTTCTACCCACACTAGCGCGCGCCGCACAGCGCTTGGTGGTGGCTTGATTTCTTTACCGGATTTGCCTAGCCAGGATCCCTTAAAACTTTTGATGGCAGATCCAGAGGTACCAGCGCACAAGCGCCATTGCCCCAAGTGCGATGTGCATGTCAACCGTGCTAAAGGATTTTGTCCCGCGTGCGGCACGCCATACGATTTTGTGGCACGTTTAAAAATGGGCGATGTGATTGCAGGCAAATACGAGATCAAGGGCCCGATTGCATTCGGTGGATTAGGCTGGATTTATCTGGGTTGGGATCAAGTCTTGCAACGCTGGGTTGTG
Organism: Undibacterium sp. 5I1; assembly: GCF_034314085.1. NCBI lineage: Bacteria > Pseudomonadati > Pseudomonadota > Betaproteobacteria > Burkholderiales > Oxalobacteraceae > Undibacterium > Undibacterium sp. 5I1. The sequence goes on from NZ_JAVIWI010000001.1 coordinate 4,112,859, forward strand.
CTCAAAGGTTTGTTAAACGCCAATGATGAAGCGAGCGCTGCAGCGGCGGTAGCCGAGCGGCGTTATCTGGCGGCATTAAAGCATCCCAAGATCGTCAACATTTACGATTTTGTGAATCAGGGTGCTGAAGGTTTTATTATCATGGAATATGTCGGCGGCCAAACCGTGCATAGCCTGCGCAAGCAGCGCGGCCCACTGCCTGTGACGGAGGCGATTGCCTACATATTAGGGATACTTCCCGCCTTTGCTTATCTACACACTCAAGGGCTGGTGTATTGCGATTTTAAGCCAGACAACATCATGATAGAAGGTGGCGATGTCAAGCTGATCGACATGGGCGCTGTACGCAAAACGGGCGATCAAAACGGCGATATCTATGCCACGCTGGGATTTGCCGCGCCAGAGGCCGACACTGATCCGATTGCTGTCTCGGACTTATATACCTTGGGTCGCGCCCTGGCCGTATTGATCATGGACTTCAAGTTCACTTCCGATTATGAGTACGCGCTACCATCGCCGGATGATCATGATGTCTTGGCAGAGAATGAATCGCTATACCGATTTCTATTGCGTGCAACCCATGTTGATCCCGATGAGCGTTTTCAGACTGCGGATGAAATGGCAGAGCAATTATTTGGTGTTTTGCGTGAGATTGTGGCCTTACAATCTGGTCCCAAGCCAGTTGATAGCAAAGTGTTCACCAGTGATAATTTAATCCATGCCACCGCCCGGCAATTGGTAGCGCAAGTCGATCCACATGTACTGCCTACGCTGAGAGTCAATTTGGAAGACAAAGCAGCCAGTGAAGTGATTCGGATTTTGAGTCTGATGGATGAAGTACAGCAAGTTGAAGAGTTGCAGGCGTTAGTGACTAAATACGGCGACCGCGCCGCAGAGCCACGATTGCGCCTGGCAGAAGTCCTGATCCAAAATGCCGGGTTGATGGAAAAGCAGCGAGATGCACTAATCAAAACCACGTTAGATGCGGTTGAGGCTGCCGATCCGTTTGACTGGCGCACCAGTTGGTTACGCGGTTTATGCTTAGTAACTAATGGCGACGGTGCCAAAGCGCTAGCCTATTTTGAGCGCTGCTATTTTGAAATGCCAGGAGAGTTAGCACCACGTCTGGCGATGGGGCTTGCAGCAGAAATTGCCAATAATGGCGAACAGGCATTGCCCTATTACGACCGTGTCGGGCGAGTCGATCCCTCATTTGTCAGCGCGCATGCAGGTGCTGCTCGTTGCCATGCAAAAGCCGGACGTTTGATGGACGCGGTCAGTATGTTGCAGCGTGTCCCAAGTAATCACGTATTGCATACCCAAGTGCAATTAGGGATAGCTGAGCTATTATTGACTTACCCGGACGCGATCGATGCAAGCGTCATGCAAAAGGCAGAAGCCGCAGTCAAATCAGTGCTCAATACCGGAGGTTCGGTTTTTCAGATCGCTGGTCGTTTAATTAATTTGGTCGTGGAAAAAGCAAAGAGCATGAACTGGCCGCCCAACACCACTTTTTTAGGCGCAAATTTTACAGAACATACTTTACGTCTTGCCGCAGAAGAGCAATTCAGACGCGCAGCTAAACTGGCAAAATCGGATCAAGAACGGCATTATTGGGTGAGTCAGGCAAATCGCGTACGACCAGTGACCTTGTTTTAAAGTGTTGAACTTAGTTGAACTTGATTGAATTTTTATGCCGGGAGTAATTAGTGAATTGCATTCAATGCGGAGAAACAGTTGATCCTGTTTTTTCTTTTTGCGAAGCCTGCGGTGCTGCTGTCGACGTACCTTCTGTCAATGCGCCTGCGCCAGAAGTAACTAGCAATAGCAATGCAACTCAAGTTGCATCAAGCACAAATCAGATGATATGCAAATGCGGTCATGCCGAGTTTGACCAAGACAATATTTGTGAAAATTGCGGACGCCGTGCCGAAATCGCCGACCCGATCGAGGTCCAGATATTAGATGAGCACACCATCAGCGCGACCCATCGCGGCAGACGACATACAGAAAATCAGGATTCCGTTAGCATGGTAGCGATTGATGGCGCTATCGCCATGGCGCTTGCAGATGGCGTCTCTACTTCTTGCCACGCACGACAGGCCGCAGATGTCGCGGTCACAGTGGCACTCACTAGCTTAGAAAATAATACGGGTTTACCGATCAAAGAACGTTTGGAATTAGCGATAGCCAGCGCCCACGATGCAGTGTGCAAACTAGCCTACGACGACACCTCACTGGCTGAACCAGAAGCGACTTTAGTATTGGCCTTGATCGAAGGCGATCAAATACATTTTGCCTGGGTCGGCGATTCACGTCTTTATGCAGTTAATCAAGCCAGCCAATTATTGTTGACCGAAGATGACTCCTGGTTTAACCAGCAAATCAAACTAGGCGTCAACGTGACAACTGCAATGATGGACAATAACGCGCATTGCATTACCCAATGTCTGGGTATGCGTGACGACATCCTGGACATCCACACCGGCAGCGCAAGATTAACCGGGGATACCTATATCGTTTTATGTTCTGACGGTTTATGGAATTATTGCGCAGCTCCAACCGCACTACATAGCTTGTTTGATGCCGACTTAAGCCTGGTGAATCAATGTACGCAATTCATTGATTTTGCGAACGATCAAGGTGGGCATGACAATATTAGTTTGATCGTGCATCGTCGGGTAAACATATAAAAACTCACGTAGAGAGGTGTAACCCAAACACTCTCTACGTGAGTAATCAATATCTACTTATTTGCTAGTAGTCACATCGCCATTGCCAGATACATTGCCGTTACCTGATGCGGATACTGATGGTAACTGCGTGTTGTTGACGGTTTCTTTCGCGTTACGTTTTGCCGCGCCTGCTGTACCGCTGACGGTATCACGTGCATTCGCTACGCTGGTGCTTGCATAGCTGCGAGTGTTATCTACTTGCGTTTTTGTATTGCTGATGGCAGGTTTGCTGATATCTGATGCTGAATTTTTTACACCGGATACGGTACTTTGCGCTTGGCCTGCTGTGCCCAGATTCATACTGCCTGATGCATTTCCGTTTGCGCTGCCGTTTGCGTTTGCATTTGTATTACCGCTACCATTAGCGCCACCAATGAGATTTCCTGATGATGTCGTTGGAGCATTCATTTTTTCAGGTACAGCGCCTGATATCAGACTAGTTGAGCCGGTGCCTGAGCTGCTACCTGAGCCACTACCGCTAGCTTGTGTAGATGCCGTATTTCCACTTTTATTGATGATGGTATTACCGTTGCCGACTAGATTGCCTGTTGCGTCGCCATTGATCGCCCGTGCGTTGGTGGCATTGCCGGTCAGGTTGCCAGCTGCATTACCAGTGAGGTTGCCTGCAGCGTCGCCGCTGATATTGCGTGCATTACCAATATTACTGACATTGCCTGTCATATTGTCTTGGCTAGTACGGCTGATAGTAGAGGTAGGGAATGACGACATGCCTCTGAGTGAACCGCCAACTGCGCCGCCAACTGCGCCGCCAAGGCCACCACCGCCACCGATTGCACCGCCACCACCTAATAAGCCAGCTTGAGCGGATGTGACTATCACTAAACCACTGAGGATAGTTGCGTAACGAATGAATTTAACTGTTGTCATGATGATTCTCCTGAAAGTCACTACGGACAATCCGTAGTAGTAAAAGGAGAACGCTGGGGATGATCGATTTAATCCATCAGGTTAAAAATATTTTTTAAAAAATTTAAGCCATCGTTAACAGCGGGTCTTAGTGAGTCTTATAAATTCAGTTCATGACGTCATTCGGTGTTTAACAACACCATTGGATTCCCGCTAAGAGTGCGCATGAATGACGCGCCCGAGCCATGTCTTTGAGTGAAGTACAGATATTAATGTTAACCATTGCTAGATTAACGAAATTGCTCAGGCCCGGTTCTAAATGATGTGCCGACTATGCCATGACCTAGCTCTTGCGTGACCTTGTCAGGGTTGTCTGTCTTTGCTTGTCTGATCAAATCTTCCAGTGCTTTTTTGGCGTCTTTCACATTCGGCATAAAGACTTTTTTTGCCAATAGTGCAGCCACAATGGGTGACGCAAAAGAGGTGCCCCGCACCGCTTGGAAAGGTGTCTTGCCTATCGTGGCGGCTACCATATTGCTCCCGGGTGCCGCGATCATGACTTGTGCGCCGCGAGCAGCTTCTGGTAGTACACGCATTTTTGCATCGACTGCGGTGACACCAATCACACCGGGGTAACTGGCCGGGTAGAGCGGTGGTGCTGCGGGTCCGTCATTGCCGACTGCGGCGACTAACAGATAGCCTTTGCTGAGCATGGATTTGACGATGTGTTCTAAGGTTTGATTTGGCGGGCCAACCAGGCTCAGATTAATCACCGCGACTTTTTCTTGCGCTAGCCATCCCAAGGCGTCAATCAATTTATCTAAAGCGCCTCCGGTGTCGGTACCGCAATAGATGTCGGCTGCATATAAAACAGCATCAGGCGACACACCGCTAAATGGCGTTGATTTCCCGACCATGAGTGAAGCAACCGCAGTGCCGTGGGCGGTAGGAATATTTTTATCTGTACAGTCATGACGTTTGATTTGAGCATCTTTAAATACGATATGTTCGGTATCGATGCCCGAATCTACCAAGCCTATGCGTGCTTTGGTTTTTGCTGTTTCAGATTGTGTGGGCGAGGCGAGGCTATTGCTGCTATCAAACGGTGCGGCGAAGTTAGAATGGAATGGAACTGAGAACGAACTCCCGATAGCACTACCACTTTCTAAATAAATATGGTTGTAATCGTAGGTACCGTCTTGATCCAGCTGATGTAACAAGTCCAGTGAATCGGCGGTACTCATATCAGGTGGCGCTTGTAGCACGACTAATGTCTCTTCCAGCGCGTCTAAACGATGTTCGCTGATCACAATAAAGCCTGCTGCACGGACTGCCTTTAACGCCGTGACGGAGGGTGACCATGCGGTGATTTGTTTGCGTACAATCAGCTCGCCTTTGGGGTTGCTCTCCAGTTGCAGGGGATGTTCTTTAAGTAATCGCGTGATCGTCGTCAGGCGTAAGTCTTGCAGCGGGAGTGTGCCGTTTAGCACATCTGTGCGTACGAGTTGGTCAAGCCGGTCAATCCGGTTCAACAAGTTTTGAGAATTTAAGTTACCTAACTGTTGTACCGGTAGATTAATCGACGGCAAGCGAAGCTGCGCCCAGACTGGATCGGCGTTGCAACAGAATGCAACTAGCAACAGCCGGCAAATATTGAGTAATTTAGGTGACATTGGCATTATTGGGTTGATATAAAAAGGTCAGCTACGCATCAATTACAATAGCCACGTAATTAGCCACATCAGTTCACTTTTGATTGTAGCTTTAAAATAAAACGAATGAGACAGGGATTAAAATCCCTCGCTGCAACGTTTACTTGGTATCTATGGATCAAACAGCAATCAATATTCAAAATGACATTGCCGCCTTATTGCCGCGTCTGCGCCGCTTTGGCCGTGCTGTCACGCGTCATCGGGAAGATGCGGATGATCTGGTGCAAATTGCGGTCGAACGCGCACTCAGCCGCGCTGAGCAATGGGAGGCAGGTACGCGGCTGGATAGCTGGCTATTCAGGATTATGAAAAACGCCTGGATTGATGAAGTAAGGGGGCGCATCAGACGTAGCGAAGTGCTGGCACCAGAGGAAGCTGGCGAGCATATTGGCGCCGACCCCAGTGATGGCTATGTTCACCAACTGGCAGTGCAAAAAGCGGTGTCCATGCTGAATGAAGATCAACGTATGGTGGTCAGTCTGGTGTTGATCGAGGGTTTGCCGTACAAAGAGGCGGCGGAGGTGTTGGAGATCCCCATCGGCACTTTGACGAGCCGTCTGGTACGTGCGCGGGAGACTTTGCAAGGCTTGCTGTCCGATCCTTCCGGGTCGTCAAAACCAGCCGGCTCAGTTAGTTGATAAAGGAATAGTGATGCGCTTTTCAGATGAAACTTTAATGGCCTTTGCCGATGGCGAATTGGATGCCGAAACGCGGGCGACAATTCAAGCGGCAATATTGCAAGATGCCGATTTGGCGCAGCGTGTTGGACACCATCAGGCTATACGTAATGATGTGTTTGCGGCCTTTGCACCTATCGTGGATGAGCCAGTTCCTGCCCGGCTAAAGCTGGCTGCGACACAGACCACAAGCCCGTCTGCAAGCGCAGCTATCAAGACGAGCAATAACGTGCTTCAGTTCAATGCTGCAAAAAACAAAGACGCACTTAAAAAGCCGACCTCTGGCTGGTCCTGGCAGCAGTTGGGTGGATTGGCGGCGATGCTCATCGTCGGTGTGGTGGTGGGTAAATTTGGATGGCAGGACGGCACCAGCTTGTCGCCTAACTTGTCGCCGAACGGCGGCATGCTGGCGTCAGTCAATGGTCAGGTCACAGCGCAAGGCAAGTTGGCGCAAGCGTTGACGCAACAGCTTGCCAGTGCACCGGCGGCAGACAGTACGGTCAAAATTGGGGTCAGTTTTTTATCTAAAGAAGGACAATTTTGCCGCAGCTTTTTAGCGGAAGATGGTACGCAGAATCCGGGTTTCTCTGGCCTCGCCTGCAAACAAAAGACCGGCAACGATTGGCAAATTGCGGTGTTGGCACAAACCGATAAGCCAGCTGCAAGCAGTGGACAAACCGGACAATCGGGGCAATATCGTCAAGCCGCCGCAGAGATGCCCGCCGCAGTTTTGCAAGCGATTGATCAACGTATCGCAGATCAGGCCTTGGATGCAGCGGCAGAACGGGCGGCGCAGCAGCATGCCTGGCGGAATGCGCCGTAGCGATGTCGCATGAACCCAGTTAAATCAAGCTAACTTAATATACTCCCCTTTATTTTTCCTCAAAGTGCTCTATTGTCCAGTAATTCTATGGACAACTTAAATATACTAATATCCAGTATATTTAAGTTGCCTGTAGTCTGATTGCTTGCAGGGAGAGTTGTCTGGCGATTCATTTACCTAAAATATCGTCACACGCATTACGCTTGCGTTGTTTAGTGCCGTTACAAGCCGCAACTTAGCGAAGACGATTTTGCGTAAGTCCCAAGTGTTGTGTCTGTCCTGTAAATAATCACCATGCTTGCACCGCTATCATGTACAAAGCGATAAGATTCACCTACACTAAACCAACGCAAGTTTAGATAGGTCATCACGATGGATATCGCTACAAGACAGGCTGCCCGTTTAGCTGAAAGCTTGCGCCACGGGCAAAACGAGCTGTTAGAAATGATCGCTCAGGGTGCGCCCTTAAAAGATACTTTGACTAAGTTGATGTATCTGATCGAGGGACAATCCGATGGAGTGCTGTGCTCAGTCTTGTTGCTGGATGATGATGGTGTACATATCCGGATGGGCGCGGGACCGAATTTGCCGCCAGACTATATGAAGGCTTTAGACGGACAAGAAATTGGCCCTGCTGTCGGTTCTTGCGGCACCGCGATGTACCTCAAAGAAACCGTCATCGTCAGCGATATTTTGACCGATCCTTTATGGGAACCTTACCGTCATTTTGCCGCACCGCATGGTTTGCGCGCCTGCTGGTCCAGCCCTATTTACCTGAACAAAAATAAGATCTTAGGCACCTTCGCTATGTACTACCGCGAAGTGCGAGTTCCAGACGCAGAAGACATTAAATTAATCGGCGTCGCCGCGCATCTGGCGGTAATCGCCATTGAACGCACCCGCCGTGAAGAAGAGCTAGAAATCCACCGCCATCATTTAACCGAGCTGGTCAATCAACGCACCAACGAGTTATCCACAGCAAAAGAAAAAGCCGAAGCCAGTAATCTGGCCTTAAGCGTAGCCAATCTTGAACTCGCTAGCGCCTTACATAATCTGAACGTGACCCATGAAGAGTTAGTCCGGCGTGACAAGTTGGCCGCACTTGGCGCACTGGTGGCGGGCGTTGCGCATGAGCTGAATACGCCGATTGGCAATGGCTTAATGGTTGCGAGCACATTGGCCGACCTCACCAGAGAATTTAGGCAATCCTATAACGATGGCTTGAAGCGTTCTTCGTTAGAAACTTATATGGCAGAGGCCGCGCACGCCAGCGAAATCCTGCAACGTAACTTGCAACGTGCAGCTGATTTGGTGGTGAGTTTTAAACAGATCGCAGTCGACGGCGCTGATTATCAACGCAGCCAGTTTGCGCTGGCGCCGTTTATTGCCGAGACGATCTATCCCTTATCGGCGATATTCAAAAAGCATCATGTCGATTTAAAAGTAGAGATTCCGCGTGGCTTGGAAATCAATACTTATCCTGGACTATTGAGTCAGGTTATCGTCAATATTTTGAATAATTCTCTGGTGCACGCTTTTGTCGATGCAGAGCAAGACCAGCAGAAATTGCTGAACAAACAGCACAATCATATTCAGATTCACGCCAGCCTGGACGACGCTGGCTGGCTCAACTTAAGTATAAAAGATAATGGTATCGGCATTAGTCCAGCTCATCTGCCGCACATTTATGATCCTTTTTTTACCACCAAACTAGGTGAGGGTAGCTCCGGCCTCGGTTTGCATATCACCCATAATATCGTCACCTCCTTATTAAACGGAAAAATTGATGTCGATAGCTCGGCTGAGAGTGGTACTTGTTTTACGATCCGGTTTCCGTTGTAGCTAGCGGTCACGGAATGTGAGAATCTTAATTAAGTAAGCTCTTACTAAAGCTAATTCAGACAAACGCTAATTTAGACAAACGCCTATGAAATTTCACGGCGACTAAAGTTAACGTTGAGCTCGCCCAGATCGCCAAACTGAATGCAGATATCCTGATCCAGCGCCACTTCAAAACTCCCTGCGTAAGACCCGGTGATAATTGCCTGACCTGCTTGCAGACCTTGCCCTTGACTGCGTAAATATTCTGCCAGCCAATATAAGGGCGCGCGCGGATGGGTATTGGGGTGGCGTCCTTCAAACTGTATTAGTGGCATCAAATTTTTGTCTTGCTGCAACCCGCTACTGACTTTAATCGCCATATCCGTAGTGATTTTTGCTTTGGCGCCGTCGACTTCAGGGCCAAGGAATAAACCTTGATTCAGCAAACCATCCGCCAAGTTTTCTACAAAACTGACTTCGTCAGGATTGGTATAACGACTATCAATTAACTCTAAGGCAATGTGGGTACGAATGATCGCCGCATCGACCTCTGCAGCCTCATAAGGCGTATCGCGCGCAGGCAAATCACAACCGAGAATAAAAGCAAGTTCGGGCTCAATTTTTACATGCCCTGCACGTGACCAGACCGGGCATGCAGCGATAGGATCGCTAAAAATAGTTTTGCTATAAATCGGCGCTAATATCACGCGATCCACGCGAACATCAGCAGCTATTCCACATTTCCAAGCACCAGTATGGTCACCCATTTGAGTCGACACCGCAGCCTGAATTGCTAATCCTGCTGCACTGTTCATCTGGTGAAAACTAGGCGGCAAGCGTTCACCTTGTACGCCTGACTGACGGCGTGTTACCAAGATCGTCGCTGCTTGCAAAATCAGCTCTGGGGCTATATTACTTACTACGGCAGATGAGAGAGACATGACGAATCCAGAAAATATTGAGAGGCATTAACAAAAATTTTATTTGAACAAAAAAGTAATTCGTGTGAAAAAATAATTCATAAAAAATGGATAGCGCAGTAGAAAAATACAACACACCCTGACTTTACATGGCACGTCGATAAAGTCTAACGCCTAATTCATCAAGTCGTAATAAACAAAACGTAATCTGCACCGCGATTGCTTTATTTATTTCTTTTTCAACGATCGCAGTGTGGTGTCCGATTATGGTCGACATCATAGTGTCACCATGGGTTTTAATATGAAAATTAATTCTACGAAAACAGCGTGCAAGAAAAGCTTCAGATCAAATCATTTAGGCCCACACAAGATACTCGCGGCTTCCCTTAGCTCTGCATTTTTCGCTTTAGCATTTGCTCAGCCAGCAATGGCGCAAAGCAAAGCGGTAGCGACGGATGAAGCACAAAAAAAGATAGTAATCGATTCAGCTAATGCCTCTGATAGCGCAAGTTCCGTAGCAGACTCCGCGACCACCGGTGCGCAGACTGTAGTGATTTCATCTCAGACGACTCGTTCTTCGGTATCGGTACGAGGCTTGGAAATTCAAAAAATATTGGCAGGTACTAATCCTGTAAAAGCGTTACAAACGCTGCCGGGTGTGAATTTTCAAACTGCCGATCCTTGGGGCAATAACGAACAAAATTTAACGCTGTTTATCCACGGCTTTAGTGGCCAGCAGCTTGGCTACACCATGGATGGCATACCTTTAGGCGATCAGCAATATGGTAACTACAATGGTCTTTCGCCACAGCGTGCAGTAATAAGCGAGAACGTCCGTAATGTTATTTTATCTTCTGGCGCGGGTGATCTTGCCACTGCATCAACCAGTAACTTAGGTGGCACGATAGAGACATTTTCTAGTGATCCCTTGGCGCAGCGTCGTACTAGTTTAGAGCAAACTTTTGGTAGCTACAGCACATCCCGTACCTTTGCTCGTTTTGATACAGGCCTATTTGGTGATGGCAATTCTGCGTATGTCGCTTTGATGCGTCAGGATGCAAAAGCGTGGGATTTTAACGGTAAGCAGGGCGGCAATCAGTTGAATGCAAAATTCGTACATGACACTGCTCCCGGCAAGTTGACGCTCTATTTTAATTACAACGATAAGACTGAACCAAACGAAGATAGCACGGTGCATGTCGCTGGCGAAACGAGCGCACCTTATACCCGTCCTTTCCTGTATCCCGATTTTGCAACAGCACTCAAATACGTATCGTCTACCGGCGCTACACCAGCGGCAGATGGGTCTAATTATCGTAACTACTACAGCGATGCACAACGGACTGATTATTTGGCCTATGCAAAATACGATGCCAATTTAAATGAGACTACCAAGTGGTCAAATCAGGTGTATTTCCATAAGGATGACGGCGCAGGTGTCGTCGCAGGTCCGATTGGCGCAGCGGGTTTGCCAGCGCTGTTTAGTGTGTATTTCCCGAATCAAAATCTGAAGCAAATTTTTGGTAATTCCGGCTATGCTACCCGTACTACCGAATACAAAATTGATCGCGGCGGTCTGATCTCTAATTTGCGTAAAGAATGGGGCGATCATCAGATCGAAGTAGGTGGCTGGTGGGAGCATAATAAATCGTCAGCATTCCGTCGTTGGTACGCTTTGGATGTAAACAATCCAAGCTCACCGTACGATAGACCAAGCAATCCTTTGATTACACAATATGGCAGCGAGATTGATAATAATGTTGTGCAGTTGCATTTGCAAGATGAGTGGAGTGTGCGGAAGGATTTGACGGTTCTGGCAGGGTTTAAATCCAGCCTGCAATTTGCAAAAGGTACCTTCCCGGTTCAACCTGCAATTGGTGCAATCTCCGGCGGCTCAAAGGCATTACCAGAGGGTGAGATCATTACCCGTAAATGGTTTTTGCCGCAAATTGGTGTGCGTTGGGACTTATCATCACGTGATCAGTTATTCGCTAATATCCAGCAAAATTTAAGACAGTTCGTGACTTATGGTGGCGGTGGCGCATCACCTTGGAGTCTGGCTAGTCAATCAGGATTTGATCTTTTTAAGAGTACCGCAAAGCCAGAAACTTCAGTCACATATGAGGTTGGTATGCGCAGCAGCCGCGATTTGAATTTGGGCGCGCTGAATAAAATCGATGGTCAGGTCAATTTATACTACGTTGATTTTAGTAATCGCTTGTTGCAAATTAGCCCGACGCCAGTGATCTCTTCTATTATCGGTGGCAATCCAATTTTGGCGAACGTCGGTAGCGTACAAACTACCGGTATTGATATTGCCGGGACTTTGCATTTTGGACGTAATTTTTCTTTTTATAACGCCTTGTCGTATAACCGTTCTATCTATTCGGATAACTACAATAATGGTGCCGCGACAGTGGCGACATCTGGCAAAAAAGTACCGGGCAGCCCTGAATGGATGAACAAGTTTGTCGCTACGGCGACTGAAGGTGATTTCGAGGCGCAACTGATCGGTGAATATATCGGCAAACGTTACGCCACCTACACCAACGATTTATCCGTGCCTGGTTACTTTATGGCTAGCTTAGCCTTAAGTGCAAAACTGCCGATGCTTGATAATGCCTTCCTGAAAAATACTAAAGTCAGGTTGAATATTACTAATCTGAACCAACAAACTGGCGCGTCTGTGGTCGTGGTTGGTGCTGCATCAGGTACTTACAACACCTTCCCGATTGCACCACGCCAGTTCTTTGTGACGCTCGGCACTAATTTTTAATTTACATTGAATTTTTGAGGACAATTTACATGACATTCAATCGTAGAAATTTTTTCACAACAACGCTGGGCAGTGTTGCCGCAATTGGTTTAACAGGTTTGATACCAATGCTTCCTGCCCTAGCACAATCAGCACAATCAGCACAATCAGCACAATCGACTCAAGGCGTTCAATCTATTTATGTGCCGACTAAGAAGGTAGAGGTATTCGCACATCGTGGTGCCAGCGCGTTGCGTCCGGAGCATACCTTAGCGTCTTATGCCAGAGCGATTGCCGATGGGGCAGATTATATTGAGCCTGATCTGGTGATCACCAAGGATGGTGTTTTGGTAGCGCGGCATGAGGCAGATTTGACTGAGACGACCGACGTCGCTAAGCACCCAGAGTTTGCCAGCAGGCGCACAACCAAAACAATTGATAGTCAAACTCACACTGGTTGGTTTGTAGAAGACTTCAGCTTGGATGAATTAAAATCCTTGCGTGCAGTTGAACGTTTGCCAAAAGTACGACCTGCGAACACCTTGTATGACGGCATGTTCCAGATACCTACCTGGGAAGAAATTATTGATTTTGTTGCCGCCCAATCCGCTACTAGCGGACGTGTAATTGGTCTGGTGCCGGAATTAAAAAGTTCTACGTATTTTGCGAAAGTCGGCTTACCTCTGGAAGACCGGTTTTTAAAGACAATCGAGGCGCATGAGTACACGAAGCACTGTCCGCTGGAGATTCAATCTTTTGAAATCGCCAATCTCAAATATTTGCGTAGCAAGTTAGGTGCGCCCGCTAAGCGTGAAAATATCCGTCTGATGCAGTTAGTCGCCGAGGGCAATTATCGCCCTAGTGATGTCGTTGCCGCTGGTGGTGATCTGACATTTGGCAAAATGACGACTGCCGAAGGGATGCGCACAATCGCGCAGTATGCTGATGTGGTCGCGCCACCAACGCGTGCGATTATTCCCTTATTAGTGGACGGACTACTTGGTACGCCAACTTCATTTGTCGCAGACGCGCATGCTGCTGGGTTGCTGGTGCATGTCTGGACTTTCCGTCCCGAGAATCGCTTTCTCGCGGCTGATTTTCGTGATGCTAACGGCGCGAATGCTCGTAATGAACTAGGTTCTGTCGCTGAGATGAAACGTTATATTGCAGCGGGGATTGATGGATTTTTTACGGATGACACTGCATTAGGTCGTTTGGCTGTAGGGCCTTGATGTAAGGCGAGTTCTACTCGATTTGATTTGATAAATTTGTCTTTGATAAGTTCGTTATTTAAAGGTGACACAAAAAAAAGTCCCACAGGATAAATTACCTTGCGGGACTTTTTTATTTAAGTGCACTTCGTACGTCGAATTTAATTTCTATTTTTGCAAAAACACACTTGCTGTTGTTGTAAAAATCCTCGTGATAATTTACTCAATCGTGTTTTTGGCTGGCGTTGAGTGCATTTGCTGGCAAAACCCGTGCCGCTAATTTGGCATTGGTTTTTAGTAAATCAACTTCGTCACTCAAAATATGAACGGCCTCGTTGAGTAAGATATCTTTTGCATTTTTCCGATCTTTTTCTGCAGCGATATCCGCAACAAGATTTCGTTCATTTGCTTGCAGGCCATCATCTAAAGCGTCTTTATTTTTGCTGGCAGTTTTCTTATCACCAGCTTCACTATTTTCACGCGATTTGATTTTGGCTTCTAATGTTTCTTTCTCTTTGCGACGGTCTGCCTCGTTGAGAGAAATGGTTTTTTTCTTGCGCAAAGTCTGGATTTCAGCAATATCTTCTTGCAGATATTGGAAATCTTTATCTTTTGCAATACGCGACTCATGTCTGACTGCCAGCATCGGTAACAAATCGCTCAGATCACCTGTGGGTTTGTAATCTGCTGCTTTAATTTGCGTCCAGGGCAGTGCGTTGTCATAGCTAGATTCACCAAAACTCTCCGTGTCAGTGCCGCTAGGGAAGCTGATATCCGGCGTCACGCCACGCAGTTGCGTTGTGCCGCCATTGATACGGAAAAACTGGGCAATCGTCATTTTGAGTTCACCAAATTTTGCCTTGGGATTTTGGGTCGCCTGATCTAGGTTGACGATGGTTTGCACGGTACCTTTACCGAAACTACCTTCACCAATAATCACACCACGACCATAGTCCTGAATCGCTGCCGCAAAAATTTCTGATGCCGATGCCGAGCCACGATTGATTAATATCCCCAGCGGACCATCCCAGGCAACGCCAGCGTTGGTATCACTTTCTACCGTTATTTTGCCTTGCGCATTACGCTGTTGCACTACTGGACCCTTATCAATAAATAAGCCTGTGAGTTCAATTGCCTCAGTTAAGGAGCCTCCGCCGTTGTCACGCAAATCGATTAATACGCTATCGACTTTGGCTTTTTTGAGTTCGTCCAATAAGCGGATGACATCACGTGTCGCACTTTTAAAATCTTTATCACCTTTCATGCGAGCATCAAAATCTTGATAAAAAGTAGGCAAAGAAATGACGCCTATCTGGCGTGTAACGCCCTCGCTCTGGATAGGGATAATCGATTTTTTAGCTGCCTGCTCTTCTAACTTAATTTTGTCGCGCACCAGCGACACCATTTGATGTTTTCCATCCAGGCTTACATCGGCAGGAAGAATGTCCAGCACCACGATTGAATCTTTGTTGCCACGTATCAGCTTGACGACATCATCAATACGCCATCCGACTACTTCCGTGATAGTACCTGTCTTGCCTTGTCCAACACCGACAATTCTGTCACCTGGTTTTAAACGATTAGACAGCGCAGCGGGACCGCCAGCGACCAATTCGCGTATGGTGGTGTAGTCATCACGCTCTTGAAGTACTGCGCCTATTCCAACTAGCGATAATTTCATCGAAATATCAAAATCTTCTGACGCGCGCGGGCCAAGGTAATTGGTATGCGGCTCAATCGACATCGCGTAGGAATCCATAAAAATCTGGAATACATCTTCACTCTTGTATTTGCGCACCCTAGACAATGAGCTGGTATAACGTTTTTCTAATGTCTCTCGAGTCGCAGCATCGTCTTTGCCAGCGAGTTTTAGACGCAGCCAGTCGTTCTTGACGCGCTTGCGCCAAAGGTCGCGGACTTCGTCTTCTGATTCCGGCCAGACAGCTTTATCTCGTCCGTAGGAATAGCTTTCTTTCTGGGTGAAGTCGAAACCTTTTTTCAGAATCTCACGAGCATACGTCAGGCGATCAACCAGACGTTTTTCATAGAGATTGAAAATCATGAACGGGACGTTCAGATTCTCTTGATAAATCGCATCGTCCAGCTGATTACGCGCACTGGAAATTTGATTGATATCGGCCTGCGTAAAAAATAATTTTTCTGGGTCAAGTGATTTCAGATAACGATCAAAAATCTTTTGAGACATCGCATCATCTAAGGGCGTCGCCTTGTAGTGGAAGCGGGTTAAGAAGCCAGCACTGACGCGTGCCGCCTGCGCTTGTTGTGGCAGGGGCATGAGTAATTGGTTTGTTGAAGAAGGTTCTAAGGTATCGGCTTGCGTTGATGCTGCAAAGGCAAGCATTAAGCACAATAGTTTTTTCTTCATGTGGGGTTCTCCAAATCGTCGCTCTGAAATTTAGCTTTAAAAATTAGCTTTGAAAATTAATTTTGAATTTTTAGTGCAGAAAATATAGCGCATGCGCCACGATAACCACACTATATGATGTAACAAAATGTACGCGCTGTCTGATTGTTTTTCTGTATTTGTCCGTACGGCGACATCTGCTTATTTCGACTAAAAAAGAACTAAATAGTTCGCATCAATCGGTCTCAGATTACCATTGTTTATTTTATCGTGAATTATCCGTCCTCTGAATCTGCCGATTTATTAAGACTTACACAAAACAAAAATACAAAGGACTAAGAGATGTCCCAGTACAGAGAATACATGGATGAAACTTTCTCTTCGTCTTTTCCGTATTTAAGCGGCGAGATATTTTCATGTATTTGCATCAGTCTGGTTGAGGCTGAATACGGTTAATTACTGCTGGATACCGCCGCCACATTACTTTGTGCCCGGTCGCTTGATTTACAATGCAATGCTTGTTTGCCCACCAATCTTACTCAATCTTATATTTAGCGACTTTTACACCATGGCCAGACTTAGCCGCCTCGTTATTCCGCGACAATTGCATCATGTTATTCAGCATGGGAATAATCATCAGGCGATTTTTCGTGAGTCGGCTGATTACGTCGCTTTTCTGGCTTGGTTAGGCGAGGCTGCCAAACAGTTTGAAGTTGCCATCCATGCTTATGTTTTATTGCCAGATCATGTCCATTTACTCGTTACTCCTGTGGACGAAGTGGGGCTGGGTAAGATGATGCAGTGGATTGGTCGTCACTATGTCCCTTATTACAATCGCAAATATGAGCGTACTGGCAGTTTGTGGCAAGGGCGGTATCGGGCGACGGTGATGGAGGCGGCTTTGTATTTTTTGCGCTGCTCTTTGTCTATAGAAAGTAATCCGGTTCGTAGCAAATTGGTGGCCGATGCGCAGGAATACCCTTGGTCTAGCTTCCAGCACCATATCGGTTTGAAAATTGATCCCTTAATTACTGATCATCCTTTGTATTGGAGTTTGGGGAATACGCCGTTTCAACGCGAAGCCGCATATCGGGACATGATGCAGCAGCCTTTATTGAGTTCAGAATTGAATTCACTGATGGATGCAACACTCAAAGGCTGGCTAATCGGCACTGAACAATTTAAAGCAGACATGACAAAGTCCACCGAGCGTCGGGTAGAGCCGATGAAGCGTGGGCGACCCAGAAAAGTGCTGTCTGCCATCTAAGGTGGCAACTAATTTGGCAACTATGCGAGTTTAAATTTGCTCTAATCTGGTTTTACGTTTGGTATGGATTCGCTGAAAGTTCCATTGGAATTTGATCTTTGCTTAATGCCTTTTTCCCATTCATATCAATATACTCCCCCATAATTCTGTGAAAAATGATGTATTGTCCAATAAATATATGGACAACCAATATATACATATGGGGAGTAATTTAAGTAAGCATTTCTATAAGCTTAGAATCCGCCCATATTTTATCGTCTGAAATCTAGCTCACTCGTGGGTGAATGTCCTCCCGCGACTTTTTCGTGCCAGCAAACGCATTCTTTAAATCGAATGCCATATTCTTAATGGGAACCGTTAAATAGCACTTATTTTTACTATGTCCCCAATTAAAATTTATTGAATTTAATTTTAATTTATTTTAACACTGACCCTAAATATTGTTATTGATGTTTCTGTTGCGCTGCACTACTCTACGATTCAACCTTAATTTTAAGTGGAGAATTATGATGCAAGCGCAAGGCCTGTACGACCCAGCAAATGAACATGACGCCTGCGGTGTAGGCTTTGTGGCACACATCAAAGGCAAAAAATCCCACGCAATTGTGGAGCAAGGTTTGCTGATTCTTAAAAATCTCGATCATCGCGGTGCGGTTGGTGCCGATAAACTGATGGGTGACGGCGCTGGTGTCTTGATTCAAATTCCAGATCAATACTTCCGTGAAGAGATGAGCAAGCAAGGCATAGAGTTACCACCGCCGGGCGAATATGGCGTGGGTATGATCTTTTTGCCGAAAGAACACGCCTCACGTTTGGCATGTCAGCAAGAGATTGAGCGCGCCGTGCGAGCAGAAGGCCAAGTTGTTCTGGGCTGGCGCGATGTGCCGGTTGATACCGAGATGCCGATGTCGCCATTAGTCCGCGAAAAAGAACCTGTGATACGTCAGATTTTCATTGGTCGTGGCGCAGATATCATGGTGACCGATGCGCTGGAACGAAAGTTATACGTCATTCGTAAATCGGCAGTACACGCGATCGAAGCGTTGAAGCTGCTGCACGGCAAAGAATATTTTGTGCCGTCGATGTCGGCGCGCACCATCGTCTACAAGGGTTTGTTGCTGGCCGATCAGGTCGGTGTCTACTACAAAGACTTGCAAGATCCTCGCTGCGTTTCTGCATTGGCGCTGGTGCATCAGCGTTTTTCAACGAACACATTCCCAGAGTGGCCATTGGCTCACCCCTACCGCATGATTGCTCATAATGGTGAGATCAACACGGTGAAAGGTAATTTTAACTGGATGCGCGCACGCGAAGGCGTGATGAAATCCGCAGTACTAGGCGATGATTTACAAAAATTGTATCCGCTGATTTTTGAAGGTCAATCCGATACTGCCAGCTTCGATAACGCGCTGGAACTCTTGGTCATGGCTGGTTATCCAATTGCACAAGCAATGATGATGATGATCCCGGAAGCCTGGGAAAATCACACGATGATGGACGACAACCGTCGCGCATTCTACGAATACCACGCTGCGATGATGGAGCCATGGGATGGTCCCGCTGCGATGGCATTTACCGATGGCCGCCAGATTGGTGGCACCTTGGATCGCAACGGTTTGCGCCCGGCGCGCTACATCGTGACGGATGATGATCTGGTCGTAATGGCGTCGGAATCCGGCGTATTGCCGATTCCTGAATCTAAAATCATCAAAAAATGGCGCCTGCAACCGGGCAAAATGTTTTTGATCGATTTAGATGCTGGTCGCATCATCGATGACAAAGAAATTAAAGATACCTACTCCAATGCCAAACCATACAAGCAATGGATTCAGTCTGTACGTATCAAACTCAACGCGTTAAAAGCAGAGCAAGCAGTAGAACCATCCAGCGCGACTTTGCTAGATCAGCAGCAGGCATTTGGCTATACACAAGAAGATTTAAAATTCTTGATGGCACCAATGGCAACCAGTGCTGAAGAAGCGATTGGCTCCATGGGCAATGACTCATCGCTGGCGGTGATGTCAAATAAATTGAAGCCTTTGTATAACTACTTTAAGCAGTTATTCGCGCAAGTCACCAATCCGCCTATCGATCCGATTCGTGAAGCGATGGTCATGTCGCTGGTATCATTTATCGGCCCTAAACCTAACCTGCTGGACACCAACAACATCAATCCTCCGATGCGTTTGGAGGTATCACAGCCAGTGCTGGATTTTGCCGATATTGCCAAACTGCGTAATATTAGCGCCAACACCGGTGGCAAATTCAAGTCCTATGAACTAGATATCTGCTACCCCGTCGCTTGGGGTAAAGACGGGATCGAAGCACGCCTGGCATCAATCTGCGCCGAAGTCGTCGATGCGGTCAAATCTGGTCATAACATTATGATCATCACTGACCGCAAGATGGATGCGAACAACGTCGCTATTCCTGCGCTGTTAGCAACTTCGACCGTGCATCAGCATCTGGTTAGTCGCGGTATGCGTACGATTACGGGCTTAGTGGTCGAAACCGGCTCCGCTCGCGAGACGCATCATTTCGCCTTGCTGGCAGGTTACGGCGCTGAAGCAGTACATCCTTACCTAGCAATGCAAACACTTGCGGCAATGGCAAAAGATTTGCCAGGTGATTTGTCCGCAGAAAAAGCGATGTACAACTACACCAAGGCAATCGGCAAAGGCTTGATGAAAGTCATGTCCAAGATGGGCATTTCCACCTATATGTCGTATTGCGGCGCGCAGATTTTTGAAGCAATCGGCCTCAATAAATCATTGGTCGACAAATACTTCAAAGGCACTGCCTCCAATGTGGAAGGTATCGGCGTATTTGAAGTCGCTGAAGAAGCATTACGCTTGCACAGTCTGGCATTTGGTAATGATCCGGTATTGGCAAATGCTTTGGATGCGGGCGGCGAATATGCCTTCCGTATTCGTGGTGAAGACCATATGTGGACGCCGGACGCGATTGCCAAATTACAGCATTCAACCCGGACTAATAACTATAATTCCTACAAAGAATACGCTCAGATCATCAACGACCAATCTAAACGTCATATGACCTTACGTGGTTTGTTTGAATTCAAAATTGATCCTGCTAAAGCGATACCGCTGGATCAGGTAGAGCCTGCCAAAGAAATTGTCAAACGGTTTGCGACTGGGGCGATGTCTTTGGGGTCGATCAGCACGGAAGCCCACGCAACCTTAGCGATTGCAATGAATCGTATCGGTGGAAAATCCAACACGGGCGAAGGAGGGGAAGATCCTGCGCGTTATCAACAAGAATTAAAAGGGATTCCGATCAAGCAAGGTGACACCTTGGCGTCGATTGTTGGTAAAGCCAATATCGAAGTCGATATGCCCTTATTGCCAGGGGATTCTTTACGCTCTCGTATCAAGCAGGTGGCGTCAGGTCGATTTGGCGTGACGACGGAATACCTGATTTCTGCTGATCAGATTCAGATCAAAATGGCACAGGGAGCCAAGCCGGGCGAGGGCGGCCAATTACCTGGGCATAAGGTATCGGAATATATTGCAAAACTGCGTTTTTCTGTCCCGGGTGTCGGCCTGATTTCCCCACCGCCGCATCATGATATTTACTCGATTGAAGATTTGGCGCAACTGATTCATGATTTAAAAAACGCGAATCCTAAAGCCTCAATTTCAGTCAAACTGGTATCCGAAGTCGGCGTTGGTACTGTTGCTGCGGGTGTCTCTAAAGCCAAGGCCGATCATCTGGTGATTGCGGGACATGATGGCGGTACTGGCGCATCACCTTTGTCGTCCGTTAAACATGCTGGTACTCCTTGGGAATTAGGTCTTTCCGAAACCCAGCAAACTCTGGTACTCAATGGATTGCGCGGACGGGTCCGTGTACAGGCAGATGGTCAGATGAAGACGGGGCGTGACGTAGCAATTGCCGCTATGTTGGGCGCGGATGAAATCGGTTTTGCGACTGCACCGCTGGTCGTCGAGGGCTGCATCATGATGCGCAAATGTCATTTGAACACCTGCCCTGTTGGTGTTGCAACACAAGATCCGATTTTGCGTGCTAAGTTTTCTGGCAAGCCGGAATATGTCGTTAACTATTTCTTCTTCGTTGCAGAAGAAGTACGTCAGATCATGGCGCAGTTGGGCATTCGTACTTATGACGAGTTGATTGGTCGCGTTGATTTGCTCGATAAGTCAAAAGCGATTGGGCACTGGAAAGCGAAGGGATTGGATTTCAGTCGTATTTTCTATCAACCGGATGTGCCTGCAGATACGCCGATCAAGCATGTTGATGTGCAAGATCATGGTTTAGAAAACGCGCTCGATAATAAGTTAATTGCACAGGCAAAAACGGCATTAGAGACGGGTGAAAAAGTCTCGTTTATTTCACCGATCAAAAATTTAAACCGCACCGTCGGTACCATGTTGTCCGGCGAAGTCGCTAAAAAATATGGTCATGCAGGATTGCCGGACGATACGATTCATATTCAATTGCAAGGCACAGCTGGTCAATCAGCCGGCGCGTTTTTGGCGCATGGCGTTACGCTGGATCTGGTTGGTGAAGGTAATGATTATGTCGGCAAAGGTTTGTCCGGCGGACGTATCATTATTCGGCCTAATACCGAGTTCCGAGGCTGGGCGGTAGATAACATCATCTGCGGCAACACCGTTTTATATGGTGCTATTTCTGGTGAAGCGTTTATCAATGGTGTTGCAGGCGAGCGTTTTGCGGTGCGTAACTCAGGTGCGTTGGCGGTAGTCGAAGGTACTGGCGATCATGGCTGTGAATATATGACTGGCGGCACCGTGATTGTGCTGGGTGACACGGGACGTAATTTTGCTGCGGGTATGTCGGGCGGTATTGCCTATGTCTACGATCCTGATGGCGAATTTGAAGCCAGATGTAATTTATCAATGGTCGCACTAGCACCAGTATTGGCGGGCGATGTGCAGGCAGCGACGGTTGATCCATCGCTTTGGCATAGCCGTTTGCGCGGTGGCGAAGGTGAGACCGATGAGGCGATTTTGCGTCATATGATAGAGCGTCACTTCAAACATACAGGCAGCACACGGGCGCGTAATTTATTGGACGACTGGGCGCGTGGACGCTCTAAATTCGTCAAAGTATTCCCGACAGAATATAAGCGCGCTCTGGCTGAAATGTACGCAGCAAAACAGGCGGGTAAAGCGAAAGAAACAATCGCTGCCTAATCGTACAGTGCGTATCGAGAGCACGGGATCACTTTCATATAGTCCCGTGCCAATCTCTCAGCATAGACAACAACATTGATAAGTTGGACAGGGCATCGCCCGCATCAAAATTGAAGGAATAGACATGGGTAAAGTAACCGGCTTCATGGAGTACCAGCGCTTGCAAGAAGCGAGCGAAGCACCGCAATCACGTAAAAAGCACTACAAAGAATTTTTAGTTCATCTAAGCGATGACCAGGCAAAAATCCAGGGCGCTCGTTGCATGGATTGCGGCATCCCTTTTTGTAATAACGGCTGCCCAGTGAATAACATCATTCCAGACTGGAATGACTTGGTCTATACCGGAAATTATGAGCAGGCTTTAGAGACACTGCATTCCACTAATAATTTTCCTGAATTTACTGGTCGTATTTGTCCCGCGCCCTGCGAAACTGCATGCACCTTGGGCATTAATGATGCCCCCGTTGGAATTAAATCAATCGAGCATTTCATCATCGACAAGGGCTGGGAAAACGGTTGGGTCAAACCACAACCCGCAGCGATTAAAACTGGAAAGAAAGTGGCGATCGTCGGCTCCGGTCCTGCCGGTCTGGCCGCAGCGCAGCAACTTGCACGGGTCGGGCATGATGTGACCGTGTTTGAAAAGAATGATCGCGTCGGCGGCTTGCTACGCTACGGTATTCCAGATTTTAAAATGGAAAAGACGCATATTGATCGTCGGGTAGAACAGATGCAGGCAGAGGGTGTGGTGTTCCGTACCAGCACTTTGGTTGGTAAAGATTTTCCTTCAACAGTCACCAACTGGTCGAAAGAAACAGTCTCACCAGAGCAGCTACAAAAAGAATTTGATGCGGTCATCATCGCTGGCGGTGCTGAGACTCCACGTGATTTGCCGGTTCCTGGCCGCGAGTTAAAGGGTGTGCATTTTGCGATGGATTTCTTGCCTTCACAAAATAAAGTGAACGCGGGTGACAAGGTCAAAGATCAGATCATGGCAAGCGCTAAGCATGTGGTTGTCATTGGCGGTGGCGATACCGGATCAGACTGCGTCGGTACTTCTAACCGTCATGGTGCTAAGTCTGTTACCCAGTTTGAACTGATGCCGCAACCACCAGAAACAGAGAACAAGCCGCTGGTCTGGCCTTATTGGCCGATCAAAATGCGCACATCTTCTTCGCACGAAGAAGGTTGCGAACGCGATTGGGCAGTAGCGACTAAACGTTTAGAGGGCAAAAACGGCAAAGTAGAAAAATTAGTGGCGGTACGCGTGGAATGGAAAGACGGCAAGATGCAAGAAGTGCCGGATTCCGAATTCGAAATGAAGGCAGATTTGGTTCTGTTGGCAATGGGTTTCGTTTCTCCGGTTCAGCAAGTGCTGGACGCGTTCGGTATAGAAAAAGACGCTCGGGGCAACGCCAGAGCAACGACAGACGGTGTTGATTGCTACAAAACCAACGTGGATAAAGTTTATGCTGCGGGCGACATGCGGCGCGGGCAATCGCTGGTGGTTTGGGCAATCCGCGAAGGCCGTCAATGCGCTCGGGAAGTGGATGCTGCTTTGATGGGGGAGTCAGTGTTGCCGCGTTAATTCCCGTCCCTACTTTACCAACGCGAGCAGAGATGTCGCGTTGGTAATAATCAAGTAAGTAGTAGCAACAAAAATAACAAAAACAATAGACATATTTGCATATATTGCAGTCCTAAGTTACATTGACCTCATACAGTTTTTTATCGGAAATTACACTGAGTTATTTCAAACGTAGTATTTCCTCGATAACTAAACAGTGTTTTTTTACAATCGCCAGCCGCGGGTAGTCGGTTAATATTCAATATACTCCCCCTTTATTTTTTGAAATATGCCTTAGTGTCCAATGATTATATGGACGACTTAAATATACTCATGACAGTATTAATTTGAGCTTTGTGTTTGTCCCATACACCAAGAAAGGTGTGCGATATGGATTCACTACTAAGTTGGATTATCACTAGCGAGTTTATGCCGCACGGGCATTGTTACTTATGGACGCCATCCTTGCTTTGGCTCTACGTCGCGTCCGATACGCTGACTGGGATTTCTTACTACTCCATCCCCCTTGCATTGATCTTTTTTGTTCGCAGACGGCATGATCTGGAATTTAACTGGATCTTCATTATGTTTTCCGCATTTATCTTTGCTTGCGGAACGACCCATTTGATTTCCATTTTAACGATATGGGAGCCGGCTTATTGGCTTGATGCCTCGGTCAAAGGATTTACCGCTGTGTTGTCGGTGGTGACCGCGGTGATGCTATGGCGCTTAATGCCAACCGCACTTAAGATCCCGAGTACTACTTTACTCAACGAAACGATTAAAAAGCTAGAGTCAGAAGTCGCTCGCAGAGACCTGGCCGAGAGAAATCTGACTCAACTCAACAAAGAGCTGGATGCGCAAGTCATCACGCGCACCCAGAAATTAACCGAAACAAATGAGATGCTTCTCCTGACGCAACAAAATCTTGAGAAAAAAATACAAGAAGTCACTGTCATCAATCAGGAGTTAAATAATTTTACCTATGTCGCCTCACATGATCTAAAGTCGCCGTTAAGAGGCATAGATCAGCTGGCTAACTGGATTTCTGAGGATTTAGCCGATACGCTCAATCCAGACACACAACGGCATTTATATTTAATCAGAAGCCGCATTCAGCGCATGGAGATGTTGCTCGATGATTTACTTGCTTATGCGCGCGTCGGGCGGGCAGATGATGAAATCGTGACAGTCGATACCCGCGTATTGGTAAGCGATATTTTTGAATTACTCAAAACTACTAAGGCAATTCGACTAGAAGCAGCAGATGATTTACCTACGGTCCAAACACGAAAAGTCCCCTTGAATTTGGTGCTCCGTAATCTAATCAGTAATGCGATTAAACATCACAACAAGCCGGATGGGCGTATTTTGGTCGGAGCAAAGATGATTGCCGTTAGTATAAATAATGAAGCAAACAATCACCTAAACAACGACGCAAACAAAGGCGTCGCTCATTACATAGAGTTCACCGTCAAAGATGATGGCCCAGGTATTGCGCCCGAGCATCAGCAACGCGTATTTGGCATGTTTCAGACTCTTAAGCCACGCGACGAAGTTGAAGGTAGTGGCATCGGTCTGGCGCTGGTAAAAAAAGCGGTTGAATCGGTTGGTGGGACGGTTGAACTGGTTTCTGACGGGCAGACTGGATGCACATTCCGTTTTCTATGGCCTGTCAATATTACTCAATGAGGTCGCCATGCCAGACAAAGCTAAGCGCTATAAAGACGTCACAATCATGTTGGTTGACGATGATGATGTTGACGTCATGGGTGTTGAGCGCGCCCTCAAAAAACTGAAAATTATCAATCCGGTAGTACGGGCCAGAGATGGTATTGAAGCGCTCGAATTATTACGTATGCCAAATGCCGTTCGTCAACCGTATTTGATTATGCTGGATCTCAATATGCCCAGAATGAACGGGCTGGAGATGTTGGAGGTACTGCGCAATGATCCTTCTCTTTCCAGTGCAGTCGTATTTGTTTTGACCACATCAAAGACGGATGAGGATAAGGTTGCGGCCTACCAAAAGCATGTTGCAGGTTATATCGTCAAAAGTCAGGTCGGCGATGGCTTCTTGCGGGTGATGGAGATGATCGATCATTTCTGGCGGGTGGTCGAACTACCGGTTATGGAGTGAGACAAACAAAACAACAGGTCCAACGATGAATAATTCTTCGCTTCGCTTATTGTTAATTGATGACGATGCACTTGATCGTCAATCCGTGATGCGATCTTTGCGTCAGAGCGCCGTTGTCTGTGAGATCGTTGAGGCAACGAACGCGCAGAGCGGTTTAGCATTTGCTTCAGAGCAGCACTTTGACGCGATTTTGCTAGACTATCGCTTACCTGATCAGGACGGGATTGAGGTTCTTCGACTGCTGAGAAACGGGCCGTTTGAGAGCGTCGTCATCCTGATGCTCAGTGGGGTGGATGACGAACTTATCGCTGAACGTTGTTTGCAGTTAGGAGCGCAGGATTTTTTACTAAAGACCGAGGTTACAGGCAGAGGTTTGATCCGATCAGTACGACAAGCGAGGCAGCGCTATGTTATCGAAAATGAGTTGAAAGAAAGTCGTGAGCAATTACGGCAGTTATCAGAACATGATCAGCTCACAGGCCTGATCAATCGACGGGGATTTGAATTGGCGCTCGAAACCGCAGTAGCCAGGGTGCGGAGAAGTAAGAGTAATCTGGCAGTACTGTTACTCGACCTGGATGATTTCAAAAGTGTGAATGACACATTGGGGCACGAAGCTGGCGACAGATTATTGATCGAAATTGCGCGACGATTGGGAACTGTCGTCAGGGACAGTGATATTTTGTGTCGACTGGGAGGCGATGAGTTCGTCGTGTTGATGACCAATTTTGAGCATGAAGATCAGCCAGCATTGCTCGCCGACCGTATTGTAGTAATGCTGCAATGTCCGATATCAACGGGAGTGACTGAGCAGATTATTACGACGAGTATCGGTATTGCTTTACTCGATGTATCGACAAATAATGGCGATGATTTGCTCAAATTTGCCGATGTGGCGATGTATCAGGCTAAACAAGATGGACGTAATCAAAGTCGATTTTATTCGGCATCATTGCAAGAGACGGTCGAGTTTCGTAGTTTGATGAAAAATGACTTATATAAAGCCTTGGAGAGGGAGGAGTTTCTGGTCTTTTATCAGGCGCAAATTAATTCTGTTGATGGATCATTGGGTGGGATGGAGGCACTGGTACGCTGGCAGCATCCGCGTTTTGGTTTGTTATCACCGATTGCGTTTATGTCAGTCGCAGAAGAGACCGGTTTGATTGTCGATATTGGCAACTGGGTTTTGCGGCAGTCTTGTCAGCAGCTTAAAGAGTGGCAACAGCGATTTCCAGCTAAGTGTAGCAACTTAGTAGTTGCTGTTAATTTGTCGGCAATACAGATTAAGCAGATTGGACTGGCGAAACTTGTATTTGACGTGCTTGCCGAATCTGGCTTGGACGCAGGGAATTTAGAATTAGAAATTACTGAAAGTGCTTTAATCAGAGATCCTAGTTCATCCGTGGCGGTACTGTCTGCTATTGCGGAGCAAGGTATTCATTTCTCTCTGGATGATTTTGGAACCGGTTATTCCTCGCTGGATCATTTGAAGTTATTCCCCGTTACCGTTTTGAAAATTGATAAAGGCTTTATTTCTACAATTGGGGATAGTGCGAAGAGTGAGCGTCTGTTGATGGCGATTATTGCGTTTGCCAAAGCCTTGGAGATGAAAGTTGTCGCTGAAGGAGTCGAGACTAAAGAGCAGGCAGCTTTTTGTATTCGATATGGTTGCGACTTACTGCAGGGATACTATTATTCGCGGCCAATACCAGCAAGCGAGTTTGAAGCAGCATTTTTATTATAAGGATGTACTGCAGTTGCTATACTAATATCTTAAATTCAGTACGATGCTGCCATCAATGCTGTATTTTATAAACAAAATACAAAGACTATTTCAGATTTATTTATATTGCTGACTATAGATTCATTTATTTATTGCCTCTATTAACATAGAAAAATAAATATAAGTTTGTATTCCGTAAATAAATAGTATGAATATTTTATAAAAATAAGTTTCTTTGAGAGATTGTTTATTTTAATATTTTATTGGCAAGTAATTGCGTTCATGCCTAATTTCTAGTTCTGCATTACAATCTCGACTTTGCAAACTAAAACTCATTTGTGACTAATCTCGTCGAAATTCGTGATTTACACTTTGGCTATGGAGATCGCTCGATTTTATCGGGTCTCCAGATGGATTTTCCACGTCGCAAAGTAATCGCAGTAATGGGCGGTTCGGGCTCTGGCAAGACAACCATTTTGCGTCTGATTGGTGGCCAATTGTTGCCGCTACAAGGATCGGTCACCGTGGATGGACAAAATGTTCACACCCTGAATACGAACGATCTATATGTTTTGCGTCGCAAAATGGGTATGTTATTCCAGCACGGTGCCTTGTTCACAGATTTAAGTGTATTTGACAACGTCGCTTTTCCGTTGCGTGAGCATACTGATCTGCCAGACGCGATGCTGCATGATCTGGTACTGATGAAATTGCAGGCAGTCGGTTTGCGCAACGCAGCCCAACTCAAGCCAGCGGAAATCTCAGGTGGTATGGCGCGCCGCGTTGCCTTGGCCAGAGCCGTCGCCTTAGACCCTCAGTTGATTATGTATGACGAGCCTTTTGCCGGATTAGATCCAATTTCTATGGGGGTTACCGCAAACTTAATACGGAACTTGAATGATGCATTAGGGTCTACGTCCATCCTTGTATCGCATGATGTGCATGAATCTTTTGCGATTGCTGACTATGTCTACTTCCTGTCGCAAGGGAAAATCGTTGCACAAGGTTCGCCTGAGGAAATGCGCGCTTCTAACGATCCCTATGTAAAGCAATTTGTTCATGCGGAAACTGATGGTCCTGTGCCTTTCCATTATCCTGGCAAATCGTTGGCAGAGGATCTGGGCATCAAATTGGTGACGCAGGGTCAATCTGCTCAAGGGGATGCAAGATGATTACTCGCCTTGGGCAAGCCGTGCGAGAGATTGCCGCCGACGTTGGTTACGCTGCACGCAGTTTTTTTGCGATTTTGTTTAGTTCATTGGGATTATGGCGCAGACCACGTTTAGTAACAGATCAGATTCATTTTATCGGTAATTATTCCTTAGTAATTATCGCGGTGTCTGGTCTGTTTGTTGGTTTTGTATTGGGCTATCAAGGGTTTTATACCTTGAATCGCTATGGTTCTGAGGAGGCTTTGGGATTATTAGTCGCCTTATCTTTGACGCGTGAGCTTGGACCAGTCGTCACCGCTTTGTTATTTGCTGGCCGCGCCGGTACGTCGTTGACGGCAGAAATTGGCTTGATGAAAGCCGGCGAGCAATTGGCTGCGATGGAGATGATGGCGGTAAATCCAATTCAGCGCGTGCTCGCACCTCGTTTTTTAGCTGGTTTGATTGCGATGCCTGTACTGACTGCAATTTTTAATGCTATGGGTGTCATTGGTGGTTATCTGGTTGGCGTTAAACTTATTGGTGTTGATAATGGAGCTTTCTGGTCGCAAATGCAGGCGGGTGTTGATGTATTTCAGGACATTGGTAACGGTGTCATTAAAAGTATTGTGTTTGGATTCGCCGTCACTTTCGTTGCCTTATTTCAAGGTTACGAGGCCAAGCCTACACCTGAGGGCGTAGCACGTGCAACGACTCGTACGGTAGTAATTTCTTCATTGTTAGTGCTTGCTTTAGATTTTCTGTTGACTGCGTTAATGTTTCAATAGCCGACAATTGGTGCTATTGACTAACAGTTGGCAGCTAATTGGTTTAAGGAATTGTTTGGTAGTGCGAGGACAAAAGGGCTTCGAACGTTTTAGAGAGAATACTCTCCATGTAGGTGAGGTTCCTGAATGAATTGGATGGTGTCTATGCAAAAAAAATCATTGGATTTCTGGGTTGGCTTATTTGTTTTATTGGGGGGCGCTGCTTTGCTGTTTCTGGCATTGAAGGCAGGTAATATGAGTACCTTATCTTTTGATAAGACTTATGATGTCGTTACTCGGTTTGACAATATTGGTGGCTTAAAACCGCGCGCCGCTGTCAAGAGTGCTGGTGTAGTAATTGGTCGCGTCGGGAATATCACATTTGACGATAAAACTTACCAGGCAACGGTAACTTTACAACTCGAAAATAAATATAAATTTCCAAAAGATACGTCAGCCAAAATTTTGACGGCAGGTCTTTTAGGTGAGCAATACATAGGGCTAGAACCAGGCGGTGATACCAATAATTTGGTGGCTGGTGACAGAATTAAAATGACCCAATCCGCTGTTGTACTTGAAAATCTGATTAGTCAGTTCTTGTTCAGTAAGGCAGCAGATGGTAAGGACGAAAAAAAATGAAACCCCAAATAAAAATTACTGGATTAGTCTTGGCTTTGACTTTGATTCTAAGTGGATGTGCAACAAATACCGTCAAAGAGAGTGTCAAAGATACGGTCAAAGAGATTAAAGACACGACGTCCCAGACTCTCACGAAGATTAGTGTGAAAACCAACATTGGTGACAATCCGCGTGATCCACTGGAAGGCTTTAATCGCATCATGTTCAATTTTAATGATGCTATTGATCAGGCAATTTTAAAACCGACAGCGAAGGCATATCGCGCAGTATTACCAAGTTTTGTGCAAACGGGTATTAGCAACTTCTTTGGCAATATTGGCGATGTCTGGACTGCGGTGAATGATCTGCTACAAGGCAAAGTAGCTGAGGGCGTGACTGATGTCATGCGCGTTGCTGTTAACACTACTTTTGGTCTGGGCGGCGTCATTGATATTGGTTCTGCGGCAGGAATGCAAAAACATAGAGAAGATTTCGGTCAGACATTGGGTACTTGGGGTGTTAAATCAGGTCCTTACTTGGTACTCCCGTTATTAGGCCCTTCAACTTTACGTGATGCGGTAGCTACGCCAGTTGATTACAAAGGTGACCTTTGGTCTTATGTTACGCCAGTCAAGGATCGCAATATTGGTACTGTTGTGCGTTTAGTGGATAAACGGGCTTCTGTTCTAGATGCGGGTGCGTTGTTAGAGGAAGCTTCGCTTGATCGCTATGTCTTTTTACGCGATGCTTATCTGCAGCGTCGGGCTGGTCAAATTAAAGCCGAGGATGATTGAATCCAATCCGTCACTTTGTAAGTAAATATAAAGGCGGTCAACCAGACCATAGTCTGGGTAGTTAATAACAACATCATTAATACGCTCTTGAGAGCGGGGAAAGCAAAATCATGAAATTATTTAGACAATTTATCTTGTTTATGTTCGCTAGCTTTGCATTTGTTGGTAGTAGCATGGCGGCAGATGAAGCAGCGGATCAATTGGTAAAGCGTTTGAGCCAGGAAATTATGGATATCGCCAAGAGCGACAAAGATATTCAATCCGGCAATCAAAAGCGCGTATATGACTTAGTCGAAACCAAGGTATTGCCATTCGTTGATTTTCAGCGCATGACTTCGTTGGCTGCAGGTAAAAGCTGGCGCGATGCCACACCAGAACAACAAAAACAGTTGATCAATGAATTCCGTACTTTGTTGGTGTTCACATATTCGGGTGCAATCTCTCAAATCAAAGATCAGCGTTTGGAATTTAAACCTTTCCGTGCTGCTGCTGAAGACATCGACGTTGAAGTCCGTAGTCAGGTAATCCAAAAAAATGGCGAAGCTTTGCAACTCAACTATCGCCTAGAAAAATTGGCGACAGGATGGAAAATCTATGACATCAACGTTTTAGGTGCGTGGTTGGTAGAAACTTACAAAGGTACCTTTACTGCAGAAATTACTAAATCTGGTATCGATGGTTTGATCAAAACTTTGTCTGAGAAAAATAAAAAGTTGGCTGCGGGATCACCAAAGAAATAAGTCTTAAAAGTAAGTTTAATAAATAAGCCAGATAACTAAATTGGCAGTAAAAAATTAGTTAATTCCTGACGGAGTAAGTAATATGTATCAAACAAACCGTGAACTTAGCCTGCAAAATGCCGTGAGCGTGGCGCAGTCCGGTTTGTCTGCGATTTCTCAAGGCGAGACTGAGTTTGATCTGTCTGCATTGGTTGTAGTTGATTCAGCAGCAGTTGCTGTGATGCTTGATTGGCAGCGTGCTGCGAGTCTTAAAAATAAGACTATTCATTTCAAATCTATTCCTTCAAATCTGCTTAGCTTAATCGCCCTTTACGGCATGTCTGAGCTTCTCAGCACTAATCCTTCGCAAGTCGAACGACATTGATCCTGTACTGAAAGTTTTCTCGAACTGTCGGGTTGACAATGTAATAATCGATGTGGTGAGCAAGAAGTCTGCACAGACTTAGCGGCTTAATAAGCGCCACAGCGATTGTCATCAGCAATCGCGTCAATTCGGTTCAAGACACGAAAATCCCCTATAATCAAAGGTTTTCGCCATATCTTTGGCGACTCACCGGATAAACGCTAGTCAACAGCGCAATAATTGTCTTCATGGCCGCCATACAAATTACTAATGTTGAAAAACGCTACCAGTCGCTGCAAGCGCTAGGTGGTGTTTCGCTTTCTATTGAAGAAGGTGAATTTTTCGGTTTGCTAGGCCCTAACGGAGCTGGCAAAACAACCCTGATTTCTATCATTGCCGGACTCAATCGTGCAGATTCAGGCCAGGTCAAGATTCAGGGGCATGATGTTGTGACGGATTACCGTGCAGCACGTAAGAACCTTGGTGTTGTGCCGCAAGAACTGGTATTCGATCCGTTCTTCACTGTACGTGAAACCTTGCGTATGCAGTCTGGTTATTTCGGTTTAAAGAATAACGATAAATGGATAGACGAGGTCATGGAGAATCTTGATCTCACCAATAAAGCTGATGTCAATATGCGTGCATTGTCTGGCGGTATGAAGCGTCGGGTACTTGTTGCCCAGGCTCTGGTGCATAAGCCGCCTGTGATCGTGTTGGATGAGCCAACTGCTGGCGTTGACGTAGAGTTGCGTCAAACTTTGTGGCAGTTCGTCTCGCGCTTGAACAAAGAAGGCCATACGGTGGTGTTGACCACGCACTATTTAGAAGAAGCTCAGGCGCTTTGCAATCGTATTGCTATGCTAAAAACGGGTAAAGTAGTCGCGCTTGATAGCACTGCCGCGTTGATTAAACGTATCTCAGGATCTCAGCTCAAAGTCACATTAGTCGCTGGACAAGGCGTATTTCCAGAGGGACTTAAAGATCTGGTGACGCATCACTCTGGTGATGAATATATTTTGCGTGTCACCGAGTATTCGCAAGTTGAGCCTATTCTCGCTGCGATCCGAACTGGTGGCTGTGCAATTGACGATCTGCAACTTCAGCAAGCGGATCTGGAAGATGTCTTCCTGCAAATTATGGGAGATCGTAAATGATTGGTTTTCAAACTCTGTTTTACAAAGAGGTTTTGCGTTTCTGGAAAGTGGCAACCCAGACGATCACTGCGCCAATCATGACGGCCTTACTGTATTTACTGATTTTTGGTCACGCACTGGAAGAACATGTGCAAGTGTACAAAGACGTTAAGTACACCGCATTTCTAGTCCCGGGCTTAGTGATGATGAGCGTGTTGCAAAACGCATTTGCGAACTCTTCTTCTTCACTGATTCAATCAAAGATCACCGGTAATCTGGTTTTCATTCTCTTGCCACCGTTGTCGCATTGGGAGATGTTCAGTGCCTATGTATTAGCGTCTATCGTGCGTGGTTTGGCGGTTGGTCTTGGCGTATTTATCGTGACGATCTGGATCACCAACGTCAGTTTTGTCGCCCCCTTGTGGATTTTGATGTTCGCTTTTTTAGGCGCAGCAATGTTGGGAACCATGGGCTTGATTGCCGGAATCTGGGCAGAGAAATTTGATCATTTATCTGCCTTCCAAAACTTCTTGATTATGCCGGCGACATTCTTATCGGGAGTGTTTTATTCAATCCACTCTCTACCGCCTTTGTGGCAAACCATTTCGCGCTTTAATCCGTTTTTCTACATGATTGATGGATTTCGCTACGGTTTCTTTGGGCAGTCTGACGTCAATCCATTTTTCAGTTTATCGATCGTACTGGTATTTTTTATTGCATTAGTCGTGATTGCAGTACAGATGCTAAAACGTGGTTATAAGCTCAGGCACTAATAAAGTATTTTGAAAGAATCATCGTGTTTCCAACTCCTGAACAAATTAAGAAATATATTGCCGATGGACTTGATTGCAGTCACCTCGAAGTCGAAGGTGACGGGCAACATTTTACGGCAGTGATTGTGTCCGAACTCTTCATCGGTAAGCGTTTGATACAGCGCCATCAACTGGTGTACGCCGCTTTGGGTGACCGCATGCGTGAAGAAATTCATGCATTGTCGATGAAAACTTTAACTCCAGACGAATTTCAAAAATAATGGATAAATTATTGATTACAGGCGGACAACGCCTGAATGGTGACGTTAACATTTCCGGTGCAAAGAACGCAGCTTTGCCCATTTTGTGTGCTGGTTTATTGAGTTCGGATGATGTCATTTTGCATAATGTTCCGTCGCTGCAAGACGTCTCTACTATGCTCAAGTTACTTGGTCAAATGGGTTTGCGGGTGACGCAAGAAAATGGTGTAGTTACCTTAAACGGTGCGGCAATCGACAAGCTGGAAGCACCCTATGATTTGGTAAAAACCATGCGAGCCTCCATCCTAGTGCTCGGTCCTATGCTTGCGCGTTTTGGCGAGGCTAAAGTATCTCTGCCTGGCGGCTGTGCGATCGGATCGCGTCCTGTTGATCAGCATATTAAAGGGCTGCAAGCGATGGGAGCCGAGATTACGATTGAGGCGGGTTACATCCACGCCAAAGCCAAGCGCTTAAAGGGGACGCGTGTAGTCACCGATATGATTACCGTTACAGGGACAGAAAACCTGTTGATGGCAGCCACGTTAGCAGAGGGCGAAACCATACTGGAAAACGCAGCACGCGAACCCGAAGTGACTGACCTTGCCCATCTATTGGTTGCTATGGGCGCGAAGATCGAAGGTATAGGAACAGATCGTCTGGTCATCCAAGGTGTCGATCGTCTGCACGGTGCGACTCATGCAGTGATTGCAGACCGGATTGAGACAGCCACTTTTCTGTGTGCAGTCGCGGCAGCGGGTGGCGATATCACGTTAAAAAATGTGCGTAGCGATATTCTGGACGTGGCATTGGATAAACTGCGCGAAGCCGGTGTCATCTTAACCAGTGGTACGGATTGGATTCGCGCACAAATGGGTGCTCGTCCTAAGGCAGTCAGTTTTCGCACTACCGAATATCCCGGCTTCCCTACTGATATGCAGGCGCAGTTTATGGCAGTGAATTGCATCGCGCAGGGCAGTAGTCGTGTGACCGAGACGATTTTTGAAAATCGTTTTATGCATGTACAGGAAATGAACCGGCTGGGTGCACATATCGAAATTGACGGCCATACGGCAATGATTTCTGGCGTTGATAAATTGATCGGCGCTCCAGTCATGGCGACAGACTTACGCGCTTCGGCGTCGCTGGTCATTGCCGGTCTGGCTGCTGAGGGCGAAACCCTGATAGACCGTATTTACCATCTAGATCGAGGTTACGATCGGATGGAAGTCAAATTGTCCGGCGTAGGTGCACTAATTAAGCGAGTCAAATAATGTCGACCCAATTGACCTTGGCGCTCTCCAAAGGCCGTATTTTTGAAGAGACCTTGCCGCTATTAGAAGCTGCCGGTATCTGGGTGACCGAAGATCCAGAGAAGTCGCGCAAATTGATTTTGGCGACTAACGATCCTCAGATACGGGTGATCATTGTCCGTGCTTCTGATGTGCCAACCTATGTGCAATATGGTGCCGCGGACTTAGGTGTTGCCGGTAAAGATGTTCTGCATGAACACGGCGGCGAGGGCTTATATCAGCCACTTGATTTGAATATTGCTAAATGCCGCATGTCAGTCGCGGTATCTGTCGGTTTTGATTATGCCAGTGCTGTGCGTCAGGGTGCTCGCCTTCGAGTGGCGACAAAATATACAGAAACAGCCCGTCAGCATTTTGCCAGCAAAGGTGTCCACGTCGATTTGATCAAGCTGTACGGTTCTATGGAGTTAGCGCCCTTAGTTGGTTTGTCCGACGCCATCGTGGATCTGGTTAGTACCGGCAATACGTTGATTGCGAATAACTTGGTTGAGGTCGAACACATCATGGATATTTCCTCGCGACTCGTGGTGAACCAAGCTGCCTTAAAAATGAAGCGTGAGCGCTTGCAACCTATCCTTGAAGCATTTGAGCGCGCTACCAAAAAATAGATCGAGAACATCATGTCGTCCAATTCTTCTGTTTCTTCCTCACAGCAGCCGTCCTCCACTAGCTCGCTTCCTATTCGAAAATTAGATGCCAGCGCATCAGGATTCGCACAATCGCTTAGTGCCTTGCTGGCGTTTGAAGCCAGCGAAGATGCCGCGATTGATCAGGCAGCTGCGCAAATTTTGGCGGAGGTGAAAAAACACGGTGATGCGGCTGTCCTCGCAGCCACGAACCGTTTTGATCGCTTGCAGTCAAGCAGTATGGGCGCGTTGGAATTGAGTCAGCAAGAGATGCATGCAGCATTGGCATCGCTGACGGCGGAGCGTCGTCATGCGTTAGAAACTGCTGCAGCCAGAGTACGTGCTTACCACGAGCAGCAAAAAATTGAATGCGGTTCGGCAGGCTTTAGCTATACCGAAGCCGACGGCACAGTACTTGGTCAGAAAGTGACACCCTTAGATCGAGTTGGAATTTACGTTCCCGGTGGTAAAGCAGCCTATCCCTCATCGGTATTGATGAATGCGATTCCGGCTAAAGTCGCCGGAGTCAAAGAAATTATCATGGTCGTGCCGACGCCAGATGGCATCAAAAATCCTTTGGTGTTGGCTGCCGCTGCGATTGCTGGTGTCGATCGTGTCTTCACCATCGGCGGTGCTCAAGCGGTTGGTGCTCTGGCCTACGGTACCGAGACGATTCCCCAAGTAGATAAAATTGTCGGACCCGGCAATGCCTATGTGGCTGCAGCCAAGCGCCGTGTATTCGGCACCGTGGGAATCGATATGATTGCAGGCCCTTCAGAAATTTTAGTGATTTGTGACGGCACCACTGATCCAGACTGGATCGCCATGGATTTGTTCTCGCAAGCAGAGCATGATGAGCTGGCGCAATCTATTTTGTTATGTCCTGATGCCGCCTACATCGATGCGGTACACGCCAGCATTGATAAATTATTGCCGACCATGCCGCGTCGGGAGGTCATTCGGACTTCATTGACTAACCGTGGAGCCTTGATCAAAGTCAAAGACATGCAACAAGCCTGCGATATCGCCAATGACATCGCCGCAGAACATTTAGAGATTTCTACTGAAAATCCCCAGCAATGGGGGGACAAAATTCGCCATGCCGGAGCGATGTTTTTGGGACGTTTTTCGTCGGAAGCGCTGGGTGACTACTGCGCCGGACCAAACCATGTATTGCCGACCTCCCGGACTGCCAGGTTCTCGTCACCACTTGGCGTGTATGACTTTCAAAAGCGCTCGTCGATCATCTATGTCAGTGAACAGGGCGCACAAACCTTGGGGCGCGTTGCCGCAGAGCTGGCGTACGGCGAAGGCTTGCAAGCCCACGCACGTAGTGCCGAATTACGCCTCAAATGAGAACATGGCAGATCCGTTGAGTAGCTGGCGTAATCAGATATTTTGTGAAGACGCGCTGACAGGTTTGGCGCGTATTCCCGATGCCAGCGTTGATTTGTTGCTGGCAGATCCACCCTATGGTTTGGGAAAGGATTACGGCAATGATTCAGACAAAATGGCATCCGCTGAGTATTTATTATGGACCGAGCAATGGGTAGACGCGGCTTTGCCGAAGCTGAAAGAAAATGGCAGTCTGTATATTTTCTTGACTTGGCGCTACTCCCCCGAGATCTTTGTCATGCTCAAACAGCGCATGAGTATGATGAACGAGATCATCTGGGACCGGCGCGTTCCTTCAATGGGTGGCAGCGTACGCAAGTATTCATCTGTACACGATAGCATCGGTTTTTTCGTCAAGGCGAAAGACTATTATTTTGATCTGGACGCCATTCGCATTCCCTACGATGCCGTCACAAAAAAGGCGCGTAGTCGAAAGATTTTTGAAGGTGCAAAATGGCTAGAACTGGGCTACAACCCAAAAGATATCTGGAGCGTATCTCGCCTGCACCGTGAGCATGCCGAACGCGAAGACCATCCGACGCAGAAACCGTTAGAGATTATTGAGCGCATGATCAAAGCATCATGTCCGGCAGGCGGCGTCGTCTTAGACCCGTTTATGGGCAGCGGCACAACCGCGGTTGCCGCAAGGAATTGTGGCCGTGATTATGTCGGCTTTGAATTGAATCAGGACTATTGCGCGCGGATCGAAGAGCGCTTAAGCCGTCTGGAAGCTGCTTGAGTTTTGACTCCCTACAATACAGTGCTCAGAACCTATATTTGAGTCTGTAATTGAGTAAAAATAAGGGAGTATGTGACTAAATGGTATGCATAGTCCAGAGAATATATGGACGATTAAAAATACAAGTGGGAGTATATTTTGTCATTGATTGAAAATATTATCCGTTCTGACGTGCGTGCGTTGTCTGCCTACCATGTGCAGGACTCCGCCGGTTTCGTCAAACTCGATGCCATGGAAAATCCCTACACGCTGCCGGAGTCTCTGCGTACGGAACTGGCACAACGTTTGTCTGAAGTAGCTTTAAACCGTTACCCCATTCCGTCTTATTCCGCGCTGAAAGCTGTCATCAGCGACAAGCTTGGTGTTCCGGCAGGATTTGATGTCGTCCTTGGCAATGGCTCTGATGAGCTGATCAGCATGGTCTCGGTTGCCTGTGCCAAGCCA
The DNA here is from genome assembly GCF_034314085.1 of Undibacterium sp. 5I1. Lineage (NCBI taxonomy): Bacteria > Pseudomonadati > Pseudomonadota > Betaproteobacteria > Burkholderiales > Oxalobacteraceae > Undibacterium > Undibacterium sp. 5I1. The sequence continues at coordinate 4,151,709 of NZ_JAVIWI010000001.1, forward strand.
GGTGCAAAAGTGTTGGCACCTATCCCAGGTTTTGTCATGTATGCGATGTCTGCACGCTTCGCCGGACTAGAATTTATCGGCGTGCCGTTTCATCCTGATTTCAGTTTGGACAAAGCCGCGATGCTGGCTGCGATTGCAGAACATCGTCCCGCAATTATTTATTTGGCCTACCCGAATAATCCGACGGGCACCTTATTCAATGCTGATGAGATGGAAGAAATCTTGCACGCAGTCGGTGACAGTGGTGTAGTGATTGTGGACGAAGCGTACCAACCATTTGCCCAAACCAGTTTTATGCCGCGTCTGGCCGAATTCGACAATCTGGTTGTGATGCGTACAGTATCAAAGCTGGGTCTGGCTGGTATACGCCTCGGTTATATGTCTGGCAATAACGCTCTGATGCAAGAGTTTGAAAAAGTCAGGCCACCCTATAACATCAATGTGTTAACCCAAGCCGCGGCAGAGTTTGTGCTGGAGCATGCAGATATTTTGGATATGCAAGCAGCTGAATTACGTCACCAGCGCAGTGAGCTCAGCGCAGCCTTGGCGGCACTGCCGGGCGTGCAAGTGTTTCCATCAGCGGCAAATTTCCTACTGATACGCGTGACAAAAGCGGAACAAGTCTTTGCCAAATTGCTGGAACAAAAAATTTTAGTCAAAAATGTAGGTAAAATGCATGGACTGCTGGAAAACTGCTTGCGTATCACCGTCAGTAATCCGCAGGAAAACGCCTTATTTCTCGCGGCTTTTAAAGCATCCTTGGTTGCTTCATAGCCAGGCTTAGTCGTAAAGCCCGACTTTTATAAAGCCGCAAACTAAAGACCAGATTACCGGTTCAAATTCAAAGATCAAAATCATGCAAGCCCAACGCACTGCTGAAGTAAGCCGCAATACTAACGAAACTCAGATCCGCGTAGCCATCAATATTGACGGAACCGGAAAGCAAAAGCTCAATACAGGCGTCCCCTTTCTGGATCACATGCTGGATCAGATTGCCCGTCATGGTTTAATCGATCTGGAAATTGAAGCTGTGGGTGATTTGCACATCGATGCACACCATACGGTAGAAGATGTCGGTATTACGCTCGGTCAGGCATTTGCAAAAGCTATCGGTGACAAAAAAGGTATTCGTCGTTACGGTCATTCTTATGTGCCGCTAGATGAAGCTTTATCGCGTGTGGTGATTGATTTTTCCGGTCGCCCTGGACTAGAGTTCCACGTGCCGTTTAAGCGCGCCATGATAGGTTCGTTCGATGTCGATTTGACCCATGAATTTTTTCAGGGTTTTGTGAACCACGCGTTGGTATCTTTGCATATCGATAATCTACGTGGCGATAATGCTCACCATCAATGCGAAACCGTCTTCAAGGCCTTTGGCCGAGCCTTGCGTATGGCGGCTGAATTAGATGCGCGCGCTGCTGGTACCATTCCATCGACCAAAGGCAGCTTGTAATTCTGCTTGAATCAAATCTGAATCAAACCAGAATCAAACCAGAATCTCAGGCCTTACATTTGCTGCTTAATGTGTCTTTGAATTTGATTCTGAATTTATTCTTTAAATTGCTAAATCATTAGCCAAATAAACTCATCAGCATGAATAAAATTGTTGTAGTCGATTACGGCATGGGCAATTTGCGCTCAGTAGCGCAAGCCCTGCGTGCCGTCGCGCCGGACGCCGATGTCAAAATTTCTGGCGAGATCACCGATATCCAAAGTGCCGATCGTCTGGTGTTGCCAGGCCAGGGCGCGATGCCCGATTGCATGCGCAGTCTGCGCGAATCCGGTGTGCAAGAGGCAGTATTGCAAGCCGCGCGTAGCAAACCGCTGTTTGGCGTTTGCGTCGGTGAGCAAATGCTGTTTGATCTGAGCGATGAAGGCAACACGCCGGGATTGGGTTTATTGCCTGGCAAAGTAGTGCGTTTTGCGCTGGACGGTCAGCTACAAGATGACGGGTCGCGTTTTAAAGTGCCGCAAATGGGATGGAATAAAGTCAGGCAAGCACGGACGCAAGGCCAAGTGCATGCGCTCTGGCAAGATATTGCCGATGAGGCTTATTTCTATTTTGTTCATAGTTACTATGCTCAGCCAGCCAATGCTGCGCACACAGTCGGAACTACCGACTATGGCACGCCGTTCGCCTGTGCAGTTGCAAGAGATAATATTTTTGCCACGCAATTCCATCCTGAAAAGAGTGCACATGCTGGCTTGCAACTATACAAAAACTTTGTACACTGGAACCCTTAAGCTTGTGATACCGTCAAACTGATTTACCCATTTATTCTGTCTTTAATTACTTAACTTTATACAGCCATGCTGCTCATTCCTGCTATCGACCTGAAAGACGGTCACTGCGTACGCCTTAAACAAGGTGATATGAACCAAGCCACCGTGTTCTCCGAAGACCCCGCCGAGATGGCGCGTCATTGGCTAGAGCAAGGCGCAAGACGACTACATCTGGTCGATCTGAACGGAGCTTTCGCAGGTAAGCCAAAAAATGAAACAGCAGTCAAAGCGATTTTGAAGGCGGTGCGTGAGTTTGCGGAAGAAAATGATATTGATGAAATCCCGGTGCAACTCGGTGGCGGTATCCGTGATCTGGATACGATAGAGCGTTATCTGGATGACGGTATCAGCTACATCATTATCGGCACTGCCGCAGTTAAAAATCCTGGATTTCTGGCAGATGCCTGCGGTGCCTTCCCAGGACAAATTATTGTTGGTATTGATGCCAAAGATGGCAAGGTCGCGACGGATGGCTGGAGCAAACTGTCGGGTCATGAAGTCATCGATCTGGCGAAAAAATTTGAAGGTTATGGCGTCGAGTCGATTATTTATACCGACATCGGCCGCGATGGCATGATGGGCGGCGTCAATATCGAAGCCACAGTCAAGCTGGCGCAAGCTGTGAGTATTCCGGTGATTGCATCTGGCGGCGTCCATAATCTGCAAGATGTTGAAGCCTTGTGCGCGGTGCAAGGCGAGGGGATAGAAGGCGTGATTTGTGGCCGTTCTATTTACGAAGGCACATTAGATCTTGCTAGCGCACAGGAACGCGCTGATGAATTTGATGACATAGACGATAGCGAAGAAAACTAAGCATGGCTTTAGCAAAGCGCATTATCCCTTGTCTTGATGTGACCGCTGGTCGTGTCGTCAAGGGTATCAATTTTCAGGAACTGCGTGACGCCGGCGATCCGGTTGAGATCGCGCGTCGCTACGACGGGCAAGGCGCTGATGAAATTACTTTTCTTGATATCACCGCATCCAGTGACGGACGCGATTTAATTTTACCGATTATCGAGGCAGTCGCTTCGCAAGTATTTATCCCTTTAACGGTGGGCGGTGGTGTACGTACGGTGGCCGATGTGCGCCGCTTATTAAATGCCGGTGCAGATAAGATTGGTATCAACACATCTGCAGTGACCAATCCGCAATTGGTGTTTGAAGCATCGCAAAAATACGGATCACAATGCATCGTTGTGGCGATTGACGCAAAACAAACCGCACCTGGAAAATGGGAAGTCTTTACCCACGGTGGCCGTAATGCTACTGGTTTAGATGCGGTGGAGTGGGCACGAAATATGGCACGCTTGGGTGCGGGAGAAATTTTGCTGACCAGCATGGATAGGGATGGTACGAAAGTAGGATTTGATTTGGGTCTGACCCGCGCAGTGTCGGATGCGGTCTCAATACCGGTGATCGCCTCCGGTGGCGTTGGTGGTCTGCAAGACTTAGCCGACGGCATCAAAATTGGTGGTGCTGATGCGGTACTAGCCGCAAGTATTTTCCATTATGGACAACATACCGTGCAAGAAGCCAAGCAATTTATGGCAGCACAACAGATTTCAATGAGACTGTCATGAGCGCGTCAAAATGGTTGAATAAAGTGCGCTGGGACGATCAAGGGTTGGTGCCTGTGATTGCGCAAGAGGCGTCCAGCAATGACGTGCTGATGTTCGCTTGGATGAACCGGGATGCTCTGACCAAAACCGTAGAGTTAGGCGAAGCGGTTTATTGGAGTCGCTCGCGGAAAAAATTATGGCACAAAGGCGAAGAGTCCGGCCATGTTCAAAAGGTTTTGGAGATTCGCCTTGACTGCGATGAAGATGTGGTTCTTCTCAAAATAGAACAAGTCGATAGCATCGCTTGCCATACGGGTCGCCACTCGTGCTTCTTCCAAAAGTTTGAAGGCGGCGTCAATGACGGTGATTGGGAGGCTGTTGATCCCGTCTTAAAAGACCCAGAAACTATCTATAAATAATGACCAGTAATTAGAAAAGATTGTATGAGTGAAACCTTAAAGCGACTGTCTGAAGTCATCGAGAGCCGCAAAGCTGCTAACGGCGGCGACCCGGCAACTTCGTATGTCGCGCGTTTGTTTTCCAAGGGCGACGACGCGATACTCAAAAAAATTGGCGAAGAAGCGACCGAAACTGTGATGGCCGCCAAAGATGCCCGCGTCTCAGGTGATAAATCTAAAGTCTTGTATGAATGTGCCGATCTCTGGTTTCATTCCATGGTCTTGCTGGCACAGTTTGATTTGACGCCGCAAGATGTCTTGAATGAGTTGGCAAGACGCGAAGGCTTATCCGGTATTGAGGAAAAAGCTTCCCGCCCAGATTAAGACAGAACTTACGCAAAATCGCCCCAGCTGCGTTGCAGCGCCTAGTCGTACTAAAGTACTGCCTTCGTCGCTACGCCTTGCTGGGACAATTTGGCGTAAGTCCTATAAGAATTTAAGCAAATTTTTTAACTGTATTTCAACCGTCTTGCACAACAATATGAGGACACCGTGAGTAACTGTATTTTCTGTAAAATTGTGGCAAAACAAATTCCGTCTAGTGTGGTTTATGAAGACGAAGAGTTTCTGGCGTTTAAAGATATTAATCCTGCTGCTCCGGTGCATTTTTTAATTATTCCCAAGCAGCATGTAGAAACTCTGGCGCAAACAACTCCGGAGCATGCAGGGATGTTGGGGCGGATGTTAGCGCTGGCGCCTAAATTGGCGCAAGAGCAAGGTTGCGGTCTCACGCAAGATACCGATGGTAACGTCAGTGGTGGTTACAAGACGCTGATTAACACCGGACCGGATGGCGGGCAAGAGGTGTATCATCTTCATTTACACGTGATTGGCGGTCCGCAGCCATGGCGCGGTCAGCGATAGTTCCGCATTAACCGCTTCTTATAGATCAATAATTTGTCTGAGCGTTCACGCTCGTTTTAGGAGATATCATGGGTTCATTCAGTATTTGGCACTGGTTAATTGTGTTGGTCATTGTGATGCTGGTATTCGGCACCAAAAAAATTGGTAATATCGGATCCGATCTTGGCAAGGCTGTCAAAGGTTTTAAAGACGGCGTCAAGGGCGAAGAAGAGAAGGCTGCAGACGCACAAAAAGTCGCGGATAAAACATCGGGTACAACAATTGATGTTGATGCTAAAGAAAAATCCAAGCTCTGATGTTGCTACCTCAGATTGCTAGCCTCTGGTTTTAAAAGACACCACTCATGATAGATCTTGGCATCAGTAAGTTGGCGTTAATTGGCGTGGTTGCTTTAATCGTAATCGGTCCTGAAAAACTGCCAAAAGTAGCGCGTATGGCTGGCACATTATTTGGTCGTGCCCAACGTTACATCAACGAAGTCAAATCGGAAGTCAGTCGTGAGATTGAGCTTGATGAGCTGCGTCAGATGCATAAAGATGCGCAAGAGGCAGTACAGGACGTCGGGCAGTCGATTGCTAAAGGTTTGTCTGAAACGCAGAACGATATTCGCTCTGCCTGGCAAGATCCAGAAACGGATTCCTCCTTGCTCAATCCGCCCAGCGTGAGTCATCTGGCTTTTAAGGCAAAAGATTTCCGTCGTAAAAAGATCGCTAAGACATCAGCAATTCCTGCCTGGTATAAAAATCGTCATGGCGGTCGCAGTCATGTGATGTCCGGCGCGGCGCGGGTTGCCAAGTTCAGAGCAAAACGCAATTCTTCCGCCAGTTTCTTTTAAATGACATGCCTTATCGCTAGTCATATCATTTTCCACATTGTTATAGGTTCTGCACCAGCATGAGTGACCCACAAGCATCGGGAGTTGAAGACACGTTTATCTCGCATCTGGTCGAATTGCGTGATCGGCTGGTCAAAGCATCGATCGGTATTGCGATTGTCTGTGCGGCTTTGTTTGCCTGGCCCGGGCCTTCTGCCATCTATGATTTTCTGGCGAAGCCGATGATTGCATCCTTGCCTGTCGGTGCCAAAATGATTGCGACGGGTGTGATTTCTCCTTTTCTGGTGCCGATGAAAGTGACCTTGCTTTTGGCGTTTATGCTGGCGCTACCATGGGTGTTGTATCAAGTCTGGGCATTTGTTGCGCCTGGCTTATATTCCCATGAGAAAAGATTGGTGGCGCCTTTAGTGATTTCCTCCTCACTGTTGTTTTTTTCTGGCGTGGCGTTTTGTTATTTCTTTGTGTTTGGGCGCGTATTTAAATTCATCAGCGAGTTTGCTCCGACCTCGATTACCGTTTCGCCGGACATAGAAAATTACCTCGATTTTGTGATGTCGATGTGCCTTGCCTTTGGCATGACATTTGAAGTGCCGATTGTGGTGGTGGTGTTGGTACGTATGGGGCTGGTCTCGGTAGAGCAGTTGAAAGCGATGCGTCCTTACATCATCGTCGGCGCCTTTGTGGTTGCCGCGATTGTGACGCCACCTGACATCGTCAGCCAGTTCTCACTGGCATTGCCGATGTGGTTTTTATTTGAATTGGGTTTGCTAGTGGCTCCGATCTTTGTCAAAGCCACGCAAGCACCGGATGAAGTCTCGGATTAGTCGGGACCCACGCTACTAGCGGCGGTGCGCAACCACCCGACCAGGGGATAGGCTGCCTTAAAACCTTCGGTGACGATTTCCCCCATTTGTTCTGGCGTGGTTTCATCCAGCGTAAACTCGGTCCAGACCATAAAATTCTTCAGCTTAATTTGCTCGATGTGCGGCGATTCTGGATCAAAGCCTTTGGGTGGACGCGTTAATTTCCCTTCCTCTTGCAAGCTACCAAAAATTTGTTTAAGCCCCTTATTTTTTAAGACTTTAGAAAAACCCTCTGGATCAGCCAGGATCTGATTGCGGATGGCGCGCAAGCGATCCGATGGCGGCATGTATTCGCCCACAGCGAAGAACAATCGTCCCGTTGCATCAATCTGGAAGTAATAAGCAGGGCCGCCACCTTCGCTAGGTTTCTTACGACCGCTAGGCAAAATCGAGGCCGAAAAAGTAGTCTTATAAGGTGATTTATCCGCAGAAAAGCGCATGTCGCGGTTGATACGGAACAAAGCTTTTTTCGGCTCGCAACCAATGATCGCAGGATCAAATTTGCTGATTTTAGCGATCAGATCAGTCACGAGTTCTAAAAATTCAGCGCGTAAAATATCGTAGCGAGGCTTGTTCATGACGAACCAGGCGCGGTTATTGTTTTCGGATAATTCGAACAGAAAGCGTTTTAAATCACGGATATGCATTGCGTGCCTTTGCGTCTTTTAAGTGCTGGTGAACCATGTATTAAATGGATATTTTTTATTGTGTAGTGCAGGGATGTAAAGCAAACCCCATGCATTGTTTAAACAATTGAATTGATCAAAATTAGCGCCAATTTCAATATACTCCCCCTCATTTTTATAAAAAATGCCGTATTGTCCAGTAATTGATTGGACAATTAAATATACATGATGGGAGTATATTAAATGCTCACTAGCAGGCTGATTATGCATTCCAGATAAAATATCGGCTAAATCATACTAGCGCAGCAGCATATTAACTTTTTTCATGAGTGCGATGAGTCGCTTATTCTTCTCGTTTCAGAACCGGGCGCTTGCCTATAAATACTTCAAACGTTGATTCAGCTGTATTGCGTAAAACGGCAATTTTAGCTTTTTGGTTGGGTGGCAATTGCGCAATCAGATTCAGCATTTCGGTAGTGTCGGCGACTGGTTTACCTTCAATTGCCAGCAAAATATCACCCGGCTTGATGCCTGCTTTATCCGCTGGTCCACCACGAATTACGCCCGCAATAATCGCCCCAGATTTTTGTTTGATACCAAAACTTTCTGCCAGTTCTGGCGTGATATCTTGCGGTTCTACGCCGATCCAGCCGCGCACGACTTGCCCATTTTTGATGATTGATTCCATCACCGTTTTGATGGTTGTTACAGGAATTGCAAAGCCTATCCCCAGCGAGCCGCCGCTGCGGGAATAGATCGCAGTATTAATTCCTAATAAGTTGCCGTTGACATCGACCAATGCGCCGCCCGAGTTGCCGGGATTGATGGCAGCATCGGTCTGGATAAAATTTTCAAAGGTATTGATGTCAAGGTGGTTGCGCCCCAGCGCAGAGATAATCCCCATCGTTACTGTTTGTCCAACGCCAAACGGATTGCCAATCGCCAGCACCACATCACCGACGCTGGATTGTTCAGGATGTCCTAATGTGATTGCAGGCAAATCCGGCAAATCAATTTTAATCACAGCCAAATCGGTCTCTGGATCGGTGCCGATGACTTTGGCAATCGATTTGCGCCCATCGGCTAACACGATATCAATTTCTTCAGCAGCTTCAACCACATGGTTGTTGGTCAGGATATATCCCTCTGGACTGAGAATGACGCCAGAGCCAAGGCTGACTTGTTTTTCCGCTTGTTGATTTTGCTGGTCGCCAAAAAAGCGCTTAAGGAATGGGTCGTTTAGCAAGGGATTGTTGGTCTGCTTCGCCTCTTTTGAAGTGTAAATATTGACCACCGATGGCATCGCGCGCTTGGCCGCATTGCGATACGAACTTTGGCTGGCGACCGAATTAACGGGCGCTTCTTGCAACGTGACTGTGGACGCCATGCGCAGGCTTTGATTGCCGCTGAACCCCTTGTTTGCCCATTCTGGTTTTAAGGTGGTTACAATAAACCAGAGTGCTAAAGCCACCGTAATGGTTTGCGCAAATAAGAGCCAGAGACGTCGCATAGAGGAACCAGAAAAAAATGAATCAAGTGAAAATGACACAGCCGCAATCAGTGACGAGAGCAAAGCTATCGGACTATTTGGCAGAAGAGCTACAGATTAACCGCTTTCGTGATTATTGCCCAAATGGCGTACAGGTGGAAGGGCGTGAACAGATAAAACGTATCGTGACCGGGGTCACGGCCAGTTTGGCGTTGCTGGAAAAAGCGGTTCATTTACAAGCCGATGCGATCTTGGTACACCACGGCTATTTTTGGCGCGGCGAAGACATGCGAGTCATCGGGCAAAAGCACAAGAGGTTAAAGCTGTTGCTAGAGCATGATATTTCTTTGTTCGCCTACCATTTGCCGTTGGACATGCATGCTCAGCTCGGTAATAACGCACAACTGGCGCAGCGATTGGGCTTGTTACCAAAAGCGCGATTTGGTGAGGATGATCTGGGCTGGATCGGCATCGCTGAGGATGCCTCTCTGCGTAGCGTCGGACAACTGGCCGCACAAATTGAAGCACGATTGGGTCGCAAGCCTTTGTTGATTGGTGATCCAGAGCAGCTAGTCGCTAAGATCGCATGGTGTACCGGCGCAGCGCAAAACATGCTGGATCAGGCGATCAGTGCTGGTGCCAGTGTGTATTTAAGCGGAGAAATTTCTGAACCCACCGTGCATCTGGCACGTGAGTCTGGTGTGGCTTATCTGGCATGCGGACATCATGCGACTGAACGATACGGCATACAGGCTTTGGGACAACATCTGGCTGAGAAGTTTGGGTTAGCGCATCATTTTGTCGATATCGATAATCCAGTTTGATATAAAAAAGCCGCTAATTCTTAAAGTTGCTTTGAAATTAGCGGCTTTTTTTATGTTTAAATTTTGCCGCAAGTGCGTGTTACTTTTTTAAGGCATCACGAATTTCACGCAGCAAAATTACATCTTCAGGTGTCACCGGCGCTGCGGCTGGTGCCGCTGGCTCGTCTTTTTTCATCTTGTTGAACATTCTTACCATTTGAAAAATCAGAAAAGCCAGAATAACAAAGTTAAGTGCAATCGTGATGAAATTACCGTATGCCAGTACGGCACCAGCTTTTTTTGCTTCTACCAAGGTAAGGCCGCTAGCCTGACCATTTAACGCTACATAGTAGTTGGAAAAATCTAAACCACCGAAAATTTTACCGACAACAGGCATCACAATATCAGCTACCAAAGAGTCAACAATCTTGCCAAACGCTGCACCAATGATGACGCCGACCGCTAAATCAACCACATTGCCTTTGCTGGCAAAACTCTTAAATTCTTGCATCATGCTCATGTTGACTCCCAGGTTATGTATGACAAAGCAGCAATATTTTAATCCGCAAAGGCAAATTACATGATGGTTTATTTGTCAAACTTTGTGTCGATTACTTTGAGCATTTTCTGCTTGATAGGAAATAATCAACGGAAAGCATCAAAATAACCGACAAAACTGAAAAAAAGCGCCGCAGTTTGAACCTATAAACAACTTTTGCTTTAAAACCACTCTCGGCTCCTTTATAATTTAAGGTTGCTAGAAGTAGGTTTATGCTTCGACAAGTTTTGATTTTTGACAGATTGGGGTTGGTATGAGTATTGAAAAGCAGGTCGATTCTGGCCGCCGCGGCTTACTCGTCGCCACGTGCGCGGCGGGTGGTGTTGCAGGTTTAGCAACGGCAGGTGCGCTAGTCAGCACTTTTCAGCCGTCTGAACGTGCTAAGGCGGCAGGTGCGCCGGTAGAAGTAGATATTTCGACTTTAAATCCGGGTGAGATGAGAACAGTAGAATGGCGCGGTAAGCCAGTTTGGATACTCAAGCGCACGCCGGAAATGATGGCGAGTCTTACTAGCACTGAAGACAAGGTTGCCGATCCAAAATCGTTGAAGCCTTACACGATGGAATTACCTGACTATTGCGATAAACAGAGCCGCTCCCGTAAAGAGCATGCAGATGTGTTGATTGCAGTCGGTATTTGTTCTCACCTTGGTTGTTCCCCAAGTTCTAAATTTCAGGCTGGTGCACAGCCATCTTTACCGGATGACTGGGCAGGTGGTTTCTTGTGCCCATGCCACGGTTCGACTTTCGACCTAGCTGGTCGTGTTTTCAAAAACAAACCAGCTCCGCAAAATCTGGACGTGCCACGCCATATGTATTTGTCGGACACTAAAATTGTCATCGGTAAAGATCAGAAAGGCGAGGCTTAATCATGGCTTTTGTTGAAAAGAAGCTGCCAGCAGATGCACCTATTGCTGCTAAGGCGCTGAATTGGGTAGATTCCCGTTTTCCGTTGACTAAGCTATGGAATGATCAATGGGGTCAATACTACGCACCGAAGAACTTTAACTTTTGGTACATCTTCGGTTCTCTGGCAATGTTGGTGCTGGTGATACAGATTGTCACTGGTATTTTCTTAGTCATGCATTACAAGCCTGATGCTAACCTAGCGTTTGCCTCCGTTGAGTACATTATGCGCGAGGTACCTGCTGGCTGGTTTGTGCGATATGCACATTCAACTGGTGCGTCTGCATTCTTCATTATTATTTATCTTCATATGACACGTGCGCTGATGTACGGTTCATACCGTAAGCCACGCGAATTGATCTGGTTGTTCGGTTTCGCAATTTTCCTGTGTTTGATGGCAGAAGCCTTCTTTGGTTACTTGCTGCCTTGGGGACAAATGTCGTACTGGGGCGCACAAGTTATTGTTAACTTATTCGGTGCAATTCCTTTTATTGGTCCTGATCTGTCTCTATGGATACGTGGTGATTATGTGGTGTCTGATGCGACGCTGAATCGCTTCTTCTCGTTCCACGTGATTGCGATTCCTCTGGTCTTGTTGGGATTGGTTGCAGCGCATTTAATCGCTTTGCACGAAGTCGGATCGAATAATCCTGATGGCATTGAAATTAAAGACAATATCGGTGCAGATGGACATCCAGTTGATGGTATTCCTTCCCATCCTTATTACACTTTCCATGATATTTTTGGTGTCACCGTATTCTTAACAATTTTCAGCGCGGTTATATTCTTTGCGCCGGAAATGGGCGGTTACTTCCTTGAATACAATAATTTTATTCCTGCCGATTCACTGAAAACACCTTCACATATCGCGCCGACCTGGTATTTCACGCCGTTTTATTCCATTTTGCGTGCTACTACTTCTGAGTTTTTATATGTGGTACAAGCTGGTGTCGTTGCCTATGTCGCTTTGATTTTCCTGACAACCAGATTGCCGCAATTGATTAAGATTGCGATTGCTGCGGTAGGCTTGTTAGCTATCATCGGTATGATGCCTTTTGGTCTGGACGCAAAATTCTGGGGCGTTGTACTGTTTGGCGGTTCCGTAATGATACTGGGTGGTTTGCCTTGGTTGGATCTGTCTCCAGTTAAGTCGATTCGTTATCGTCCAGAGTGGCACAAATATGTCTATATCGTATTTGGTATTGCTTTTGTCGCCTTAGGTTATTTGGGTGTTCAGCCGCCGTCGCCAACGTTTGAGCGTATTTCACAAGTATGTGCAGTTCTTTACTTTTCGTTCTTCTTGCTGATGCCTTGGTGGAGCACGATGGGTACATTTAAGACTCCGCCTAAACGCGTTACTTTTGCTGCGCACTAGGCACTCAGCGCGACTAAATGTGATGTTATGCACCCAAGTAAGCGTCAAAGGAATTAAAAGCATGAAATTATTTAAAAAATTAATCGCAACTTTGGCTTTTGTTCCAGCCTTGGCTCTGGCGAATGAAGGCGGCTATCCATTAGATCAGGCACCAGATCGTTCAACCGATATGGCCGCCTTACAACATGGTGCTAAATTATTCGTCAACTATTGCTTGAACTGCCATTCAGCGTCAGCAATGCGTTATAACCGCCTGAAAGACATCGGTCTGACAGATGATCAAATCAAAGCAAATTTGCTGTTCACTGGCGAAAAAGTGGGTGATTTGATGAAAACGACTTTGACTGCAAAAGATGCCAAAGCCTGGTTCGGTGCAGTTCCGCCGGATTTGTCAGTAATAGCTCGTGCCAAAGCATCTGGCGCAGGTTCTGGTGCTGATTGGATTTACACTTATCTGCGTACTTATTACAAAGATGAGACTCGTCCAACCGGCTGGAATAATATGGTGTTCCCAAATGTTGGTATGCCACATGTACTGTGGGAGCTGCAAGGTGTTCGTACAGCTAAATTTGTGGAAGAAAAAGATGAGCATGACGCATCCAAATCTGTGCATAAATTTGAAGGTTTTGAAACAGTTACTGCAGGTACTCTGACCGGACCTGAGTACGACATAGCAGTGGCAGACTTGGTTGGATATCTTCAATGGATGGGTGAGCCTGCACAAAAAACACGTACCAAACTCGGCGTATGGGTTTTGATGTTCCTCGCAGGATTGAGTTTCTTGGCATGGCGCTTAAATGCATCATTCTGGAAAGAAGTTAAGTAATTTTGGTAATTTAGTCGTCTGTAAAAAGAAGTTTTAGTTGGTGTTGTAGCTCAGGTTTTAGCTCAGTCTTAATCTAGGTTTTTAGTGTCGCTTGAACTTTTTTAGCAGATGTGTCATCCCAGGGTGAGGTGCGCAAATTGGTGCCTCGCCCTAATCGTTTTTAAGGAACTATAAAAATGATGGTTCTCTACTCGGGCACAACTTGCCCATTCTCTCAGCGTTGCCGTTTGGTGTTGTTTGAAAAAGGTATGGATTTTGAAATTCGTGATGTTGATTTATTCAACAAACCGGAAGATATTTCCACGATGAATCCTTACGGGCAAGTGCCAATTCTGGTTGAGCGCGAATTGATTTTGTATGAATCAAATATCATCAATGAATATATTGATGAGCGTTTCCCACATCCGCAACTGATGCCGGCTGATCCATTGCAACGTGCCCGTGCTCGTTTGATGTTGTTCAATTTTGAAAAAGAATTGTTCATTCATGTGCATACATTGGAAAACGATAAATCGACTTCCTCTGCCAAAGTACAAGATAAAGCACGTGCAGAAATTCGTGATCGCCTGACGCAACTGGCACCATTGTTTATTAAGAATAAATACATGCTCGGTGATGAATTCTCTATGCTGGATGTTGCTGTTGCACCTTTACTGTGGCGTCTGGATCATTATGGTATTGAGTTGTCAAAAACGGCTGCGCCTCTGATGAAATATGCTGAACGTATTTTCTCTCGCCCAGCCTATATTGAAGCGTTGACACCATCCGAAAAAGTGATGCGTCGTTAATCGTTTAAATAAGTATTCACAGTCAGTATTAATGCGCTGCAAAACAAGGCTGACGAGATCCAATCAAGTCAGCCTTGTCGTTTATAGAATCACAGTCTATTCTTCAGTCACTTATCGTTCAGGAAATTTTCAAGCATGTCAGAAACGTCTACTAAACCTTATTTCATGCGTGCCATTTATGAATGGTGTACTGATAATGGCTATACTCCATACATGGCAGTCAAAGTGAATGCCGCATCGCGGGTTCCTATGGAGTTTGTGCGTAATGGAGAGATTGTTCTTAACATCAGTTTTGGCGCGACTAGTGGGCTTAAGATGGACAACGAGGCTGTTACTTTTAAAGCGCGCTTCGGCGGAATTTCACGCGACATCTATGTTCCTGTTGAAAACGTACAAGCCGTCTATGCCAGTGAAAACGGTCAGGGTATGGCGTTTGAAGTGGATTTATCCGAGGCTTTGCAACAGCAATCAGAATCAGGTCCTGTCTTAAGTAAAGCACCAGCTAGTGCGCTGCATGCGACATCCAGTAGCAAACCAGTGCTTGGCTTGGCTGCGGTGAATACAAAAGCAGAAAATAATGCGTCTGCTTCAGCGCCTAAATCAGAAAGTCCGCAAGAGCCACAAAAAAAATCAGAAAAACCCTCGCTTAAAATAATAAAATAGCCTATAATTTCGTTCTTCGAGATTGATTGCAAAATTAATTTTTGAAATAGTTTCGCCGACTTAGCTCATTTGGTAGAGCAGTTGACTTGTAATCATCAGGTGGCCAGTTCGATTCCGGCAGTCGGCACCAAAAAGCAAAGCCCTACGTGAATTTCACGTAGGGCTTTTGTGTTTCTAGCAGAACCAAATTTCATAATTGCTTATGTTCGTTAAAGTTTCCCGCTTTCTGAAGTTACCTAAGTTTTGTTGATATAAGACCTCGCGGCAGCTTTGCCAAAACAGGTAATAAATCACAGTAAGAAAATCATACAGAAAAGCAGCATCTTTAATAAAAAAAAGATGCTGCTTTTTCATTTAAAACATCATTTTCCATTAAGAACTAAGGATAGAAAATGACGACTTTATGGCTGTATAGTAAGTACTGCTGCGGGAGTTGTAACAACCAATCCAGTGTTAGTAATTGCAATACCTTTTGGTCGCCAGATGTTAGCTGGCAACTGCCCAAGGCGGATGCCGACATCGCCAGTTGTGCCTACTATAGTGCTACTTACTCCAGATGGTATTATTTTATTAACGCTATTCTTAGTGGGATCGGCTAGAAATACGTTCCCTGAAGAATCGACGGCAATTCCAGCAGCGGTAGTAATGCTCGATAGACTAGAAATAGTTCCTGTCGGCGATATCTTAAAGATCCCACTACCGGTGCCACCAAAACCAGTCATACCAGGTGCAGCAGTTGTGGTTAGGTACAAATTATTGCTGACATCGATTGCTAGCTCGAAAGGCGTTTGATAAAAGTTTGAAGATGCTACGCGATCAACAAACGTACTGGTGACGCCATTTGAAGTAATTTTGAATATTGTTTGATTGTATCTATCCGCGACAAATAGGTTACCGCTACTATCCACAGCAATACCCTCAGGTGCGTTGAATGGGGGGTCGCATCTGCTGCTACCAATGTACTGGCTAAGTGTTCCCGCAAAAATACTCACTTCACCTGCTGCTGTGATTTTCCTCACCGTGCAGTTCGAATACTGATCAAAAGCGCCGTATGGTGCGCCGCCAGGAGTGAAGCTATAATCAGTGACGTATAAATTGCCACGATTGTCTATGGCGATGGACCTTGGGCCAGAGAATCTGGCTGAGGTACCGGTACCATTGACGGTTCCTTTAAGGCCAGCAGAGCCTGCAAATGTGCTCACTACTCCACCCGGGGTGATTTTACGAATGGTGTAATTTTGTGTATCGGCTACATAAATATTGCCACTAGCGTCGACCGCCGCGCCGCCGCCAGTGTCGGCGGTGTAGCTTGGCGAGAAGCTGAAGTTAAATTGTGCGGCACTACCAACCCCATCAGCGTAGCCTCTGACTTCTGCCGCCCCGGCCAACACGGTGGCCGCACCCGCAGGACTAATTTTGCTAATCGTCCCTGATTGCTGGTTCGCAAAAATGATATTGCCCGTTGCATCTACTGAGATGCCGTAAGATCTAGAGTCATTGCTCGGCACAGACACAGAACTGGCAATGCCGGTTGGTGTGATTTTAAGAATCGTATTCAGGTTAGAGGAATCTCTAGCTATCGTGTATAAATTACCCGTGCTATCAGCGGTTATACCCACGTAGATAACATCGGTATTTGTAATATTCGTATAGCTTAAGTTCATTGTTGTCACTATCGCATCATATGTTATCTTACGGATTGTAGTAGCGTACCCTGATGCGGCAACATAAAGTGTTCCGTTTTGATCTATCGTTAATGCTCCAACATCATAAAATCGCGCAGCAGAACCCGTGCCGTCAATACCGCCTGCGGCTTTAGCCTTGCCCGCAAAGGTAGATATCGTGCCGTCGGATGCTATTTTGAGAATAGTATTGAAGCCGTAATTGGCGACATACAGTGAGCCGCTTTTATCTACCGCGATGCCTCGTAATTCCCCGATAGACGTCAACGCAGTATCACCAGCAGCTGCACGTAACACTAAGGTAGTCACAACCCCAGTGGATGAGATCTTTCTGATCAGTTGATTTTCTGTGACATATAAGTTGCCGTTGCTATCAACCGTAATTCCCGATAGCGTACTGAAATTGAATTTCGCGCTAGCGCCAGTGCCGTCGACACTTCCGGCGCTACCTTTGGTACCCGCCAATGTGCTCACCACGCCAGACGGCGTGATTTTGCGTATCGTATAGTTATCAATGACATACACATTGCCGCTAGCATCTTGCGCAACGCCGCTTGGATCATTGAAGCGCGCCGCTTGACCAATGCCATCCAGATTTCCAAGACCGCCTATGCTACCAGCCAACAGCGATTGCACAGCTGTCGCTATGGTTACTGTGGATGTCGCCGTGCCAGCGTTGCCGGCAGCATCTTTAGCGGTGAAGGTAACGATGGTGTCACCAATTGGAAAGCTGCTCGGCGCATTATTAGTAATTGCACCGACCACGCTGATATTGTCAGTCGCTTTGGCGCCGGATAAAAACGCTGCGAGACGCACATCAGCAGAAGAAATTGCAGTCTCCCCCAAGGCAAGTTTGATGGTCGTTGCCGATGGCGCTACGACGACAGGCGCAATCGTATCCTGGTTACTGGTAGCGCCCCCGGAAGTGCTGCTACTGCTGCTGCCACCACCGCAAGCTGCCAACCCTACTACTAGCGCGACGCTTGTGACTGCAAATTTTAAAAAATGGATGTTCATTTATTTGCTCTTTGCTAAAAGTGTTTGATACATGGAAGTTGAACATCCCAATTGGTCGATTCCGAGTGCGGTACTTTGAACCCAGATTTTCCATTAGACCGCTACAGCGACAATTGCACCTTTGCCGAACTGCCTGGCGTTGTTGCTCCTCCTAGCAAGATGCAGCTTGCGTCGTCGTCGCGTCTACCCAGTCAGTCCGCCAAAGGCACACTTGTCGCTGTTCCAATGGAAAATCTGGGTTGAAGTCAAGTTATAGAGCATTAACTTGAAATTTCGTTTTCATTATACCAACACTAATTTCATTTTAATAAGGATTTCAAACGAGTATCAGGTTGAGCAGATAATTATTCTGTTCCTGACTTCATGCCGCTCCAGCGGGGTGCCAGTTCGGTCGCTATGCTAAACAGGTCTAATACTCTGGCAGTGGTGTGTTGCACCATCTCGTCAATGCTGGCAGGTTTGTGATAAAAGCTGGGAAGCGGGGGGAAGATGATGCCGCCCATTTCTGTAACGGCAGTCATATTGCGTAAGTGCGCCAGATTGAATGGCGTTTCGCGCACCATCAATACCAACCGGCGGCGTTCTTTGAGGACGACATCGGCAGCGCGGGTGATCAGATTATCTGCCATGCCGTGGGCGACGGAGGCCAGAGTTTTCATCGAGCATGGTGCGATGACCATGCCGTCCGATTGAAACGAACCGCTAGCGATGCTAGCACCCACGTCACGCACGTTATGCACAACATCTGCCAGTGCTTCAACGTCTTTGCGGCGCATTTCTAATTCTTGATGCAGCGTCAATGTGCCGGCTTCAGAAATCAGTAGGTGGCTCTCTATCTGCGGCAAGTCGCGGATAGCTTGTAGCAAACGCACGCCATACACCGCGCCTGTGGCGCCAGTGATGGCGATAATCAGGCGTTGGGGTGTTGGCATATTGGGATGATGACGATGCTAAAGTAAATCAGGCTTTGATCAAGGCTTGTAGTTCGCCGTTTTCAAACATCTCATTCATGATGTCGGAGCCGCCGATGAATTCGCCGTTGACGTACAACTGCGGTACGGTTGGCCAGTTAGAAAAATCTTTTATCCCTTGGCGTACCGCTGGGTCTTCTAGTACATTGATCGTGACCAAATTTGTTGCGCCGGAGGTTTTTAGCAATTGGATGGCACGTCCAGAAAAGCCGCACTGTGGAAATTGCGCAGTACCTTTCATGAACAGTACGATAGGGTTTTGGGTTACGGTTTCTTTGATCCAGGCTTGAACGTCGCTCATGGCTATTCCTTGGTTAACAATATGGCGTCATTATAAAGGAAATAGGACTTCCGCAAAAATGCTCTGCCTGTTAGCCCGCGTGGTTTTTTTTATGCTGGATATGTGAGGAACACTTGATCTTGATACGATTTTTTTGATCAGGTAATCGACAAAGGCATACTATGCAAATAAATATACTCCCCTCTTGTATATTTAGATCGTCCTAATAAAGTCTGGACGATCAGCCTATTTTTATAAAAAATAAGGGGAGTATATTGGGCTTTGCCTCAGTTTCTATTTCAGTCTAACTATGAACGCAGCTTGGCAAAAGCGGCCGCCATCGCGCTGCTGCCCGTGCTTGGTGCGGCTGGGGCCGGCGATCGCTGGCGATGCTGATCCAGACGTTTTGCGTCATTACGATCTGCTTTTTGCTCTGGCGTGCTGCCTGGTTGTGGCGCAGAGTCAGTCAGTCGCATGGTCAGCGCAATACGCTTGCGCTTTTCATCGACTTCCAGCACTTTTACTTTGACGACTTGTCCCGCTTTGACGACGGTATGAGGGTCTTTGACAAAGGTGTTGGAGAGTGCAGAAATGTGCACTAATCCATCTTGATGCACGCCAATATCGACAAACGCACCGAATGCTGCGACGTTGGTGACTACACCTTCCAATATCATGTCGGGACGCAGATCGCGGATTTCTTCGACGCCGTCTTTGAAGGTCGCTGTGGTGAATTCAGGGCGAGGATCGCGGCCTGGTTTTTCCAGTTCTTTCAAAATATCGGTAATGGTCGGGATACCGAATTGTTCGTCTGCATATTTTGCCGGATTGAGTGATTTCAGCAAGCGTTCATCACCGATTACACCTGCGACATCTCTCTTGATATCCGCCAGGATTTTTTCCACCAATGGATAGGATTCAGGATGAACTGCTGACGCATCGAGTGGATTATTTCCGCCCATCACGCGCAAGAATCCAGCCGCTTGTTCAAATGTTTTATCACCTAGGCGCGGCACTGACCGCAGATCGGCACGCGAGGTGAACATGCCTTTGGCATCACGATAATTCACGATACTTTGCGCCACTGACGACGACAAACCCGACACACGTGCCAACAACGGTGCAGAGGCTGTATTGACATCGACACCGACCGCATTGACGCAATCTTCCACCACCGCATCGAGCGAACGGGCGAGTTGCGATTGGCCGACATCATGCTGATACTGACCGACGCCTATCGACTTCGGATCGATCTTCACCAGCTCTGCAAGCGGGTCTTGCAAGCGACGCGCAATGGATACCGCGCCACGAATGGATACATCTAAATCCGGTAGTTCTTTCGACGCAAATTCTGACGCGGAATACACCGATGCTCCGGCTTCTGATACCACGATTTTCGTCAGTTTGAGTTCAGGCTTTAGCTTGATTAAATCTTGCGCGAGTTTGTCGGTTTCACGCGACGCAGTGCCGTTACCAATCGAGATTAAAGAGACATTATGTTTCGCCGCCAACTGCGCCAATACATGCAGTGATCCATCCCAATCGTTACGCGGCTGATGCGGATAAATGGTGGCGTATTCCATGACCTTGCCAGTGGCATCAACGATCGCCACTTTGACGCCAGTACGCAGACCGGGATCGAGTCCCATAGTGGCGCGTGGCCCAGCCGGGGCGGCCAGCAACAGGGCTTTTAAATTCAAGGCAAATACGTGAATCGCTTCGACTTCAGCCTTCTCACGCAGATTGCCCATCAATTCGGTTTCCAGATGCATAAATACTTTGACGCGCCAGCTCCAGCGCACCGTGTCGGCTAACCATTTGTCGGCAGGGCGACCGATATTGCTGACGCCAAACTTAGCGGCGATACGGCTTTCACAAGGATTGAGCGGCGCATCCCATTTTGGCTTTTCTTCTTCTGTATCCAGGCGCAAAGTGACCGCCAGCATTTCTTCGCGGCGTCCGCGGAACATCGCTAGGGCGCGGTGTGATGGAATGGTGCCCAAGGTTTCGGAGTAATCGAAATAGTCGGCAAACTTGGCGCCAGCTTCTTCCTTACCTGCGACGACTTTGGATTCGACAATGCCGTGGTCCAGCAGGTATTCGCGGATCGCTTGCAATAAGGACGCATCTTCGGCAAAGCGTTCCATCAGAATCTGGCGTGCACCATCAAGCGCTGCCTTGGTATCGGCCACGCCCGGATTGTCGCCATTGCTGGTGCTGAAGGGCGCTTTTAAATAGGCGGCAGCTTCTTCTTCTGGATTCTTGCCCGGGTCAGCCAGCAAGGCATCGGCCAAATCTTGCAAGCCCGCTTCAATTGCAATCTGTGCCTTGGTGCGGCGCTTGAGTTTGTACGGCAAATATAAATCTTCGAGTCGGGTTTTGTCTTCGGCATGCGTGATTGCATCGAGCAGCACCGGGGTCATCTTGCCTTGTTCTTCAATCGAAGAAATGATCGCAGAGCGACGGTCTTCGAGCTCGCGCAGATAGCGCAGACGCTCTTCTAACAAGCGCAATTGGATATCGTCCAAACCGCCGGTCGCCTCTTTGCGATAACGCGCAATAAAAGGCACGGTCGCGCCTTCATCCAGCAGGGCAATAGCAGCAGCCACTTGTACTGGTTTGGCGGCAAGTTCTAGGGCGAGACGTTGTTCGATGGAAGGCAGCATAAATAATGGTATGAGAGATAAACTCTGAGAATTAAAATCAAGTCGCAGATGATACGCGCTCTGTGTGATTGCACCAGTCTTGACATCACGCTGTAGTCGCAGTAGTCAAGCCGATAATATGAATAATATAGGGAGTATCTAAAAATAATCACGTATTGTCCAATTAAGATATGGACAATTCATTTTTATATTGATATACCTACCCTCAGTATGTGTAGGTTTTATTTTTTGAATGATGGCTATAAGCAAGCGACTTCAAGGTGCGAGCGGGACAAAATCTAGTTTTTTTCTACGCCGGATTGCCGGAAACCGATATTGGATATCGATGATAGTTTGTCCGTGAGGCAAGTATTTGCTGTAAAACTGGGTAAATCATCGTTGCCTAATCCTAGCCGAGTCGGTATTTTAGGTATGATAATCCTACAAAAGGCAGTTGACCGCTTGTCAGTACTTGTCAGTACTAATTAGTATTTGATTCAATTGAATCATTTCAGTGTTTTCAGCGTCACGGTTTTGGTGAGAGCACTACGAACCTGATTGCCCCTTTTTCGGCTCCTCAGCTGCCGTTTTTAGGATAATTCGATGATTTCGTTTAGCGAATTTAGTTTGCCTCGGTACAAGCTGCTCCACACAGGTGGCGATGTGTCCTATCATATTCTTGCCGCCGCCCTAAAAGTCACTCTATAAGCCACTCTGTTAGCCACCTTCAACGCCACGCTTTACAACAAGGTTTTACATGACCCAAGTTTTACTCGCAGATGATGATGTTGAATTAGTTGATATGCTCAAAGAATACCTAGAGCGTGAAGGCTATCTCATTACGACCGTGCATGATGGCGAACGAGCCGTTGCAGAAGCTTTAATGGGGGATTACGCCATTATGGTGCTGGATGTAATGATGCCGCGTATGAACGGGATTGAGGCTTTGCGACGGATTCGTGCAGAAAGTCGTTTGCCCGTCTTGATGTTGACCGCTAAAGGCGATGACGTCGATCGCATTATCGGTCTGGAATTGGGCGCAGATGATTATGTCCCCAAGCCATGCACCCCGCGTGAATTGCTGGCAAGGATTCGTGCGATTTTGCGACGTACACAAGTCGTTGCCGGTACCGAAGCGCAGGCGCATCCGCTGGTCATTGGTTCATTAACGATCTGGCAGGCGCAGCGTCGCGCAGATTGGGATGGCAAGCATCTGGATTTGACCAGTACAGAGTTCAGCTTATTGGAGGTACTGGCAAAAAATGCTGGTCATACCGTCAGCAAAACGGATTTATCAGAACAGGGATTGGGTCGTCCGCTCGCGCGATTTGATCGTAATATCGATGTCCATATCAGCAGCATCCGCCAAAAATTTGGCCCTCTAATTGATGGACGTACGATCATTCAGACCGTCTATCGTCAAGGTTACTTGCTGACTAAGGAGTAGGCGGTGGGGCGTCTGTTCTGGAAGTTTTTCTTTTTTATCTGGCTGGCACAAGTCACGGGTATTGTCGGGATTGGCGTTACTCTATCGCTGCGACATCAAAGCGAACAAGCGATGCTCGCTGCGGGAATTCGTGAACACATGCAATTGCATCTTGAAACTGGCGCTAGTGCTAGTAGTGCTAGTTCCACGACAGAATCGTACGTTCCGCCGAACCCGGATCAGCTGAGAATGTGGCCAGAGCAGGACGACAATTTGCCGCCGCATTTACGTCGCCACCGGCTGCATTCAGCTTATCCACCTGATGGGTTTTCTGCGTTTGTTCCCATGGTGGCCGCCTTAATCGTTAGTCTGTTATTTGCCGCTTTGCTGGCCTGGTACACCTCCAAACCTATTCGTAATTTGCGTTCTGCTTTTCTCTCTTTGGCTGCGGGTAATTTACAAACACGGGTTGGCAGTAGCATGGGACGACGGCGCGATGAGTTGGCTGATCTGGGGCGTGAATTTGACAATATGGCAGAACAGCTTTCCAAATTAATGGAAAGTCAGCGCCGGCTGTTGCACGATGTATCGCACGAGTTGCGTTCACCTCTGGCTCGTTTGCAAGCGGCGATCGGATTAGCGCGCCAACAGCCGGAGCGCGTCGAGGCCACCATGGAGCGGGTAGAGCGCGAAGCGGTAAGGATGGATAAGCTGGTGGGGGAGTTACTCACCTTGTCGCGGATTGAGGCTGGTGTCATGGCTAGCATGGACGCGATTCAGATTGATGAATTGCTGGCGGAAGTGGTGGATAACGCAGGATTTGAGGCAGAGTCCAAACACAAGCAATTGGTTTTTTCGAGTGTCACCTTGGGTGGCAACATTATGCTGCAAGGGCGCTATGAATTGCTGTATCGCGCCCTTGAAAATGTCGTCCGTAATGCAATCAAACATACTGCCAAGCTTGGCATCATTACTTTTGAGGTGCAGTTGTTATCAGCGGACCAGGAGTTATTGATCCGTATATTGGATCAAGGACAAGGCGTACCAGAGGATGAGTTGCAGGCGATTTTTGAGCCTTTTTATCGCGGTAGTAACTCGACCTCTAGTTTAAATACTAGCCTTAGTACAGAGCTCGATAGTAACGTCAATAACAGTACCAACAACAGCCCCAATACCCGGGGTGATGATGGTTATGGCTTGGGCCTAGCCATCGCTCAGCGCGTCATCCTCGCCCATGGTGGTAGTATTTCAGCCTCCAATCGCAAGGACGGCGGATTGTGCGTAGAGATTAGATTATCGCTACGTAATCCTGAGCATCCTGGCAATATCTGAGGATACTTTTGCGGCGGGAGTTACGACTGAATTACCGCTTGCTTACTTCAGGCGACCGCCACTGACGCGATCGATTCCCGATAAATCAAGCCAGCTTTGCACCTCAATAAAACCATGCTGTGTCAATAAATCACGTACCGCTTGCGCTTGGTTGTAGCCATGCTCCATCAGCAGCCAGCCTTGAGGATGCAGATGTTCTGCTGCATTCTTGATGATATGCCGATAGTTAGTTAAACCATCTGCATGGTCGGTCAAAGCGACCGTCGGCTCAAAGCGCAAATCGCCCTGACTCAGATGAAGATCATCTTTTTGGATATAAGGCGGATTGGCTACGATCGTATGAAAATGCTGACCTGCGAGTGCGCTATACCAGTCACTTTCACAAATATGCATGTTCGCGTCAGGGACATTTCTGCCAGCATTTTTTTGTGCTACTGCTACCGCAGCTGCGCTGATATCCGTTGCGCTGACATGCGTATCACGCCGTTGATGTGCAATTGCAATCGCGATTGCGCCCGAGCCTGTACCCATATCCAGAACGCGACTATTTTGCGGCGTATGCTGAATTGCCAGCTCGACTAATAATTCTGTATCTGGTCGGGGGATTAAAACATCTGCAGTGATGTGGAAAGGCAAACCAAAAAATTCTCGCTCACCGATCAGATAGGCAATTGGCTCACCATCATAACGACGTTGCAGCAGATCGCCGACTAGCTGCGCTTGCGCAGCGGTGAGCTGCATCTCCGACTGGGTGACCAGTTGTATCCGGCTTAAGCCTAGTGCATGCATCAATAAAATGCGAGTGTCGATCAAATCCAGAGGGCCTGCTTTTTGGCAGTCGGCAAGCGTGATGCCTTCTTTAATCCATTCCATTTTTATGTCCGATTCAGTAAAAAAGTTGCTATAGAAATCGACATGTCGGTATCTGTTCGCTTGCTGCTTGGTGGGTAATATAGTCGAGATTTTTTGTGATATTGCGCTAATGATGTAGATCGTAATTCTAAAACTGGCAAGCCTGTTTTCAATATGAACTAATCACCGCAGACTTCTAAATAAATGGCGCCTTTGCGCTTTACGGTTTTGAATAAGGATAACCAAGAGCGCAATTGAAAAAGTGCCAAACCATACGGCTGACCACGCTGGTATGGATAAACCCAAAATCGGTTCATAAGGTGTTTCGCATATGCCATCCGCTCGGAACATCGTCGGCAGCAGCTTGGCCGGAAAAATCTTATTCAGCGATGTTTCCAGCGGATCGATACCGCAAGTTAATTGCGGATTGGCTAATATCCACACATGGTAAGCAGCAACGCCTAGTCCGAAAGCCGATGCGGTCAGCGCCATTGCACTGGCGAGCCGACGCCCAACATCGGGCAATGCCAGCGCTAGCAGGCAAAACAAGGCGACCATAACAAATGCATAGCGCTGCATTACACACAAAGGGCAGGGCAGCATTTTTTCAACCAGTTGCAGGTATAAGGCGATCCCTAGTAAGGCAATACAAACAGAGGCGATAGAAATTAGTAGTGGTTTTGTAGGATTCATAGTGAGCTGGGTTTGCTTACGTTGCAATCTATGCAAATATAGTAACAACGTGCCATCAATAAAAACAATACGCGCATTGTGTACTGGTTCGTGGAATTACACCACCTGCAAATTAGGATACGTAAAGCTCGATTTGGTTCGGCGACGGGCTTAATAAATTGTAAGCTACGCTTTAACTGATGCTTGATAGATAGCTCTTTGCAACATAAAACATAAATCAAACATCAATCTTGACGACATCAAGTAGTTGATACTGAGTCATAAATTCATCCAGAGTTTGCCTGATCACACCGCGTTCACCATGCGCATGCCAAATGTCTGAGTTAATATAAATACCGACGTGATGAATGCCGCGACCACCGATGCGTGTGCAAAAGATCAGATCATTATTTGTGATATCCGCCAAGGTCTTGCTGATACCTGCACGGCGCTGGTCGTAGGTGTTTTTGGGAATGCGTTGATTCAGTACATCTAAAAAATAACGTTGCGTCAGACCTGAACAATCTACTCCATGACGTGTGATGCCGCCCCAGATGTAGGGCGTGTTTTGCCATTGCTGGAAGAACACTTCTACCGAAAGTTGCGCTGATTGCGGTAGTACAAATGCGGTCAACGTCGCATCAACAGCGAGGCTGCTTACTGGTAGCCAGCCCAGCACCTGATCTGATTTCATGACCAGCGTATGTGCGTCATGGAAACCTAAGATACGCACCACCTCATCCGCTTCGATTTGTGATTGCCGCAAGCTGTCTTTTTCAATCGCGGTCATGGCTTCGTAATCGGCTGCCGGGTGACGCAGCACATCGACCAGACTTAGCGCTTTTGCGTAAGTGTGCGGCAGCCATTGGTCTGGTTCAATTCTGATCATGGGTGATAGCTTTGGCTAAGTGCGTAGAGATTGAGCAGAATAATTTTAAAATACTCCTACCGTGTATATTTTAATAGTCCATATAATATTTGGACATAAAGCTATATTTCACTTAATTTATGGGGGAGTATATGTATTTTAGTATTTGTCCCGTGTGAATTCACGTTGAATCTGCAATACCTGCTTTAGCCCATTTTAAATCCCATCATCACCCAAAGCTGCCAGCAATTCGGCCTGATGTTCTGCCACCAGTGCATTGGTCAGCTCCACCAGATCGCCGTCCAAAATAAAATCTAGTTTGTACAGAGTCAGGTTGATGCGGTGATCGGTCATGCGGCCTTGTGGATAGTTGTAAGTACGGATACGTTCGCTACGATCGCCCGAGCCGATCAAGCTCTTGCGGGTTGCCGCCTCTTTTGCTTGTTTCGCGCGCATCTGACCATCCATGATGCGGGTTGCCAGAACGCGCATCGCCTGAGCTTTATTTTGATGCTGACTCCGACCGTCCTGGCATTCGACCACAATACCGGTCGGTAAGTGGGTCAGACGTACGGCAGAATCGGTTTTATTAATATGCTGACCACCCGCACC
This sequence comes from Undibacterium sp. 5I1, assembly GCF_034314085.1. Classification (NCBI taxonomy): domain Bacteria; kingdom Pseudomonadati; phylum Pseudomonadota; class Betaproteobacteria; order Burkholderiales; family Oxalobacteraceae; genus Undibacterium; species Undibacterium sp. 5I1. The sequence continues at coordinate 4,178,962 of NZ_JAVIWI010000001.1, forward strand.
GGAGGCGCGGAACGTGTCGATACGTAAATCGGCATTATTGATCACCACATCGGCCAGTTCATCTGCCTCTGGCATCACCGCGACGGTACATGCAGAAGTATGGATACGACCTTGAGTCTCGGTGGTTGGCACACGTTGTACGCGATGGCCGCCGGATTCGAACTTGAGCTTTGAGTAAGCACCAAAACCGGCAATGCGGATGATGACTTCTTTGTAGCCGCCCAGCTCGGACGGGGATTCGGACATCATTTCGATTTGCCAGCGATTGCGTTCAGCAAAACGCGTGTACATGCGCAGCAGGTCACCCGCAAATAACGCCGCCTCATCGCCACCGGTACCGGCGCGAACTTCCAACAAAATATTGCGTTCGTCATTTGGATCTTTGGGTAGCAGCATTTTTTGCAAATCGACTTGCAACTCTTCCATGCGCTGTTTGGCTGTATTGATTTCTTCCTGAGCGAAATCTTTCATCTCAGGATCTGCCATCATTTCTTGCGCTGAATCGATATCATTTTGTGCTTGCTGGTAATTCTTATACAGCTCCACCAAGGGTTCTAACTCGGCATGCTCACGGGTGAGCTTACGGTAGTTCTCCATGTCATTGGTGACACCTTCCTGATTTAATAGTTGACCCACTTCAACCAGGCGTTCTGCCAATTGGTCGAGTTTAGAGAGCATGGATGGTTTCATCGTCTTACCTGTTATTGTGAGTACAGTGAGATTGTCACTATGGGATTATTGCAGATACGCAGTCGTTCTTAGCGCGCATCAATTTTGATTCGATTTTGATGATGAGTAGCGAGTTGCCAGTGTCATCAGATGAGTTTTGTGCGTCGCTAACGCTTGGTGCGGAATAGTTGTGGCAATAGCGTAGCAAGACGGGCGCGCTCATCGCCGCTGGCCTGATGAAGTGCCTGTTGCGGGCCATGCAGAAATTTCGCTGTGATACCTTTGGACAGTGCTTCTAGCACTGCTTCAATATCATCCCCGCGGGCAAGCATCTTACGAGCTCGTTCGAGTTCGAGCAAACGCATCGCTTCGCTGTTTTCATGCAAATCCTGAATGATCGGTACTACCAGCCGTCCATCCACCCAATGCATAAAGGACTGCACACGAGTTTCAATAATTGCTTCCGCCTGGGTCACCGCTGCCTGACGGTTTTCTTTACCGGTTTGTACTACATTGCCTAGATCATCTACGGTGTATAGAAACACGTCATCCAGCGCGCCGACTTCTGACTCAATATCGCGTGGTACCGCCAGATCCACCATAAACATAGGGCGATGACGACGCGCTTTGACTGCGCGTTCAACCATGCCCAGACCGATAATCGGCAATGACGACGCCGTGCAAGAGATGATGATGTCAAACTTGGACAAACTATTTGGTAGTTCTGCCAGACGGATTGCTTTGCCATTAAAGCGGTGCGCCAGTACTTCGCCACGTTCCAGCGTGCGGTTGGCTATGGTGATGCTCTTAGGATTTTGTGCAGCAAAGTGGGTGGCGCATAATTCGATCATTTCACCAGCGCCGATAAACAGCACATGTTGCTCAGAAATTTTATCGAAAATCCGTTGTGATAAGCGTACAGCAGCGGCTGCCATCGAGACACTGTGCGCACCGATTTCAGTGGTGCTGCGAACTTCTTTTGCGACGGCAAAAGTACGCTGGAATAACTGATGCAGATAAGTGCCAAGCCCACCCGCTGCATCTGCCTGGCGCACGGCATCTTTCATCTGACCTAAAATTTGTGGTTCGCCCAACACCATCGAATCCAGACCAGACGCTACGCGGAAAGCATGGCGGACAGCATTGTCTTGCGGCAGCGTGTACAGATGATGGCGCAACTCCGCATAAGGCAATTTGTGGAAATCTGCCAAAAAATGCGCAGTTGCATCGACCGGATTATCCACATGGCTTGCCGCATACATTTCGGTGCGATTACAGGTGGACAAAATCGCTGCTTCTACTTCCGTTTGCTGATTGAATCCATCACGACCAAACCATGAGCGTGCAGCTACCACCGCCGGACCGATCTGGTCAGGAGAAAACGCCAGTTTTTCGCGGAGCGAAACTGGCGCAGTCGTGTGGTTGAGGCCAACAGCTAGTAGTTGCATAATTTGGCAGTTAGGGCGTATGGCTTAGGCAGCTTAAATGTAGATCAAATGCTTAGATCGCTTGCTGAAGTGGTTGCAAACACTTGCAAACACCGGCAAACACGGCTGCCATTATAACGCTTAGCGCAGATCAAGTTTCTGCACAGTTACGTGGTTTGATCCAGATCAATACAAATCAAACCAGATCAAATACTAAATGCTGGTAATTTGATATTAAAGGTCGTGCCTTCGTTGGGGGCGCTGACGAAACTGACCCGACCATGATGACGATCAATCACTGCTTTGACGAATACCATCCCTAGACCAACGCCATCATTTTTGGGTTGCTCGCCATTTCTAAAACGTTGAAAGCGTTGGAATAATTTGGGCTGATCGGCTCTGGCGATGCCATAACCTTGGTCGCTGATAGAGCAAATGACGGAGGCTTCTGCCAGACTGCGTTCGTATTCCAAGCTGCAACTGATAATCGTGTTGGGCGGACTATATTTGATCGCGTTAGAGAGCAAATTGGTCAGAGCGCGCGTCATTAGCGCCCGGTCAACCCGCACCGGATAGTCACCTGCTGGTATTTGACTCGAGATACGGATATTTTTGGCCCTAGTGAGGGTCCACATTTCTTCGGTCGCATCCAGTAAGATATCCTGAAAGTCTGTGTCTTCCATTCGATAATCTTGCGATTCAGCGCGTGCTAACTGCACAAAGTTATCTGCCAGCCCGAGCGTGATACGAGACGCTTTTTCGATACGACTTAAAAATTCTGCTTGTGGTAAAGCGGTAGCGGAGTCTTGTTGCAGCTCCAGCAGCGCCAGAATAGATGCTTGCGGGGCGCGCATATCGTGCGAGATAAAATGTAAGGTCTCGTCCCGGCTGCGTTCTGCTGCTCGGATATTAGTGATATCAATCAGACTGACAATCCAGCCCACCAGTTCTTTGCTGCTGGAATAGCAAGGTGCGCTCTTGATCAACAGGTCGCGACTGCGGGGATCTACCACTTCTATACCGCTTGCCATCGTTTTGCTTTGATGTAAATCCAGCAAATGCCACCAGCTAAATGCGTTGCTGGAAGTCTGATCCATCGCTTGCGGGTTACTCATTGTGGCGAATAAATAGGGTACCAAGGCATCGTTCACTTGCGGTATGCCTATACTACTAAAATAATCTTTGGCAACTTGGTTGGACATCAACACATTACCGTCTGTGGTGGTGACTAGCGTAGCATCAGGCAGGCTACTTAAGCTGTCGCTTACAAACTGGCGCAGATCACGCACTCGGCGCGCCGCCAGTTGCATTGCATCGATGCGTTGTTCTAAGCGATCTTGCAAGGGACGACTTTTTTCTTCGTCATCCAGATCGATCTGTAGCTCAGGAAGCAAATGAGGTTCATTGTCCAGCAAGATAAATTCTTCACCTAGATACCTAATGGCGGCTTCTAGCCGGCGCCAGCTCCAGAGCGGGTAAGCGATAATCAGAATAAACAATGCCGCAGTGGGCGGTAACCATACGCCTTCGCGCAATGCTAAATAACTGATCAACAATAAGCATGTAAACAAAATCACGGTGACTATTAAAGCGATCCGCGGTGATAAAAGTAAATAGCCTAGCAATGCGATCAAGACAGAAGCAAAACAATACAAGCTAGTTTGCCAGCTGGCAGCAAAATGGATGGAGCGATTATCCAGCAGACTAGCCAGGACGTTGGCATGGATCTCTATCCCTGCCATATTGCCGTCTTCTCCAGAGACAGGTGTTGGGTAGGCATCTGCCATGCCGATCGCGGTAGGGCCGACTAAGACATATTTGTTTTTGAAAAAACTAGCGGGAACCTCGCCGCGCAAGACCGCAACATAAGGTACCGAAGTGAAGTGGCCATTGTTGCCATAAAACGGGATATGCATTTGGTAATCACGTTGCCATATGCCTTGGATGTTTTGTGCCGTACCAGATTTAGTTGAGCTGTTTTTAGTTGAGTTATTTAATGCCGGGTTGTCTTTGGCATGATCGCCGGCAGGTGCTCTGGCACCAGGCAAATTTATCTCTGTGCCAGGCGCAATTTTAGTGCCGATATCCTTCATCGCTAGTGCAAATTGCGGCCACATTTCACCATTCATCCCTTCTCGTAAAAAAACGCTGCGTGCGACACCATCTTGATCTAATTCCAGATGGATATGGCCTAGCTGTCGTGCGGCGCTGGCAAATATAGGTATCGGCTTTAAGATGGTTAATCCTTTGCCTGCGCTTTCGGATGATAAAGGCAGCACAACAACATTATTCTGGTTTAATGCTTCGGCTAATTGTTGGTCACCACTTGTCTGGTTCGCTTGTACCGGCTCTGCTTCGGTGAACGAAACGTCGATACCGATGGTCAGTGGTTTGGCAGCAGAAAGTTGCCGCAATAACTCCGCATGGTGCTCTCTAGTAAAAGGCCATTTACCCAGTTCAGCAAGGCTGTAATCATCAATCGCTACGATGATAATGTCATCACGGGCAGGGATGGAATTGGCTTGCATGAACCGATCATACAAGCTTAAATCGATGCGATTGAGTACATTGGTCGATGCTAATCCCACCGTCAGCAATAACATCAGAAAGCTGATGGCCAGCCATTCTCGTAGAGCGATCCTTTCAACTTTGATGTTTTTATTCATTGAATATTTATAGAGTCTGTTGAATAGCAACGCATGAAATTACAAGAGATTTAATGCCGGAATTAAAAGCTCGGTTTGACGACAGCGTCGCCAGATTTGATCGGATCGCCAGAGCGGCTAACCCAGCGAGATTCAACAGTAAATTTTTGCGGTGCTGAAAATTCACCAACATACCCGTCTGCATCCGTCGCTCTGACACGAATAAAATAGTCGCCAGGAGCTACACGAGGAATTTGTAATTCTGGTTTGTCTATTTTTCTGAAAAAGTAGATATCGGCAAAACTAGGATCACGTCCAATTTGTATCAAGAAGACTTGACCGGGTTCGGACGGCCAGTTAAACGTCAAAAAGTTTGCATCTCTGTCACTAGGTTGATTTACCTTTTGAACCGGTAAAAAATTAACTACTTTTGTGTCACTGTAGGGGCCTTGATTTGCCATACCATTTTTTTGTGTAATGCTTGCAATTCGCCAGTAATATTTGCCGTTAGTAAGTTTGTCTGCACTGTATTGCACTGCCTTGATATCGCTTTGATCCAGCACGATTTTTTCGAAGGCATTATCACTGGCAACTTGCAAATGATATGCCTGCGTATTAGCCGCCTCTGTCCATACAAAGTCTACTTTTTCTGCGCGTATTTTCGCTTTAGGTAGTACGTTAAAAGGTGGTTCAGGGCGAGCTTTAAGAGTGAATGCCTGGATTAACGGTAAGCCTTCAAGTCCAACGCTATCAATCGTACTGGCGCGGATAAAATAATTGCCATCCTCAAGACCATCAATTTTTATACGCTCTTCAGCTGAGCGAACTTCTGTCAACACATTTTGGATTGCCGCGTCGCTGGCAATTTGTACATGGTAGCTTTTTGCTTCACTAGATTTTTCCAGATTGAAAACCAGTGTTGGTTTTTCTTGTAGTTGATAACTACCAACCAGTGTAGGTGGTGGTAATAAATCAACCGCATCACCCACCCCTTGTTGAGTCACTACATTGCCTTTACCGGCCGGTATTACCAGCGTATTTGGTTTTTTGACCGAACCTACGGCAACACCGCCAGACAATACCTCATTCGCTATGCCATTATCATTCACGCTGACACGGAAATGTGTGCCACGGACACCCGCAACGGCGAGTGGCGAACGGACTTCAAAGCGTCCTTTATTAGATTCCAATGGCGTGACTTTAGACTCGACCCGGCCCTGCAATAAGGTAATTTCAGTGCGCGGGCTTTTAGAGTGTTTAGTGATACGTAATTTGCTCAACTTGACCTGACTATTGGATGGAATTGAGATACGTGAGTCGTTAGGTAGCACCAAAGTCAAAAATCCATTTTTACCAGTGGTAATCATGGTGCCCTCTTTATAGGCATTTCCTAAAGCAATATTCTCTTCGGCACCAGTGGGTAATTTTGCTGTTGACGTCCCAGCCATCGCCAGCACTTTGGCTTCTACCGGATCGGCGGGTAACAAGTCTAATGGGATCAGGATGAGCGAGCCAATGGGTATTGTTCTGTCATTGGTAATATTGTTGACCTTACCGATGATGACCCAGTTGGGTGTTTTTTCTGTAAATCGTTGCGCAATTGAAGAGAGTGTATCGCCCTCTAAAGCGTAGTAGACCATATCGGTTTCTGTTCCCGAGATGGAGCCCGGTTCACCCGTCGATTTTGGCGCGGCAAATACAGCACTGCTCGATATGGACAGCACTAAACTCGCCATACTTAGGATTAACAGGGTTAGGTTTTTACGTAGCGATGACCGCAGTGATGGCAATTGCGAGGACAGCGAAAAATAGAAAGAAGTACGAAAATAAGAACGCAAAGAAGAATACAGCGAGGAATGCAACAAAGGATTGAGGGCAGGGCGTGAAGCGAGCGACATGTGAATCTCCGAAGGTACATTGGCCTGGCTTTGGTATCAGGATTTGTTAGCAAGTCATAAAAACAAGCTATGGAATCAAACCCTAAACAAGCTGCCAGACAAGCTATCAAACACGTCGATAATAGATACTGTGGCAGATATGATTGCTAATTATTCAGTCCGTACCCTGATCAATATCCTCGGCAAAGTGCTAACTAAGATTTAAAAAGGAAATTGAAGCATGAATCTTACTGCTCCGCTGTAACTTGCTCCAGGCGATAGCCATAGCTATAAACGGGAGCCAGCCGGTAGCCGTTTTCTGGCCGAAGTTCGAGCTTGCTGCGGACGCGTGAGATATGCGTATCCATGGTGCGTGACGGAATATCAATATCACGCGACCAGACCGCTTCTAAAATATAGGCACGCGATAAAGGCCGACCAAGATTGCGGAACAAAAGCAGTGCCAGATCAAATTCTTTTTGCGTCATTTCAACCGGCACGTCATTAACACTGACACGACCAGCGCGCGTTTCGAACTTGTAAATACCAAATTGCAAATGTTCCGACATAGTTTGCGCCGGGTACGCGCGGCGTAACAACGCTTGCACACGCGCTACTAGCTCACTACGGCGTATCGGCTTGATCATGTAATCATCTGCACCCGCTGCCAGACCCGCGACGATATCGTCTTCGCCAGAGCGGCTGGTCATAAACAAGACCGGCAGATTGGGTGATAGCTTCTCTCTGACCCAGTGCAGGATTTCAGTTCCGCTTAAATCGGGAACTTGCCAGTCAAGTATTAGCATGTCGTAGCTATCACGACGTAAGTTGTGCAGCATCTCTTTACCGCTTAGGAAAGGGTGGCAGGTATGGCCAGCCGCAGTCAAGATGGTGCAAACCAGCTCTAATAAATTGTTGTCATCGTCAAGTACGGCAATTCTCATGGGAGCACACAGATTGGGGTTGAGCAATCATTGAGTAGTAAAGATACAGCATTGTACCTAACACAAGAATGATTGTAGGCAAGCTTGTAATAATGAGCAAAATAAATAGGCATTTTCTCCATTTTTTTCTAAATTAGTCACAAAAGCAGTAATTAATATTGCCAAATAAAAATGTTTTGGAGAGGCGCTTAGCAACTCCTGATAGAAGTTGACTAAAAGATTATTTTTTATATTTTTGGTGAAAATGATACGTGGTTTTACGTAAGAAAAAATGCATAAATTTATATACTGGTAAGTAGTATTATTTATTGTCCATATAAAAATTGGTTTCCAGGGCATATTTGTAGAAAATTATGGGGAGTATATGCTTTATTTGATGAATTTTTAGTCAGATGGACCTTTGAAGTTAAAACCTGATGCTAGCGGCTCTTCATAAGAAATAAAAACAGAAAATTGGAAAAATCCTGAAAACTATGTTTAAAAATTAAGTTAAACATAATTTTTTCTAAGCTACTAATCGAAAAAAAACGGCTCACTCCTGTATAGAGTGAGCCGTTTTTAAGCAGTCCAAATCTCGGGTAAAACTTGGCAAATGCATCCAATAGTTGCAGCGCTAAAGTCGCTTATATCTTTGTTAGCTACGCAATTCCACGTCTGGCAACACCACATTCACATCCAGCACTTCTAAATTGCCTTGGCGATCAAGTGATACTTTGATGTCTTCAGCGTTGACTTTAGTGTACTTAGAAATAACTGCGATCAGTTCTTCACGTAGAGCTGGCAAAAAATCATAGCCGTCACGGCTGGTGCGTTCACGGGCGATGATGATTTGCAGGCGTTCTTTGGCGGTGTTGGCGCTCTTTGGTTTATTGTTAAATAAAAATGATAGCAAGGCCATATTACTTACCTCCAAAAATCCGTTGCAGCAGACCCGGTTTTTCATAGTTGACAAAACGCAGGGGCACTTCTTGGCCTAGGAAACGGGAGATCACATCTTCATACGCCTCAGAGACATCGCTGCCCTTCATATGAATTGCAGGATTTCCTTGATTAGACGCATGCAATACCGCTTCCGATTCAGGGATCACGCCGATCAACGGGATGCGTAAAATTTCTTGTACATCGGTGTAGGACAACATTTCACCGGCTTCTACCCGTTTAGGTGAATAGCGCGTTACCAGCAAATGTTCTTTTACCGGCTCACCACCCTCCTGAGCACGTTTGGATTTGGCCTGAATAATACCCAAAATACGATCCGAATCACGTACAGAAGATACTTCAGGATTGGTGACGACAATTGCTTCGTCCGCAAATGTCAGTGCCATCACTGCGCCGCGCTCGATACCCGCAGGTGAGTCGCAGATGATGTATTCAAAATCCATCTTGATCAATTCGTTCAGAACACGTTCTACGCCCTCTTCGGTCAAGGCATCTTTATCGCGGGTTTGCGAGGCAGGCAAAATAAACAGATTGTCGCAGTGCTTATCTTTGATCAGCGCTTGCTTTAATGTCGCCTCGCCGCTGATGACGTTGACCAGGTCATACACCACACGACGTTCGCAACCCATAATCAGATCCAGGTTACGCAGACCCACGTCAAAATCCAGCACCGCAGTTTTATGTCCGCGCATGGCAAGGCCAGACGAAAAGCTGGCACTGGAAGTTGTTTTCCCTACGCCGCCCTTACCAGATGTCACAACGATGATTCTTGCCACAAAGAACTCCTTTAATTTTTTAACTCAATTTGCTGAAAGCGATTTTTGATTATTTGGCTGCTTGCAATCAATATATTTTTTATAATGATATTAATAAATAAATATCAACCCGCCGATTTTACCGATGATACTTCAATACTGTCGCCAATAAGCTTGATTTGTACCGGATGATTTGGCAATAAGGCCGGGAATCCGGTATCAAACGTGCGGTAAATCCCTGCAATTGAGACCAATTCCGCCTCCATGCTCAGGGCAAAAATTCTTGCTTCGGTATTGCCAGTTGCGCCTGCCAGGGCACGACCGCGCAATGGTGCGTAGATGTGGATGCTGCCATCTGCAATCACTTCGGCACCATTATTGACCGAGGCGGTGATGATCAGATCGGTACCTCGGGCATAAATGCGCTGACCTGCGCGCACTGGAGTATCAATCACCATCGCAGGTAAATTGCTGACAGATGTCGCTGCTACTGGCGCTGGTGCAGTTACCGGCTCAGGCTTTGCTGCCTTCTCAGGTATCACCTCAATCACCGCAGTTGTTGCTGTGCTAGCAGGCTCCTGACGTGGTCGGCTCACCATATCAATACTCAAACCATGCGCCCGGATTGCTGCGTGGCCTTGTTCTGGTGCATTCCGGACCGCGACCGGAGTGAGTCCAAATGATTTAAATAGCGGGATCAAATTGACCCAGTCCAATGATTCGGAAGCGATATTCTCGACATCGATCACTGCGAATTCGTCATCAAAAAAATCTGGCGTACCTGCCGTCATTTCTTTTAACGCTGCTTCTATGATTGCAACTGGTGCAGCATGCAAAATTAGGGCAACTACGACTACTGTGGAGATTTTAATTTCTACAGGCTTGTGCGTCAGGCTGTTTTGCATAAGTAACAAATGGGTCGAATATTGAGAGGTAAAGGCAATCACTGCCGCAATGTGGCTGGCGTAAAACGCCTGCCGGCGAAACTGCAAAAGACTTATCGTACCAATTGATGAGCCAGATTGCAAAAAATCCTCTATAACACTCATCGTTTATAAGCGATGAGTCGCGACACAATGAATGTAAGCTAGACACAAGAGTAAAAAGTTTGATTCTTGAATTGATCAGAGACGGTGAGCATTTAATTTTGATTGACACTTTCAGACCTGAATCAGCTCAACCATAGCCGCCGGCTGATCCAGCTTAGATAACTACTGTGCTGGGGATGTCGACTTTTGTTACGATGATTTTGTATTTTGATCGCACAGACAGGAGTTCTCGATTTTAGTAGTCCAATCATTCTGTGGCTTACAGGCCAAAACGCTTAGGTGATGCGTATTTTAATTGGACATTTATTATTCAAGTTGACCTGGATTTTTCCAGTATGCTATCAACTTGATTCAAACAAATAAACAAACAACCACCCATCCATCCAGGCGTCCTCATGTTGAAGCGTTTAGCAATAGCACTAAGTATTCTGATGACTTATGGAGCGGCATTGGCAGAGCCGGGTTACTACTTTGTGTCGGTGTACGACAACAAAGACCAGAAGTCAGTCGATTTCCGCTATTGGACGACGAACTTTCCCGGACGGGGACAAACCATCTGGCCGGAGCTGGGATTTGGCTATGGTGTAACTTCACGTTGGTACACCGAGGTCTATGCGAGCTATATTGGCAGTTCTAAATCCGACTTAAAACTAGATAGCTGGAATTGGCAAAATGATTATTTGCTGACGCAAGGACAATATCCGGTTGACGTTGCCTTGCATACCAATTTGACTCGCGGGCATGATACTGACGAAGGCTATACATTAGAAATTGGCCCAGCAGTGCAGACTGATTTTGGGCGTTTACAGCTCAACGGAAATGTATTTTTTGAGCGTACTTACCGGTCGGTCGAGGGCGGCGCGACACAAATGAAGTACCAGTGGCAAACCAAATATCGCTGGAAGCCGATGTTGGAATTAGGCGTGCAGGGCTTTGGTGAATTAGGCGACTGGGACCATTGGGCGCCCCGTGATCAGCAATCCCATCGCGCTGGACCAGCGCTATTTGGCAGCGTGCCCGTAGGCAAAGAATCCAGCATCAAGTATCAGGCGGCTTATTTAATCGGTTCGATTTACGGACGACATGGTTATATGTTCACATCCCGCGTTCAGTATGTATTTTGATGCGCAGAGGGCACATCAGTTCAAATACGTTTTGGGATCGTAATGCCGCAGGACAGGTTTGGAATTAGTCGGATTTAAAACGGCACACTGACAATAGCCTTTAGCAGCCAACGGTCGGACACCGTCGTTAGACCGCGCCCGATACCCAAATTCAGATCCCAGCCTTTGATACTGGTATCGATGACAGCATAGATGGTCTGGCTCTGTTGATTGAGCTGCCCTAGATGCCTTATTGCTCCCATTTCGTTATAGCTCTCTAGACCAATATCAAAACCCTGATCGGTTTTATACGCAATTTTAGAATCGATTTCCAGGCTGGTCGGGCTGGGTGCCGGACCTGAAATTTTCCAGTCGATATTCGCATTCGCCGCTAGTGTCCAGCGATCTTTACGATAACCAAAAATACCTTTCAGCTCTGCATTCCAGGGATTCTGGTCGATATGTTGATTCACCCGACCGACTTCCAGATTTGCACCGTAGAAAAAAGGGGATGTTCCGTCTTTATCGACCAGATACTTCATGCGGAGTTTTTCGCCATCGACATTCGAGCCGCCATGGGCGTCCCGCGATGTCAAAATATACGCACCTAATTCCCAATTTTTAGTCAGTCCGTAAGAAAATTCCGGCGTCAGTCTGAACACATGTCGCGGTGCCTGTGCACCCGGATAATCGGGCGTGCCGTTTCCCGAGATCACATAGTTATTATGCAGATCAAGTCCAAACTCGTGCGGATTATTGATCTCATCCATGTAGACTTGGATTTCTTCCGGTGCAGCGCTGGCTGCCGGAGCAATAGCAGCCAAAAAAGCGCCGCTAAGCAGAGGGAGTAACAAGCTGTAGTGACTGAGTTTCATCGAAATTTTCTAGGTTGCAATCGTGAAGATATTCTTACAATGTAGAGCATTATTTGATGGCTGGCATCAATTGTACAGGTAGATTGGAGATGGGGTTTGCGTTATTAAATTTGTAGGCGCTTCTCAAACCTAAATAGGACTTACGCATAATTTTTCCAGCAAGGCGCTGCAACGAAGCGGGGATCGATTTACGTAAGCTCAATAAAAATAAAAATTTGCTCTGGCTATCGTGGGCTAAGCTCCTCAAAGCTAAAAATAGAGGATTGCGTTAGGATATACATTTCCTTCCTCTCGCCGCCATTGCCATGAGTAAATACACTTTGAACATTAACGGTCAAGCCCGCCCTGTGGAGCTGGAGCCGGATACCCCGTTACTATGGGCATTACGCGATAGCCTGGATTTGCCTGGCACTAAATATGGTTGCGGTATGGGGCTTTGCGGTGCTTGTACGGTGCATATTGACGGCGTGCCAACGCGATCATGTGTAACTCCCGTATCGACTTTGGGGCGTAAAAAAGTCACCACAATTGAAGGCTTAGATGCGAAAGCCATGCACCCGTTGCAGCAGGCATGGCAAGAACTTGATGTGCCGCAATGTGGTTATTGCCAGGCCGGACAAATCATGACGGCTGCGGCCTTACTGAAGCAGCATCCGCAACCGAGCGATGCAGATATCGATAGCGCGATGTCAGGCAATTTATGTCGCTGCGCTACCTACGTCAGAATCAGAGCGGGTATACATCGTGCGGCAGAGATATCTGCTAACTCTTCTACTGTATCAGTGGCCAAAAAAGAGAAAGTCAGCAAATGAAAACCTCTACATCACAACCGATTACAAATACTGCCAACCCAGACGATCTGGAACTGAACGGACGTCGTCGGTTTTTACGTAACTCCGTGATCGCCAGCGGTGGTCTGATGCTGGGTTTTTATTGGAATCAATCCAATAGCGCAGAAGGCAAAGTTGCCAAGCCTGATGCACTCGCATCGGCAGATTCAGCGGCAGATTTTGTTCCTAATGCGTTTATCCGCATCGCGCCTAATGGTGTGGTGACATTGATTTCTAAGCAACCGGAGATCGGTCAAGGGATTAAGACATCCTTACCGATGGTGATCGCCGAAGAGTTGGAGGTCAACTGGAAAGACGTTCGCATTGTGCAGGGTGATCTGAACCCGGCGTATGGCAGTCAGGGTGCAGGTGGGTCTACTTCCACCCCGACCAATTACACTGAATTCCATCGGTTAGGTGCGACTGCACGTACCATGCTGGTGTCCGCCGCAGCGCTGACCTGGGGCGTTCCCGCCAGTGAATGTGTAGCCGAAAATAGTATGGTCACGCACAACCCTAGCAAGCGCCAGCTCGGCTTTGGTGCCTTGGTAGCAAAGGCAGCCACTCTGCCAGTACCCGATGCAAATCAAGTGGTTTTAAAAGATCCGGCGCAATTCAAATTACTAGGAACACGGATTGGTGGTGTCGATAACGGTGCGGTAGTCAGCGGCAAGCCTTTGTTCGGGATTGACGTTAAATTGCCAGGCATGGTGTACGCGGTGTTTGTAAAGTGCCCCGTTTTTGGTGGCAAAGTCGTCAGCGCCAACCTAGATGCCATCAAATTATTGCCTGGTGTCCGCGATGCATTTGCGGTGGAAGGCAGCGGTAGCGTCAATGCCTTGTTGCCAGGCGTTGCGATTATTGCGACATCCACCTGGGCTGCGTTCAGCGCACGTAAGCAGCTAAAAGTGGTGTGGGATGAAGGCAAGTTCGCCAGCCAAAGTTGGGACGGTTTTATCGCCGAATCCAAAGCGCTCTCTAAGCAAGCTGGCGCAAGCACTCTACGCAAAGATGGCGATACACCTGCTGCCTTAAAAGTAGCTGCGAAAACGGTGGAAGGAGCGTATCAATATCCGTTTATCTCGCATGCCAGTATGGAGCCACAAAACTGTACCGCGTGGTTTAAGCCTGCGGATGGTAGTTTGGAATTGTGGGCCCCAACCCAAAATCCGGCCTCGGGCCAAAACCTGGTGGCGACTACGCTGAATATTCCCAAAGAAAAAATTAGCTTACACATCACCCGCAGTGGCGGTGGGTTTGGCCGGCGTCTGAGTTCGGACTATGTTGTCGAAGCCGCTGCGATTGCACTCAAAGTGCGAGCCCCGGTCAAACTGACCTGGTCGCGAGAGGATGATTTGCAACATGATCATTTCCGTGCTGGGGGCTTCCATTTTTTACGCGGTGGGCTGGACGCAAAAGGGAAACTGGTCGCCTGGCATAATCACTTTGTGACTTTTGCCAACCGCGTCACGCGAGATGGCGCCAGCGTATTGCAACCGGGTAGTGGTGGTAGTTTGAGCGGTGATGAGTTCCCCGGACGCTGGGTAGAAAATTGTTTGTTAGAACAAACTGCGATTGAATGCGGTATTCCCATGGGACCGTGGCGCGCTCCCGGCAGCAATGTGTTTGCCTGGGTTTTCCACAGTTTTATTGACGAGCTGGCGCATGCTGCAGGCCGTGATCCGGTCGCATTTCGTTTGGAGATATTGCGTGATAAAGAAATTGTCCCTGGTACTGGCGAGCGCGGTCAGCCATACAACGTCGGTCGCATGAAACGCGTATTGCAAGAAGTCGCCGACAAGTCTGGCTGGGGTAAAAAAACCTTTGCCCGTGGTCAGGGCCAAGGCGTTGCATTCCACTTTAGCCATCGCGGCTATATCGCCGAAGTCGCTGAAGTAACGGTATCAAAACAAGGCGAATTGAAAGTCGACCGGGTTGTTGTCGTGTCAGATATCGGCGCGCAAATCGTCAACCTGAGCGGCGCAGAGAGTCAGGTACAAGGCTCAGTGATTGATGGCTTGAGTACGCTGATGTACCCCGAACTGAACATCGAAAAAGGGCGCATTGTGCAAAGTAATTTTCACGAATATCCCTTACTTCGGATCGCCACAACGCCACCAAAAATCGAAGTGCATTTCTTAAAAACGGACTTCCCAGTGACCGGATTAGGCGAACCTGCTTTTCCGCCATTGGCGCCTGCGGTATGCAATGCGATTTTTGCGGCAACCGGAAAACGGGTTCGTCAGTTGCCTTTGAGCCGGGTGGATTTAAGTTGGAGTTAATTTCAGTATTAATAATACTGGTATGGGGTATTTTAAATAGACCATATAATGATTGGACAGTTGGGGTATTTTTGAGATTTTTAGGGGGAGTATATTAATTTTTTTCTTATCCCTAGTTGTATTATGTTGTTGAATTCGTGGAAGATGATCTTCAACTTCTCTCTCCGGCGAGCCGGAGGGAGAATGGATTTAACAGGTTCCTGGCTTCTAACGCCCACCAATTTTGACATCGCCAAACAAGGTACTCAGTCCCCGTGGTTGCGAGCGCCAGTATTGTTTTGGCGCTTCGACTTGCGCTCCCAATTCCACTGCAGCATGCCAAGGCCAGCGCGGATCGAATAGCATGCCGCGTGCTAATGCCACCATGTCTGCCTTACCTTCGACTACAATTGCTTCGGCATTTTTTGCATCGGTAATCAGGCCGACTGCGATGGTAGGCAGGCCAGTTTCTTTGCGCATTTTTTCTGCCATCGGTACTTGGTAATTGTCGCCTAACGGGATTTTTTGTAACGGTGAGATGCCTCCGCTGGAGACATGTACAAAGTCGCATCCCAGCTTTTTCAACGCATTGCCAAACACCACGCTTTGATCGATATCCCAACCTCCTTCAAGCCAATCTGTGCCGGAGATTCTGATGCCAACGGGCATGCTCGCTGGCATCGCTGCGCGGATGGCTGCAAATACTTCCAGCGGGAAGCGCATTCTGTTTTCTAGCGTGCCACCATATTCGTCGCTGCGTTGGTTAGAAATCGGAGATAGAAATTCATGCAGCAAATAACCATGCGCCGCGTGCACCTCAATCGCATCCAGCCCTAGATTATGTGAACGCTTGGCGGCGGCGACAAAGTTTTGAATGATGCGTTGCATGCCCGCTTTATCTAGCCCAATCGGCAATGCTTCTCCTACATTTTGCGGGATTGCCGACGGTGCAAAAGTCGCCCAGCCACCGTCCGCCTCGGATATCAACTGGCCGCCATCCCACGGTGTATGACTAGAGGCTTTGCGACCTGCATGCGCGAGCTGGATTGCTACTGGCATGTTGGAATAGGCACGTATGGCATGGATCACTTTTTTCAGCGCTGCCTCATTGCTATCGGACCACAAACCCAAGTCTTCTGGCGTAATGCGACCTTCGGGTTCGACTGCTGTTGCTTCGATAATCAACAAGCCAGCGCCGGATAAGGCCATGCTGCCCAGATGGATCATATGCCAGTCGGTGGCGTCACCATTCTTCGCTGAATATTGGCACATCGGTGCAATCACGATACGATTTTTTAATGTTAATGAACCGATAGAAAAAGCGGAAAAAAGTTGGGACATGGGGTGACTCCGTCTAGATAGTTTGTAGTGCAGGATGTTGATGTAACTCGTCAGCGGAGTTAGGTAAATTTCCGTTCGCATTGCTATTGATGCTGACAAGCTTATTTGAGTGCCGCGCAAATTATAAAGTGATATTGCAAAGTGCATTGGACGCACGACTTTTAGCTGCTCAGCGCAATTCTGGAATCTAGTTCAGAATAATGCGAGCATTAAATCTCAAGCTCCACACAGAAGTTTTGTGCCCAATTTTTAACTTCGTACTTGCCGTTCCCGCCAGCCAAATTTATACCCACTTTCATTAATCAAGAAAAGGAAAAATCATGCCAGCATTGTTGAGATCTACTTCATTTTCTATCACCGCAATGACGCTTGCCGTAATAGCACTGACTACGTTAAGCAGTTACACCAGTGCGAACGCGCAAACAGCCGCCGCACCTGATACATCCTCAAATAAACCGGTCACAGAACAGATCGTCGATACTCTGACCAAACTGGCAGGTGGCCCGCACGCTGGTTATCGCGCTAACCATGCAAAAGGGATCGTTACTATCGGTGACTTTGTGCCAGCGCCAAGCGCGGCCAGCATCACCAAGGCGGCGCATTTACAACGCACTACCAGCAAAGTCACAGTGCGCTTTTCTAACGCGTCTGGCGTACCAAATATTCCAGATGCCAATGGTAACGGCTTCCCTAAAGGTATGGCAATCCGGTTTGATTTGCCCAAGAGTGTCAGCACAGACATGGTGGTGATTTCTACTAATGGTTTTCCGGTCGGTACGCCGGAGGATTTTTTGACTTTCCTTAAAGCGATAGAGACCAGCGGACCCGGTGTTGCCAAGCCAACGCCAGTAGAAAATTTCTTGGCAACACACCCTGCAACGCTTAAGTTTGTCACCATGCCTAAGCCCGCTCCGGTCAGCTTTGCGACCCAGGCTTTTTACGGTGTCAATGCATTTAAATTTACTAACGCAAAAGGGGAAAGTCATTTCGGTCGTTACCGGATAGAACCACTGGCAGGACAACAATTTTTGACTGCAGAAGAGACAGAAAAAGCGACACCAAATTACTTGATGGATGAGCTGCCAGTCAGGTTGAAAAAAGAGCCAGTCAAATTCCGTATTTCTGTTCAGCTGGCAGAAAAAGATGATGTCATTAACGATGGCACCCAAGTCTGGCCAGATACCAGAAAAATCGTCGAGTTAGGTACGCTAACTTTACGTTCGGTACACGCAGATGGCAGCAAATTTGAAAAAGGCACAATGTTTAATCCACTCACTTTACTGGAGGGGATTGCACCATCTGATGATCCGATTTTGTTGGCAAGACCTGCGGCTTACGCTGTTAGTTTTGGCCGACGTTTGAGCAATCCATAAGTAATTTATAGCTCACAACCAAGATTGCGAATCGCAAATAAAAATGCCAAGCTATTTTGCTAGCTTGGCATTGCTTTAAGTAACCTATCGCCAAATCTTTACCCTTACAAAGGACTGTCGAGAGATCATAGCGCAGTTTTCTAGCGCTTCTGTTGCGCCAAATATTTCTTATGTAAATGAAACTCCCAAAAACGTATAGCAACTATGTAGAATTGGCTAATGCACTGGTGGCAAAACTACCGATACTTTGGATGATTATGAAATTTAAAATGTGATGTTAAATAAGAGATGTTGCTTTAAATTAAAGCAACATTTAACTAAAAGTTGGTAGTCTTAATACTATCAAAGATTAATGATTTTCAAGGAGTATTTGTACAGGACAAAGAGTCACTTCCAATGTATCCTCCATCACTATAATAGTCAGTCCAAGTACAAAACTGAGCATTTATTGATCCACTAACAGTCAATATATATTCATTAGATTCACCGTCACTTTTTTGAGTAATTTTTTTCACGTTTTTATACCCTTGTTGAATTCTGTCTAAATATAGCCCAGTTGCCGGATAAAAATTACCATTTGCTGTATATCCAATATTTAAACAGAAAACTCCATCACATATTGCAATTATGTCACCAGGGACATATCGATTAGTAATGTTAGTACTTTTCAAAAACACCATAGCGGAAAAAAAATCATCAGTATCTGTAAGTGCAACCCCGGGACCCGATTGAAAACTACATCGATCGCAAAGAAATCTTCCTAAATAAGTAGCATTAGCAGACATGGAAATAGTCATTAAAACCAAAGCAATATATATTTTTTTCACGAGATCACCCTTGTAAATTTGATTAGTATTTTTTATACAACTACTAAGTTATTTTTTACTTCGTAAAACAACACTCTGTTGCGAATTTTTGACCATCAGAAGTCGCTTTAATAATTTGTTCCTTGGTTAAAGCAACTGACATGGCATTAATATAATTATTCATTAAAGCTAGTCGATTCGTGTCTTGTATAGAATCACCTAGCTTATTTTTTCTAATTTCTGTATTTGCTACAGCATATGTCAACGCTAATTGCTGATTTTGATCTGTAAATTCGCCGGACTGATATAAATTTGATAAGGTCATTAAGCTAGTAAGATCTCCCTGCTTTGCGGTTTGCTCCAATTGATTTACTGCTTGTTTTTTCCACTCTACAACTAATGGATCAGTCTTCCTGGTAACTAATGCGTTAACGTCTCCAAGCGGACCAGAGTTCAAATAATCAGTTGCTGCACCACGAACACCGCCTTTAATTGCTACATCTAAATTTTTAAATCGATCGTCGCGCTGGCGCTGAGAGATTCCATCACAGATGTGCGCATTTTGTTGCTCCTCTAAAGCCAACGCATCTTTAAGGCTTTGATCGCCCGCTAATTCAGATGGCTTTAAAACGACTTTTGATGTTGATTCGTGTTGGATACATGCATTTACCATTTGAAAAGCTTTATAAGCATCTCTAGGATTTTTCGTAGACGACAGTTGGTCGATCTGATCGGATTTTGAAGTTTGCGATCTTTGTGTAGTAACTGGAACTTGATTTACTAATTGCTTTGGAACTTCTTGAAAAGCTGTTTTTGTTGAATTTGTGTTTTGTAAACTCGCGGATGAAACACTAGCTTCCAATATTTTTTTTTCTTTAGATTCAACAAACAGGTATACGACTAAACCACATAAGAAAAATGCGACTAAATACCTATTTAAATATTTCATTTTGAGTTCTCCAAAATATCAAAAAAAAGGCAACTTCTTTTACCGACTAAATTCGTTGTTCTTATATTACTAAAAAAATTTCGGATTACAAGTAAGAATTACAATTTTATTTACAAGTAGTTCAGAAACGTTAAATTACTAAAAACTTTTGTACGATAAAAAAACAAGCAAGGTGTTTAGGGCGTGATAAATCATCGACACAATATTGTTGCGTTGATTTGGGTGATATTGAATGTGTCTGCGTGAAAATAAAAAAGCCAAACCGTTTTCACAATTTGGCATTTTTAAAAATCGTTAAATTTAACCAAGCGGGACGGTTAATGGTTACTAGCTATGAATCAACATCAATTCTCTTACCGTGGTGGGCATGCAGCTTATTGTGGAACCGCCATTAAATGGCTGGTATTTTTTCTGCCGTTTGCGACAGAGCGCGTTACTTGTGGTTTAGTTGTAATCTCCGGCTTAGAAGATGGCAATCTCCGGCTAAATTGTTCTGCTACAGATTTGTCTGCAACGGAACTCAATGCCTTCGCAAATGCATCTTGTGAAGAAACATAGAATCGCAATGCAAATGCGGCGATGACGAAAGCGATTGGCAAGTATTCAATGATAGACATAACGGGCTCCGTTGGTTTGCAGTAATGATGCAGTGCAGCATATCGCGGAGTCAGTTATAACGCTAATTTCATTTAACCATATCGACTATTCAATATTTGAATATCTTAGCCTTATTTTAGTTTGTGCCTTTTATGTTGATCCACGTGAAATCACTTGCTTACTCTGCTTGTTCAAAGTACTTGCTCATAGGGCAGGCCAACATAATTTTCTGCGATCGTGGTGCGCCCTGCTAAGGAGCTGGTGTAGTACTCCAGCTCTGCCGATTGCATTTTCTGTGCAAAAGGATCGTCGGAGAACTTATGCAGCACCGATGTCATCCACCAGGAAAAGCGCTCGGCTTTCCAGATGCGACGCAGGCAGAGTTCTGAGTATTTTCCGAGGATATCGACCCGACCGTCTTGATATGTTTTACGCAGGCAGTAGTATAAAGTGTACACATCGCTGGCGGCCAGGTTTAGCCCTTTTGCTCCTGTTGGTGGAACAATATGAGCAGCGTCGCCTACCAAAAATAAGCGACCAAAGGTCATTGGTTCCGCCACAAAACTGCGCAGCGGCGCGATACTTTTTTCGATTGAATCGCCAGTCACCAGATCTGTTGCGACATGGGCAGGTAAGCGACTTTTTAACTCATCCCAAAACCGCTGATCCGACCAGTCCTCTACTTTGTCATCTAATGGACATTGCACATAGTAGCGGCTTAATACGGCGGAGCGCATGCTGCACAAGGCAAAGCCGCGTTCATGATTAGCGTAAATTAATTCGTGTGCAACCGGCGGTGTGGAAGACAAAATCCCTAGCCAGCCAAAAGGGTAGATGCGTTCAAAGGTTTTGATTGCATCCGCCGGGACAGATTTGCGCGATACACCATGGAAGCCATCGCATCCTGCAATATAGTCGCAGCTCAGTTCGATATGCTCGCCGTCTTTGGTAAATGTGACGCGTGGCTTATCGGTATAAAAATCATGTAATTGCACGTCGGTCGCTTCATAAATACTCAGTGCGCCTGCGTCGGATCGTGCCTGCATCAGGTCCCGTGTCACTTCTGTCTGGCCATACACCATCACGGTTTTACCATTGGTTAAGGATTTCAGATCGATGTGTTCATTGCGGCCGTTAAACGCCAGCGTAAATCCCTCATGAATCTGACCTTCTTTATCCATACGGGCACCTGCTTTTGCTTTCCGGATCAGATCAGTCGTGCCTTGTTCCAGCACACCTGCGCGGATTCTTTGCAACACGTACTCCGGCGATTTCGCTTCCAAAATCACCGTGTCTATACCTTGTAATTGCAATAGCTGACCGAGCAATAGTCCAGATGGGCCAGCGCCAATAATTGCGACTTGGGTTTTCATTTTAATGGTCTCCGTTGTTATTCACCATGGCGTCATTGCATGGAATTGAAACGCTATTTTTTTACAATAATGTTCCTGTAACGGATTATTTGAAATGGATTTATTTATTTATAAATGGTACTTTTAGCAGATTAATTACCATTTGAAATTCTTCTTTTGAACTATCTTGAGCGTTGTATGACAGAACAAAAAAGCATCCCCGTCTACAAGTTATATGGTGAGAGCGATCCATGGCCGATGGCTGATATGGTGCACTGCGAGTCAATTGCCGCACGTAGTCGCTTGCACAATTGGCATATTGCAACACATCAGCATAATGGCTTATTCCAGATTTTATATCTGGTGGCGG
Source organism: Undibacterium sp. 5I1 (assembly GCF_034314085.1). NCBI lineage: Bacteria > Pseudomonadati > Pseudomonadota > Betaproteobacteria > Burkholderiales > Oxalobacteraceae > Undibacterium > Undibacterium sp. 5I1. The sequence continues at coordinate 4,201,124 of NZ_JAVIWI010000001.1, forward strand.
GCAGTGCAAAAATTCAACTGGATGATCTTCAATATGAAATGAAGGCGGGACAGATTTTGATGCTGCCGCAGATGTGCGTGCATGGTTTTAAATTCAAACGTGATGCCATCGGGCATGTGGTCACGATTGCTTATCCGCTGATACAAAATTTGATGCAGCAACTAATGCAGAGAGCGCCGCAATCGATGGGCGAATCACGACTGCAAGCTAGCGACATAACAACTAGTATCAACAACATCAGCGCGTTAACAGTCGCCAACATTCATGCATTAAAAAACGATGAAGAGAGTCGGTATATTCAGGCCGCGTTTACGATGCTGGACAACGAGTATCGCGGCAGATTGCCGCATCGCGCCCAATTGATTGAGTCGCTGCTGGCGAGTATCCTGATCTGGCTGACTCGCAGCGAAACGGTAGCTTTAACACCAGCAAATGTGCTACAAAAAGATCGCCTCCAAAGCAAGCTCAGTGCCGCAGTATTAAGCCAGGCTTCTGCCCGTCGAGGAACGCATTTTCCACGCTTTTCTGAATTGATTGAGTTGCACTACACGACGCATCAAGCCGTCTCTTACTATGCCGATCAGCTAGGTATTACAGCAGCTCATTTAAATGCCTTATGCCGCCAGACTGTCGGGCAATCGGCGCTGGGTTTAATTCACGAACGCCTGATATTAGAAGCCAAGCGCAATCTGGTCTACACATCGATGAGTATTAGCGTGTTGTCGTATACGCTGGGGTTTTCGGACCCGTCTTATTTCACGCGATTTTTTAAACGGCAAGTGGGATTGTCTCCCAAAGAGTTTAAACAAAAAGCGGGAACGAGTGCATGAACAATATATAAAAAATGGTAGCTAATGTTTGTGTTTCTCAGATGCCAATCAGATGGAACACCGCATGTATTCTTGATGAAAATAATGAGTCGTGCGTACATCGCACATATTTACGAGATTGCGTCTTTTTTGGAATCGTCCGACTTGATCTTTATTCTGTCGCGATCTATCTTTCTGCATGATGTTCTGCTCTATTAACTTAGCCAGAGCGATCAATAACTAACGATGCACAGACATCCAGGCACTTAAGCACGTCAGCCAGACAAAACATAGGAGCACGCTGTGAAGTTTGATTCCGTAGAACCGGGACTGTACCCAACCCTCATTTATCCCTCTTATAAATCCACGATCAAACGAGGCCCGACGCAAGTGGCGTTGCGTATCGTCGCTGCGGAACCTGTAGAGACCAATATCACTGCAAGCCGTAGTTTGATTTTGCCGAACGATATGGATCTGACTGCACATGGGCAAAGCCAGCCTCTGGGCGAAAAAATTGTGGTCACTGGTCGCGTCCTGGATGAGGATGGCAAGCCAGTGCGTAATTCTTTGCTGGAAGTATGGCAATGCAATGCAGCCGGACGCTACTGGCATAAACGTGATCAGCATGATGCGCCGCTTGATCCTAATTTTTATGGCTTCGGCAAGATGCTCACGGATGACGACGGGCGTTATCGTTTTGTGACCATCAAGCCTGGTCCTTACCCTTGGGGTAATCATCATAAAGCCTGGCGGCCTGCGCATATTCACTTTTCACTTTTCGGCAATGTTTATGCGCAACGTCTGGTGACGCAGATGTATTTTCCTAGCGATCCTTTGTTTGACTACGATCCGATTTTTCAGAGTATTCCCGATCTGGCCGCGCGTCAGCGTTTGATCGCCCGGTTCAGTATGGACGAAACGGTGGATGACAAAATGCTAGGCTATGAATTTGATATTGTCTTGCGCGGTCGCGATGCGACGCCCATGGATTTGTAAACAGATTGGGCAGACTAGGAAACGATATGACATCAACGATAAAACAAAGCGGTGCGTTGGCTAATACAGCGTCTGACATGAGCGTATTGCTGACCACTTCACAAACCATCGGTCCTTTTTCGCACGAGGCGTGGCGCTGGGCAGTGGATGCAACTGCACAGATGAGCAGTAGCGCACCGACCATCACGATCAGTGGCGTGATTTACGACGGTGACGGCACGCCAATGAATGACGCGATGATCGAGGCTTGGTTGCCCGGCAGCGCAGGTGTGGAAGCAGCGCATGCGATACCGGGTTTTCGGCGGGTGCCCAGCGCTGAAGACGGTAGTTTTCAATTTGAACTATCGATACCACTGGCAACAGAATCGGCGCAACTCGGGCAGCCAGCCATGTTTGTGACCGTGTTTGCGCGTGGCTTGGTCAAGCATCAATTTACTGCGGTGTTCCTGGAGGACGATGCTGGATTAGCTGATGCGCCGATTCTGACGCAGGTGCCGGCAGAGCGTAGAATCACTTTGATCGCGATCAAACAGGCCGAGCGTAGTTACCGTTGGGATATCTGGATGCAGACAGATAAAGAGACAGTCTTTTTTGACTATGTGTAAGTGCTATTGATGCTGGTGTTGGTGTGCTGACTAAAGATGGACAGCGGGCTGACTTCGGGCGATTTACTGGCGATGACTTAATAGCGAAATACACTGGGAAAACCAATATACTCCCCTTACTTTTATGGAAAAATGCCGTATTGTCCAGATAATATGAGGACAATTAAATATACATAGGTGGAGTATATTTAATTAACTTTAGCGATGCATCAGCAGATTCGCACTTAAGCTGACCTATCTGAACTTAGGAGCTGACTTTAGTTGACGCCATTTTTGCGTAAGCCGTATAGTAATTTCGACCTAGTTTTGCACCATGCTCTCGCACCAATTGAACGTACTAATTAAGCTTACCAATTAAGCCAGCCATAAATCAAAGTAGAGATCAATGAGCGTATCGATTTTTGAACATTTTTTGACCACGCCGGACATGATTGCCGTGTTCGACGATGCTGCCATTGTGCAGGCGATGTTGCAGTTTGAGGCTGCGTTGGCTAAGGCTCAGGCAGCCGAGGGCATCATTCCGGAAACCGCCGCACGCGATATTGCCAGCGTCTGCAATGCGCAGCTTTACAACATCCCTGTGATGGTCAATGCCAGCCGCCGCGCCGGTAGTCTGGCAATACCATTGGTGAAAGAACTGACCAAAACAGTCGCGCTTTATAGTGAAGAATCTGCCACGCATGTGCATTGGGGCAGCACCAGCCAAGACGTGATTGATACCGCCATGGTGTTAGCCACCAGGCAGGCAATCAGCTTAATTGAGCGCGACTTGCAAGTACTGATCCAACGCTTGATGCAACTAGCAGAGCAGCATTTACACACGCCCATATTGGCGCGGACCTTAATGCAGCCTGCGCAAGTCACCAGTTTTGGTTTCAAACTAATAAGCTGGCTTGCACCTTTGGTACGCGCACGTGAGCAGTTGCGTCAGACTGCCACCCGCGCCTTGGCTTTGCAACTCGGCGGCGCGGTCGGCACGCTGGCAGTGATGGGCGCAAAAGGGCCAGCGGTTGCCACGCGGATGGCAGTAGATTTGGGATTAATCCTGCCGCCAGCAGCCTGGCATACGCAGCGTGATGAGTGGGTGCGGCTGGGACTGGAAGTCGCCGTGCTGGTCGGCTCGCTGGGCAAAATTGCCACCGATCTGAGTCTGCTAGCGCAAGGCGAAATTGCAGAGCTGGCAGAGCCGTCGGGCAAAGGTCGTGGCGGTTCATCGGCGATGCCGCATAAGCGTAATCCTGTGTCTTGCATGATCGCCTTAGCTGCAGCAGCCAGAGCGCCACAACGCGCCGCCGCGCTACTGGCCAATATGGGGCAAGAACATGAACGTGGCTTAGGCAACTGGCAGGCCGAATTAGCAGAATGGCCGGGCTTATTTCTAAGCGCGCATGGCGCAGTCAATGCATTATCGGAAGCGATGGCGGGTTTGCAAGTCGATACTGGCCGTATGCTTGTGAACATCGATGCGTTGCAGGGACTGGTATTTGCCGAGAGTATTTCTATTTATCTGGCGAGCGTGATCGGTCGTCCAAAGGCACATAGTCTGATGGAAACCCTGACCCAAAAAGCAGTTGCCGACCACACGCATTTGCTGGATGTCGTTACAGAGGTGGTGCGTAACGATGCCCGTTTATCCGAAGTGATTGATCTGGCTATATTACAAAAACTGTTTGATCCGCATGTAGCAACCGAAGTCGCCGCGGCGCTGGCAAGTACGCAACTGGCGGCATTGCGGCAGGGCGTAGCAAGTAAGCATATTTAGTAACCATATTTAGCAATGATTACTTCACGCTGATGATCACAATCAACACGGATGTAGCTGATTTTGCGTACATCTGCCCACTTACTTTAACTATTTTTCCTACATAAAAACGATGAGCTACGACCCACTGAATCATGATCTGGAACGCGGTTTACAAAATCGTCGGACTATCCTTGGCGACGCCTGGGTTGATCGCTCTATCAATAATGCGAATAGCTTCAACGCTGAGTTTCAGCAGTTAATTAGCCGTTTTGCCTGGAATGATATTTGGGGCCGTCCCGGTCTGGATTACAAAACCCGCCGCGTTATCGTACTGGCGACGACGATTGCCCTAGGCCGTTGGGAAGAATATGAGTTGCACCTGCGTGCTGCCTTGCTTGGCGCGCCAGACAATCGCTTATCGCCAGATGAGTTAAAAGAAGTCCTGATGCAATCGGCGATCTATGCAGGTGTGCCCGCCGCAAATACTGCGTTCTCATTGGCGCTGAAGATTTTGCGTGAAGTCAGTGCAGAGATAGGTTACGTAATAGAACCGCTCTCACCGTTTGAAGTCAGTCATCCCGGCTCAGGTAAGCAAGGGCGGACTAATAGCAAGCCAGCCTTGCATTACAGCGTGCGAGAAGCACGTAATGGTAAAGTGCCCCGTCATACGATAGTGCTAAGTCACGCCTTGGGTTGTGACTTAACGATGTGGGATCAGCTCGCTGCCGTGTTAGCTGAAGATTGCCGCGTCATTTGCTACGATCATCGTGGGCATGGCAGTTCTGACGCGCCCTTGGGGCAATTTAGTATGGCTGATTTAGCCGACGATGCCGCTAGCTTATTGCGCGAATTAGATACCGGGCCGGTTGTCTGGATCGGTTTATCGATGGGCGGGATGGTGGGACAGGAGCTGGCTTTACGGCACCCCAGTTTGTTACGCGCCTTAGTGATTGCTAATTCCACCTCGCAATATCCAGCCGCGGCGCGCGAGATCTGGAACCAACGCATCACTACTGTTCGCACGCAGGGAATCGAGGTCATTGCTGATGCCGTGATGGCACGCTATTTTCATGAGGATTTTCGCGCTGCTCATCCTGCAACGGTTGCCCGTTTTCGTCAGCGTGTAGTTACTACGGATGGCGATGCTTACATCCGATGTTGTGATGCAGTTGCTAATGTGAATACCACCGATCGCTTGTCGCAAATTACTTTGCCATGCCTGGTGATCGCCGGTGTATCAGATCAAGGCACGCCAGTAGCAATGGCGCAGATTCTGGCAGACGGGATAGCAGGCGCTTCACTGCATATTTTAGACAATGCTTCGCATCTGAGTGCAATCGAGCAGCCAGAGGCATTTGCGCAAGCGGTGACTCAATTTTTGAGCGAGATTTGAAGCAGGTCAGTACAGAGTGCTAAAGGGTGCTAAAGCTGCCAAAGGGTGCCAAAAATAAAACCGCTGGAGTGGCTTCACTCCAGCGTTGAACATGGTGATATGGTGTCGAGAGACTTCCCGATTTACGCCCCTAAAGAATAAGGACCGCCACGCTCTAAAGCACGAATATATGCCGGATTGGCATGCAGCCGTTTGGCATACTCTTGCAGATTTGGATAAGCGCCCAGCATCTTGCGTGCTTCTGCAATTTCTACAACAAAACTGATTTGAATATCGGCGGCACTCAGTTCATTTCCCATCAGGTACAGATTGTCACCTAACTCAGCGCTAATATAGCTAATGTGGTTGTCGATTTCACTGCTGATCCGCGGTCCCAATGGCGCACCAGCTTCACCTAAACGACCAACATACAAAGCCAGCAAGAGCGGCAACATCGCAGAGCCTTCAGCAAAATGCATCCACTGAGAGTATTTGATATAAGCCGCAGTATCTAACTTTGGCCGCAAGCGACCATCACCATATTTATTGACCAGATATTCAATGATCGCACCGGACTCTGCTACCACTAAATCATCGTCAGAAATGACCGGTGATTTGCCGAGAGGATGGATTGCCTTCAACGCTGCTGGTGCCAGCCGTGTCACCGGATCACGCTGATAGTTGACGATGTCGTAGTCAACTCCCAGTTCTTCTAATAACCACAAGATACGCTGCGAGCGCGAGTTATTCAGGTGATGGACTTTAATCATAGTAGTGCTCGTTTCATTAGTTGCTGAAGAGGTTATCTGGTAGGCCGCTTCATCTGACATGAAGTCGGTTGCGAGGCCACAAAGGTATCAATTTTTTGCTCAGTTTTCCAGCCAAAACCAGTATTTTCCTGATCAAATTTGACATCTTTACCGTTCGTTTTTACCCAGTTAGTAATGTAGATCGGTTGCTGTGCCTGATGATCTGATTTACGCATTTCTACATTACCGTTATAGCTTTTGATCGTCATGCCTTCCATCGCAAAAGCGACTTTGACCGGATCGGTTGATCCAGTATCTTTGATCGCCTTGGCTAACATGGTGATGGCGCTGTGACTAGACATCAGCCAGTAATCTTCATTGTATTTCTTCTTAACTGCTTCAGCCATATCTTTACCGGCAAAGACTTCATTATTGATATTCCAGTTACTGACATTTTTAACCCGGTCTACACCCGCAGCACCCATTGCAGTCGGTACGCCAGTGGTGTATGCGGTGTAGGTATAAAAGTTGGCTTTGAGGTCGGCATCTTTCGCTGCTTTAATCAGCAAGGCGAGATCGTTCCCCCAGTTGCCGGTGATGACCGCATCGGCACCCGAGGCTTTGATTTTAGCGACATACGGAGAGAAATCTTTAACAGTGGCAATCGGGTGCAAATCATCGCCGACGATCTGAATATCAGGACGTTTACGCTTCAGATATTCTTTAGCAGCGCGGCTGACCTGGTGCCCGAGTGCGTAGTTTTGTCCGATGATATAAATTTTCTTAATACTTGGGTCTTTCGCTAAATAACTCGTCAGCGCTTCCATCCGCATGTCAGAGTTTGGCTCAAAGCGGAAATGCCAAAAACTACATTTGCTGTTCGTCAGATCCGGATCTAGTGCCGCAAAATCCAGATACACAATTTCTTTACCCGGATTACGTTCATTATGTTTGTTGATGGCATCAACCAAGGCCAGCGCCACCCCTGATCCGCCGCCCTGAGTGATGTAATGATAGCCCTGATCAATCGCTATTTTCAGTTGAGTCAGCGACTCTTGTGGACTACCTTTCCCATCGAACCCTACCATTTCTATCGTGTTAGCCGGTCCCCCCCATTTTTCCTTGTTCGCAACTTCAGTCACCATCTGAAAATTTTTCAAGGCAGTCTGGCCCGTCGGTGCGAACGTTCCCGACAAAGCATCGATAAATGCAATTTTAACGTTCTCTGCATGCGCCGCCGGAGCTAGCAGGGCGGCGATTGAAAGCGAAACTGAGGCAGATAATGCTTTCGCAAAAGGACGTAACTGATAGGCCATGGGTGTCTCCTGTTGGCTATTGAAGCTGAGATCGGCATCAGCCTGACGTTATTAGATCGACAGGTCGGATACGCTGAGATGTTTAGAAATTACTTGCCGTGAATTGTGGCGCCATTTGATTAGTGAGAGGTCGAACTTGGTGCTAACGTTGTCCCAAAATCAAACGAAGATACAGCATAGGACGATGTGAGGAATAACGCGAATGATTTCTGTGGATGATCGTGTATGAATTTTGTGCATACAACTTGCCTGATTTACGATGTTTTTGTAAATTAGGATTACAAACTCCATATACACTTAAGTGAACTTACTTGATGTTGTTCACAAGTACACTTAAAATGATTTCTATTAAATGATTTATGAGGAAGCGAGCATCATGAAAAAGACATATGGTGTAGTTCTTGAAACAGTCAGAGAAAAACAAAAACCTGTACCTATGAACCTCTCAAATAAAGAAGGGTCAAGAGTCGTGCTAAGCGCGGCCAAAAGAGTGATTTCAACTCATTCCAAAGTCATTAAAGCACTTGCAAATCGATAAGATAGATTTCAATGATCGACGCACAAAAAGTAGTTGAAATTCATGATTTAATCCTTAGCTTGGAGCCGGGCTTAAGTGGCGATCATGGCATTGACGCACTTGAGGGCGCGCTTTCAAGAATTGATCGTCGCATAGACTATGAAGAGTTAGATGATGTTTTTGAAATTGCAGCGATGTATGCAGTTGCATTAGCGCGTGGTCATGTTTTTAACGACGGCAATAAGCGTACCGCGCTGGTGACGGCTTTGACCTATTTATCGTTGCAAGGTATTGATATAGAGCGCGATGATAATCTTGAGGAGATCATGGTTGACGTCGCTGACGGAACGCTGAGCCAAGTTGAATTAGCGGATTTACTCTACTTTATTTATCTTTGACACACCGATCTCACTCGTCTTCCCAGAGTCCAATGTTTACGAGGGCCTCCAGAGCATATACCTTGGGAACCCGCATAAAAATTAGGGCTTGGTGAGGTACTTTTTTTATTTTGCTGCATCCTTGGCTACGTCTCTGGCATCGATCATTTTCATCAGGGCGTAGATCGTTTCCAATACAGGCATAGCGACTTGCTCGCGGCGTCCAGCCCTGACGACATTGCCTAGGATGACTTCTACTTCCATCGGACGACCATTTTCAAAATCTAATGCCATGCTCGTTTTGTAGGCGGGGCCATTTTTGGTACGTTCTATGAATTGATCGACCATTGCTACTGGCAAAGGATTGTCGGTCGCGGCTGCGACTTCGATCACTTCCAGCATGGCTTTTTTAACTAGTGCTTTGCCTTCGTCAGGTCCCAGAATAGACGCCGTATCGAGTACGCCGCCGAGTACAGAAATCGGGTTAAACACCGCATTCCAAACACATTTATGCCAGCGCCCTTTGACGACATTGTCGGTCAGCGTCATTTTAATGCCGTCACGTTCCAGCAAGCTTGCTAACAATTCGCAGCGCGATGAGATGCCACTGGGATAAGTGCCGAATGTTAAGTCGCCTAATGCATGATGTTTGACTTTGCCTGGCGCAACGCGGCTGATCTGGACGTACGCAAGTGCGCTGATCAGTTCATTGTCGGGGAATGCCGCAGCGATTTCTGCTTCGATTTCAACCCCGTTCTCGATCAGAACGATGGTGGTATCGGGACCGACTGCATCTTTAATCATTGCGGCTCTGTCCACGCCATGTACGACTTTGACGCTGAGGATCAGGTAATCGGGCCAGCCGCCCTGATAGTCTGCAGTGTGTTGTAAGACTTGCGCAGGTGTGAAATGTATTTGGCCGAGTGAGGGACTATCGATATCAAATCCATGTGATTTTATTGCGTCAAAGTCGGAGCGACAAACAACCGAGACATCTGCGCCTCCCTCTGCGAGTAGCGCACCATAAAAGCTACCAATTGCTCCTGCACCTACGACCAGTACTCTGGTTTTTTCTGATGATGGAGTCACTTTATTTCTTTCGTTAGAGTTGGGATTCACGAAAAACTGCCCCAGCGGTGTTGCAGCGACTACCCGTACTAAATACTGTCGTCGTCGCTACGCCTTGCCGGGACAATTTTGTGTAAGTCCTAAGAGCCGCAAATTGAGTAGACAGAAATTTGAATCGATATTGAGGCGTTGATTATCGGCTAGTTATTTTATCCATCGCACTATTTTTGTTCGCTTCTGCATCGAGTCCTTGCCAACCACCGCCCAAACCTTTGAGCAATTGTACTGTCGCGCTCAATTGACGTCCGCGAATATTGATCTCGCTGCTTCTGGCGTTTTGCTGGGTTTGCTGTGCGCTCAAGACATTCAGATAAGGTACCGTTCCCGCACGATATTGATTGGTCACTAGATTGAGGGTGACGTTGGCGGATGCTACCGCTTGTTTCTGTAAGTCGGCCTCGCGTTGCAGCAAACGCAATGCGACTAACTGATCTTCCACTCCTTGCAATGCGGTTAAAACTGTTTGCCGATAATTGGCGGATGCCTGATCAAAGCTTGCTCTAGCCTGATCGACGGCCGCTTGTTTGGCACCGGCATCAAAAACGGTTAAAGCAAGGCTAGGTCCAAGCGACCAGAATTGATGAGCAACATCAAATAAGCCAGATAAATTGCTACCACGATACCCCGCATCCGCAGATAAATTCAATACGGGGAATAAGGCGGCTCTAGCTACGCCAATACTGGCATTGGCTGCGGCAACTTGTCGTTCTGCCGAGGCAATATCAGGGCGACGCTCTAGTAAGTTGGCTGGCAATTCAACTGGAATACTCGGCAGTTGTATCGCTAACATCTGCGCACCGGTTTGCTCGGCCTCTGGTGCCAGCGAAAAACCGGTAGCGGGTTTGCCAAGCAAAGCAGCAATTGCGTGTTCAAGCTGGGCAAGAGTGATTTGATTGTCGGCGAGCTGGGTTGAGGTAGATAGCCATTGGGTTTCTGCCTGTGATACATCCGACTTCGTCGCCACACCAGCAGCATAGCGATTACGGGTTAACTCAAGTGTTGCTTTATAGGCGGCGACACTTTCTTTGAGCAAGTTATCTTGTGCTGATGCGACCCGTAGAGAAAAATAATCTATCGCTAATTCCGCCTGCAAGCTTAACCGAGTATTCGCTAAATCCGCGAGACTCGATTGTGCGGTGAGACTTTGAGAATTCGCTTGTTGCCGCACACGTCCCCAGATGTCGGCTTCCCAGCTTAAAGTGCCACCTACCTGCGTGCTATTACTAATGTTGCTGCCAGAGCTGGTTACACTATTACTTGATCCATTACTGGCGCTATTGCTGCCACCACTGTTACTGCCGCTGGCTGAACGGGTCGCGCTGGCTTGCACACCAATCGTCGGGAAAAGACTAGCGCGGGCTTGCTGCGACAAGGCAGAGGCTTGCCGCCAGCGCGCTTGCGCGATAGCCAGGTTTTGATTGGATGCTTCTAATCCCACCATTAACTGATCGAGCATAGGATCATTAAATTGTTGCCACCAATTGCCTTTATGCGCTTGATCCGATGGCTGGGCGAACTGCCAGTTGGCGGGCAAACTTTCTTTATATTGCGCAGGCAATGCCATATTGGGACGACGATAGTCTGGCGCCATATTGCAGCCGCTCAAGCTTACCAGCGCGGCTGTCACTGCAATGGCGAGTGCCCCAACTTTGATTGCTGAGTGCGTGCGAGGTGTAGACGTAGCCTTTAGTTTCATGATGGCAGTTTTCCAGGAATCAGGTTAGGGCGATTAGTTTGCGCAGTCGCGGGGTCAATGTAGTTGTCAACGTGATTGTCACTGCGGTTGCCACTGAGCTTATCTAAGTTTGGATGACGCCAGCGCTTAAATTTAAGACGCAGACAATCGAGTACCAGATACATGACAGGCGTGGTGTACAAAGTGAGCCATTGGCTAACTAGCAGACCGCCGACGACGGCAATGCCTAGCGGTCGACGTAACTCAGCACCGTCGCCACTACCAAGTGCCAGTGGCAGCGCCCCAAGCATCGCTGCAGCAGTCGTCATCAAAATCGGACGTAAGCGTAATAGGCATGCTTGATGAATCGCTGTTCTAGCATCGAGGCCATCACGCTTCTCAGCGACGATGGCAAAGTCAATCATCATAATCGCGTTTTTCTTGACGATACCGACCAGCAAGATCACACCAATAAAGGCAATCACACTGAACTCGCTACCGCATAACATTAAGGCGAGCAAGGCGCCTAAGCCGGCAGATGGCAGGGTGGATAAAATCGTAATCGGATGGACCATGTTTTCATACAAAATACCCAGCACGATATAAATTGCCAGCAGCGCCGCCAGTATCAACATAGGTTGGTTGCTGAGGGAATCTTGGAAAGCTTTCGCACTCCCCTGGAAAGTCGCCCAGACTGTATTTGGCACACCGGCATTCATCAATGCGACATCAATCGCCTGCGTCGCCTGACTCAAAGAGACATCCTGCGCCAGATTGAATGAGACGGTGGATGCTGCGAACCCGCCTTGATGATTGACCGATAGCGCAGTGTTTGCGCCTTTCCATTGTGCTATCGCTGATAAAGGGACGATCCCGCCTTGTGCTGTTACTAGGGTTATCTGGCGCAAGGCTTCCGGCCCTTTCAGATAGGCTGGCATAGCTTCCATGACGACCGTATATTGGTTCAGATCCTGATAAATATTGGATATCTGGCGCTGACCAAATGCGTCGCTCAAAGTAGCATCCACCATTTGCATATTCAGCCCCAGTCTCGCGACTGCGTCACGATCAATGACCAAACGGGTTTGAATACCTTTTTCTTGTGCATCGGTATTCACGTCGGTGAGTTCGGGTATTTGTGACATTGCTGCGCGGATGATCGGTTCCCATTTTCTGAGCAGATCGAGATCATCTGATTGCAAGGTATATTGATAAGCGGCATCACTTTGGCGGCCGCCGATCCGGATATCACTTGCCGCCTGTAGGAACAGATTGGCACCAGCGATGCGTCCTAATTTTGGTCTCAAGCGATTCAGAATCACGTCCGCAGAGACACCGCGTTCCTTCAACGGTTTCAGCACTACGAACATAAATCCGCCGTTACTGCGTGAGCCGCCAGTGTAGGCCATGACATTGGCAACAGCGGGGTCGTCTTTGACAATGGTGACTAGCGATTTGAGCTTTTCGCTCATTGCAGCAAACGAAATACTCTGATCTGCCTGCACACCTCCAACTAAGATGCCGATATCTTGTTGTGGGAAAAAGCCTTTAGGAACGATCACATACAGCCATACGTTAGCCGATACCGTAATGAAAAAAAGTAACAGCATAGTTTTGGTGTGATTGAGTGCCCAGTTCAAAGACTTGCCGTAACCAGCCTGCAGCCTGTTCATACCATTTTCTAGCCACACCGCCATCGGTGCAAACCAGTCGGATATTTTTTGCCATCCGCGTTTGTTTTTTTGCTGCTTTTCTTCTTCGCTTAATTTTTTTGGTTTGCGTAATAGATAAGCGCACATGACCGGTGTCGTCGTTAGCGATACCACCATAGAGATTAATACTGCTGCCGATAAGGTCACTGCAAATTCTCGGAAATAGCGACCGATAATTCCGCCCATTGCCAGAATTGGAATAAATACAGCGACCAGTGATATCGTCATCGACACTACCGTGAAGCCAACTTCACGCGCTCCGCGCATTGCGGCGCGGATTGGTGAATGTCCTTCTTCGATATGACGCATACAGTTTTCCAATACCACCACTGCATCATCCACCACAAATCCGGTTGCAATCGTCAATGCCATCAAGGATAAATTATCTAGGCTGTAATTCATCAAATACATCACCGCAAACGTACCGATCAGTGATACGGGTACGACTACCGCAGGGATTAACACCGCACTTGGGTTACGTAAAAATAGAAATACCACCAGCACAACCAGCCCAACAGAGATCGCTAATGACCGTTCGACTTCATGCAAGGATGCACGGATTGTCGTTGTTCGTTCTAGTGGCATATCGATATCGACATTGGCTGGAGCTGTAGCGCGTAGCATCGGCAAAATCGCTTTGATCGCCTCTACCGTATCGATAATATTGGCGCCCGGTTGGCGGAAGACTTGCAACTGCACTGAGGGTTTGTCGTTGGTGACGCCAAGGTTGTATAAGTCCTGCTGCATGTCTTTGACTTCAGCTACATCACCCAAATAAATAGCGGCACCGTTTTGCCAGCGGACGATGATTCTCTTGTAGTCGTCCGCTTTTTTTAATTGGTCGTTGGTCGCCACAAACCAGCTATGCTCGCCATCATCCAGACTACCTTTTGGGGTCGCCACATTTGCTGCAGAAATAGCAGTGCGCACGGCTTCCAGTGAAAGACCCATGCGGCCAAGTTCTGGCAAATTGACGCGTACCCGCACAGCAGGTGAAGCACCGCCGCCAATATCGACATTGCCAACGCCTTTTACCTGGGCGATACGCTGTGCCAGCAAGGTCGATGCTACGTCATACAATTCACCACGACCAAGCTGATCAGAGGTTAGCGATAAAGTCAGAATAGGCTGATCAGCCGGATTCACTTTACGATAGGTCGGGTTGCGCGGCAAACTACTCGGCAAGGTACCGACCGATGCATTGATTGCGGCCTGCACGTCTCTTGCAGCGCCATCAATGTCGCGTGACAAATCAAATTGCAAGGTAACGCGGGTAGAACCCAGCGAGCTTGACGAAGTCATTTCGGTAACTCCGGCAATCGAGCCGAGAGCACGTTCCAGCGGCGTAGCGACGGTCGCTGCCATGGTCTCCGGACTAGCGCCCGGTAGACCGGCTGAGACCGTAATGGTAGGGAAATCGACTTGCGGTAAAGGCGCTACCGGCAACTGTAGCATGGCAACGCCGCCTGCCAATACCAAGGCCAGCGTCAGCAAGGTAATCGCGATCGGACGACCAATTAAAATACGTTGGTAGCTCATGGTGTCGTCGGCGTATCAGTTGCAGGCTGGGATGGTGAAGCTGATGATGCTGGCGATACTAAAGATGCAGATTTTTGCTTTGGCGGTTTACGCTTTTGTACTAAGCGATCAAAGGCAAGATAAATAACTGGCGTGGTGTACAAGGTCAGGAACTGACTGACAATCAAACCACCGACCATGGTCAGCCCCAGTGGATGGCGCAATTCAGACCCCATACCTCGGCCTAGCATCAATGGCAAAGCACCTAGTAAGGCCGCTAAAGTCGTCATCAAAATCGGGCGGAAGCGCAGCAGGCATGCCTGATGTATCGCGTCCAAAGGTGACATACCTTGATTACGTTGCGCGTCGAGTGCGAAGTCAATCATCATGATCGCGTTCTTTTTCACGATACCGATCAACAGCACGATGCCGATGATGGCAATCACACCCAGTTGATTGCCGCTCACCAGCAGTGCGAGCAAAGCACCGATCCCTGCGGACGGTAAGGTGGATAGAATCGTGACAGGGTGAATAAAGCTTTCATACAACACACCCAGCACGATATACATCGTGACGACTGCCGCCAGGATGAGCCAAAGTTGATTAGACAATGCTGCCTGAAACGCCAGCGTCGCACCTTGGAAATTAGTTCTGATAGACAAAGGTAGACCTACATCGATCTTCGCCTGATCAATCGCATCGACCGCCTCACCTAAAGATGCATCGGGCGCCAGATTAAAAGAGATGGTTGCAGCAGGGAACTGATCCAGATGATTTAATACCAGTGGAGTAGGGCGTTCACTCACGCGTGCAATTGCTGTCAGTGGCACTTGCACACCGTTATTGCCGGTAAGAGACAACATCGAAAGCGCATCAGGTCCTGCTTGAAATTGGCTAGGTACACCCAGCACTACACGGTATTGATTTGACTGGGTGAAGATAGTCGATATCAGTCGCTGACCATAGGCATTGTACAAAGCATTATCGATAGCAGAGACCGAGATGCCAAGGCGGGATGCCGCATCACGGTCGATTTCAATATACGCTTGCAAGCCGTTATTTTGAAAATCAGTTGCCACATCTTGTAGCTGCGGCAGCGTGTTGAGTTTATCCAGTAGCTTTGGTATCCATGTCGCCAGATCGGCAGAGCGGGTGCTATCGACGGTAAATTGATATTGAGTGCGGGTAGTCCGGTCTTCAATACTTAAGTCCTGTACTGGTTGCAAATACAAGCGAACGCCAGGTACTTTTTTTGCCAGTTCTTGCAAACGTTGGATTACCGCAGGCGCGCGATCCCGGCTTTCTAAAGGCTTGAGATTGATCAGCATACGGCCGCTATTGACCGTAGTATTCGTGCCATCAACACCAATCAATGAGGACAGACTTTCTACTGCTGGGTCTTCCAGTAACGCTGCCGCCATTGCTTGTTGGCGATCCGCCATCGCGCTAAAAGAAATGGACTGTGAGGCTTCGGTTGTAGCCTGTATAACGCCTGTATCTTGGGATGGGAAAAATCCTTTCGGAACCAGCATATACAGCAGAACTGTGACGATCAGTGTGGCAGCTGCGACTAACAGCGCTAATTTTTGCCGGTCTAATACCCAGCACAAAGTACGGTCATATCCTGCAATCACCGAGCTGATCGCATTGCCAATTCCGCGTGAAATACGCCCCTCTTTTTCTTCATCATGTGCGTGCAGCCAGCGCGATGACATCATCGGTGTTAACGTCAATGATACGACTGCGGAAATCAATATCGCGACTGCTAAGGTGATGGCAAATTCGCGGAATAAACGGCCTACGACATCGCCCATAAACAGCAGAGGGATCAGCACTGCAATCAGTGAAATCGTCAAAGAGATAATTGTGAAACCGATTTGCTTCGACCCTTTGAGTGCCGCTTGCATCGGCGTTTCACCTTCTTCAATATAGCGTGCGATATTTTCTACCATCACAATCGCATCATCGACCACAAAGCCGGTCGCAATAGTCAGTGCCATCAGGGTCAGATTGTTGACGGAAAATCCCGCCAGATGCATCACGCCAAAAGTACCGATCAATGACAATGGCACGGCGACAGCGGGAATGAGGGTGGCGCGCGCGCTGCGCAAGAAAATCGCAATCACTGCAATCACCAGTAAGATCGCAAAAATTAATTCTATTTGCACATCATTGACCGAGGCGCGAATCGTGGTAGTGCGGTCGGTCAGGGTGACCAGTTCTACCGCGCTAGGCAAACTAGCGCGCAAGGATGGCAACAGCGCCTGAATCCGGTTAACCGTCTGAATGACGTTGGCGCCCGGTTGACGCTGTACGTTGATGATGATGCCTGGAGATTTATTTGCCCATGCAGCCAGACGGATATTTTCAGCACCGTCTACTACGGAAGCAACATCAGAGATGCGAATTGGTGCTCCGTTTTTATATGCGATCACGACGTTGCGATATTCTTCCGCCGATTTCAACTGGTCATTGGCATCCAGTGTGGATGCGCGTTCAGCACCGTTAAAACTCCCCTTGGCCTGAAACACATTTTGTACTGAAATGGCGGTACGGATATCGTCCAGAGTCAGGCCACGTGCAGTGACTTCGCGCGGATTGACTTGCAGACGAACGGCAGGTTTTTGTCCACCGCTTAAGGTCACCAGACCAACACCCGGAAGTTGCGAAATTTTTTGTGCCATGCGGGTATCGGCCAAATCCTGCAACTGCGTTAACGGCAAGGTGCTGGAGGTCACTGCTAACGTCAGAATCGGCGCATCTGCCGGGTTGACTTTGTTGTAGACCGGTGGTTGCGGCAAGTCTTTTGGCAACAGGCTGGCGGCTGCATTGATTGCTGCCTGGACTTCTTGTTCCGTCGTATCCAGACTCAGCGACAAATCAAATCGCAGTGTAATGCTGGAGCCGCCACCGGAGCTGGCTGACCACATTTGCGTCAGACCCGGCATCTGCCCAAACTGGCGCTCAAGCGGCGCAGTGATGGTGGAGGCGATCACATCCGGGCTAGCACCGGGGTACAAAGTACTGACTTGAATGGTCGGATAATCGACTTGCGGTAACGCTGCTAAAGGTAATTGGCGGTAGGCCAGCAAGCCGGACAACAATACCGCCACCATGCACAGCACCGTGGCGACTGGCCTCTCAATAAAGATGCGTGAAATATTCATTGTGGACGACCGCCAGCTTTCTGTTCACCTTTCTGCTCATTTTTGTGTCCCTCTTTTGGTACTGCATCGGTGTTCGCAGTTCCTGACGTAATTGCTGCAGAACTTGCTGCAGAACTTGCAGCCGATGCTCCAGCAGGGCCAGCGCCATCAGGACGTTTTCCACCGCGATGTTTTCCTCCTGGAGCTGCTGCCGTTGGTACGACACGTTGCGCCATCACTTGTACTTTCATACCGTCAGTCAAACGATCTGTACCGTCGACGACTACCGATTCACCCACTTCAACACCCTTAGTCACAGTAACGGATTTGGCATCCGCAGCACCGGTTTCGATCTGGCGCAGAGTGACGGAGTTATCTGGTTTGGCGACATACACATAAGGGCCGTTAGTACCTTGTTGCACAGCCGTCAATGGGATCAGTGTGACGTTGTCGAGTTTCTTCGTGACCAGGCGGATATTCACAAATTGATTCGGGAATAAGCTGTCATCGTCATTGGTAAATTCTGCTTTTAGCTTGATGGTGCCAGTCGTTGTATCAATTTGGTTATCCACACTTTTCAGCTTGCCGGTAGCCAGCATTCTGCGGTTGTCTGCACTCCAGGCTTCTGCAATTAAGGGCTCTGTCCCTTTCATACCTCTGATCACGGACGGCAAACTTTGTTGGGGGACTGAAAATACAACGCTAATCGGATTGACTTCATTAATCACTACCAGACCGTTTGCATCCGATGTCTGCACCAGATTGCCGACATCGACTTGGCGCAGGCCGACTTTGCCAGCAATAGGCGCAGTGACTTTGGTATATCCCAGTTGCAATTGGGCTTGGGCAATCGCGGCTGCGTCGGACGCCACAGTCGCCTGATTTTGCGCTACCAGCGCTGCTTGAGTATCAACTTGTTGTGATGCAATCGAGTCTTGAGACAATAAAGTTTTATAACGAACCAAATCTAGTTTGGCCACATTTAACTGCGCCAGATCTTTGTCGTATTGGGCTTTAGCGCTATCGCGCTGGAGTTGGAATGTACGCGGATCAATCTGCGCTAATACCTGCCCTGCTTTCACACTTTGACCTTCTTGAAAAAATATTTGCTCTAAACGACCAGATACTTGCACACGAACTATCGCGGTGTTCCGCGCCGTTACTGTACCTAGAGCATTGACCGAAATATCCATACTGCCACTCACTGCCGGACTGGCAACGACAGTGGTGATGCCTCGCTGCCGTCCTCCTGGGCCACTAGGCCCTCCAGGCCCACCCGGTCCGCGCCCAGCTTGGGGGGCACCTTCAGCAGTCGCGCCTGTGGTGCCCGTCGCCGCAGGATTGCGCCAATGATTCCAGCCAAACCAGGCCGCGGCAATCAGGGCAATGACGACTAACAGCCATAAAAACCATTTACCATTACTGGCCGAGCCGGGTTTTTTTCCCTTGCTGAGATCGTTATTCATATTGCTCATTGAAGTCCTTTTAGGGCAGAGGATTTTTTAAGAATTTTTGAAAGTAATTTTTACACGCAATTTCGCACGTAATGTTTAACGCAAATACCAATGTCAACAAACCAGAGTATGCCCGTTGCAAGTTTGGGGCAGAGTATTGCATCGATCGAAGGTAAAAGAATTTCCCAGAAGTACCAGCTTGTAACAAATTATATGGGCGAGATGACACCGTTTTTCTAAATGTAACCCGCATTGAATGATTTGTCTCGCGCAGCGCGGCCAGGTTTCAATTGCTGCTACGCGATTGCTTAGTGGGTGAAACATATTCCCTGAGCATTGATCCAATTGACGCTATTTAGTTTTTTTTTGCCGTATCTCAATCAAAGAACTTGAGACTTAGCTGTGATCCGACTGGTGATTGAGCAAAAATGTTCGACGATATTCGGAAGCCGATACGTGGCCATTGTCGTTGAGTGTCTGCAGGCGCAAAGAAAGGAAATTTAATACTCGGCCGTGTATTTTCAATATGTCCAATTATTTATTGGACAATAAGCAGTATTTTTAAGAAAAAGAGGGGAGTATGTTTATTTTGGATGGTTTTGACAGTTGCGACTCCATGTCACTGCAAAATTCATTGCTTGAAATGTTCTTTAATAAAACATATTGTGCCAACCCACCCTCAGTTTTAAAGGATATTTGCGCATGCAGATTTAACGTGTGACGAAGATGATTTCTCCAAGTCTGAAGTCTTATTTGATGTAGCCCTCTGTCACGTCAATTAAGCAGATATTTGACCTCATTTTTTCGTCTTCTTCTATTTAAGCTACCTTAAATCCTAGTATGCATACATTTTTCCTTCATTCAAAAAGTAGGGAAAACACGATTAAGCTATTAAACAACATTCGATCTATGCGTTTATTGAAAAATATATTTACTTTCGTCTCGATCTCTTTTATCTGCACTTGTACGTGCGTTTCTGGCAGAGATTTAAATACCCAATTCGCTCCTCAAAATAAACCAATTCAATTGAAATTTGAATCAGAAGCACGATCTGGAGAGATCAATGAATCTTGGGACATAGAGGGAAAAAGCATTTCTATTCGTTTGCAAATAGATCCGCGTCCTTCAAGCAGAGACAAGATCTTAGTACTAGATAATGACGGAGATGGTCAAACTATCTCACTTGCTCAACAGGTGGATGCAAAGTCATGGCGTGGCAAGATCGTAGAAATCTGCGGAGATTTAAAGGCCGACTTTAGGGAGGCCGCTAGATCCGGTTTATGGATACGCACAGATATACCAAGCAATAGTTTACGAGCCGCAGCGACCTATAGTTTGCCATTGCAGCCAACCTGGCAAAGAGCCTGCGCAAGTATTGCCGTCGACAGGGCGGCATATCAGCTGAGATTTGGTGCCGACTCCGATACAAAGGGGGAAATCTGGTTCGCAAACTTAGAAGTACATGAGGTCAGTGATATCGCAAAACCCAACATCAGCGATCCTGGCAGCAGAACATTGAGTGCCATCGAACTGGACAATTTACGCGCACTGAGTAAAGCTGTCGGGTACATACGATATTTCCATGCTACTGACGCACTGACCAGGTTGGACTGGAATAAATTTATTCAAAAAGCAGTTCCGGCAGTCGCAATTGCTAAGTCAGATTCTGAATTGAAAAATACCTTAAAAACTTTATTTATCCCCTACGCCCCGACCACACAATGGCTTACCAGCGTTGAAATTCCAAAGAAATTATCGCAACCAACAAATGCTCACTTCCAGGTGAAATGGATACATCACGGTCTTGCTCAACGCAACTATTTTTATCACAGCGACCGCGTGTATGAAAAACTTAGTGAACAACTTGCTGATGATGTCTCAATGCAAGATAACATTGTCCAACAAAAAAAATTGAACTGGGAGGACAAGTCAACTTATGGATGTCTGACACCGTATTCGCAGATAAGAATCACGAAACTATTTCAAAAGTAGAACCCGACAAGGAGTTGAATAAATCAGATTATCTGCTGAAAAATATAGCACCGGACTTCAGTGGAAATGACAGAATCACAAGGATAGGGAATGCAATACAAATATGGAATGCGCTTCGTTATTTCTATCCGTATTCCGACATCATTAAAATTGATTGGGATAAGGAGTTAGACACACTCTTGTCATCCGCTTCAAGTGATAAAGATGAAAAAGCTTTTACGCATACACTAATGCGCTTCACTTCCGCATTGCACGATGGACATACGCGCGTCACTGGGCCGCGGGAGCTTGATACTTTTTCACCGTTTATCAAAATCAAAATGATCGATGGTGTGCCCATCGTTGCAAGGTCTAGCCTAACGTCAGGTAATCAGCCATTAATTCCATTTGGAAGTGAAATCACCCGCTTAAATGGTTTGCCAATTGCGCACAGGCTGTCAGAAATTAACAAAGAAAACCTGTCCGCAACAGATACGATGCAAGATGGAATCTTATCCGTCGAACTACTCACGGGCGAAGAAAATTCTAACCTAGAAATTAGCTACCGAGATACTACAGGATTCAACCAAACAAAGACTTTTCTTCGGGATACCCCGATTGTCAATTTAAGAGAAGAAAATCCGTTAGGAGCGATTCAACAACTGAAGAGCGGTATTTGGTACGTGGATATCGACAGAGCGGATAGCAGAGATATTGAACAATTGATCGTTCAAAAAAATAACATTAAAGGGATCATTTTTGATGTCAGAAATTATGTGAATAGCGGTACCATAAATTTATTAAGTCATTTTACAAAAAAACCGCTAGAGGTACCTTTATATAATGTCCCAGTCATCAGTGGGCCTGAGCGAGATCATTGGCAATGGGAGCGTTTGGGAAAAGCAATTCAACCTCAAGCTCCCTATATCGATGCCAAATTAGTATTTTTGATAAGCGGCAATACGATCAGTGCTGCAGAAACCTTGATGACTATCGTAGAGCACTACAAACTGGGTGAAATCATAGGCACACGGACTGCAGGCTCAAATGGAAACATTACTTGTTTGCCTCTTCCTGGCGGGTATAAAGTTTTTTGGACTGGGATGCAAGTCTTAAAACAAGACGGATCTCAATTCCACGGCATTGGAATCATTCCCACTGTCCCTTATAAAATAACGATTGAAGATGCGATTTCTGGTCATGACGTGATGTTAGAAAAGGCAATGAATTTCCTCACAGAAAAATAAAATAGCGTATTGTATTTTTCAACTTCTGTAGTGCAACATCGGAGAAATGTTCGATCCTGTCGCGCTGACAAGTATTTAAGCTTGTATTGCCGTATATCTATGTGCCGCATCAAGCTTGAATATGCTGACGACGGATGCCAGGTTGGCTGCCTGTTCTTGCATGGATTGCGCTGCTGCGGCGGCTTGCTCTACCAGTGCGGCATTCTGCTGCGTGACTTCGTCCATTTGGGTAATCGCCAGATTGACCTCTTCAATGCCGGTACTTTGTTCGCTGCTAGCGGCAGAAATTTCTGCCACTACATCAGTGACGCGGCGCACGCTGGCGACGACTTCTGCCATCGTCGTGCCAGCTTTTTGAACTAAGGTAGTACCGGAATCGACTTTTTGTACAGAATCGTCAATCAGTGATTTGATTTCTTTGGCTGCCGCCGCGCTGCGTTGCGCCAGATTGCGCACCTCAGAAGCGACTACCGCAAAGCCACGACCTTGTTCACCCGCACGCGCGGCTTCGACTGCAGCGTTTAAAGCGAGAATATTGGTTTGAAACGCAATGCCGTCAATCACGCTGATGATATCGACAATCTTTTTAGACGATGCGCTGATCGATTCCATCGTGGCGATCACTTCGCCCACCACTTTGCCGCCATCGGTTGCAATCCCGGACGCCGATTGAGCAAGTTGATTCGCTTGACGGGCATTGTCGGCATTTTGCTTGACGGTGGAGGTTAATTCTTCCATAGCAGAAGCGGTTTCTTCCAGCGAACTGGCTTGCTCTTCTGTGCGGCTGGATAAATCCAGATTGCCGCTGGCGATTTCTGATGATGCTGTGGCAATCGTATCGGTGCCTAAGCGTACTTGTCCGACGACGTGCAGCAGGCTGTCGTTCATGGCGCGCAGGGACTCCATCAACTGGCCAGTTTCGTCGGTGCTGGACGATACAATATTGCCAGTCAAATCGCCTCCGGCAACACGTTTGGCAATGCTGACTGCTTCGTTTAGCGGTACAGAAACGGTACGCGCCACAAACACTGCCAGCAACATCCCGATGATCATCAGCGCGATTAGTATGCCGATGATCAAGCTACGCGATAGTGTAAAAGCTTCATCAGCAGACTTGTTGGACGCATCGCTACCATCGGAATTGATTTTGATGAGGGCATCTATTTTTTCTGTCGCTGCGCGGAATAGTTTGCTGGAGTCTGTGCGGAAGATTGTTCTGGCTTCGTCTTTTTTACCCTCGCGTGATAGCGCAAGCATCTTCTTGTTCGTGCTTAGATAATCGTCTAAAGTTTTTAGTAATTCAGCGTAAATAATTTTTTCGTTGGATACTGAAATCAAGGCGGCATAGGTTGCTTGCTGTTTTTTAAATATTTCCAGGCGAGTCGCCATCGATTTTTCTGTTGCTGCCATTTCTTCTTCCTCGGCAGACATAATATGAGTGGATTCAGAAATACGAAAACGGGCGAGCGAGACCTGCATTTGTCCGCCAGCAGAGATGCTGGGTAGCCAATTGGTGGCAATATCGGTCGAGGCATTATTTACTTTGACCAGTTGGGAAATAGAAAAAATTCCCAAAAAGCAGGTCATCACAATCACGATGGCAAACGCTAAGATCAATTTTTTGCCAATTTTTAAGTCGTAAAACCAATTCATAGCGCGTCCTCTTGGGGTAGGTTTTTTAGCTTGGGTTACGTACGGTACAAAACTAACTCATTAATTAAATTGTGCAGTGAGAGGTTCTTGCAAAACGAAACACCGGAGAGTAATTTTATTGCGAGAAGCGCAAAATAGATGAGAAAGGAGCGGCCATTTCTGGCAAGATGAAAGTGACTAAACAACCATCTGCGCTCCGCTATGAATCCTACACAACGCCTGCTGATAATGCAACGCTGGAATTTACTGCAACACGATTTGCTACCGGAGATAAAACAGCAATGCGGGTCACTGACGCCGAAGCTGGAAAAATTGATTCATGTACTAGACTGGGTGCGCATCGAAGAATTTGTGTCGGACCAATGGCAAGGGATAGGACGCAAACCGCATGACCGTGGTGCATTGGCCAGCGCCTTCATCGCCAAAGCTGTGTTGGGGCTCAATACAACAGCGGCCTTAATAGAACGATTGACGATGGATCGCAGTTTAAAACGGCTGTGCGGCTTTGAGATGTGGAAAGAAGTTCCGAATGAAGCCACTTTTTCGCGCGCCTTTGGCGAATTTGCCCAAGCCAAATTAGCGGAGAAAGTGCACGAAGCGCTGATCAAGAGTTATTTAGGCGACAGCCTCATTGGACACATCAGCCGTGACGGCACGGCGATTGCGGCGCGCGAGAAGCCGAAGAAACACATGAAAGTTGTTTCCGTAGAAAAGGCCCAAAAGCAGCGCCGTGGACGGCCAAAGAAAGGCGAGATAAGGCCGCCAAAGGAAGAGAAAGTGACCAAGATAGGCTGGCAGTTGACGCAAACTTTACCGAGCATCGTCAATGCTTTACCCAAAGAGTGTGACCGCGGCACTAAATGCAATGCGCAAGGTTATAAAGTGAGTTGGAACGGCTACAAGCTGCATATCGACACCGCTGACTGCGGCGTTGCCATCAGTGCGCTATTGACCAGCGCCTCGGTGCACGATAGTCAAACGGCGGTGCCGTTAGCAACGATGACGGCCGCACGAGTAACGAATTTGTACGATTTGATGGATGCAGCGTATTGCAGTGAAGAGTTAAGGGCACACAGCAAAAGTCTTGGCCACGTGCCATTAATTGATCACAACGCACGCGGCGGGGAGAAGAAACCGTTCGCCCCGCATGAACAACAGCGTTATAAAGAACGCACGCAAGCTGAACGTACCAATGGCAGGCTGAAAGACGAATTTGGTGGCACGACAGTACGGGTGCGTGGTAGCGAAAAAGTGATGTCGCATTTGATGTTTGGTTTATTGGTATTGACCGCAGATCAGTTGATGCGTTTATTTACGTAACAGCTTTGCTTTTAAAGAGTCGAAAAAAACAACGTTTCCCAACGTTCATAGGGGCAGTGATGGTCACATAGGGATTGACACGCCATAAAACGATAATCCGGCACAAATTCATGTCACATGTGCCGCTTCAAACAAGAAAACCAATCGCAACAGTGGCCACACCCATGCTCGACTTTACTGGTTTGGGTATTTTGCAAGAAGCTCGTGAGTTACTAATTTACTTGCTGGTGCATGTTGTTGGAATTATTTAATGAATTCTTTAATGAATTAATAATCAGGTGATTCAATCAGCTGTTAGCTGAACCGCCAATGACGCCATCGATTAAGATGAGAATACTAAATAAAGATACTTCGACAGTGGGGTGATGTTTGTAGTGCAAATAAGAAACGTCTAACGTCAAAAGTGTACCACCATCATTTGAGTTTGATGTTGTAGTAATGGTATAAAAATCGTTCTTAGAATTGACGCAAAAGCGGTGTGAGAGAGTAGGATGAAAAGCGTTTCTTTCTGTTACTTAAGTTGCTGACGGCAACTTATTTTTAATATACTCCCCTTTATTTTTATTAAAAACGCCTTATTATCCAGTTAATCTATGGACGATTAAAATATACTAGATATGAGTATTTATTCATCAGTAGTTGAGTATGACCATTACTTCAGTATTAAAACCACGAGTTTACTAAGATGATGGAGTGGGTGCTTTGATCTTGACTTCTTCGCTTGCTGACGATAATCCGCCGTTGCTAGGTTTGGCATGCCTGATGCGGATGGCACACAATGGCGTTGATCTCTTGCCCTATGTCCGTCGCGCTGCCAGCAGCCCGGATGACGCTACCATGCTGATGGGTCTGGCGATATTTTTTCAATTTTCGGGTAACACGCCGTTGGCGCTGGAATTGCAAGCCAAGGCACTGAGCTTGAGTCAGCATTACCAGATGGTGGCGCCCAGTGGTCATGCTGCTTTAAGGATGCTAGTGCTGTTGCGCGCGGGCGAGATGATGGACAACACGCCTGTCGATTTCTTGCTGGAGGGATCTGATATCGCTGTGGATTTGATTTATCTGGGAGACAACCTAGCGTTTCCTGAGTCAGTTCCAGAGCACGACATCTTGTTTGTAGCCATCAGCCAGTCAGATCAAAACAATTCGCTTTTACATCAGATCGGCGCCAAGTTAAAAAACTGGCCTCGTCCCGTGTTAAATCCTGCTGAGCGTATTGCGGTCTTATCTCGCAATGGCGTCAGCGATATGCTGGGTGACACCTTATCAGGAACAACATCAGCATCGTTGACGATACCAGTATTTTTACGCTTGTCTCGTCAGCAGTTGCAGCAATTTGCGCTTGATCATGCCGATGCCAATTCTGCATCAACAACCGAACTGAATTTTCCACTCATCATCCGGCCGCTAGATTCTCACGGCGGCAAGGGGCTAGCTAAGCTGGATGACGCTAGCGCAATAAGTGATTATCTGCAAACGCATGATAGCGAGCTCTTTTATCTGGCAGCTTATGTTGATTATCGCAGCCAGGACGGATTGTTTCGCAAATACCGCGTCGCCTTAATAGATGCTCGTCCGTATATTTGTCATATGGCTTTGTCAGACAATTGGATCGTTCATTATCTGAATGCGGGTATGGAGCAAAGTGCCGCCAAACGCGCTGAAGAATCTCAGCTAATGGATAGTTTTGATGATGACTTTGCGCAGCGTCATCAGGCAGCTTTTTCTACGATACATGAGCGCTTGCAGCTAGACTATGTCGTAATTGATTGTGCGGAAACCCAGGATGGTCGGTTGTTGATTTTTGAGGTAGACAACACGGGCTTTGTGCATGCTTTTGATGCAGTTGGCGTATTCTCTTATAAGCTCGCTCACATGAATAAACTCTTTGCCGCCTTCCAATCCATGCTGTTGAAGAGGTCGCAAAATAGACCTGCTGTATCCTAAGGCTGTACTTAACGATCACTTGAACATTGCCACTCATGTCCGTCATTTTAAAATGTAACAACTGTTACAGTTTTCATTAATTTGTCATATCAGCGTCACTTCGCTGTCATTCGCACTCTCTAACATCGCACCTTGAGTAATATTTTTTTGGCGATGTTTTTGATCACGTCTTTGCCCACGTTTTTTCAACGGTTTTTCCGACGTCTTTGCTAATTCGTTCTTACCAAATTTTATCC
The DNA here is from genome assembly GCF_034314085.1 of Undibacterium sp. 5I1. Lineage (NCBI taxonomy): Bacteria > Pseudomonadati > Pseudomonadota > Betaproteobacteria > Burkholderiales > Oxalobacteraceae > Undibacterium > Undibacterium sp. 5I1. The sequence goes on from NZ_JAVIWI010000001.1 coordinate 4,228,616, forward strand.
AATTAAATGTCAGCCTCAACTGCGCGCTGTCCTACGCATGCTTTGTGAACAGTTATGTCACCTGTACATGCTTAGCTAGTTGTTTTGCTGATGTTCATTTTGCCGTTATTTATTTTATTCATCATTAACTTCAAGAGATCCTACTATGCGTCAATCTGTATTAGTTCTCAGCCTGGCAACTGTGCTTGCCTCGCTTGCTGGTTGCGGTGGTTCCAGTAATGTCGCCAGTACTCCAACGACTACTGCTCCAGTGGCAGCCCCAGTGCAACGTACCATCATCATGGTGTGGGATGGTTTGCGTCCAGATTCAGTCAACCCAACCGATACGCCTAACCTGTATGCCTTGCGTCAACAAGGTGTGCAATTTGCCGATCATCATTCTACTTATCCGACCTTTACGATGATGAATGGTTCGTCTTTTGCTACTGGTTCTTTTCCAAAAACTAGCGGCTTCTACGGCAATACATTCTGGACGCCGCCACAAGCTGGCGCGGCTCAGCCTATCCCTGTTGGTAAGTCAGCAGCTGGCGCGGCTCAAGATTATCAAGATCCAGTATTTACAGAGGATTACGCTGTATTGAGCACGCTCAATGATTATTACGGTGGTCAATTATTGTTGGTCAAAACCCTGTTTAAGACGGCACAAGATGCAGGTCTTAAAACAGCTACGATCGGTAAATCTGGCGCTGCGTTTATTCAGGATTTGGGGCGTGGCGGGATTTTTCTTGATGAGAACGCGGTATTGCCGCAATCTTTGGTGACTGATTTGCAGGCCGCTAATTATGCTTTACCGCTGAATACGACCTTTGCTTATCCGGCTGGCACAGTGACGCTGAGCGCCACTAACGGCAACCCAACAGCGCGTGCTGGTGCATTGACGTTTGCCCTACCAAATGGCCTGCAAGCCAAAGATGCGACCGATACAACGCAAGGCAATCCAGAAGACGCTGCCAACAAATACATGATGAACATTTACACCAGTTTCATCTTACCGAAAAAATTACCAGACTTGTCTTTGATCTGGTTCCGCACACCAGATAATACTGAGCATGCTTATGGACCAGGTTCAGCTAATTACCGTAAAGCGCTAGCATCACAAGATGCGCGTTTGGGTGAATTGCAAGCCGGTTTGAAGGCCGCTGGTTTGGATACAACAACAAATATTATTGTGGTGTCTGATCACGCACACAGCAATGTATCTGGCCCAACCAGTTTGTTCCCATTACGCGCAATCAACGCAAGCACAACAGTGACCAGTGGCGTAACCAATGCGACGCTGGGCGCTAAAGATTCTGTTGCTGGCTTCTCAGTTTCTGGTGACGTACGTACTGCCGATTTATTGACTTTCGCTGGCTTTAAAGCATTTGACGGCAACGGTTGCAGCACGAGCGCCATGTACGGTATTAAATCTGATGGCAGCAATGTGTATAACGTCGGTGTCGACACCACAGGTACTTTGTGCGGCACTGCCAACGCTAAATATCAAGCAATCAGCGCGACTTTAGCTACACCGGTTGCCAGTTTTAAAGTGCCGGCAACATTGCCAGCGAACGGCATCGTAATCGCGGCTAACGGTGGCTCTGATTACCTCTACATGCCAGATCATGATCTGACTACAGTGACCAATGTTGTGCGCTTCTTGCAGTCACGCGAAGAATACGGTGCGATCTTTGTTGATAGTCGTTACGGTGCGATTCCAGGCACATTGCCTATGGCGATGATTAATCTGGAAAACAGTGTACGTTCCAGTAAAGGGCAGCCGGATGTGGTGGTGAGCTTCAATTGGGATTCGCAACAGTTAGTCAATGGTTTGCCAGGCATTGAGTTTGAAAGTACCGGCGGCAATCGCGGCATGCATGGCAGCTTCAGCCCGATCGATGTACATAATACCTTGATCGCCAATGGCCCGGCTTTCCGCTCAGGCATCACTATCAGCACCCCAACCGGTAACGTAGACGTAGCACCTACAGTTGCTTATATTCTGGGACAATCTATGCCGCAAGCCGATGGACGCGTGCTCAGCGAAGCGTTACTTAAACCCGCCACGACATCTTCATTGGTAGTAAAGCCATCGATCCTGAATCCGACCACGCCATCCACAGGACTGACTTTTAAACTGCCTACTGATCCAACCGGCGTTACCATTGACACTGCGTACAGCAATGGCAGCTACTCAGTCAATTTAGTCGTTAAAGACTTGACGATCGATGGTAAAACTTACCGTTATTTTGACTACGCACAAGCTGTTCGTAACTGATCTATTCAATACTAATTATCAATGAAATTGATGCAAGTAAAATCGTTCAACACGGTAAGCCCGCGCCTGGCGCGGGTTTTTTTTATAATCGCAACAACTCTGTTTGCCGCGAGTAGTCAGGCTGCCGGACTAGATTTTGATAAAACCTTCAATGACAAAGGTGAGTCCCGCCAATTGCATTACCAGGCGACTTATTCGTTAGATGGAAAAATACATCAAGTTGATATCTGGCGTGACCGCAATCAACAACTCAAGCGCCGTACCGATGACGCCGTCGAGACATTTATTTTTAAGCCAGCAAAACAGACAGAATGGAGCATGATAGTGCTTGATCTCAAGCGCAAGATACGCACAGATATTGATCGCACTAATTTATATCGTATCGGTCATTTCACTGACTGGTTTAGCATGTCGCATTCGCTGAGTCGACCCTCTGGTGCCTATCAGCTCAGTACCACTAATGCACCGATGATCCGGGATCAGCCAGTAACGGCATGCACTTGGTATAGCCTGACCCGCGGTCAAACTGAAAGCAAAATTTGTTGGAGCAAAAAATTGCGTATTCCTTTGCTGATCACGGATCTTAATAATCAAGTGCAATGGAAAGTGACCAAAGCAGAGACACAAAATATTACACCATTCGTATTTCAGATAAAAGATCAAGGATTTGTTCGAAATAATGCGAATGAGGATATTCAGGCAGATTGATTTTTTTAATTGAATATCTGGACGAGAGTGATCATAAAAAGCTTCCATTGAGAAGCTTTTTTTTGTTGATAGAAACCACTTAAAAATGAGTATTTCGCCCGATATAACGATAAGAGTTCAAGCGCACAGACGCGCAGCGTATTGCATGCGATGTTGAAACGACGGTGAAATCTGATTTAGTGAGTTTATGCTAGGGAAGTTGCTTGTCGTCAATGCATATCGTTCGCTATGATTGCCAACTAATGACGATAAGTAACTCATTTAATACGTCCTAATTCTGGCTGACGATAATATTGAACAGTATTTTTCATCATCAATTTGTTGCAACACTTCATTTCAACCCAATAGAGGCAGTCCATGACCAGTTTGATCGCATTATATTCCATCGTCTTTGTGTTGATTAACCTGGTCATTGCTCTGGTAATCGGAGCTTATATGTTCCATCAGCAGAACATCCACGCCACATTCACCATACGGGTATTGACCGGTCTTGGGGTGGGTGTGGTCTTAGGTGCGTTGATGCATATGACCTACAGCGGCGATCCATCAACTGCATTGGTCATCACGACAACCAACTCCTATCTGGATATCGTCGGCACCGGTTACGTGAAGCTGCTACAGATGATCGTCATGCCACTGATTATGGTATCGATCGTCGGGGCGATACTCAAACTTAAGGGGGCTAGTTCGCTTGGCAAAATCAGTGCGCTGACGATTGGTACTTTGCTCGCAACGACCATGGTGGCAGCAGGTATCGGTATTTTGATGGCCAAACTATTTGGCCTTACTGCAATAGGCTTAAGTTCCAATGCGGCGGAGATTGCGCGTGGAGAATATTTGCAAGGCACACTGGCAAGCGCAAAGGCAGTCAGTCTGCCTAGCTTGTTGATCAGTTTTATACCGACCAATCCATTTCTGGATTTAACAGGGGCACGCAAAACCTCCACCATTGCTGTTGTGATTTTTTCGATTTTTATTGGCATCTCTGCTACCGGTATTGCGAATGTCAAACCGCTATTGTTCGCATCTTTTACGCACTTTGTCAGCGTGGCGCAAGCAATCATTATGCGGATGGTAACGTTGGTACTTCGTCTCACGCCCTATGGCGTATTTGCCCTGATGACCATGGTCGTCGCAGAATCAAGTTATGCCGATATTCTGAAACTAATCAACTTTGTAGTTGCTTCGTACAGCGCATTGTTGCTGATGTTTGGTGTGCATCTGTGTCTGATCGCTGGGGCCGGACTCAATCCCGCTCGTTTTGCAAAAAAGATTTTTCCTGTGCTGGCGTTCGCCTTCACTTCCCGTACAAGCATGGGTGCAATACCGATGAATGTACAAACTCAGACGCAGCGCTTGGGTACGCCCGAGGGTATCGCTAATTTTGCGGCATCTTTTGGCGCCACTATCGGACAGAATGGCTGCGCGGGAATTTATCCCGCCATGCTTGCGGTCATGATCGCACCGACTGTTGGGATTGATCCCTTCACCTTCAGCTTCATCGCACAACTGATTGCTGTCGTTACCATTGGTTCAATCGGCGTTGCAGGCGTCGGCGGCGGCGCTACTTTTGCTGCGCTGATTGTACTTTCAACGATGAATTTACCGGTCGCGTTGGCTGGCTTGTTGATTTCGGTCGAGCCGTTAATCGATATGGGTCGCACCGCGCTAAACGTTAGCGGTGCAATCACTGCCGGTACTATTACCAGCAGGATATTAGGGGTGACCGATATGGATGTATTTAATAACGACGTGACCCTTAACCTTGATGAAGTTGAAAAGGCGATTTGATGATCAGCATCAGATTAAAAGCATTAATGTTTCCATTTGCCGTCGATTGGCGCAATATTTTGCTGAATTAAATTAGAAATGTAATTCAGGACGTTACTTTTAGGACGATTTAAATTTAGAGGCTCAATTAAGATTCAAATATTTTTAGTCGATAGAATGCTAGTGTCTAACTGTCTTTAGCGTTCAACCTTGTAAGGTGCTCGACCAGATCACTGTTTTCTATCGTTAGCATTGCAACGAGTGCGTTGAGCCGGGTAATTTCGGCTTGAAGCGTATTTATTTCTTTACTCACAGTATTATTTGGGTCAGCTTTTTCTGTGGGCACCGTCAGTTTTATTTGTTTGTTTGATGACTTCATCTCTCGCACTGATTTTGCTGCCTGTTGTAACTCTTTTTTACCACCGGCGACAGCGGCGATTTGCTGTTCGCTGGGGAGAGAGGCAATCGCGGCCGCTGCACTGATCGAGATTGTGCCAGCGCGCACGGCCTCCACTAGCGCAGGTGAGGCTGCCTTTTGGATTTTTTCAATTTGAGTAACCGCGTTGCTGCTAATACCTGCGGCCTTGGCGATATCTTCACGGTTGACTTTGGATTTAGGCTCGACTGGTTTGTCGGCTGCTGTCTCACTATTTAGTTCCACCGTATCTTGCGTAGGCGATTCGGCCGCCGCACTGGATTGTTGCTGTGTCCGTGCTGCTACAATTTCTTGTTTGCGTAATGCCAGCATGCCACGTTGAAAGTCGGTGACACTGCGGCGTCCAATATGGTTATCGATCAGCCACAACACCACATCCTCCATGCTGTTGAGGCTGGTATTTTGTACGGTGTTAAATGGCAATCCATGTTGCTGGCAAATTGCATAGCGGTTGTGCCCATCAATCAGGGTGTCACCCCAAAGAACGAGCGCATCGCGGCAACCTTCCCGCAGGATGCTACGTTCTAGTGCTTCATATTCGTTTGGGGTTAACGGGTCGATCAAAGCAACTTGTGCCCGCAGGTCTTGATTGATTTTGATATTCATTGAAGATAAAAATAGGGATTGGTCAGTGTGCTGTCGCAGAGTGATTGATGGCTGTTGCGCCACATGCTTGCCGAGAAATCGTTCATCGGTATAAAATATACTCACGGTGAGTATATTTATTTGTCCATATAATCATTGGACAATAAGGCATATTATTAAGAAATCATAGGGAGTATATCGGAAAAAGCGGATGGAACGCGATCTACATAGTGGACATTACGCCACTTTAAGACATATTCAAGCCGTCCAGTGACGGCAAAAATCTAGAAAATAAGCCAGACGTGCAGATAGCATTTTATTCTGATGGCGGATTAAATAAAAGCGCCGTTCTAACTTGGGGATGCTGGTCTTCATCTCCACCAAGCGACCGATACTGAGCAAATCCGCGACCACGCGGCGCGACAGGCAGGCGACCCCCAGACCTTCTGCCGCTGCGTATTTGATGGCTTCTGAATTGCCAAATTCCCCAGCAGGTTGTAAGTGATGGAGGTGTGGCAACAGCGCATGTTCGACGGCTTCACGCGTACCAGAACCGGCTTCGCGCAAGAGCCAATGAGCGCTACGCAGCGCTTTAAGCGGAACCTTGTCGCCCGGTCTGCCAGCCAGGATGGGATCATGAGGGGCGCAGACGATAATCAGCTCATCGCTGATCCACGGCTCCACTGTCAGATCGGCCTGATGGCAAGGGCCTTCAATCAACCCAATATCCACTTCAAAATTGCTGACCGCCAGCGCGATGTCGCCGGTGTTGGCGATGGTGACATTGGGATGATGCGCGCCGGAAGTCGTCTGGCTCTTGTTGCTCATGGTGTTCAGTGCGGCCATGATCGCAGGCAGCAGATAGATGCCAATGGTCGTGCTGGCACCGATGCGAAGACCCGCGCCGGACGTCGCGTTCTGATCCAGAAATTGTTGCTCTATGGTGTTGGCGGCATCGAGTATCTGGCTGGCTTGCGGTAACAAGAGGCGGCCATTGTCATTTAACACCAAGCGTTTGCCAACACGGTCAAACAAACTGGTAGCCAAGCTGCTTTCGAGCTCATTGAGGGCAGCGCTGGTGGCCGACTGCGACAAACTCACCGTCTCGGCAGCAGCCGTAGTGGTGCCGGATTGTGCAATCGCCAGAAAAATTTGTAGCTGTCTGAGTGTCAGGCGCATAGAAGAAAAGCTTGCGGAGCTGCGGTCACTATTGCGGTCACTATCATGTTCACGTTGACGACTTTCGCGCCTGCTCAAGGCTGTCATCTGTCAGCCAGAGATCTGTTTGCAAAAACAGTTCGTCGCAATTGTGTCCTTGGCCTATTCTGTCCATTACAACAAAATCGCTGACTTGATGTAGTGTGATCAACGGATGATGCCAGACGCCTTTAGCATAATTGACACCCTGAAATCCGCGACCCAAAAATGCCCGTAAGTGCTCTACTTTGAAATCACCGGCAGGCGCAACGACGACCAGATATTCATCCCCTGTATTTTGTGTCACGGGAATAAACGCCTGACTACCGAGAGGATGACGTTCCATGATCGTGATTTCCATCGGCAACGCGCGCGGCTGACCACGGAACAGACTAATGATCGTTTGCCCGCCCTGATCTGCCGTATCCGCACTGGTCAGTGCATGGTAACGTTCAGTCGTACCCTGATTGATGGGATAGTGTCGCGCGCCCTCCAGCATAATCACATCGCCAAAAGCGGCAAAGCTGTCGCGGTTGAGAGGTTCGATGAGAAGTGCTGGCATAGGGTTCTAACAAAAAAAAGTAAAAATCGAACGAAAAAAATTCAGAAAAAAATATGACGATAATTACGGCAGGCGACTCCACAAACGCAACCGCGACACACCGCCGTCCGGCACAATATTAAACCGGATATGCGTAATAGGTCCTAGCGACTTGATCTGGTCGGCATAATAATGCTGATGATCCATTTGCAGTTTTTGTTCGCTTAATAGTATCGGCCAGAACATCGCTTGTGTAACCAGAGAAGTATCCGTACCACCAATCACATGCGCTGCCTGAATTGAGCAGGCATCAGGGAAATTCCCCTTGAAATAGCAGGTATCGACTTCAATTTTTTCTACAATACCCGGATGTGCTAATGCGATGATGCACCAGTCGTTCCCCGGTTCGCGCCGACGACGGGTTTCCCAGCCATCACCCATATTAACTCCACGTCCTGGCATTAACATATTGGATGCCAGACCAAAATGCTGATTGGCCGCAGCGACGACATAGCCACCGTTTTCAACAGAAATCAGATCGAATAATTCTGTGCGGTCTGCTGTGTCCCAATTTGCTTGTGGTTGTCCATACACACGCAATCGGGCAACGCCACCGTCGGGATAAATATTCAGTCGCAGGTGGGTAAATGCTTGCGTCGTCTTAATCTCGTGATAGTGATGGCTATTGCCTTGCAAGTTGACCGAGGGCAGAATTTCTTGCCACTCTGTTTGCGCATCAGGCGCACCGTCGGCGACATACGCAGCTTCCAATGATGCTGCTGGCGGGTAGTTACCAGTAAAGTGACTGGTGTCGATATCCACACCCTTGATTACGCCGGCGCGTGCCAGTTTAAGCACGCACCAGTCATAACCGCTGACACGCTTGCGACGGGACTCCCAACCATCCATCCATTTGCCGTTGGTATCGTATTTGCCGACAATAAATACTGCCGGATCGGGATTGAGCATGCGCGACATTTCAGCAAAAAAATCGTCACTGCAAGCAAGGGTAGCGGCACCCAAACGCGGATCAGCGAGATTGGGGTAGCGGCGCGTAAAGTCGGGAGCATTTGCATCGAGTTGAATGATGGTCATGGGCTTCTCTTCTCTTAAGTGTTTTTCGGACTTACGCAAAAATGCCCCAGCTGCGTTACAGCGACTCGCCATACTAAAGTACTGTCTTCGTCGCTACGCTTTGCTGGGACAATTTTGCGTAAGTCCTAGTTTTAATAAATAGGGCTAATGTTTGATCGCATAATGGTAGTCGTCACTTCGCGCCGTTTTCAACCCAGTGCGCAATCGTTGCACGCTCGGCATCGGTGATATTAGTGATGTTCCCCATCGGCATAATCTTCTGTTGCACCACTTGCTGATAAATCAGTTGCGCTTTACCTTTGATTTGCGCGGGATCATCCAGCATCAGTCCTTTCGGCGCCACCGCCATCAGACTAGGTTTGGCTGCATGGCATTGGATACAGCGTAACTGTATGATCTGCTGAACCTGTGCAAACTCTGTATCGACTTTGACACTCGATGCAGGCTCTGCAGTTGTCCCAATCGAAGCTGTGGGTGTAGCTACCAAAGCAGCAGGTTTTGGCGCAATCCATGCTGCGACTGCCGCCAAGATGACAATCGCTGCAACAGGAAATACATAGTTGGTATTGCCCTTATGCCGCAGAATAAAAAACTGACGTATCAACACGGCTGCGGCCATGATCAATACCAGCACCAGCCAATTATGCTCGCTGGCATAGGTCATGCTGTAATGGTTGGACAACATCGCAAACAAGACAGGTAGGGTGAAGTAGGTATTGTGGACGCTGCGTTGTTTGCCGCGCTGACCGTAGATTGGATTCACCGGCTCGCCCGCGCGCATCGCGGCGATGACTTTGCGCTGCCCGGGAATGATCACAAAAAATACATTCGCACTCATGATCGTGGCAATCATGGCACCGATGATCAGGAAGGCAGCACGGCCAGAAAATAAATGACAGGCACCCCATGAAGCAGCAAGCACATACGCCGCCACCAGCGCCGATAATAGACGACTATTTTGATTCAACGCCCTGCACAGTAAGTCATAAACGATCCAGCCCAAAACCAAAAATCCGAGCGCCAATACGACCGCTATCGTTGGCGTCAGATCAGCAACTCTCGGATCAATCAGATAGGTTTTTGCGTTGAACAAATACAGCAGAGAAAATAAGCTAAAACCCGACAACCAAGTGCTATACGACTCCCAATAAAACCAATGTAAATCGTCGACCAGTTTGGGTGGTGTGCCAGTATATTTTTGTGGGTTATAAAAGCCGCCCCCGTGCACTGCCCACAGTTCGCCGCCGACACCTTGTTTTTTTAATTGCTCATCCACCGGCGGTTTTAAACTATTGTCCAGCCAGACAAAATAAAACGACGAGCCTATCCACGCGATCGCGACGATCACATGCAGCCAGCGTAGCAGCAGATTGGCCCACTCTAATAAATATGCTTCCATGCTTTATAGCTTCCCTTGTTTGAATCTTAGTGATTGGCGTTTGGTTTGAGTGAGTTCAGTCTAAATATACAAATTGAGGTAGTTCAATCGAGTCGATGCAATGTCAATTCGTTGCCTCAAATTGTTGCCGCAAATCCTAGGCTCAACTACCGCGATAAGTAGAATAACTCCATGGCGTCACCACCAGCGGAACGTGATAATGCTGCTGCGGATGTGCGACGCCAAAGCGCAATGTCACTACGCCAAGGAAGCTAGGCTCTGGCAAGTTGACGCCCATTTTTTGGAAGTAACTGCCGACATCAAAATCGATCTCATACACGCCGGTGTTGAGCGCATCACTTTCCAGCAAAGGCTGATCGCAACGACCGTCGGCATTGGTCTGCACGGAACAAACTACCAGCCGTTGCCCGTCTTTGATTTGATAGAGTTGAACGGCAACGCCCTGACCGGGTTTGCCATGTGCGGTGTCTAGTACGTGGGTAGTTATACGTCCCATGATGTGTCCCATCCTGATTCCTTCACGATTAAAACACTAGCTTTGGGGGCGCTCTTGCTGGTTGAAGCAGGCCTGAAAACTGGGCTAAAAATTGGCCTGAAAACGAGCTGAAACTGATGAGCGACCTTCTATTATCGAAGTGTCGGGATGGCGACTGATTTTATTGCTCTTTATTATCGATGGTGCCGGTCAATAGAGAGAATAAAAATGCGGATCGCCTGAAAATATTGACAACAAAAAAATACAATATTGTAGACAATAGTAGGGAGGTAATTTCTGGCTGTCAAACAGATTTTAAAATAAATGCCGGATTGTGCTGGTTCTTTTGGCGATGCAATTGGGTTTTAATCACTTCGCCCAGCCGTCGCAGTCATTGCGGATGCTGATGAGTCGTTGATGAATTACTGAAATTCAGCACCCAACTCTTTTTGTCATTAAAAATCGCTTGTAATTGTCGACAATCTATATTTTAATGAACCGATCATCCCGATCCTAAGTAAAACCATGAACGACACTCTCAAGCTTGCCGCACTAGACGGCAAGTCAGCCACAACGGATCAGCCAGCGGAAGAACGTATGTACCGCGAGATCTACGACGCCATTATGGAGCACCGTCTGCCTGCCAAGACCAAACTGGCAGAACAATCGCTCGCCGAGATATATCAGCTCGCCCGCCACGGCGTGCGGAAAGTTTTAAGTCAGTTAGCCGCCGATGGTCTGGTTGATCTGGAGCCTAACCGTGGTGCGTTTATCGCCAGTCCCAGCGAGCAAGAGGCGCAAGACATGTTTGAATTACGCCAGAGTCTGGAGCAACTGGTGCTAGAAAAAATTGTGCAATCGACCAGTCATGACAAAGCCACACAATTAACAGCGCTGCGCGAGATGGTGGAGCGTGAGCGTGCCGCTTACATGCAGGGCGATCGCTCACTCTGGATCCGGTTGTCAGCGGATTTTCATATTGAACTAGCGAAGCTGAGTGGTAACCAGTTGTTGGTCGATATGCTGCGTCGGCTGGTATCACGAACCACACTCTTGATCTCCAGTCTGGAGGCGTCCGGCGCACCTGCCAGCGCACAACCCTGCTCCTTTGATGAACATTTAAATGTGATCTCGGCGCTGGAACAAAAAGATCGCGCTACCGCATTGCACGCCATGGCACACCATCTGGAGCAGTGTGCTTGCCGGACACAAAAGAAAGCGGATAAAGGCTTTGACCTGCGCGCTGCCTTAGGAAAATCTCGCTCTGCTTAGATATATACCCCAGTAGGTATATTTTAATCGTCCAAATAATCATTGGACAATAGAGCATATTTTATAAAAATAATGGGGAGTATATTAAAAATGAGTGAAAGTACCTATCCACGTGATCTAATCGGCTACGGCCGTCACGTGCCTCATGCGCAATGGCCACAACAAGCGCGGATTGCTGTCCAGTTTGTGCTGAATTATGAAGAGGGCGGTGAAAATTGTGTACTGCATGGTGATCCTGCCTCGGAACAATTTTTATCCGAAATCGTTGGCGCTGCTGCCTATGAAGCGCGGCATATGTCGATGGAATCGATTTACGAATACGGTTCCCGCGCGGGTGTCTGGCGGATTTTGCGCGAGTTCGAACAACGTAAGCTGCCGCTCACCGTATTTGGTATCGCGATGGCATTGCAACGCCATCCTGACGTGACTCAAGCTTTTGGTGAGCTGGGTCATGAGATTGCTTGCCACGGTTTGCGCTGGATTCATTATCAGCATATGGAAGAAGCTAAAGAGCGCGAGCACATGCAACAGGCGGTCGAGATTATGCGCACGCTGACCGGCAGCGCGCCGCTGGGCTGGTACACCGGACGCGATTCCCCGAATACGCGCAAGCTGGTGGTAGAGCATGGTGGCTTTGCCTATGACTCGGATTACTACGGCGATGATTTACCGTTCTGGACTGATGTCACCGTCTCCGATGGCAGCAGCAAACCACACTTGGTCGTGCCGTACACCCTCGACAGTAATGACATGCGTTTCGCCACGCCACAAGGATTTAACACCAGCGATCATTTCTATCAATATCTAAAAGATAGCTTTAATGTGCTCTATGCCGAAGGCGATCCTTACGGCCTCAATGCACCAAAGATGCTGTCGATCGGGATGCACTGCCGCTTGCTTGGTCGTCCCGGACGCTTCCGCGCCTTACAGCGATTTTTAGATTATGTGCAGATGCATGACAAGGTGTGGATTTGCCGCCGCATTGATATCGCCCAGCATTGGATGGCACAGCATCCGTATCAGAAATAAATCAGAAATAAATTAGAAATAAACGTAAATATTACGATCATCATGCCCACAACAATCTCACTCGCAGAACTAAACCACATGGACCGTGCTGAATTTATCCGGCTGCTCGGCGGCATTTTTGAGCACTCGCCCTGGGTGGCAGAGCGGGCAGAGCCACATCGTCCGTTTGCCTCACTCAATGATTTGCACAGCGCGATGGCAGACGCGGTACGCAGCGCGGAGTTCGATATGCAATTAGCCTTGATACGCGCCCATCCAGAGCTGGCTGGCAAAGCGGCAGTGCGCGGAGAACTGTCAGCAGAATCAACCCGGGAACAAAGCGGCGCGGGCTTAAATCAATGCAGTGCTGAAGAATTTGACCAGCTGCAAACATTGAATAGCGCGTACAACGAAAAATTTGGTTTCCCGTTTGTGATCGCAGTGCGGGGACATGACCGGCAAAGTATCATCGCGCATTTTACGCGTCGCTTAGCCTCAGATCAGACCACCGAAATGCAAGAATGTCTGGAGCAGATCATTCGTATCGGTGGTTTTCGTTTAGCGGATATGGTAGCTGCTTAGGCAATTACTTGGGCAGTTGCTAGGTAGTTGCTAGGTAGTTGCTAGGTAGTTGATTATGCAGTTGATTAATAGCGCCCTCAGACTCAAGCTGAGCGTCTGATTAATCAGGCTTACGAAATTCGTTTTCTATCCAGGTTGTTGCGCTGGCTTTCGTTAGCTTAAATGTCGGCGCAACCCGCACTTTGGCAAGTTCCGTGTTATCCGCATCATGTGCGCTGAGCATCGCATAGGGATCGTCGTCATCCGGCACGATATCCAGACTAATTTTAAAGTCAGCCGTGTCGGTGCTGACCATCAGACTCTTGTGCAAAATGGCATGCAATTGTTGCTCGTGACGGCGAATGACTTCGGATGCGGTTTTTACCAACGTCCCAAATGCGTTCGCATCTAGCGGCTTAGGATTTTTTTTATCGCGTCCCATGGTCCATGGACCGACGAGCGCAGGCTCTGGCTCACCATCCTTGATCATCGCCACCGCCCAACCTTCATCATCGTCGTTCTTGATTACGCGCGCAGTCCAGCCCTTATCACGCCACAGCCGTGGCTCTTGGGTTTTAGTGTCACTATCTTGGTTTATTTCGTCAGACATAGTAGGTATCGGTCGCAGCTGGGGTGAGTGGTAATTAATTCATGCAAGTTGCTAATGAAGTAATCAATAGAATGAATAGGACTTACGCAAAATTGTCCCGCCAAGGTGCAGCATCGAAGCTGGTGCGGTTTGTGTAAGTCCTACCAGACTGGCTATTTTGCCGTATTGTCTATCAGCTTAAAATGCGTAGCCGGCTTTGACTACTGCGAAGTTGACGCCGGGGTTTGGATGTTTTACGCCACCGTTTGAATAATGTTGAATCTTAAAAGCAATGTCCCAACCATTGGTGAGTACGTAACCTACGCCAATGTGGTCGCCAAATTGGAAATTCGTCGAAAATGTCCGGCCATTATTGTCATATATCTCCGACAACATATGTAAGCCGATACCGGCTTCTCCATAAAGTCCTTTTTTACTATCGTTTTGCAGACGGAAAACAGGTGTTATGCCAGCATCAATCAGACTTTGTTTTACGCCATGTCCCTGATAATTATTTTCTTGCCAGTCAGCTAGGGTCGCATCCCAATAACCACTGAGATTGGTGCCGTTAGATTTAAACCATTGCTGATCCCAGTTCCATTGAGCACCGCCGCGTACCATTTTTGTTTTATTTCCTGTTGCGAATTCTAATGACGCCGAATCCACGGCATGTGCCAGCGTTTGGGTTGATAAAATGACCAAGGCGCATAACAGCGAATTTTTTGCAGATGATTTCATAAAACCATGCCTTATTAAATAATAAAAAAAGAGAATTTTTGCTATTGTACCAATTAGGGTCTGTTATCACTTATTCGCACTCCCGGCTTGAGTAATAACAGACCTTAGCAAGCTTATCCAATATTGCAGTATAAAGAGATTCGGCGTTTAGGCTCATTCGCATTCTCAAATCATAGGTCAACCAACAATTCATATGACAAAACCTCGTATTGCATTCTTAGGGATCGGTTTGATGGGAAAGCCGATGGCCACACGCCTTATACAAGCAGAATATCCATTGACTGTCTGGAATCGCACCAGCAGCAAATGTAGCGCCTTAGGTGCGCTAGGGGCCGATATCGCTGAGACGCCATTGGCCGCCATCAATGGCTGTCATAAAGCTAATATCGTTATCAGCATGCTGGAAAGAGGGAATATCGTCGCGGATATGATCCAACAGACTTTGCCTGCATTGTGTGGTGATGAAATTTGGATAGATATGAGTTCTACCCAACAAGCAGAGGCACAGCAATTCGATCAAGTACTACGTGATAAAAAGTTAGGCTTTATAGATGCACCAGTCTCCGGTGGGGTGATCGGTGCAAAAGCGGGTTCTTTGGCGATTATGGCTGGTGCGAATGAGGCTGATTACGCTCGTGTTCGGGCTATTCTTAGCGTGATGGGGAAGCCTACTCGTGTTGGCCCGCCGGGTACCGGGCAGTTAGCTAAACTTTGTAATCAGTTAATTGTTGGCGGCACCATTAGCATCGTTGCAGAGGCATTATTGTTAGCACAAGCTGGCGGAGCCGATCCTGCTGCGGTACGCAATGCATTGCGGGGCGGTTTTGCTGAGAGCCGGATTTTAGAGGTACATGGACAACGTATGTTGGAGCGTAATTTTCTACCCGGCGGGCAAGTAAAAAGTCAGGCAAAAGATATGGAAAATATCCGAAAGGCCGCGCAACTTGCTGAGCTTGAATTGCCCGTGACAGAACTGATTGCTGAAATATATCGCAGTATTTTGGGCAGCTTGCCCGGTGCCGATCATTCAGCCGCATTGCTCGCTTTAGAGCAAAAAAATCCCGGTAAACGTTTGGGTACTAAGGAAGATATTTTTCCTGTATAAAATACAATTGAGACAGGAGATATGCAAAACCGCCTCAGCTGCGTTGCAGTGTCTTACTGGGACAATTTTGCGTAAGTCCTCAACAGATAAGAATCTGACACTAATACTAAAGCCCAAAATCATACCGCCGCAGAGAAAATCTTATGACAACCACCTTAACAGCCTCTTCCAATTTGCTCGATGTATTAGGGCAGCTGGTTTCTTTCAAAACAATGTCGAAAGATCCAAATCTTGAGCTCATCTTCTGGGTCAAGGACTATCTTGCAAACTACGGTGTGGAGTCACGTTTAACTTATGACAGCACTGGCAAAAAAGCCAATTTATTCGCAACGATCGGTGAGGGAAAAAAGCCCGGCATTATCTTGTCTGGTCATACCGATGTGGTGCCTGTAGAGGGGCAAGACTGGCATAGCGATCCCTTTGTCACCACGATTAAAGATGGTCGGGTTTACGCGCGGGGATCCGCGGATATGAAGGGCTATATTGCGGCGGCGCTATTAGCAGTGCCACACTACCTCGCAGCGGACAAAGATACTGCCTTGCATCTTGCCTTGTCCTATGATGAAGAAGTCGGATGTCTGGGTGTGCGCAGCCTGATCCGTGATCTGGAGGAGATCGGTCTTAAGCCAGCCTCATGCATCGTTGGTGAACCCACGTTAATGCAGCCCATCATCGCTCACAAAGGTACTCATCGGTTTCGTTGTTGCGTACGTGGACGCGAAGCACATTCCAGCTACACCACGCAAGGTGTTAATGCGATTGAATATGCGGCAAAAATTGTCGTCTATATCCGTGATATCGCTGATCGTTTAGCAAAACAAGAGCAACGCGATAATGCCTATACAGTTCCCTACAGCACCTTACAAACCGGATTGATGCGCGGTGGCCTAGCAACCAATATCGTGCCGCGCGATTGCGAATTTCAATTTGAAGCACGCACCTTGCCAGAGATGAAAGCGGAAAACTTGTATCAAGAAATCCAAGACTATGCGGCAGGTTTGTTACCGCAAATGTTAGCAGTAGAGCCGCTAGCCCGGATTGATTTTGAATGGCTGGCATCGGCACCTGGTTTGCAAATGCAAGAGTCTGATGCGATTGTGCAGCTAGCAGCACGCCTGGCAGGCAACGCACCAAACGGTGCTGTGTCGTATGGAACAGAGGCCGGCCTATTTCAACAAGCGGGTATTCCAACTGTGATTTGTGGCCCTGGAAGTATTGAGCAGGCTCACACTCCGAATGAGTATGTAGAACTGGACCAATTAGCGCAATGCGAACAATTTATGCAGCGTTTAATTGCATCCACTGAATAAAGATTATTGGCGTGCCAGCGTCTTTAGACCATTTAGAAAACCCCGCTTAAACCAAGCGCTGCCAAATCGCAGTCGTCGCCGCCGCCTGATTCAGCGAATAAAAATGCAAGCCAGGGGCACCGCCTGCCAGCAAGCGTTCGCACAAGTGCGTTACCACGTCCAGACCAAAGGCTTTAATGGAGGCCGTGTCATCGCCGAAGCTGGCTAGTTTTAAGCGCACCCAGCGTGGGATTTCTGCGCCGCACATTTCTGAGAAGCGCATCAGCTGGCTGCTGTTCGTGATGGGCATAATGCCAGCCACGATCGGTGCGGTAACGCCCGCTTTTTGTGCCAGTTCTACAAACTGAAAATAGGCATCGGCATTATAAAAATACTGAGTGATCGCCGCGTTTGCCCCCGCGTTGATCTTGCGCACAAAGCTTTGTAAATCATCTTGTGGCGAGCGTGCTTGAGGGTGCATTTCTGGATAAGCGGCAACTTCGATATGAAACCAGTCACCGGTTTCTGCACGAATAAATTCCACCAACTCATTGGCATAACGGAACTCACCTGCTGCACCATAACCGCTGGGTAAATCGCCACGTAAGGCGACCAGACGATGGATGTCATTGGCCTGATATTGTTTGAGAATATCGCGAATAGAATCGCGGGTGCCGCCGACGCAAGACAGATGTGGTGCTGCGGCATAACCTTCTTTGCGGATATCGATCACCGTATCCAGCGTACCTTGTTGCGTGGTACCGCCAGCGCCAAAGGTGACTGAGAAATATTTAGGTTGCAACTCTGCCAGTTTGGCACGTGTAACACGCAATTTTTCTGCGCCTTCCGCTGTTTTAGGCGGGAAAAATTCGATACTGAAATTGTGCTCGGACATTATTTTTTAAACAGTAAGGTGGAGAGCGTCCAAGAGATCACGCTATATAACAATGCGCCACCCACAGCTGACCAGAAACCAGCGACATGGAAACCATCAACTAAATTGGCGACACCCCAAAACATCAGACCATTGATGATGAAGATGAATAGGCCAAGCGTCAGCACAGTGACTGGCAGTGTCAAAATCAGCAGAATAGGGCGGATGATGGCGTTCACAAAACCCAATACCAAGGCAACAATCAGTGCGGTAACAAAGCTGTCAATCGACACCGAGTGCATAAGGTAGGGTAGGGCAAGTAAGGCGAGGCCGTTGATGATCCAGGTGGCTAGCAGGCGCATGGGTTCTCCAGTGTGATGGCGAATTGAAAAACAGAAGTAGTATTAAAAATAGCCCCTCCCCAACAAACTGGTGACGGGCTATTGCATTCTACTAAATCTTCTTATTAATAACGATATTGCTCTGGCTTGTAAGGGCCATTTTTGCTGACGCCGATATATGCTGCTTGCTCATCTGTCAGCTCACTCAACTGCGCATTAAGTTTTTTCAATTGCAGGCGAGCGACTTTTTCATCCAGATGTTTTGGCAATGTGTAGACGCCAACCGGATACTTGTCATTGTTTAAGAACAGTTCGATTTGTGCGATGGTTTGATTCGCAAAAGAAGAACTCATCACATACGATGGATGACCAGTGCCGCAACCCAGATTGACCAGACGACCTTCGGCCAGCAAGATAATGCGACGACCGCTAGGGAAGATCACGTGATCGACTTGTGGCTTAATGTTTTCCCAGGTGTATTGCTTGAGTGCGGCGACGTCGATTTCATTGTCGAAGTGGCCTATGTTGCAAACAATTGCCTGATCTTTCATCTTCAGCATGTGAGCATGGCTGATGACGTGGTAATTACCGGTCGTCGTCACGAAAATATCACCGTGTTCCGCCGCATATTCCATGGTCACAACACGATAGCCTTCCATCGCTGCTTGCAATGCGCAGATAGGATCGATTTCCGTCACCCAGACTTGTGCAGATAGTGCACGCATTGCTTGTGCCGAACCTTTGCCCACGTCACCATAGCCAGCGATCACGGCTACTTTACCGGCGATCATGACGTCAGTTGCGCGCTTGATGCCATCGACTAAAGATTCACGGCAACCGTACAAATTGTCGAACTTGGATTTAGTGACTGAATCATTGACGTTGATCGCTGGGAAAGCGAGTTTGCCTTCTTTGTGCATCTGGTACAAACGGTGCACACCAGTGGTCGTTTCTTCTGTCACGCCTTTGATGGCTGCCAGACGTTTGGAGTACCAGGTAGCATTAGTTGCAAGCCTGGATTTGATGGCATTGAAGAGGCAGATTTCTTCTTCTGACCCCGGGTTTGACAGAACAGAAATATCTTTCTCTGCACGTGTACCGAGGTGTAGCAACAATGTTGCGTCGCCGCCGTCATCCAAAATCATGTTGGAATAACCACCGTCGGTCCAGTCAAAAATACGGTGTGTGAAATCCCAGTATTCATCCAGATTTTCGCCTTTAAATGCGAATACCGGCGTGCCGCCCGCAGCGATTGCCGCAGCAGCATGATCTTGAGTGGAGTAAATATTGCAGGAAGCCCAGCGTACTTGGGCGCCGAGTGCATTCAGCGTTTCGATCAGTACCGCAGTCTGGATTGTCATGTGCAGGGAGCCAGTAATGCGCGCACCTTTTAATGGCTGGCTGGCAGCGAATTCTTCACGAATTGCCATCAGACCTGGCATTTCTGTTTCTGCGATCTGGATTTCTTTGCGACCCCAGCTAGCTAAGCTGATATCGGCGACGAAAAAGTCTTGAGTGGATTTTGCTGCTGAGTTTGAAACAGGTGTGGCGGCTGCGGTAGTCATGGTGGTGGCGTTCATCACGCCCTCCTTTCTAAGTGAAAAAAGTAACGTGAGCGCAGTTGCAGTGTTGAACATCCAAGCCTGGCGAAATAGCAAGATTTCGTCGCAACGCTCCTCGGATTGGCTGAAGTATAGCGCACTTGGAATGCCACGTCTGTACTTTGCGCTGCCAGTTGCGGGTCAGTTTGACGGTGCTGATGTCACAATTTTAAGAAAAATAATTGTCGATAAGCTTGGTGATCAGTTTCTAGTCTAGGTCGGGGTTATTCAGAATTGTGTTTTGGCGCAGTAGGCGTTGAGGGAATATATTTCGATGGGTATTAATCCAAAGACACTGGATTTTTGCCTCTGATTCATTCTATTCATGCGTGATGCATCGCAACATCAACAATCTAATTGACCTGCTATATTGTTTTAATTGATCGACGACTGAAAGTTTTTGCTATGACGACCCAACAGCCATCTTTACCTGCTCAATCTCCCTCGCTCATTGCGCGTTGGATCTGGCCGCTGCGCTTTTTTTTGATCCTGTTGGTGCCGATGTCTTTGTTTGATGCCTGGCGATTTGGTCGTGCTCTGGAGATGCCGAATCTATTTGCGTTCTGGCCTTTTTTTGTGATGTATGGGGTTTTGAGTCTGATCGATTACGTGGTTGGTCAAGATACCTCACAGCCTGAGGAGAACGTGCGCCATATAGCTCTGTATCGGTGGATTGCGCTGGCTGCATTGCCGGTGCAATTATTGTCGCTGTGGTGGGGTTTGCATGTGTTCACGACGACGGATTTTAATTGGATCGGCAAGCTGGGCTGGATCTTTTCAGTCGGTGCCGTATCGGGGATTTTGGCGATCACCGTGGCGCATGAGTTGATCCATAAACCAACGCGCTTAGAGCAGTGGGTTGGTGGCATCTTGTTGTCTTCCGTCTGTTATGGCGGATTTAAAATTGAGCACGTGTATGGACATCATGTGAACGTATCTACCCCTAAGGACGCGTCGTCCGCCAAGTTATGGCAAACGGTGTATGGCTTTATTCCACAAGCGGTCTGGCACAACACTCTGAATGCCTGGCGACTCGAAAAAAATCGTCTTCAAAAACGTGGACTGTCCGCCTGGCGCAATGAGGTATTGCTTTGGTCTGCGGTATCTACTGTGTTTGCTGCGGCAGCGTTTTTACTCTTTGGTTGGGCTGGTGTGTGTTTTTTTGTCGGTCAGGCTGTCGTGGCGTTTTGTGAGCTGGAGGCGATCAATTACGTCGAGCATTACGGCTTGACCCGGCAACGCACTGAAAACGGTTATGAGCGTGTTCGTCCAGAGCATTCATGGAATTCCAGCTATCGTTTGATGAACTGGTTTTTGATGAATCTGGCGCGGCATTCTGATCATCATGCCTACGCATCTCGACGCTACCAGGAGTTGCGCCATTTTGAAGAGGCGCCGCAATTACCGGGCGGTTATGGGGCGATGGTGGTGCTGGCGTTTTGTCCGCCTTTATGGTTCCGGATTATTCATCCGCGGATTCCCGCGCATGTACGGCAAGCCGATGTCTGATGCGTTTTAGCAGGTGTTGGCTGGGCTTGTTTTGGGCTAGCTGACAAGGCAGGTAATGCAGAAGGAATTCATATACTCCCCATTAATTTTTTAAAATATAGCCTATTGTCCAGCAATTCTCTGGACAACTTAAAAATACATGGTGCAGTATATTATTTGATCTAACTGGGCAATGTGTTTTAAATGTAAAAAAAGCCAAATTAATTGGCTCTTTTTTTGTGTTGACGGTTTGCTCAGCGTTGTTGATTACAACAATAGCAACCCGGCATTTTCCTGATTTGCTTAATGACCATCAAAATTACAAACGGTATACAAAGGCATGCCGCTAGCCTGAATCAGTTTTGATCCGCCCAGTTCTGGCAAATCGACAATCACCGCACCTTCGACGACTTCTGCGCCTAGACGTTCCAATAGTTTTTTACCCGCCATCATAGTGCCGCCAGTGGCGATCAGATCGTCAATCAGCACGACGCGGTCACCAGGTTTGCAGGCGTCAGAGTGCAGTTCTACCGTGGCACTGCCATATTCCAATTCATATTGCTCGGATACCGTGTGGAAGGGCAGTTTGCCTTTTTTGCGGATGGGCACAAAACCCAGATTGAGTTCATAAGCCAGCACCGATCCGATGATAAAACCACGGGCATCCAGACCAGCGACGACATCGAGTTTTTCATCCATATAGCGATGTACAAACATGTCGATCAGCACCCTGAATACTTTGGGATTTTGTAGCAAAGGGGTGATGTCACGAAACATAACGCCTTGCTGTGGCCAGTTTTCCACAGTGCGGATATGTTCTTTAATATAGTCGGATGGATTGAACATCACAGCTTGCCTTCTTAAATGGGTTGAATGATGCAAATTGCCGAAGTAGCAATTGATAGAGCAAACATAAAAATGCCCGCTATTTTAACAGCCGTTGCTCTGCTCTAGCGACAGCTTCTGCCGTACCGCGTACCACGATGACATCACCTGCCAGCAAAATGATGCCCCTATTTTTCCCTTGATCTTGTTCTAGTCGCGTCTTGCCACGGCGCACCGTTGTGACATCTACATCCAGATTCTCCAGATCTAATTTATCTAAGGTGTTACCGACGGCATTGGCGTGCTCACCCAGAACAATCGTGTGCAAACGAATTTGCATGTTTTCTGGTCCGTCAGCAGCGTCACTGGCACCGTGGAAATAACCGCGCAAAGATTCATAACGTTCTTCACGCGCAGCCTGCACCCGATGTACTACACGGCGCAGCGGCACACCAAGCTGTACCAGGGCATGCGAGGCGAGCATCAGGCTGCCTTCCATCAGTTCTGGCACGACCTCGGTTGCACCGGCCTCGCGTAATTTATTGATGTCGCTATCGTCATGACTACGCACAATCACTGGCAGGCTGGGATTGAGTTCTTGCACCAGATGCAAGATTTTTAATGCGGATTGAGTATCTTTGTAGGTAATCACCAACGAGGCGGCGCGTTTGATGCCGGCGGCGATCAGACTTTCGCGCCGAGCTGCGTCGCCATACGATACATTGGCACCGGCAGTCTGAGCTTCGCGGATGCGATCTGGGTCCAGATCGAGTGCGTAGTAGTCAATATTTTCCTCGGTCAACACGCGTGCCAGACTTTGCCCACTACGACCAAAACCAGCCACGATGACATGCCGCTTGGTGCTCATGGTGCGGGCAGCGATTTGGGTCAGTGCCAGCGATTGCATCATCCATTCGTTAGCGGACAACTTCATCACGATGGCGTCAGATTTGGCCAGAATAAAAGGCGATGCCAGCATCGACAACACCATTGACGCCAGTATTAATTGCAATAACAGCGGATCAAGCAGTTGCAAACCGCCAGCCTGATTTAATAAGACAAAGCCAAATTCCCCCGCTTGTGCCAATCCCAAACCGGTACGCAACGCGACGCTGCCTGTGCTGCCAAATAGTTTGGCAAGACCGGTAATCAGTAAAAATTTGAGCAATACCGGTCCCAGCAGCAAGATCAACACGAGTAAGGGATGCTCAAACACCAGGCGTAAATTCAATAGCATGCCGATGGTGATAAAAAATAAACCTAGCAAGACATCGCGGAAGGATTTGATGTCTTCTTCCACCTGATGCTTGTATTCAGTCTCTGAGATCAGCATGCCAGCGACAAAGGCACCCAGCGCCATGGATAAACCCGCGTGCTCAGTCAGCCATGCTGCACCTAGCGTGATCAACAACAGATTAAGCATGAAGAGTTCTTGCGAGCGGCGTTTGACAACGATGCTAAACCAGCCGCGTACTAATTTTTGTCCAACAAATAACA
This sequence comes from Undibacterium sp. 5I1, assembly GCF_034314085.1. Lineage (NCBI taxonomy): Bacteria > Pseudomonadati > Pseudomonadota > Betaproteobacteria > Burkholderiales > Oxalobacteraceae > Undibacterium > Undibacterium sp. 5I1. The sequence goes on from NZ_JAVIWI010000001.1 coordinate 4,252,267, forward strand.
GCAGAAACAAGACCAGAGCGGCTTTCCCGCTGGCCCATGCGAGAGCTTCAATCAAATTGCTGGAATGCGATGCCAGCGCCGGTACCAGGATCAGTAAAGGGACAAATGCCAGATCCTGAAACAATAAAATGCTGATAATTTGTCGGCCGTGCGGGCTTTCCAGCTCCAGTTTTTCGGTCAGCATTTTAGAAACGATGGCAGTAGACGACATGGCCAGTGCACCGCCTAGCGCGAAGGCAGCTTCCCAACTGATATTAAAATGTTGGGGCAGCCAGTAAGATGCGGCTAAACCAATCCCCATGCTGCTGACAATAGTGACCAGCACTTGTGCCAGACCCAGCCCGAACACAGTTCTGCGCATCGACATCAGTTTTGATCGCGAAAACTCCAGCCCAATAGAAAACATTAAAAACACGACGCCAAATTCGGCCAGCTCATGCGTGGCCGCACTATCTTCTGCCAGCCCCAGACCAAATGGGCCGATCAAGATACCGACCACTAGATAACCCAGCATCGGAGGCAATTGCAGCATACGGAAAGCGACGACACCCAGAACGGAGGCGGCGAGTAAGAGGAGGGTGGTGTCAAGTGCGGTCATGCGACCATTATTGCTTAATCTTTTTTTAAATCAAAACGATAAATCAAAACGATCAATTCTTATTTATTCAGGATTTACGTAAAAACCGAAAGTTACTTGCTGCCATTCACATGGATCAGATGGCCTAACATAAAACATCAAGACCTCTCACCACAGAGACACAGAGGCACAGAGAAAATCAGGAGAACAGCGAAATCCTGCCTTTGTTTGTTCTTCCTCTGTGCCTCTATCGTAAGGGGTTTTGTTTTTTGCATAAGTCCTATTATTAATACTCATTAAGTATGTGCCTAGTGGCGGTGATCGCAAATATAAAAATTTGTCGGTTTCTTTTGCTGTTATCACTATCCTTTATCTTCATAATAAAAATTTATTTAAATATTCAAAAAGCAAGTATTGGCTAGATATAGGTAACATATGGTAACTGGCAGAGTTTTTGCTTAGTCAAATTCGTTTATACTCTGGGGATGAGCACTTTTAACCTTATTCCATCACAAACCCCGCCAGCGGCTCCTTCTGGCGATGCCTTTGCGCGTCGTGCGCTGCGCCTAGCGTGTGAAACTTTGCAAATAGAAGCAGACGCCATTAAGGTTCTGCAATCTCGGCTTTCTGACGATTACGCGGCATTCGCCCAGGCTACCGATCTGCTGTTGCATTGCCAGGGACGGGTCGTCGCTTCTGGGATTGGCAAGTCTGGCCATATCGCCCGCAAGATTGCCGCAACTTTCGCCTCGACCGGAACGCCTGCTTTGTTCGTTCATGCGGCAGAAGCTGCGCATGGCGACTTGGGCATGGTAACGCCGCAAGATGTGTTTATCGGCATCTCTTATTCAGGTGAAGCGTCGGAATTGATGGCGATTGCGCCTATCATTAAACGTTTAGGCGTCAAATTGATTACCCTTACTGGTAATCCAACGTCTGGTCTGGCCAAACTGGCAGATGTACATTTAAATGTACATGTCGATAAAGAAGCTTGCCCGCTTAACCTTGCACCTACGGCTAGTACAACAGTCACACTGGCGCTGGGCGATGCACTTGCCGTTGCGGTGCTGGACGCACGTGGTTTCCGTGAAGAAGATTTCGCCCGGTCCCATCCCGGTGGCGCGCTTGGTCGACGCTTGCTGACGCATGTACGTGATGTGATGCGCAGCGGCGATGATATTCCTCAAGTGACGCCTGACACTAAATTGACCGTTGCGTTGATGGAAATCACCAAAAAAGGCATGGCGATGACGGCCGTAGTTGACCTTGAGCAGCGCGTCGTTGGCGTCTTTACCGATGGTGATTTACGTCGCTTGATGGAGAGTGTTCAGGATTTTACTAAAATTGTGATTGCCGAAGTCATGCACAAAAATCCGCGTAGTATTCGCGCAGAGCAACTGGCGGTAGAGGCGGTGGAGATTATGGAAACACACAGAATCAATCAGTTGCTGGTGACAGATGGACAAGGCAAGTTGGTTGGTGCTTTACATATTCACGATCTGACTCGTGCTAAGGTGATTTGATGACGGCAACGATAACGACAACGACAGCGAAGAGCTTGAAAGTAAATAGAGTTGCCAAGGCAGCCCAAGTCCAATTAATGATTTTTGATGTGGACGGTATTTTGACTGACGGCAGCCTGCATTTTGGCCCTGAGGGCGAAATGATGAAAAGCTTTAATGTGCTGGATGGTCAAGGTATAAGACTGCTGCAACAAGCTGGTATTCAGACCGCGATTATCAGCGCACGTCAGTCGCCGATTGTGGGGCGCCGTGCTTCCGATTTGGGGATTGTTCATTTGCGCCAGGGCATACATGACAAACGATCTGCTTTTGAAGAGTTGTGTATGGAACTGAATATCGCAAGAGAGTATTGCGGTTTTATTGGCGATGATGTAATCGATTTACCCGTGTTAACGCGAGTTGGTTTTGCCGTCAGCGTGCCGAATGGACATGCCGAAGTACGTTCCCGCGTTGATTATGTGACGCGGGCTACTGGCGGTAACGGCGCAGTCCGCGAAGTCTGTGATTTTATATTGCAGGCTCAAGGTAAATACGACCAGGCTTTAGTGCCTTTTTTAATATGAAAACCTTTATTTCTTTAGACCGGTTCCGGATTTGGCTATCCATTGTGATTCTTGGTATTGTCGTACTGTGTAGTTTTTGGGTTTTAGAAGTCATGCGCAAACATGATGTACAAAATACCTCAAATCTTCAAACCAGAATTGAGCCTGATTATTATGTTGAAAATTTCAATTTTATTCGGCTGCCAAACAAGGGGAAAATGAACTATCGTATTTCGGGTGATCGCTTAATTCATCGTCCGCGTTATGATAATTTTGAAATATCACAGCCGCGTATTAATAGCTTCGACGAAAATAAAACTCCTTTATTTATGCAAGCTGACAAAGCGGTAATCGAACAAAAAAATGCGCAGACAGCCGTCAAAATAGCACCGCGAGATAGTGATGAAATTCACTTATTTGGGCACGCCAAGGTAACCAGACCCGAGAGCCCAACGACAAAATACATGGAGTTGCAGTCCGACTATTTATTACTTTTACCTGATCTGAATATTATGAAAACTGACAAGGCAGTGAGTCTTTTTTCACAAAATACGGAAACGCATGCGATCGGAATGTTCGCCAATAATGAAACTCAGGAAGTAAATCTGCTAAGTAAAGTTCAAATTCAGATCCAGCCTAAAAAACAGTAGATCAGTTGCCAAATTCAAGTAACAGTATGAGGATATATTCATGACATTTTTTAAACATCAACGTAAATACAAACATCAAGCATCGATATCATTTGCATTGATAATTGCAAGTCTGTCGTTGACTCATTCCCCTGCGTTTGCTGAGAAAGCAGATAGCCAAAAGATGACAGCAATCACCTCAGACCGATCTGATCGTAACGGTAAAACGAATGTAACTACGTTGACCGGTGATGTGATCATTATCCGTGGGACATTAATAGTAAAAGCGGCTCGTGCCGTAATGACTGAGACGGCAACCAGTACTAGTTATGTGCTTTTTTCAGCACCGGGAGTGCAGGTGTTTTTCCGCCAAAAAAGAGATGGCGGCGCTGATTTATGGGTCGAGGGCGTTGCTGACAGGGTTGAGTATGATGACAAAACCGAGATTACGAAATTTATTTCTAAAGCCGATGTGAAATATCTCGACGGGACTGTAGTCACTCAAGAACAAAAGGGTGAATATTTGTCTTACGACAGCCTGAACGATCTTTTTGTCGCTGAGAATAATAGTTCCGGTACAACGGTGCCTGGCTCTGGCCGGACTACCTTGTTCATCGCGCCAAAATCTGACAAAAAAGTCAAATAACAAGATGAGTACATTGTCGATTAAAGGTTTACAAAAACGTTATGGCGCACGCCAGGTGGTAAGCGATGTGTCATTGGATGTGAAGAGCGGTGAAGTCGTTGGTTTGCTGGGTCCTAACGGCGCAGGTAAGACGACATCGTTTTATATGATTGTTGGTTTGGTCACCTCGGATGGCGGTGAAATTAATATTGATGGCGTAGATATTTCACGCCTGCCGATACATAAAAGAGCCAAGTTGGGTTTGTCCTATTTGCCGCAAGAAGCCTCAGTGTTTCGTAAGTTATCGGTAGAGGACAATATCCGCGCCGTACTTGAATTGCAAAAAAATCCAGAAGGTAAATTTCTGACTAAGGCTGCCATTGAGCAACAATTAGACACCTTACTTGCTGAATTGCAGATTGAGGGTATTCGAGAGAATCAGGCTCTGTCATTGTCCGGCGGTGAGCGTCGCAGGGTAGAGATTGCCCGGGCGCTGGCAACTAGTCCTCGTTTTGTCTTACTGGATGAGCCTTTTGCGGGCGTTGATCCAATCGCCGTGATTGAAATTCAGCGTATTGTGGGCTTCCTGAAAGATAGAGGGATAGGGGTACTGATTACCGATCACAATGTGCGCGAAACCTTGGGTATTTGTGATCACGCTTACATCATCAATCAAGGTGCAGTGCTTGCCGCAGGTAAGCCCGACGACATCATCAATAATGAGTCCGTCCGCAGAGTTTATTTGGGAGAGCATTTCCGCATGTAGCGGGAAGCCATATGATGATGAAGCAAAGCCTGCAACTGCGCACGTCACAGCATTTGGCGTTAACGCCGCAATTGCAGCAATCTATCCGTTTGCTGCAATTGTCCACGCTGGAGCTACATCAAGAGTTAGAAAATCTACTTTCCGACAATCCCATGTTGGAGCGGGTAGATGATCCTATGGATAATGCAGTGCGCTTGCTTGCCGACGGCGCCATCAGTGCGACTACGAATAATTCTGAAACTGAATTCGCCGCGCCAGAAAAGAATGGCGATGCTGCTACAGCAAGTGCCAGTTCTGAAAATGCCGACCTTAGCGAAGTCGCTGCCTCTGCCGATAGTACCAGCGCGAATGAAGAAGAGTGGAGCTTTGATGATGTTCCTCAAGGCAGCAAATCGTCAGAAGAAGATGACGGACGTCCGCAATTAGAGGCAGCGCAAACCAGCCTCAGAGATCATTTGCTGGAGCAGATGCGGCTGAACATCCGTGAGCCGCGAGATCGGGCTCTGATTGAGCTGATGATTGATGCCTTGGATACCAATGGCTATTTGATGGAAACACTGGAAGAAATTCATGCCAGCTTGCCGTTGGAGTTATGTGTTGAGCCAGAAGAATTATCCTTTGCGCTGAACATGTTGCAGAACTTTGACCCTAGCGGTGTCGGTGCCAGAAATGTATCCGAATGTCTGGCCTTGCAGATTAAACGTTTCCCTAAAATTCCTTTTGTGACGCGTCGGCTGGCGCAAAAAATTGTTGAGAACCACATCACTTTATTCGCTCAAAGAGATTTTAATAAGTTGAAGAAAATTCTCAATTGTGATGACGAGGATTTACGCGAAGCGCAAGTGGTTATTCGTCAATGTAATCCCAAACCGGGTGCTGAATTTGCCGCGGCCGCTTCGGATTATGTCGTGCCGGATGTGATCGTCAGAAAGACAGTGAACGGCTGGCAAGTATTACTCAACCAAGATGTGATGCCAAAGCTACGTGTTAATAGTATGTATGCCAGCATCATGAAGCAAAATCGTGGTGACGGTACGCTAGGTTCCCAATTGCAAGAGGCGCGCTGGCTAATCAAAAATATGCGGCAACGCTTTGATACGATTTTACGGGTTTCACAAGCGATAGTTGAAAGACAACGTAATTTTTTCACGCACGGTGCCGTTGCAATGCGACCACTTGTGTTGCGCGAAATTGCTGATACACTGGGTTTACACGAGAGCACTATTTCTCGTGTAACGACGCAAAAATACATGCTGACCCCGCATGGTATGTTTGAGTTGAAATATTTCTTCGGTAGCCATGTCGCGACGGAAGCAGGGGGGGAAGCATCATCCACCGCGATACGTGCACTCATCAAGCAGTTGATAGGAGCAGAAGACCAGAAAATCCCACTCTCTGACAGCAAGATTGCAGACATGCTGGGAGAACAAGGCATGGTAATTGCGCGACGTACAGTCGCCAAATATCGCGAAGCTTTGAAAATCCCGCCAGTAAGCCTGCGCAAATCTTTGTAACTTGTTCTTGAAATATCCTCGTATGTTGCTATATATAATTTAGCTCAATAAATAATTTAAATATTAGTCTGCCAATTCATCGTCTGATTAAATTTACATTAATTGAGTTAAGATAAAATGTTTGTAACAAGTAAGATTACCAAGGAGCGTAGTATGAATCTCACCATCAGTGGACATCACCTCGAAGTAACTCCTGCAATTCGTGAACATGTGCAAAATAAGCTTGAACGTATCAGGCGGCATTTCGATCAAGTAATTGATATCGCCGTCATCCTGACCGTGGATAAGCTCAAAGAAAAGGAAAAACGCCATAAAGCAGACATTAATCTGCACATCAGTGGCAAAGATATTCATGTTGAAAGCCTGGCACAAGATCTCTACGCCGCCATCGACACTCTCATCGACAAACTAGACCGACAAGTCATTAAACATAAAGACAAAATCCAAAATCATCAACATGACGCGATCAAACACATACCCGATCCGACGCCAGTGTAAGCAGATGACTTAGTCGCTTTTTCGATTAGAAAATAGCAAAAAAGGACGCAATTCGGCGTCCTTTTTTTGTTTGCGTAACACTTGATTTGGTTTCGAAGATTATGTGCTGATATAAATATACTCCCCTATTATTTTTATAAATATGGCTTATTGTCCAGTAATTACCTGGACAACTAAAATATACTTGGGGAGAGTATTTATATTGAATAACTGGAGAAATAAGCGATACTCGTAGCTATTCATTTCTTTAAGCCGCACAGATTAGTTTGTACCCGTTTAAATTTCTACGCATTTAAATTTGACCTTAATACCCCAAAGTTTTTCCGTCAGGATTGCGCGGATCTGAATAACCATCAAATCCCTGATTGCTCATTTGTATAGTTTGTGTGCGACCCATAGTCGGTGACAATTTCAGATGCTGACCTTTTTGCTCCAGTATGTTTAAGGTATCGATGCTGATCCCTTTTTCTACGCGCAATTGATCTGGCATCCATTGATGATGAATACGAGGCGCAATGCTGGCTTCGGCAACATTCATATCATGGTCAATCACATTCATAATAATTTGCAAACTGGTGGTGATAATCCGGCTGCCACCTGGGCTGCCTGTGGTCAAAAATGGTTGTCCGTCTTTTAAAATAATTGTCGGTGACATTGAGCTGAGCGGGCGCTTGTATGCCGCAATCGCATTGGCATCGCCACCAAGTAATCCAAACGCGTTGGGAGCACCCGCTTTTACGGAGAAATCATCCATTTCATTATTTAAGGTAATGCCGGTGCCGCTAGCAACGATGCCGCTACCAAAATTCAGATTCAACGTGTAGGTGGTTGCGACGACATTACCATACTGATCTGCTGTAGCAAAATGGGTAGTTTGATCACTTTCGTAAGGCGCTAGTTTACCGGGCTTGATTTGATCGGACGGCGTTGCATGTTCTGGATTAATTTTCTTTGATAACTCATCAGCATAGGCGCGCGATGTCAGTGCTTTAATAGGTACTTTGACAAAATCCGGGTCGCCCAAATATTCAGAACGATCGGCATAAGCGAGCTTCATGGTCTCCGCCATCAGGTGTAAGTTTTGTGCACTGTTACTGCCTTGTTCTTTAATCGGAAAGTGTTCAAGAATATGCAACATTTGTACGATGTGTACGCCGCCTGAGCTGGGTGGCGGCATGGACACGATTTCATAGCCGCGATAATTACCTTTGACGGGTTCGCGCTCGACGACCTTATAATTTTTCAGATCTTCTGCACTGATAATGCCTTCATGCTGCGCCATTTCTGCAACAATTTTCTTTGCGATGGCCCCTTGATAAAAAGCACTTGCGCCTTCTTTTGCAATTAACTTGAGGGATGCAGCCAGATCTTTTTGGATTAATTTTTCACCAGCGACCAAAGGTTTGCCATTTTTAAAAAAGATCGCTTTGCTTGATTCCCACGCACCCAAATGATCATATTCTGCGTCGAGGATGCTGGCTAAATGTGGACTTACCTCAAAGCCTTGTTCTGCCAGTTGTATCGCAGGTGCAATGACATCTGATAATCTCATGGTGCCGTATTTACTTAGCGCCTGCGTCAATCCGGCGACAGTTCCAGGTACGCCAATCGCCAAATGCGAGTAGAGTGATTTGCCTGGAATGACTTTGCCTGCTTTATCCAGATACATGTCGCGGCTTGCTTTGATGGGTGCCATTTCGCGGAAATCCAGTGCGATGTCTCTACCCGATTTGGCATCATGGATTAGCATAAAACCTCCACCACCAATATTGCCTGCATTTGGCAACACCACCGCCAGCGCAAAGCCAACCGCCACCGCAGCATCGACCGCATTCCCGCCACGCTTTAGCATATCTAGGCCAACTTGCGTTGCTAAGCCTTGTTCGCTCGCCACCATCCCATGCTGCGCATGGATTGGACTGACGATGTCATAACCAATATCGTATTTGACGACGGGATTAATACGAGTGGTTTTAGTTACGAATTGCGCTTGTACGGTAGTAATGCTTGATACCAGCGTCAGCACGATTAATCCCAAACGTGATGCGCGCAACAAGCTTGTTGAATTTGATAGAAGTGGGCAAGGCATTGGGAAAAGTAGCGGAGCGCGCATGGATTGTCCTTGGGGCGTTTCAATATAATCGATTTTAACTTGATCGTTCTTATTCAGGCAGACAGGATTATTTTTATTAGTTGAGCTTCTTGCAAAATACCCAAACCAGTAAAGTCGAGCATGGGTGTGGCCACTGTTGCGATTGGTTTTCTTGTTTGAAGCGGCACATGTGACATGAATTTGTGCCGGATTATCGTTTTATGGCGTGTCAATCCCTATGTGACCATCACTGCCCCTATGAACGTTGGGAAACGTTGTTTTTTTCGACTCTTTAAAAGCAAAGCTGTTACGTAAATAAACGCATCAACTGATCTGCGGTCAATACCAATAAACCAAACATCAAATGCGACATCACTTTTTCGCTACCACGCACCCGTACTGTCGTGCCACCAAATTCGTCTTTCAGCCTGCCATTGGTACGTTCAGCTTGCGTGCGTTCTTTATAACGCTGTTGTTCATGCGGGGCGAACGGTTTCTTCTCCCCGCCGCGTGCGTTGTGATCAATTAATGGCACGTGGCCAAGACTTTTGCTGTGTGCCCTTAACTCTTCACTGCAATACGCTGCATCCATCAAATCGTACAAATTCGTTACTCGTGCGGCCGTCATCGTTGCTAACGGCACCGCCGTTTGACTATCGTGCACCGAGGCGCTGGTCAATAGCGCACTGATGGCAACGCCGCAGTCAGCGGTGTCGATATGCAGCTTGTAGCCGTTCCAACTCACTTTATAACCTTGCGCATTGCATTTAGTGCCGCGGTCACACTCTTTGGGTAAAGCATTGACGATGCTCGGTAAAGTTTGCGTCAACTGCCAGCCTATCTTGGTCACTTTCTCTTCCTTTGGCGGCCTTATCTCGCCTTTCTTTGGCCGTCCACGGCGCTGCTTTTGGGCCTTTTCTACGGAAACAACTTTCATGTGTTTCTTCGGCTTCTCGCGCGCCGCAATCGCCGTGCCGTCACGGCTGATGTGTCCAATGAGGCTGTCGCCTAAATAACTCTTGATCAGCGCTTCGTGCACTTTCTCCGCTAATTTGGCTTGGGCAAATTCGCCAAAGGCGCGCGAAAAAGTGGCTTCATTCGGAACTTCTTTCCACATCTCAAAGCCGCACAGCCGTTTTAAACTGCGATCCATCGTCAATCGTTCTATTAAGGCCGCTGTTGTATTGAGCCCCAACACAGCTTTGGCGATGAAGGCGCTGGCCAATGCACCACGGTCATGCGGTTTGCGTCCTATCCCTTGCCATTGGTCCGACACAAATTCTTCGATGCGCACCCAGTCTAGTACATGAATCAATTTTTCCAGCTTCGGCGTCAGTGACCCGCATTGCTGTTTTATCTCCGGTAGCAAATCGTGTTGCAGTAAATTCCAGCGTTGCATTATCAGCAGGCGTTGTGTAGGATTCATAGCGGAGCGCAGATGGTTGTTTAGTCACTTTCATCTTGCCAGAAATGGCCGCTCCTTTCTCATCTATTTTGCGCTTCTCGCAATAAAATTACTCTCCGGTGTTTCGTTTTGCAAGAACCTCAGTTTAGAGAAATACTATTTCATTCAATAAAAAAGCCGCCCGAAGGCGGCTTTTTGGGACAGGCAGAATTGAATTACTTCGCTGCTGCTTCGCCTTCTTCTGCTGTAGCGCCAGCAGGTACAACAGCGATAGCGACAGTCGCGTCATCACCGTGAACAATTGCTGTAACGCCTTTTGGCAATACCAAGCTAGAAACGTGGATAGATTGACCGGCTTCCAACTTGGACAGATCAACTTCAACGAATTCTGGCAAGTCTGCTGGCAAGCAAGAGATATCCAGTTCAACAGCAACGTGGCTGATGACTGCAGCAGACAACTTAACTGCTGGAGATACGTCAGCATTGATGAAATGCAGTGGTACTTTTACGTGGATTTTCTTGTTTGCATCAACGCGTTGGAAGTCAACGTGCAATACTAATTGTTTGTATGCGTGGACTTGGAAGTCGCGCAACAATACTTTTTCTGCTTTGCCATCAACTTCCAGATCCAAAATGGATGAGTGGAAGGCTTCTTTTTTCAATGCATGGTACAAAGCATTGTGGTCCAGAGTGACGCTGACAGGTGCTTCTGTACCGCCGTAGATAATACCTGGTGTTTGGCCAGCAATACGCAGGCGGCGGCTCGCTCCGGTCCCCTGCTCTTTGCGTGCAAATGCGATTACTTTCATGGTGCTACTCCAAAAAATGCAAGATTGAACTTGCGGTTTTGCGTCCCCGCGACCAGGGACACAGAAAAAACGAGCTTGTTTTAAAACAAGCTCGCAGAAAATTGTGCTTAATCCGTGAACAGAGAAATAACGGATTCGCCTTTAGTAATACGGCGGAAAGTCTCAGCCAGCAAACTGTCGCAAGACAATTGGCGGATTTTGCTACATGCTCTGGCCGCATCTGACAAAGGAATGGTATCGGTGACAACCAGCTCATCCAACGGTGAGTTGGAGATACGGTCAATTGCCGGACCAGACAATACTGGATGTGTACAGTAAGCCAATACTTTTTTCGCGCCACGTTCTTTCAGAACTTCTGCCGCTTTGGTCAGTGTCCCGGCAGTATCGACCATGTCATCCATAATCACGCAGTTACGTCCTTCGACTTCACCGATGATGTTCATGACTTCTGATACGTTGGCTTTTGGACGACGTTTGTCAATGATCGCTAAATCGCAACCCAGACGTTTTGCCAGCGCGCGGGCACGTACCACGCCACCAACGTCGGGTGAAACGACTAATAAGTCTTCATAGTTCTTGGCAACTAGATCACCCAGCAAAATCGGTGATGCATAAATATTATCAACTGGAATATCAAAGAAACCTTGGATTTGATCTGCATGCAAATCCATAATCAGCACGCGATCAACGCCAGCTTTTTCTAGCATGTTGGCAACAACCTTCGCTGAGATCGCTACGCGTGCAGAGCGCGGACGGCGGTCTTGGCGGGCATAACCAAAGTAGGGAATCGCCGCAGTAATGCGGCCAGCAGATGCGCGCTTCAGAGCGTCGACCATCAAGATGATTTCCATCAGATTGTCATTCGTCGGTGCGCAGGTTGATTGCAAAACGAAAACATCTTTACCTCGGACGTTTTCATTAATTTCGACCATCACTTCACCGTCGGAAAATTTAGAAACGTCTGCTTTACCGAGAGGAATGCCCAATTGTTTGACAACACCTTCAGCCAACGCAGGGTTAGCATTTCCGGTGAAAACCATCATGTTGTCATTTGCGCGCGCGTTTGCCATGGCGGGACCTATCGGCTAGATTGAGGGTCAAGCGTAGTTGCTAATTCAGAATTAAACTTTTAGCAAAAACACTGCTGATACAATTGAAAAAAGCCGCCGCACATTGTATGCGGCGGCTTTATATTTAATGGCAGGGGATGGAGGACTCGAACCTCCGAATGCCGGAATCAAAATCCGGTGCCTTAACCAACTTGGCGAATCCCCTACACAACCGTTTATCTGGTGTCAAATTCTGAGCCGCTATTTTAGCGGGATTTCAACATCAGACCAAATTTTTTTACGTCTGCAGCAAATAAGCCATCGGGTGTTGACTTATTGCTTTGGCTTTCCATGATTGCCAGTGATGCGGTACTTGTTTTAGCGCCTGATCGGCGTTTGCCTCATCAGAAAATGCACAAAAAACACAAGCACCAGATCCGGTCATCTTCGCGTTGCCGTAAGCGCTAAGCCACTGAATGGCTGCTGCAACTTGCGGGAACAGCGTACAAGCAACTGTTTGCAGATCGTTTTTCCAAATCATTTCTGATAGGCTGGAAAAGTCCGTTATTTTGATTGGTTTCGTATCCCTTGTCAACTCTTTGGCGGAAAAAATTGCTGGTGTCGGTACTTGGACGCCGGGTTCTATCACCACAAACCATTGCTCTGGTGTGTGGATAGCTTGTAGTTGTTCGCCTATGCCTTCGGCAAAGGCATTTTGGCCGAACAGGAAAAACGGAACATCGGCGCCCAATTGCAAGCCCAGCGCCATTAGTTCATGCCGCGTTAGCCTACATTCCCATAAATGATTTAGTGCGATCAGCGTGGTTGCTGCATCGGATGAGCCGCCACCAAGTCCGCCACCCATGGGAAGTTTTTTCGTCAGCGTCAGATTTGCGCCATAAGTGCTGCGGCTATGATGTTGTAGCAGGCGCGCTGCGCGCACGATTAAATCGGTATCTGCAGGAACCCCAGCAATCTCGTTGGTACGATGAACCAGGCCGTCGTCGCGGACTTCAAAGTCCAGCGTATCGCAGTAGTCAATCAACTGGAACGCAGTTTGTAGTAGGTGGTAGCCATCTGCGCGGCGACCAGTGATGTGCAAGAACAGATTAAGTTTTGCCGGTGCCAGGCAATTGCTGAGGCGTCGGGGTTTCATTATGCTTGTTTCTATTGCTGTTTTTACCTTTTTAACATTCATCGCTGCGCTCATTGCAAGGTCCATTGTTCTATCGCAATGCGGATCGCAATTTCTCCGGCTTGCACAGAGTTGCGTTGTAAGTTGATACGCTTGGGGTAGAGGGGCGTGCTATCCAGATTCCATGTGACGTAGCGCAGATGCCATCCATCGGCATCGAGCAAGATATTGTCATCCGTTTTTAGTGCGATCCGTTTGCCTTGTGTGTCGAGGCTAAAACCTTGCAACCAGTCGCGTAAGCCGCTGACTGGTAGTGCCCAACCCAAACTATCATTGAGCAAACTATCCAGGTCGCTGGCATAACGAGTTGCTTTGCCAACTTGTTGCAGACTTGCACCCGTTGGAGTTTGTTGAATCGTTGCAATCACCTGGCCTAGCGGTGACAGCAAAGTGATATTGGTACTGGTCGCAGTCTGTTGCCATTCAAAGCTGCCGGGTAAGGTTTGCTCCTTGTCATTTTGCTGATACTGCACCGATATCCTGCCATTGATTTGCAGGTTTTCTTGATATTGACGGTCTGGCGACGCGTTGGTCTGACGTGGTGTGCTAGCGCAGCCGGATAAAGTCAGGCTTAAAAACAAGCTGAATAAAATCAATAAAAAAGGGGAGTATCTGATTGATAGTGCTGATTGTCCAGACTTTATTTGGGTCATATAAGTAAATTATAGTGTACTCACTGGGAGTATATTGTTTGGCGAGATGCGCTGAACTACATTTAAAGTTCGCGCATTCATACATTTAAGCCTGCTGAAGTAAGGCTTTACTTTAAAGCTTTACTTTAAAGCTTCACAGACAGGCGTTGCAATGTTGATTTGAGAGCTTCGTTATCGGCATCTTTTGTTTTAGCTTCGTGCCAGAACTTGCGGGCTTCGTCTTTTAAGCCTTTCGCCCAGAGCACTTCGCCCAAATGTGCGGCAATTTCAGCGTCAGGGCGCAATTTGTAGGCGCGACGTAAGGCTTCTTCTGCTTCATCTAATCTTGTGAGACGGAATTTTACCCAGCCCAGGCTATCCAGAATGAAGGCGTCATCAGGCGCAAGCTGTGACGCTTTTTCGATGAGCGTCAAGGCTTCATCCAGGCGAATATTGCGGTCTGCCAACGAGTAACCCAATGCGTTGTAGGCATTCTGGTTGTTCGGCGCCAAAACCATCACACGTTTGAGGGCGACTTCCATTTCTTCCGTTTTTTGCTGGGATTCAGCTAACATGGCGTAGTCGTACAATAAATCTGTGTTGTCAGGAAAACGTTTTAGCGCGTCCTTTAACACAGTAGTCGCCTCTGCTGGCATGCGGGCATCCCGCAACAATTGCGCGTCTACTTGCGCCAATTGTGCTTCCTCGACCTCATTGCCAGCTTTGTAATCGCGCAAAAACTGGCGTGCCTCGCTTAGTTTGCCTTGCTTCGCTATCAATTGCGCGCGTCTTATCTGGGTGCCAAAATAGGCACTGTTTTTGCCGTCGTAAGAATCTACTTTGGCTAACCATGTTTCTGCGGCTACGTAGTCTTGACGGTCTATTGCGATTTGTGCCAGATTGATTAAAGCCGGGGTTGGATCCCGTTCCTCGCTTGGGTTGGTTTTCAGTTCGTTGAGGTAGCGTGTCAGATAACGTTCCGCCATTTGATTATGACCAGGTTTTTTGCTATCCATGGCGAGCATGCCTAAGGTGTATAGCACGGTCACATCATTCGGTTTATCTCTCAGCAACTCCTCAAATTCCAGGGTGGCTTTGTCTAACTGGTGTAAGTCAATCAACATGCTGGCATGCGCAAGACGCACATCTCTGGCTTGCGGATTTTTTTCTAGAAAGGTGGCCATCGCCTTGATTGCATCAGTTTGTTTAGACGCTTGCGCGATGGTCAGGATGGCGAGTTGTGAGTCTGGCTTTGCCTGCAAAACCAGTTCTGCCTCAGCGACTGCAAGCTTGTTGTCACCATGGGCATATGCACCTTGCGCCAGCGCCAGATGGGCTTCTGGCCTATCTTTGTAAGGCGCGAGAATTTCTTCCAGTGTATCGAAAGCGGCATTTTTATCTCTTGCACGGAGGAGCAAGCGCTGCGCTTGCAGCATTAATACGGCATATTGTTTAGGATCGGCAGTGCGCAGTTTTTCCGTGAAAACGTTTTGGATTTCAGCCAGATTATTATTCATCACCATAAAGCCGAGGTAATACTGAGTTGCCTCGCTAGAGTTCGGAGATAATTCCCGCCAGAGCCGGATCGCGGTCAATGACTCGCCAGGTTGTTTTACGGTGAGCGCAATCTCAGTTGCGCGTCGTGCCAGACGTGGGTCGCGGGTTTGCTGCGCGACGCTGAGTATGGTGACGTAAGCAGCTTGCCAGTTGCCCCGCTGGAAGGCGATTTCAGCGGTCAAAATTTTATACAGCAATTCATCGGTTAAGGCGATTGTGGGCAAGTTCTCCTGAATTGCAGGCATAGAATTGCCATCGTCGGTATTTTCTGCCGCCAAGGCGGCTTGCGCCGCAGCACTTGCTCCAGCGGCCTGATGCGCGTCGTCCGTGGCAGTATTTAAGGGAGAAAAACCAGAACATGCAGAAAGCAAACTCGCCATCACAATGCCGGCAGTCACTATGCGCAGAGCCGTTACAATACGAGACTTCATTAAGTTCGCTGAATTAGTCAAATCAGTTAAATTCGCCGCAGTTGAAAAAAACGCTGGAGCAGTAAGTGAGGTAAGTGAGTCAGCAGATTTGACGTTGTCAGATTCAGCCACAGATGCAAAAATAGTTTTCAAAGCATTATCCAAGATTGACTGATGATGCTTGATTTTACGCTCAAGCCGTTATTGCGTGGTGAAGCTTCTCGTGTCAAATTGTAATGGCGCGGACTCTTTGGGGCAGGATTGCTTACTTAACCATCTCGATTCCATTGCGCACCATCGCACTGCATTGCAATTTAAAGTGCACTCCTAAATCATCAAAACACGCAAACAATTATCTATGCCAGAACTCCCAGAAGTAGAAGTCACCCGACACGGTGTCGCACCCCATTTAGAAGGGCAGCAAGTAACGCAAGTGCTAATGCGACGTGCGGGTTTGCGCTGGCCTTTTCCGGTAAATTTACCGGCGCTGCTGCAAGGCCAAACTATTCTGGCCGCTGGCCGTCGGGGTAAATATCTGCTGCTGCATTTCAAGCACGGCACTTTATTGATTCACTTAGGAATGTCAGGGCATTTACGGGTAATTCCCGCGCAAACACCGCCGCAAAAGCATGATCACATCGACATTGTGGTTGGCGCGCAAGCCTTGCGCATGAATGATCCCCGACGTTTTGGCGCGGTACTTTGGCATGATGCAGCCGATGGCGATTTTAACCAGCATCTGTTGCTGCGGGCTTTGGGCGCAGAGCCGCTAGAAGAGCAGTTCAGCGCAGAGTTGCTTTACCGGCAGACGCGCCAGCGCCCCGCGGCGATTAAACAAGTGTTGCTGGCAGGCGATATTGTGGTCGGCGTAGGTAATATTTATGCATCTGAAAGCCTGTTTCGCGCCAGAATTAACCCTAAGACGGCAGCCAACCGCATTAGTCTCAAACGATATCGGTTACTCGCTGAGGAAATTCGGCTCACTTTGGCCGCTGCGATTGCGCAAGGTGGCAGTAGTTTGCGGGATTTCATTGGTGTTGATGGTCAAACAGGCTATTTTCAGCAGACATATTTCGTATATGATCGTGCTGGAGACGCATGTCGGGTGTGTAAGTCGCCAATACGACAGATTAAGCAGGGTCAACGCAGTACTTTTTACTGCACAAATTGTCAAAAATAGGCCAAAGTGCTAGATTCTAGGCAACCATAATAATTATTTGAGGGCAACATGAGCAATCTGGTTCAAAAATTCCAGGAATACAGTGACTGGCGCAAAGGTGTCGTGAGTGCGTTAGAGCAGTATCGCGCATGGATACATGGATCGGATATGGCCGATGCCGCCAGTGATCAGCGCATCTCGCGGTTGCTGGAAAGATTGGTCGATGACAAACTAACCATCGCTTTTGTTGCAGAATTTTCACGCGGCAAATCAGAATTAATTAACGCGATTTTTTTCGCGGATTACGGACAGCGCATTTTGCCATCGTCCGCCGGGCGTACTACGATGTGTCCAACTGAGTTGTTGTATGACGAGACTATTCCACCATGCATCCGCCTGTTGCCTATAGAAACCCGCAAAGAAGCACAATCCACTAGCGACTACAAAGGCCAGCACCATGTCTGGACAGTATTGCCGCTGAATATCAGCTCTGGGGATGGCATGCTAGAGGCTTTTAAACAAGTGAGCCTGACCAAACGGGTATCGATAGAAGAAGCCAAATCCTACGGTTTGTTTGATGAAGACGATCCTGATGCTGCTTTAGAAATTGATGAAAATGGCCTGGTCGAGATTTCACAATGGCGTCATGCGATTGTGAATTTCCCGCACCCATTGCTCAAAGAAGGTTTGATCATTGTCGATACTCCAGGCCTAAACGCAATCGGTACCGAGCCTGAGCTGACACTGAATTTAATCCCCAACGCGCATGCCGTATTGTTTATTCTGGCTGCCGATACCGGCGTTACTAAAAGCGATATTGACGTCTGGCGCAATCATATTGGCGGCGGTCCTGGCCGTATGGTCGTGCTCAATAAGATTGATAGCATGTGGGATGAGCTGCGCACTGCAGACGAGATAGAAGCACAAATCAAACATCAGATCAGTACTGTTGCACATAATTTATCGCTGGATGAAAAACAAATTTTCCCGGTGTCAGCGCAAAAAGGCCTGGTCGCTAAAATCAACAAAGATGCGCCGTTGTTAGCTAAGAGCCGTCTGCCTACCTTGGAATATGCACTATCGAAAGAACTGATCCCCTCTAAGCAAGACATCATCCGTGCCCAGATGACGACGGATATCAATGAAATCACCGGTGCGCAGCAAGCGATTATTTCTGCCCGTACTCGCAGCGTGGTAGAGCAAATGATGGAGCTGAAAAGTTTGCGCGGCAAGAACATCAACGTGATTGAACACATGATGCGCCGGATCGATGCAGAGAAAAAAGAATTCGATGCCAGCCTGATCAAGATGCAAGGAACACGTGCCGTATTCACCCGCTTATCGACCGAGGTATACACCAGCTTGGGTATGGATATTTTGCGTGAAGAAATTCGTAAATCCAGAGAAGCCATGCAGAAGAGTAAATTTTCTACTGGCCTGAAAGATGCCGTCAAACAGTTCTTTAGTAACATTAAATTTAACCTGCAGGCGTCGAATAAAAAGACGGATGAGATTTCTGAAATGATGACCATCATGTACAGAAAGTTTTCGACTGAGCATGGTCTTGCCTTGTCCGCGCCGATGTCATTCTCTTTAGACAAATACATTCAGGAAGTCGCTTCAGTCGAGGCTGTATTCCAGAAGCAATTTAGTACTATGACCTTGCTGACGACGTCACAGGTTGCGCTGATGCAGAAATTTTTTGATTCTATTGCAGCGCGCGTGAAGCAAAGTTTTTTACAGGCGAACCGGGATGTAGAGGCGTGGCAAAAAGTCGTCATGGCACCGCTAGAGGCGCAAATCCGCGAGCACAAAGGTCAGCTCAAAAATCGTATGCAGTCGATACAGCGCATTCATGTAGCGACCGATAGTCTGGAAGAAAAAATTAGTTCTTTTGAAGCGATGCAAGCCGAGATGGACGCTAAAAAGAAAGCCTTGAGCGCCTTAGAATTGAATTTGAAAAATGCGCTTTTAGCAGAATTGAGCGCACTCAAGGTTGCTTAATATCGCTGATTGATGGTGAGCGCGTTAAAACATTCTTAGGACTTACGCAAATACGGAAAGCTACTTGCGACCATTCATAGGGAATCAAATGGCTGGAGTTGAAACATCGAGACCTCTCACCACAGAGGCACAGAGCCACAGAGAAAACCAAGAGAACAGCGAAAACTTGCATTTCTCTTCCTCGGTTGTTCCTCTGTGCCTCTGTGGTGAGGGGTTTTGGTTTTTGCGTAAATCCTATTACTAACTTAACACGAGCTTTAATCATGTTTGGTACTCAAGATCTCGCGTTATTTATTGTCTCTGGCCTGTTGCTTAATCTTGTCCCCGGCCCCGATTCTTTGCTGATCATGACGCGCAGTGCCAGCCAGGGCTGGCGTGCTGGTTCTGCTGCGGCTTTAGGAATTGGCACCGGTACTTTTGTGCATATTTTTGCCGCAGCAATGGGTTTGTCGGCAGTACTGGCAAGCTCTGCTGCGGCTTTTATGATCGTCAAGTTAATCGGCGCAGCGTATTTGTTGTACGTCGGAGTTGGGCTTCTGCTGGCAAAAAGCGTAACTGCCAGCGAACTTGATACCCCTGTAACAAAGTCACCCGACTTGGGTTACAAGACAATATTCCAGCAAGGTTTTTTGACCAACGTGCTGAACCCAAAAGTAGCGGTATTTTTTCTAGCTTTTGTACCGCAATTTATCGCAGCATCGGCATCGAATAAAGCGCTGGCGTTTATTGTGCTGGGCTGTATTTTTAATTTCAACGGCATGCTGTGGTGTCACTTTTTAGCAGTCTCGACTGCACTAGCCAGCCAGCGTGTGCGCGTGAATAAGACGGTCTCAGCCTGGCTCAATCGCCTAATTGGCGCGATGTTCGTCTCTTTTGGAATCAAGCTTGCATTGAGTAGCAAATAAGTAGCAGTCAATCATCAACTGCCAAATCCCATGATATAGATCTGTTTTTGAATATACTCTTAGTGAGTATATTTAATCGTCCAGAGGTTATCTGGACGATAGGTCATATTTATGAAAAATGCGGGGGAGTATGCTCAATAAGTCCTTGTTTGACCTTGAGTTAGCCTAGCGATCTTGATTGCGGGGACTCAAGATTGCAGGCCCTAAAGTGTAAGAAAAACTCAACTGCAATTTCAACCGCAATTTCAAGCTCTGTTTCAACATCAATCGCAAGCCGATCAATGATTCTCCAGCAAACTCTTTAATTGATCCGAGCGGGAAGGGTGGCGTAATTTTTTCATCGCCTTGGCTTCGATCTGGCGTATGCGCTCACGCGTGACTTCAAATTGTTTGCCGACCTCTTCCAAAGTGTAATCCGTTGCCATCTCCAGACCAAAGCGCATCCGCAAGACCTTGGCCTCGCGCGGGCTGAGTGAGTCTAATACTTCTTTGAGTTTTTCTTGTACCGAGGCTTGCATGGCGGCGGCCATGGGTGACAGCGTATTGTTATCCTGAATAAAGTCGCCTAATTGTGAGTCGCCATCGTCACCGATCGGTGTATCCATGGATACCGGTTCTTTGGCGATCTTCATGATTTCGCGCACTTTGCTTTCGGACATTTCCATCTTCTCGGCAATGATTGCCGGGTCAGGTTCCAGGCCATTTTCTTGCATCAACTGACGCTTGATGCGATTCATTTTATTGATGGTTTCTATCATGTGAACAGGTACGCGGATCGTGCGCGCCTGATCCGCAATCGCTCTGGAAATCGCCTGACGTATCCACCAGGTTGCATAGGTAGAGAACTTATAGCCGCGACGATATTCAAACTTATCGACCGCTTTGAGTAAGCCGATATTGCCTTCCTGGATCAGATCAAGGAATTGCAAACCACGGTTAACATATTTCTTGGCGATAGAAATAACCAGACGCAAATTCGCCTCTGTCATCGCACGCTTGGCATCGGCTGCGCGCTTCTCACCTGCGATCATTTGCTTATTAATTTTGCGCAGATCGCTTAGAGACAATGCGACTTTTTCTTCCAGCGTGATAAGTTTTTGTTGCAGCTCATTGGCGGCATGGACATGACGATGGATTAGCAGGCTATATGGCTGCCCTGCGTCCATTTCATCCTCTAACCATTTGGTATTGGTCTCGTTGCCGAGGAAACTGGCAATAAAGTGCTGGCGCGGCATGCCACATTTGTTGACTAATAAATCCTGAATTTTTTTCTCGATCTGACGCAGTTCCAACATCTGTTTGCGTAAGGTGTCGCATAGTTTTTCTATCGTCTTGACTGAAAAACGGATGCCTAATAATTCTTGCGCGATGCTTTGTTGTGCTTTGACATAGACCGCGTCATTGGTATTCTTGGCGCTACGCATTTTCTCAAACTGAGCAGCGATCACGGCAAGTTTTAACAAGACGGTATTTTTAAGTTGCAGCAATTGCTCTTCGCTCACCGCGTCATTGCTGACGGCATCCTCTTCGTCTTCATCCTCCTGATCATCTTGCTCGTCACTGCTGACGTTGCTGACAATGGCAGCCTGAATCAGATCTTCATTCGCGTTGGGGTCCATCAAGCCGTCAACAATGTCGTCGATCTTAGTTTCATCCTTGGCGATTTTTTCTGCGATGGCTAGCAGTTCTGCAATCGTGCTTGGGCAGGCAGAAATGGCTTGCAGCATATCTTTCAAGCCATCTTCAATGCGCTTGGCGATTTCTATTTCGCCGCTGCGCGTTAGCAATTCAACGCCACCCATTTCACGCATGTACATACGCACAGGGTCGGTGGTGCGACCAAAATCGGCATCGACGGTTGACAGGGCTGCGGCTGCGGTGGCTTCTGCCTCATCATCGCTGACGGCATTGTTGACGCTGTCTGTCAGCAGCAATAAGGTCGCATCGGGTGCGCGGTCGTACACTGCCACACCCATGTCGTTGAGTGTACTGATGATGCTCTGAACCATTTCTGGATCAGACACATCTTCTGGCAAATGGTCATTGATTTCGGCATGCGTGAGGTAGCCGCGATCTTTGCCGATATTGATGAGCTTGGTGAGTTTTTTACGATAATGCTCTAACTGTTCTGCTGATCTTGCCGCGTTGGCGCTACCTGAGTTGCCGGTGCCGGCTTTTCTGGCTTTTGCTCTGGCGACGGATTTTAGTTCAGCAGATTCAACCGCGTTTAAGGCGCGGATTTCTTCATTCTCGAATTGAAATTCGCTAGGCTTACGACCACGTTTAGCGGCTTCTTTGACGCTTGGAAAAGTGTAGCTTGAGGTATCTATGCTCTCTAACGCGGACAGTTTGGATGCTGCTGAGGCTGCTGATATTGTCGATGCCGCTGATACTGTTGGCGACACAGATGCCGCCGGTGTTACTGACATTGCCGAGGTCGGCGATATGATGGTGACTGGTGCGACGGCTAATTTTTCTCGCTTCGCATCGGGTCTTCCATCGGACATCGACTGCAAGACCGGTTTTGGCGGCGTTGCTACTTTTGCCGGGCTAGCTTGGGTCCACACACGCGGCGCACGTTTTTCACTGATACTGACATTGCTCGCGCCCTGTTTTGTTGTCGATCCTGCTATCGCATTGGAATTGGCAGCGTCTGGCTTAATTTCAACACTGGTTTGATCGCTAAGATTTTCTGTATTTTGTCCGCTCGATACAGATGCTTCTGCAGTCTTATCCAGTGTTTTTTTCAATAAGCGTGAGCCCGATTTCTTGATTACGACGACAGGTGGTTTGTTGTCTGAAGTCGTGCTGGCTGCGTAGTAATCTGCAAACGGCTCGTCAATGACCGTTACTGCTTTCGCCATCGCTTCTGCTGGTTCTGCCAGCAATGGCGTGGCTGGCGTGGTCTGCGGCAAACTGCTCGCTACTGCAGGCTCAAACATGGCAAGCGCATCGCTGATCTCGGCGATGACTTCTGGTGCAGGGACGATAAGTTTAGCCGACATCCCCATGTTGGCTGGTAACGGCGCATCTTCCGCAGTCGTTGGCTCGGTAACGATGGTGATGTTTGCATCGGTGTCAGCACTAGCGGCTTTCTCAGTCGCGGCACTATGTTCTGCTTCTGCAATTACTTCCGGTAATACTTGTGGCAAAGCTGGCGCTAATTTCGAGCGGCGTTTGGTAATCACAGTCACCGGTGCCGTGATAATGGTTGGTGTGGCATCGCTAAGAATTTGTTCGTGTACCGCAGTTTGTACCGCAATCATCTTGGTCTGCACTTGCGCCGAACCCGGATGTTGCATGGCTGACGCGTCTTTGGCAGGACGGCTTTTAATCCCTAGCGTGAGAGTGGATGCGCTTTTTTGAAGAGTGATACGAGTGGAGTCAGTTGAATTATTTTTCATTGAGCAAAATCTAGTACAGCAACAAATTCTTATTAATCTGCTAAGTCCACGATATTAAAGATGAAAAAAGCCCGCTGATGAAAGCGGGCTTTTTTATTCATCCGAGGACTTGGAGAATCGAAGCGCGGATTATCCTCGGCTTCATCTTTCTTTGCAAGCAGAGATGCGGATTTTTCGACTAAATTTGCCTTTATTTTCAGCATCTGCCATCGCAGGCAGTAATCGGCTGAAATTGACTCGAGCATTGCCTCAACTTGATATGGTTTCTACACCAGTTTGATACGGGGGAGGGTAATTGCTCGAGTCTTCCGACTGCTGATTGGATTAGCCCAACTTGTCTGGCCAGTCTTATGCTGACGATTAGTTTTTTTTAATTATTTTATGTTGAGGGTTTTAATATACTCCCCTTAAAAATTAATATAAATACCGTATTGTCCAATTAATATATGGACGATTAATAAATACATATAGGGAGTATGTTTAATATGTCTGCACGAGCTATGTTTAAAAAGCCGCCGAGGCAGTAGCTTAACCGCGATAAGTAAATTGCACTAGAAAAGTGTATCCGTCATCAACTCAAACCCCAATAGAAAGTCTCGGTTGGAAATCGTTTTTACATTTGACAGAAAGTTTCCAAAAAAAGCTTTTATACTCATCGCAGATTATTTTTAGAACCAGTTCAATGAAACCTCGCACCACTGCTAAGTCCATTCCGCCCAATTCGCCGGCTATGCCGGATCAGGTGGCATCCAAGTACCACGACCCCAGCTTTTCTCATGCCGTGATTGCGTGGCAAAAACAGCATGGCAGGCATCATTTGCCCTGGCAGCAGAGCCGGGACGCTTATCGCGTCTGGTTGTCTGAAATTATGTTGCAGCAGACCCAGGTGGCGGCGGTGATCCCTTACTATCAGCGGTTTTTAGAGAGTTTTCCGACGGTGTTTGCCTTAGCCGCTGCGCCTGCTGAAGAGGTGATGGCGCACTGGAGTGGCTTGGGCTATTACACCCGGGCGCGCAATTTGCACCAATGTGCCAAGGATGTGGTGGCGAATTATGCCGGGCAGTTTCCGTCAGACCCTGCTTTATTGCAGCAATTACCCGGGATTGGTCGCTCCACTGCGGCAGCGGTGGCGGCGTTCTCTTACGGTACCCGTGCGGCGATTATGGATGGCAATGTCAAACGGGTTTTTGCCCGGGTATTCGGGATTGCCGGTTATCCGGGGATTAAGACGATAGAAGACGATTTATGGCTGCGTGCACAAGCCTTGTTGCCAGAAACGGATATCCAGGCCTACACACAAGGTTTGATGGATTTAGGCGCGACGCTGTGTACCCGCAGCAGCCCTGATTGCCCGCGCTGTCCTTTGCAAGCATCTTGCGTCGCTTATGCACAAGGCCGCACCGCTGAATTGCCAACCCGCAAACCGAAAAAAGAACCAAAAGAAAAGCATACTTTGATGCTGGTGCTACGGCATCAGGGACGAGTCTTGCTGGAGCAACGGCCTGACAGCGGCATCTGGGGCGGCTTGTTATCGCTGCCCGAACTGGACGGCATGCAGGAATTAAATCCCGACAGTCCCATGGGTGATTTGCTGGACTTTAGCAGCACTTTGCCAGAGCAAAGTTTGGCGGCAAAACAAGTAGCAAATCAATTTGGGGAAGTGACAGATATCCGGCAATTGCCAGGATTTTTACATGGGTTTACCCACTTCAAATTACATGCGCAAGTGCTGCAATTTAATCTGGCGCAGCTCGCATCCCAAGTCGCCGAATCGCGTTATGTCTGGCTGGATTTAAGGCAGGTGGGACAAGCCGCTTTACCAGCGCCGGTGAAAAAATATTTACTGGAACTTTGATGCCGGTATTTTGATCCGAGTTTTATGATGTTTCATCGTATTAAAAGAGATTTCATCGCAAGCTTGCCGAATTGAATACGAGCAGTGCAAACTTAGGGTCTGCGCTGCAAAAATCGTAAATAAAAGCTCTTGATCTTGTAGGCTTGCTTTTTACAAATGCCGCAACATCTACAATACTATTTTTAGAAATTTAAAACAGATGAACTCGCTTAACTCCGTCGCTAATCTCAGTTGTCGTATGGGTTTTGGCCTTGCCTTCATGCTGGTGAATTCTGTTGCTACATCAGCTCAATTGTCAGCGCAAGTGTCAGCTGAAGTATCAGCGCAAACTCTTGCTGAAATGACCGCTAGAGTCAAGACCAGCTCTTGCCGTATTGCTGATTATCCGCAAGAGGTGCAATGTGGTCAGATTCAGCGTCCGCTTGACCCTGCTCAGCCCGCAGGTAAAAAAATTACTGTGCATTTCGTTGTGGTGCCCTCGCAAGATAAAAACAAATTAAGTGATGCGGTCTTTGTCCTCGCAGGCGGACCGGGGCAAAGTGCCATCAATGCTGCGGCTTGGGGGAAGACAGTATTAGGGCGTTTAAATCGTCGCCGTGATTTGGTCTTTGTCGATCAGCGCGGGACAGGGCAAAGCGCACCGCTGCAATGTCCAGAGCTAGAGAGCGGTGGCGATCTGGCAGATACCAACGGTACCGTAAAGTTAGCACTTGCTTGCCTGAAGAAGTTGCAGGCCTTGCCCTATGGTGACTTGCGGTTTTTTAGTACCAGCATTGCAGTACAAGATTTGGAGGCAGTGCGGCTTAGCCAGGCTTACGGAAAAATCAATTTGGTTGGTGCATCCTACGGGACGCGAGTCGGCTTAGAATTTTTGCGCCAATATCCACAATCTGTCCGGCGTTTAGTGATTGATGGCGTCGTGCCGCCCGACATGCGCTTGCCTGCTGCCGACGCGCAAAAGGCCCTAGACGGCGTCTTCGCAGATTGTGCTAAAGATGCGCGTTGCAACAAGGCTTATCCTGATCTGGCCGCGCGCTGGAAAAAATTATTAGCGAGTCTGCCGCAATCCACCACGGTAATACATCCACGTCTGGGCAATAAAATCCCGGTCACGATCAGTCGCAATACCTTGCTGAGTTTGGTGCATAAAACTTTGTATGCGCCTACCAGTGCAGCCGCTTTACCCTACGCGTTGACGCAGGCGGAGCAAGCTAATTATGCGCCCCTGATTACCTTAAGCGGCGCACTGGGTTTGCCTTCTCCTTTGGGCATTGCTTATGGTATGCATTTTTCAGTCTGGTGTGGTGAAGCGTATGCACATCCAATATTGAAACCCGCTAGCGATGATTTTGAAAAACTCATGGACGGCATGTATGGGGCGATCTGTACCAATTGGCCGCATGCCGTAATTCCGCCAGCTTTTTATACCATTCCAGTCAGCCCGGCACCGGTTTTGTTGCTCAGTGGCGGCATCGATCCGGTAACCCCTACCCGCCATGGCAACAGCGTCGCTAAAGCGCTTGGTGCAAATGCTCGCCACATCACGATGGACAATGCAGGCCATGGTTTGTTATCGCAAGGATGTGTGCGTGATGTGGTGTATCGCTACTTCAATGCCAAAGAAGATCAGGACGCGATTAAGGTCGATGCGAAATGTGTACACCAGATCCCGCGACCGTTAGCGTGGCAGGTTCCGTCTATTACGCCGACTATTACTTTGCCCACCACGCCGATGCCAGAAACAGTAGCGCCGCAAGGAGCTAAACCATGATCATCGTCCATGATTTACACAAAGCCTTTGTACGTCAGGGTAAGCCAAAATTTGCCTTCAACCTCAATTTTGGTAAGCGTCAGCAAGAAATGGTGAAGGCAGTTGATGGCGTTAGTTTTGCCGCAAGCGATGGCGCGATTACTGGCTTGTTAGGCGCTAACGGTGCCGGCAAAACGACAACTCTGCGTATGGTAGCGTCGCTGCTGGAATCTGATCGTGGCGAGATTACAGTTGACGGTATTAAGGTCAGAGCCGGTCAGCAAGGCACACAATCCAATATGGGTATTTTGTCCGATGCGCGTGGACTGTATCCACGTTTAACCGCACGTGAAAATATTTTTTACTACGGCACCTTGCATGGCATGTCGCGTAGTTTGATTGAACAACGCACTGATCAGCTTGCTCATTGGCTGGAGATGACGGCATTACTGGACCGGCGTACCGATGGATTTAGTCAGGGCGAGAGAATGAAAACTGCTCTAGCGCGGGCTTTAATTCACAACCCTAAAAATATTATTCTGGACGAACCAACCAATGGTCTGGACGTGGTTGCCACCCGGGCACTGCGTGATTTTTTACGCTGGCTAAGGTCACCGGAAGGTGGCGGTAAGTGCATCATTTTTTCTACTCATATCATGCAAGAAGTTGAACGTTTGTGCGATCAGGTAGTGATCGTTGCACAAGGGCGCAATGTGGCGAAAGGCACGGTGGCGGAATTGTTACAGCAAGCGGAGGAGCCGAATTTTGAAGACGCGTTTGTCAAGCTAGCGTTTTTAAATCGTGACACTAATTCAGCAATTAGTTCAGCAACTAAGCCAGCGATTAATTTAGAAATTAATTCAGAAATTAGTTCAGTAATAGCGACTGAGAGGACATACTGATGAAAGCCATGCTTGCTATTTTTCGTAAAGAAATGATGGATGCTATGCGTGACCGCCGTGCCTTGCTCATCGTCATTTTTAGCTCGCTATTTTTAGTGCCAATGCTGCTGGTCATTATGTCCGAGGTCTTGTCGCAAGTGGAGTCGCAAGAAGAGAAAAGATCCGTGTTGGTAGTTGGTATCAACAATGCGCCCAGCTTAGAAAATTTCATTTTGCGCCAAGGTTATAAAGTCAAGCCTGCACCGGCAGATTATGTCGCCAAATCCCGTAGTAAAGAATTGGATCAGCCCGTGTTATTGGTCCCGGATGGTTTCGATGAAAAGCTGGCAGCGGGTCAAAAAGTGACTTTAGAAATCGCCTATGACACGTCGAACAAACAAGCTGAATTTGGTTTACGACCGCTGAAAAGAATTTTAGATGCTTATACCCAGGAAGGCGCGGTGATGAGCTTAATGATGCGGGGTGTATCGCCAGAAATCTTGCAATTGATTGAAGTGAAAGAGCGTTATTTAAGCCGCCCCGAAGAGCGTAAAGACAGCATTACCAGCATGTTGCCGATGGCGATGTTAATGGCAATTTTGATGGGCGGCATGTACGCCGCGATTGACGCCACCGCTGGCGAGCGCGAGCGTGGATCGCTGGAGCCATTGATGATGAACCCAGTCTCTGGATGGCAATTGGCGGTCGGCAAATGGGGCGCGGTGGCGACGGTCAGTATGTTAGTTGTGGTGCTGACGGTACTGAGTTTTTTTCCATCGCAATGGCTGATACGCAATGAGACCTTACGGGCTTTATTCCAGTTCGGGGTCAAAGATGCAATGGGATTCTTATTGGTCTTGTTGCCCTTAGCCGCTAGTCTGGCAGCCGTGCAGGTAGCGATTGCGCTAGATTGTAAAAGCTATAAAGAAGCCCAAGTCCGTAATCAAATGTTTATTCTTGTGGTGAACATGGTACCGATGATGATGTTATTTTCAACCGGACCAGAACCGACCTGGTTCCGCTGGGTTCCGGTACTGGCACAAAACCAGATGATGAATAAAGTCTTAAAAGGCGAGGCCTTGAGCATGGTCGTAACCATGATTGCACTAGGAGTTTGTGTTGCCTTGACGATCGCCAGCTTGTCGTATGTGGCGCAGAAAATGCGGCGTGTGGTGATGGCTTAAGTTTGCATCGCTGTGCTGTCGCCTGCATGGAGTTGCTGAGTTTGTACTTCCGGGCTGCGATGGCAAGCGATAAAAAGAAGATGTGAAAAGTCTTAGTTGAGGCTTAAATTAAGACCTTAGTTGAGAGTAAAGTTAAGACATAAGTTAAGACCGGATTTAATATACTCCTCTATGAATTTCAATAAAATAGCTTATCGGCCAATGATTACATAGGTAATAAATTATACACATGGGGAGTATATTTTTACCCTATACGACGATGTCTGACTAATACTTGCTCAGTTTTCTTAAAATACTCTGCCAGTTTCTCCACCATATAGACTGAACGATGCTGGCCTCCAGTGCAACCAATTGCCACTGTCAGGTAGCTACGATTATCGCTTTTAAACGATGGCAGCCATTTTTCAATGAACCGTCGTATGTCCTCATACAGATCATGCACCATCATTTGCCCGTTAAGATATTCAATTACCGGAAGATCCAGCCCGGTTAACAGGCGCAGCTGAATATCATAATGAGGATTGGGCAACATTCTCACATCAAAAACAAAATCAGCATCCAGCGGTACCCCAATCTTAAATGCAAAAGATTCAAACATCACGACAAGGGGGGCATGCTCAATTTGCACCACGGTTTTCACCCAATCGCGCAAGGTATTTGCACTAAGACTGGAGGTATCGATTACATGCGCTAGCAGTTGGATAGGTGATAGAATTTCTCTTTCTTCCCTTATGCATTCCATTAGGCTAAGCCTGTCGCCCATGGCGTGATCTCTTTGCAAGCGATGAGACAAAGGATGAGTGCGGCGTGTCTCAGAAAATCGTGCGACCAGAGATTCAGTGCTTGCCGTTAAAAACAAGATCTTTACTTCATGTCCCTCATTGCGGAGTGTTTGTATTGTGCTGGGCAAGCTGGTGAGCAAATGCGCGCTGCGCGAATCAATTGCCACCGCGGTGGATTGAATGCCTTCGCTGATTAAGGTGCTGATAAGTCCCGGTAGCAAGCTCGGTGGTAAGTTGTCGACGCAATAAAATCCAGCGTCCTCCACCACGTTCAAGGCGACCGATTTGCCGGAGCCAGAAATACCAGAGATAAGTAAGATGCGCATGATTGCCAAAAAGAGTAGATATTAAACACCCATATTTTGGCATTTAATTCATGTCGCTATGTGACATTTTATCCATTTCAAGTATGAAAATAGTTTATGTGAAACACCATAGCCATATCGCATATCCACATCACAGCTCTATTCGTAATAAATAGGGTCTGCTTCATACCATGTCGTACCAATTTTGCGGATCTGCTAGTGAAATGAAGCAATTAATTAGACTCTTCATTCATGGCACGACGTTGTCTTTCCATAAAATCTTCTAATGTATTGATGCCGCGTAGTTGCAATATGGTGTTGCGTACTGCGGCCTCTAGTAAAACCGCGATGTTCCGGCCGGCAGCGACAGGGATGACAACTTTGCGGATTGGCAATCCCAATACTTCTTGCTTGGGAGAATCAATCGGCAGACGTTCATAATTTTCTTCCAGCGTGCTGCGCTTGACCAGATGCACAATTAGCTTGAGGCGCATCTTGCGACGCACCGCGGTTTCGCCAAAAATTGCTTTGATATCGAGCAGACCAAGGCCACGTACTTCCAGTAAATTTTGTAATAATTCCGGACAGCGACCTTCTATCATATTGGGAGCGATACGCGAAAATTCCACCGCATCATCTGCCACCAGTCCATGACTGCGGGAGATCAGCTCCAGCCCCAGTTCGCTTTTACCCAGGCCAGATTCGCCTGTGATTAATACGCCAACTCCAAGCACATCCATAAACACGCCATGCATAGTCGTGCGTTGTGCCAGCTTTTTGGACAGATAAACGCGTAAAAAATCGATTACCTGTGCAGAAGGTAAGGGGGTAGAAAACAGGGGAATATTATTGTCGTCGCATGTGGCTAGAATCGCTTGCGGCGTTTCTAATCCTTGTGCCACGATCAGTGCCGGTGGCGCACCGGCAATCAATTCTTTAATCAAATTACCGCGTGAATGCGATGGTAATCGATGGAAGTAGGCCAGTTCTTGATGCCCTAGCACCTGAATACGCCCGGGATGTATAAAGTTAAGATGACCAACCTGATCCGCAGAAGAGGTGGCGTCGCCCGTAATTTGTTTGTCACCACCTGAGAATCCGGCAAACCAGCCTAACTGCATTGCATCCCGATTGTCATCAAAGATTTTTTGTATGGTCAGTTCGGTCAGTAGTGGCATGGTAGCTTGATTAAAATCAATGGGTGGGACGTGGACAAGAACGACAACAGAGCGCAATTACCGCAGGTTTGCGCTTTGTTTTACTATGCTAGACAAATTGTGGGTTGGGCTGCCAGGCGATAATTTTTTCATAAATAGCACCAGCACTAGCTTCGCTATTGAGCGTATCCCGAAATGCCTCATTGGATAGCATCTCAGCAACTTCAGACAATATCTCCAGATGTTGCTGCATCACATTGTCCGGCATAAGCAGAAAAATTAAAATACTGACTGCTTGTCCGTCTGGAGACTCGAAAGGAATCGGCTCTGCCAGACGCACGAATGCCGCAATCGGTGCTTTTAATCCCTTGATGCGGCCATGCGGAATAGCAACGCCATGACCAAGCCCGGTTGAACCCAGACGTTCTCTGGCGAACAGGTTATCCGAGACGGTAGAGCGAGCAATACTGCAATTATTTTCAAATAACAGGCCAGCTTGTTCAAAGGCTCTTTTTTTGCTGGACACTTCTAAGTCCAGTAAGACGTTGGAGAGGGGGAGTATTTTCGCAATGTTTGTCATGACGCAAGATCTGTATTTCAGCAAAATGGTGCGATGCACAAGAGGTGCATCTGGCAAATTATAGGCTTCTTTTCTTTGTCTGCCTAATTGACAAAAATACTAACAAAAGCTTTAACAGAAACGCTAAGAGAAATTGTTGAAAAACGGATAAAACTTCTAAAGCAAGCTTAAGACCGCATGACGAAAAGCTTTGGTCAGTTTAGCGGGTATGACTAATTAGCAATTGTTCAAACTCGTCTTTTGGCAGCGGCTTGCTAAAATAATAGCCTTGCATTTCCTGGCAACCAGATTCCGTCAGGAAAAACATTTGCTCTGCTTTTTCTACACCTTCAGCGGTAACACTCATGCCAAGCGCATTCGCCATCGCAATAATGGCGTGCGTCAAAATCACAGAATCCTGATTTTCTGGAATCTCGCGGATAAACGAACGATCAATTTTCAGATTATCAATCGGGAAGCGTTGCAGGTAAGACAGTGACGAGAATCCAGTACCAAAGTCATCCAAAGAAATACTCACACCCAATTTTTTAATCGCTGCAAATACCGGTAACAACAGGTCAATTTCCCCCATTAATAAGCCTTCGGTAATCTCTAGTTGCAACGCATTGGCTGGTAGGCTGGTTTCCTCTAATACCTGATGGATAAACTTCACCAGACCAGGATCTTGGAATTGACGTGGCGAAATATTGACGCTGACGACCAGATCCGGGATGAGGGTGTCGCGCCATACTTTGGTCTGTTTGCAGGATTGTTCTAAAACCCAGCGACCAATAGGCAGAATCAAACCAATTTCTTCTGAAATCGGGATAAAGTCTGTTGGTGGAATCAAGCCAGATTCCGGCATTTGCCAGCGTATCAGTGCCTCTGCGCCCAGTATGCGTGAGGTGCTCAAGCAGACTTTGGGTTGGTAATAAACCAAAAATTCTTCTTCTATTAGCGCACGGCGTAAGTTTTTCTCCAAGGTATAACGATGCTGGGCGCGGACATTCAGTTCGGTAGTAAAGAACTGGTAGTTATTTCGTCCCAGCTCTTTTGCATAATACATGGCGGAATCGGCGCTACGCAGTAAAGTCAATGCATCGTCAGCATCATGCGGAAAAATGCTAATACCAATGGATGTACCGAGATGGTATTCGTTTCCCTCAATAAGGAAAGGCTCACGCATTTGCGCCAGCACCCGCTCGGCTAATTCTTTCAGATGTAAAGCGGTATCAAACGCTTCGGCTACAATCACAAATTCATCGCCGCCTAAACGCGTCAGCATGTCGCTGGTCCGGATGCAGGAATTAAGTCTGGTCGCTACGTCTTTAAGCAGACTATCCCCTGCTGCATGTCCGGCGGTGTCATTCACATTTTTAAAACGGTCCAAGTCCAGAAATAACACGGCCACTTTATGCTGATTATGCTTGGCATTAAACAAAGCATGCTGCAAACGTTGATGGAGTTGGTGCCGGTTCGGCAAGCCCGTCAGTGCATCGTGGGACGCGATATATTGCAACTGGCGCTGAGTTTCTCTGACCTCTGTGGTGTCCGTAAATGAGATCAGGACGGCAGTCGTTGCTTTACTACTGATTTGACTGATCGGTAAAACATTCACGACTAACCAGGCAATAGAACGGTCACGCAGTTCCAGCCCTATAGATAAATTCAGGATAGGTACATTGGTACGAAACACTTTGGAGACTAAATCGTCTCCCATTTTTTGTTCTGTGCCATCTTCGTTGATAATGCGCTTGAAGTAGCGATGACGACGACCAGCATTTTGCGCATCATTCGAATTGATTTTTAAAATTCGCATGGCGCTGGGATTACAAGTCAGAATTTGTCCACCAGGAGCAACCACCATAATACCTTCAGTCAGATTAGTGACGACAGAGCGGTAGCGCTGTTCGCTTTCTTCCAGACTTTGCTCCATGTTTTTTTTGTCGATTGCTAAAGCAATCAGATCGGTCGCATCTTTTATTAATGCTTGCTCATCCTCACTAGGGCTACGTTTGGTGTGGTGGTAAATATCCACCGTTCCGAGCACCACATTAAAAGCCGTGGTGATTGGCACTGACCAGCAAGAGCGCAAGCCATGCTTAAGCGCTAGTTTGCGACCGTGCTCCCAAAGCGGATTATGTGCAATATCGTCCACCACAATAATTCTGTTGTGGTGGATTGCCGCCGGGCCCGATCCATTATGCAAACCAATCGGAAGTGATTCTATGGAGACGCAAAATTCTGCAGGCAGCGATGGCGCTGCGCCTAGTTGCAAGCTTTGATTACGCTCATCAAACATCATGATGGCACATAGAGCCTCATTGTCCAGCAAGCGTTCCATGCGGTCACAAACATCTTGCAAAATATGTGCAAGCGGTTTGTCCAGAGCAATCATTTCGAGAATTTCTTTCTCGTGATGCAAAGCTTCATGGACACGACTAGATTTGTGCCTGGTTACATACTTGAGGGAGTTTGAATCAGAAGTTGCTAAATCAGAGGCGGAGACGTTTTTATTTTCTCGCACCACCAGTTGTATTGCGGCTTTGGATTGATATGAAAAATACGCGCCACGTACATCTACCTGTCGATATTCGCCATCCATTTGTCTACACTGACATATTTGCGTAGCGCAATCTGCTTGTAGTACTAGCTGTTGATCTAGTAAGTGACTTAAAGACTGAGTTGCGGAGTAGGACGCAGACAGAGATGCACCGCTCGGTTCGAATGGAAGCAATAAAAACTCGTTTGCCTTTTTACCCAGAACTTGCGTAGCGGATTCTGCTTTCAACAAAGTAACACCAGCGATGTTGGTATAGACCAACATCTCATCAATAAACACATAAATTGCGTCTGGATGATGTTCTAACAGCGCAGCTTGCCAATCATTGCTATTAGCAATGTCATTTTTCGTACTGCTTAACTTGGCTATGGAACTCACAACAATATGGCTGGGGCTGAAATATTAATTATTGGCTAATGTAACCGATGCACGGCAGTGTCACAACTACTTAAGATCAAATCGGACGAATACCAACAGTACATCACCATTTCCCTTATTTTTTGATAAGCGCGGCACATAAGCCGCCATTATTTTGCTGCTTCTTGTGCCGATTGATGCTACCGGCAATACGATAGGGAATGGAAAATGGTGAAAGTAGTCGGCACGGCTGATCAACAGCGTTGTGTATCCAAGTCCCGCCTCAAGCGACCCCAGAGGTTTCATCCACTGGTAAGCATAGCCCGCCATCAGTTGTGGTTTGTAATGAGAGTCGGTAATGCCTAGTGCATACAAAGATTCTTCATTATCTTTAGCATCCCGGATTTGCTTGCTAAAACCCATACCCCAAGCATCTTCGTTTAATTCGGCAATTCGCTCACGCGTGTAAGTACCCCGGCCATGATGTGCGTAGCCAGAAAGCATAATGGATAAATCTCCTTCGTCCATTATTTTATGTGCTTTAGCTTCCGAGTCAGATTTAAATCGTTGCCACCAGCTCATATCTTCTGCTGATTGAGGTGCTGGCATTATTGCCGCAGCGTTGGCGGATTGCACTTCTGGCGTTTCTAGTGCCATTGCAGGAGCACTTGCGCAGACGCCCACAATACTGAAGTAAAGAAAAAGACTAGTTTTTTTTAAAATAGAGTTCAACATAGTGAGGTAATTAAGATTAAAAATTATTGATATGCCTTAACAATGAGCATTATTGGAGTACCTTACTGGCGTCAATTACTGACGTGCATTTCTAGCGTTGGGAGGCTTCTGACCTGTGCTGAAATTACTACGCCATGGATTAATATCTAGTCCGCCGCGTCTGGTATAGCGCGCATAGACCGATAATTTTTGCGGTTTGCAATGCTGCATGATGTCGCAGAAGATGCGCTCTACGCATTGTTCGTGGAATTCGTTATGGTCGCGAAATCCGATCAGATATTGCAGCAGACTTTCCTGCTCGATTTGTGGTCCTACATAACGGATTTGCACGCTGCCCCAATCCGGTTGTCCGGTCACTAGGCAATTTGATTTGAGCAGATGAGAGACTAAGGTTTCTTCCACTGGTACAGATTCTTGATTAGCTTGTAGCAGGGACGGATTCGGTGTGTAGCTGCTGACCTCAATATCTAACCTGTCCAGTAAACTACCTTCCAACTCAAGCATCTTTAATTGTCCAAACTGTTCTGCCAAGGTCAGTGTGACATGCACCGGCGCACCGAAACCGGCAGACAAATCGGCTTGTAGCAAACTGATTAAAGCATCTGCACCTGCTAACTTGGTTTGATTGAATGAGTTGAGATAGAGCTTAAAGGATTTGGATTCAACAATATTGGGCGAGTCTGCCGGCACGCTGATGGTGGCAATTGCCACTTGGGGTTTGCCACGCAAATTGAGCCACGAGACTTCATAGGCATTCCAGATATCCAGACCAAAAAAGGGCAATGTGCTGTTATGAATGCCAATTTCTTCCCGCTTACCGGCGCGCGCAATCGGAAACAGTAGACTAGCGTCGTACTCCGATTGATAGGTCGCAGGCTTGCCCAACAATGATTGCTCGGGGGAGTGCGGTGCTGGCTTGATCGGTAAATTTTGCTTGGAGTCTGGTTTTGGTTCTGTCATAGCATCAAATTTTGTAAGGTTGGCATCACTATAGATCGTTGAATTAACCCAAAAACAACTGATAGGCTGGGTTGCTGCTTTCATCCCAATAGCGGTAGCCTAGTGAGTTCAGGAACTCTTTGAATGCCTTCATCTCTTTCTTTGGAACCTGCAAACCGACTAAAGTTCGTCCGTAATCTGCACCGTGGTTGCGGTAGTGAAATAAGCTGATATTCCAGTTCGGTGCCATGCTATTTAAAAAGCGCATTAATGCGCCCGGACGCTCTGGAAATTCAAAGCGGTACAGTAATTCATTTTCAGCCAGCGCACTTTTGCCGCCGACCAGATGACGAATATGCAGTTTGGCTAATTCATCATGTGTCAGATCGAGCGTAGGGAAGCCGTGTTTGACAAAATTCCTGGCGATTTTGCTGGAATCGTCCCGGTTACTGACCTGGACGCCGACAAAAATATGCGCGGCCTTTTGATCGCTGATACGGTAGTTGAATTCCGTCACATTGCGTGCGCCGACCAGTTCACAAAAACGGCGGAAACTACCGCGTTCTTCCGGGATCGTCACCGCGAAAACCGCTTCACGTGCTTCACCGACTTCAGCGCGTTCTGCCACAAAACGCAGGCGGTCGAAGTTCATATTCGCGCCGCAAGCGATAGTGACTAAAGTTTCATTCTTCAGCGGTTTTTTGCTCGCTTTGGCGCATTCAATATACGCTTTGCAGCCAGCAACGGCTAAGGCACCGGCGGGCTCTAAAATACTGCGTGTGTCTTGAAATACGTCTTTGATTGCCGCGCAGATTGCGTCAGTATCGACCAGGATGATGTCATCGACCAGCTCTTTGGTGATGCGGAAAGTTTCTTCGCCGACCAATTTGACGGCTGTGCCGTCGGAGAACAGGCCAACGTCGTTTAAAGTAATACGCCTTCCAGCCTTGATACTGCGTGCCATAGCGTCGGAATCAACCGATTGCACCCCGATGACTTTGATGTCCGGGCGCACAGCTTTGACGTAGGCTGCAACGCCAGAAATCAAGCCGCCGCCGCCAATCGCGACAAAAATCGCATGGATAGGCTGTGCATGTTGACGCAAAATTTCCATCCCCACCGTACCTTGCCCGGCGATGACATCAGGGTCATCAAAGGGATGAACGAAAGTCAGTTTCTGCTTCTTTTCCAGCAAAACCGCCTGCGCATAAGCGTCGCTATACGAGTCACCATGCAAGACGATTTCGACATTGCTACCGCCAAACGTACGCACCGCATCTATCTTCACCGGTGGCGTGGTGGTTGGCATCACGATCACCGCTTTGCAATTGAGCTTGGCGGCAGACATCGCAACACCCTGCGCATGATTGCCAGCAGACGCACAAATCACCCCACGTTTTAATTGTGCTGCGGTCAAATGTGCCATTTTGTTGTACGCACCGCGTATCTTAAAGCTGAAGACGCTTTGCATATCTTCGCGTTTAAACAAAATTCGGTTTTCCATGCGAGCTGACAAGCTAGGAGCAAATTCCAGCGGTGTTTCAAATGCCACGTCATAGACGCGGGCTGTCAGGATTTTTTTAAGATAATCGGTCGTCATGGAGGTGATGTTGGAGGTGATTTGACTTAGTCGGGGTAGTAAAAAAGCATAGAAATCATGCAAATAGCGTACAAAAACGATAGTAAATAGCATGTCATTATAATGGATGCCATATTTAAGACACCATAACAGCGCCACAAGAGCGCTGTTTAAGTAGCATCGCGGCACCACGACGGCACCATAACAGCACTACAGACGCACTACAACAGTATCGGATTAGTATGATAGAGGCAGCGATTCATGGTTTATTAAATTTATTGGCACTGCCAGAGGTCGGGTTGACTTCGGTATTTTTG
The DNA here is from genome assembly GCF_034314085.1 of Undibacterium sp. 5I1. Classification (NCBI taxonomy): domain Bacteria; kingdom Pseudomonadati; phylum Pseudomonadota; class Betaproteobacteria; order Burkholderiales; family Oxalobacteraceae; genus Undibacterium; species Undibacterium sp. 5I1. The sequence goes on from NZ_JAVIWI010000001.1 coordinate 4,290,525, forward strand.
ATTAGCTTTATCTCTGCGACTTTATTACCTCTGGGATCAGAACCGGCTGTTTTTGCTGTAATTAAGGCGAATCCCAATTTATATTGGGCGGTAATGTTTGTCGCCACTGTGGGCAATACCTTGGGTGGCGTGGTCGATTATTGGATGGGCTATTACGCTAAAAAAGCGTTTGCCGCGGAACGCGATACCACTTGGTTTCGCTGGCTCCGGCGCTTCGGTGCTAAGACGATGTTACTTGCCTGGTTGCCAGGGATTGGCGATCCGATCTGCACCTTGGCCGGGTGGCTCAAACTCCCTTTTTGGCCCAGCGTGATGTACATGGCCATCGGTAAATTTTTGCGTTACCTACTAATGACCTGGCTATTGCTCAATGTTCCGGATGGTTTCTGGCGTGGACTGGCAGATTTGTTGGCATAAAAATCCTCCTGTCTCACAATAATTTGGTTCGATACCAATTTCAATACCAGTTCAATCCCATTGTCTAAGGCGAAATAATATACTGCTATGTGTATATTATTACGTCCATATGTTTGTTGGACGTTAGGTGGTATTTTCCCACATACTCCCTTTATTTTTCAAAATCTTTCAATAACTCTTCGCCAAATAATCTTAGGAAAAATCAAAATATTCCTCAGTTTGTATGGCTGGTAAGGCGTATTAAGCGTAAGGCTGTTACCGCGTGGTGCGCCGCAATAGGCTAGAATGGTTTGTAATTTCCTAGCATATTTAAATCTGGCGGCCGGGCTTGCATATAATTTTTATGTGATGCCCATGTGATACTCAATTGATACGCATGTAATGCAAATCGATGTATCACTTTGCCGCCCTTGATCAGTCCAAAAGATCCCACTGATGAACGCTCCAGCACAAATTCAAGCTCTACTTTCTGACCTCGCTCCCGGCGCTACGCCTACCCGCGTGCGCGAAATTCCTTATAACTACACATCGTTTTCAGATCGCGAAATTGTGATCCGCCTGTTGGGCGAAGATGCCTGGGATTTGCTGGACAAGCTGCGTGGTAAGCGCCAAACAGGACGTTCTGCCCGTATGCTCTATGAAGTGCTAGGCGATATCTGGGTGGTGCGCCGCAATCCGTATTTGCAAGACGACATGCTGGACAATCCTAAGCGTCGCCAAGCCCTGATCGATGCGCTAAATCACCGTCTGGCGGAAGTGGAAAAGCGTCGCCTCAGCACGATTAATGATGATGACGGCGAGCGCAGCAACAGCGTAGAAATTTTGGTGCAGGCAGCGCGCAAAGCTGTCGCCCAATTCGCCAAAGAATTCCGCGATACCTATGACTTGCGCAAGCGTTCCAATAAGCTGTTGGCAAAATACACTGCAAAAGACAATATCAAATTTGATGGTTTATCCCGCGTGTCGCATGTGACGGATGCCACAGACTGGCGCGTCGAATACCCGTTTGTCGTGCTCACGCCAGATACCGAAGATGAGATGGCGGGGCTGGTCAAATGCTGTATCACCTTGGGTCTGACCATCATTCCGCGCGGCGGTGGCACCGGCTATACAGGCGGTGCGATTCCGCTTACGCCATTGTCAGCGGTGATCAATACCGAAAAATTAGAGCAATTAGGCGCGGTCGAAATGACGATGTTGCCTGGTGTTGATCGTGAATACGCCACGATTTATTCCGGTGCCGGCGTCGTGACCAAGCGGGTCTCGGATGCCGCTGACAAAGCAGGTTTTGTATTTGCAGTTGATCCGACCTCGGCAGAAGCCTCCTGCGTAGGCGGCAATGTCGCCATGAATGCAGGCGGTAAAAAAGCGGTTTTATGGGGCACTGCGCTGGATAATCTGGCCTCTTGGAAAATGGTCGACCCCAACGGCGATTGGCTGGAAGTCACACGACTTGAACACAATCTCGGCAAGATTCATGATGTTGCAGTAGCTAAGTTCAAACTGGAATGGTCTCATCCTGGCGAAAAAACGCCGTTTAAAACCGAGCAGTTAGATATCCCTGGTCGCACTTTCCGCAAAGAGGGTTTAGGCAAAGATGTGACCGATAAATTTCTGGCGGGTTTGCCTGGTGTACAAAAAGAAGGCTGCGACGGTCTGATCACGTCGGCGCGCTGGATTTTGCATAAGATGCCTAAATTTACCCGTACGGTTTGTCTGGAGTTTTTCGGTCAGGCACGGGACGCGATTCCGAGTATTGTCGAGATCAAAGATTATCTTGATGGCTTGCCAAAAAAGGGAGGCGAGAATTTCTCGACCCTGCGTCTGGCTGGCTTAGAACATCTGGACGAGCGCTACCTGCGCGCCGTTGGTTACACCACCAAATCCAAACGTGGCGTCTTGCCCAAGATGGCCTTGTTTGGCGATATTGTCGGCGATGATGAAAACGCTGTAGCGCAGGCTGCATCAGAAGTCGTGCGTATGGCGAACACCCGTGTGGGTGAAGGTTTCGTCGCAGTCAGTCCGGAAGCCCGTAAAAAATTCTGGCTTGATCGCGCTAAAACTGCGGCGATTTCTAAGCATACCAACGCCTTTAAAATTAACGAAGACGTAGTTATTCCGCTGGATCGTATGGGCGAATATACCGATGGTATTGAACGCATCAATATTGAATTATCGATCCAGAATAAGTTGGCGATGCTGGAGCAATTGCAGGCGTTTTTCGTCAAAGGCAATCTGCCGTTGGGTAAAAGCGAAGATGCCGATGGTGACGATATTTCTGCTAACGAATTACTGGAAGATCGCGTATTGCAGGCCAAGAGTTTGCTCGCTGCTACGCATGCACGTTGGACGTATTTATTAACCCAGCTCGACAAACCTTTGCGTGATGCACGGGATGAACTGGTTGCGCTGGAACTGGATAAGCTCGCCTTCGTCTTTGATGAGCGCCTGCAAGTACAAACTGATGCGACGGTATTTAGTATTGTGCAAGACCGGACAATTCGCGTCTCTTGGAAGCAAGAAGTCCGTGCGCATTTACGTCAGATTTTTAATGGCAGCGCGTTTAAATTGATCCTGGATGAATGCAGCGCGATTCATAAAAAAATCTTGCGCAGCCGTGTCTTCGTGGCTTTGCATATGCATGCAGGTGACGGCAATGTGCATACCAATTTACCTGTCAATTCCGACGATTACGAGATGCTGCAAGTGGCGCATCATGCCGTTGCCCGCATCATGGTGCTCGCGCGTTCGTTGAATGGTGTGATCTCCGGCGAACACGGTATCGGCATCACCAAGCTAGAGTTCTTGACGGAAGATGAGATCAAGGATTTCCGCTCGTACAAATTACGGATTGATCCGGAAGGGCGCTTTAACAAAGGCAAATTGCTTAACCTGCCGGAGTTTGCTGCCGACCTGCGTAATGCTTATACGCCGTCATTCGGATTGATGGGGCACGAGTCACTGATCATGCAACAAAGTGATATCGGTGCGATTGCCAATAGTGTCAAGGATTGTCTGCGTTGCGGTAAGTGCAAACCAGTGTGCGCCACCCACGTGCCGCGGGCAAATTTGCTGTACTCACCACGGAACAAAATTCTGGCAACATCCCTGCTGGTCGAAGCCTTTTTGTATGAAGAGCAGACCCGTCGCGGTATCTCGATCAAGCACTGGGAAGAATTTGAAGATGTAGCCGACCATTGCACGGTTTGCCATAAATGTCTGACGCCGTGTCCGGTCGATATTGACTTTGGCGATGTCTCGATGAACATGCGCAATTTGCTGCGTAAGATGGATAAAAAATCCTTTAATCCAGGCACTGCATCAGCGATGTTTTTCCTCAACGCGAAAGACCCTGCGACGATTAAAGCTGCCCGTCAGGTGATTTTTGGCTGGGGTGTTGCGGCACAACGCTTGGGTAATACGGTACTTAAGCAATTAGCGAAAAAACAGACTAAGGCACCGCCGGCATCCTTGGGTAAGCCTGCGATGAAAGAGCAGGTGATTCACTTTATCAATAAGAAAATGCCAGGCAATTTGCCGAAGAAAACGGCACGGGCTTTATTAGATATTGAGGACGATAAAATCATCCCAATCATTCGCGACCCCAAAACTACGACGGCAGATACTGAGGCAGTATTTTATTTCCCTGGTTGCGGATCGGAGCGCCTGTTCTCACAAGTTGGTCTGGCGACCCAGGCGATGTTGTGGAATGTCGGTGTGCAAACCGTGCTGCCACCGGGTTATTTGTGCTGCGGTTATCCGCAACGCAGTGCCGGGCAATTCGACAAAGCCGAGAAGATGATCACAGACAACCGCGTCCTTTTCCACCGGATGGCAAACACGCTGAATTACCTCGATATTAAAACTGTGGTGGTTTCTTGTGGTACTTGCTATGACCAATTGGCGACCTACCAGTTTGATAAAATTTTTCCGGGCTGCCGCATTATCGACATTCATGAATTTTTGTTGGAAAAAGGGATGAAGCTGGAAGGTGTCAATGGTACGCGCTATATGTATCACGACCCTTGCCATACGCCGATGAAGCTACAAGATCCGCTTAAAACCGTGAACGCGCTGATTACGACCATTGATAACGTGAAGATTGAAAAGAACGACCGTTGCTGTGGTGAGGCCGGCACGCTGGCAGTATCGCGGCCGGATATTTCGACGCAAATCCGTTTCCGTAAAGAAGAAGAAATGCTCAAAGGTGCGGATAAATTGCGCGCCGATGGTTTTGCCGGCGATGTGAAAATCCTGACTTCTTGCCCAGCCTGTTTGCAAGGCTTAACCCGCTACGATGAAGACTCCGGCACGACCGCAGACTACATCGTGGTCGAAATGGCCAAACATGTGTTGGGTGACAACTGGTTGCCAGATTATGTGGCGCGCGCCAACAACGGCGGTATCGAACGAGTATTGGTCTGATGGTGAATTTGAATAGAGGGCTGACCAGCAATCTGAAGACGGCGCCAGCATGCGAGTTGTGCGATCCTCAAACTGGGGAGGTGATTTTTGCCAGTCAGCGGTGGCGAGTATTGCTGGTCGATGATGCCAATTACCCGGGTTTTTGTCGCGTGGTGTGGAATGACCATATCAAAGAAATGACGGATTTGCCGGCAGCAGAACGCCATGAAGTGATGGATGCCGTCTGGCATGTCGAGTGGGCGATCCGTGAGGTAATGCAGCCACATAAAATCAACTTAGCCAGCTTTGGCAATATGGTGCCGCATTTGCATTGGCATATTATTCCGCGCTACACCGACGATCTGCATTTCCCGAATCCGGTATGGGCGCAGGCAAAAGTGACCGCCGATGCGCAGGACGAATCAGCTCTGCTGACCATCAGCGCCAGACAGGCTTTATTGCCCGGATTGAAGGTCGCGATTATTAATCGTTTATCCCAAAACAGCGAAAATTAATCAAGGGTGTAATTAAGGAAGTAATTCAGAATTTCCACCGGAACAGCACCAGGCAGTTCGCCAAAGGTACAATTGCCGGTATTACGCGTGGACTTACAGCGATTTAACATATACTCCCCCTCATTTTTATCAATATTGCCGTATTGTCCAATGATTATATGGACAATTAAATATACATGGTGGGAGTATATATTTAAAGTGTTCTGCGCCTGGGAATACGGTGTTTGTCTTAAGTGCTTGTTAAGCTGACCGGCAAGTGACTGTCAAATAAGCAAGCAGCACCAGTGCCCGCAATACTTTAATTGCTCAATATCAACCATCAACATAGCAGCCAGCACAGCAGGAACATCATGACAGGCTCCAAACAAAGTATCCCGACACCAATCCCCACGGCATTAAATGTACGTACTCAATCACGCGTGTTGGAGGTTCATTTTGACGACGGCAAAGAATTTACCTTGCCATTTGAATTGCTAAGGGTGTATTCGCCTTCCGCTGAAGTACGCGGCCATGGCGTCGGGCAAGAGACCCTACAAACCGGCAAGCGCGACGTGACGTTGACGGCGCTTGAGCCCGTTGGCAATTACGCGGTACAGCCACATTTCTCCGACACCCACAATAGCGGGATTTTTAGCTGGGATTATCTGTATTGGCTGGGCGAAAATCAGGCATCACTCTGGCTGGATTACATGACGCGATTGCATGTAGCAGGTTATCCAGATGACACTGGCCGCGATGCGCCTATGCAAGACAAGCAAGCAAGTGCCTGCGGTCATCAACATTGAGCTAAAACCGGCAGAGCCCTATAATCCGCATACTTATGCGCACAATCTCTTATCAGCCAATATCATGACCAATACCACTCATTTCGGATACACCACCGTAGAAGAAGATCAAAAAGTACACAAAGTGGCGGAGGTTTTTCACTCAGTTGCCGCTAAGTACGATGTGATGAATGACCTGATGTCGGCGGGCTTGCACCGCGCATGGAAAATTTTTACGATTGCCCAGGCTGGCGTGCGACCAGGCTTCAAAGTGCTGGACATTGCTGGCGGCACAGGTGATCTCGCCAAAGAGTTTGTCAAGCAAGCTGGCAGGACAGGCGAGGTCTGGCATACCGACATCAATGAGTCCATGTTGCGAGTCGGTCGTGATCGCCTCTTGAATAAAGGCTTGATTACCCCAACATTACTTTGTGACGCAGAAAAATTGCCTTTTCCTGATAATTACTTTGATCGCGTGAGTGTGGCATTCGGTTTGCGGAATATGACGCACAAAGATCAGGCATTGGCAGAAATGCAGCGAGTACTAAAACCGGGCGGCAAATTGCTGGTGCTGGAATTTTCTAAAGTGCCGGAAGTGATGCAAAAGCCTTACGATCTGTACTCTTTCAAGGTGCTGCCTTGGTTGGGACAAAAGATTGCGAATGATGCTGACAGTTATCGTTATCTGGCTGAATCAATCCGTATGCACCCTGATCAGGTGACTTTGAAGGGCATGATGCAAGACGCTGGTCTAGATCGCGTGCAGTATTTTAATTTAACGGCAGGTGTGGCCGCTCTCCACACTGGTATCAAACTCTAGGAGTTGCAGGTATGAACAAGATTTTTAATAAAGCAGTCGTTTCCATCATGCTGGTTGCAGGTGCACTGGCAATGACCGTATCTGACGCAGATGCTAAGCGTTTGGGCGGCGGCGGGTCGATTGGACGTCAGTCTAGTAATGTGTCGCGCCAGGCTGCGCCACCAGCTAATAATCCAGGCAGTAATTTGAATCAAACTAAACCGGCTGCACCAGCCGCAGCACCAGCGCCGGGCGCAGTTCCACCAAAGCCAGCTAGTCCTTGGAAAGGGATTGTAGGCGGCTTGATTGGTGGCGCCTTGTTAGGTGCGATGTTCTCGCATTTTGGTCTGGGCGGTGCTTTAGGCGGCGCATTAGGTTCCATCCTGACAATCGCTTTATTGGCTTTTGCAGTGATATTTATTATCAGAATGTTCCGCCGCAATAGTGGTAATAATGGAAGCAGCTCAGCACCATCGGCGTTTTCGCAACCATCTTATGCAGGAGTCCCTTCTAACACACCAGAAATCGGCTCCCGTATTGAACCTGCTACGCAAACAAGTTCCTTTAACACTTCCGCGGCAGCACCTGTGGCCGCTGCACCGTGGGGCGTTCCGGCAGATTTTGATGTGCCAGCATTTTTGCGTAATTCAAAAACCTACTTCATCCGTCTGCAAGCGGCATGGGATAAAGCCGATATTAGCGATATCCGCGAATTCACCTCGACTGAGATGTATGCAGAAATCAAACTGCAAATTCAGGAGCGTGGCGCTAGCCCGAATGTGACCGATGTGGTGTCGATCGATGCCGAGTTAATGGGTCTGGAAACGGTGGGCAATGATTACCTTGCCAGCGTCAAGTTCAGCGGTATGATCAAAGAGGCAGCTAATGCGCCGGCAGAAGCGTTTAATGAAGTCTGGAACTTGTCTAAACCTATCAACGGTCAAGGCGGTTGGGTATTGGCCGGTATTCAGCAGCTTTGATGCAGCAACTTTGATATCGCTTTAAGTAGATCAATCTCAAACCTCCCGACAGGGATAAACTGTTAAACTGGAAACCGCCCATCAACCATGGGCGGTTTTTTTATTTGATCATGACATATACGCTTCCTATCGTTCTCTTCATCAATCATTTGCTGGCACAGGAAAACTGGGCTAAGAGCGAGCTATTACCTCACGCGGGAAAAATTGCCTGCATCGATTTGCAGGCATTTACAATCCGCCTAAAAATAACTTCTGATGGCATGGTGGAGTCCCTCGCACCTGATCCGGTCGAGCTTAAAGCTGAAGCTGATGTTGCTAGTCAGGCTGAGCGCAACAACGTCACCATCCGTCTTCAGCTCAGCGATCTGCCTTTGATCGCCCAAAATCGTGAGCGCGCTTTTTCTTATGTCAAGATAGAAGGCGATGCCGACTTTGCTAATACGATTTCTCATCTAAGTCAGCATTTGCGCTGGGAGGCAGAAGATGATCTGAGCAAATTGTTTGGAGATATCGCCGCGGTCCGCATGGTATCTGGCGCACGCAGTCTGATGCAGGCTGCTAAAGAGACGCATCAAAAAATCCAGGAAAATCTTGCCGAGTATTTTCTCGAAGAAAACCCGATGTTAGTCCGTCCAGCGGCAGTTACCGCGATGGGGACAGAAATCAATAAGTTACGTGATGATGCAGAACGTCTCATCAAGCGCTTAGAAAAATTAGAAAGGTTGCGTTGATGCTGTTTAAGTTTTTGCGTCTCTTCAAAATCATCCGTATCGCAATTCGCTATGGGATTGATGAAATTGCGATTTCAGGTTTGTCGGTGCCGCGCACTGCCAGAGCGATTAATGCCTTACTTTTTTGGCGTGATTTGTCCGCACCGCGCGGCGAACGCTTGCGTAAGGCACTAGAAGACTTAGGGCCGATTTTCGTCAAATTTGGTCAGGTGTTATCGACCCGCCGTGATCTGATGCCGCCAGATATTGCAGACGAACTCGCCAAACTACAAGATCGCGTACCCTCGTTTGACCCTGATCTGGCAATTGCGCAAATCGTCAAGTCTCTGGGTGCGCATCCTGATCAATTGTTTGCCAGTTTTGACCGGATTCCTGTGGCTTCTGCCTCCATTGCTCAGGTGCATTTCGCTACACTCAAAGATGGGCGAGAAGCTGCCGTCAAAGTGCTACGTCCTGGCATGAAGGACACCATCGATAAAGACGTCGCGCTGATGCAAATTGCCGCAGGCTGGCTAGAAAAACTCTGGGCCGACGGCAAGCGCCTCAAGCCACGTGAGGTCGTAGCTGAGTTTGATAAATACTTGCATGATGAATTGGATTTGATGCGGGAAGCCGCCAATGGTAGTCAGCTACGGCGCAATTTTGCTGATTCCGATTTACTGCTGGTGCCTGAAATGTACTGGGATTATTGTTCTTCCTCCGTGATCGTGATGGAGCGCATGAAGGGTATTCCGATTTCTCAATTAGATAAGCTAATTGAGGCCGGCGTCGATATGTCCAAGCTGTCGCGAGATGGTGTCACTATCTTCTTCACTCAGATTTTCCGGGATGGATTTTTCCATGCGGATATGCATCCGGGTAATATTTTAGTCTCCACCGAGCCAGCGACTTTTGGGCGTTATATTGCACTCGATTTTGGTATCGTCGGCACGCTCAATGATTTTGATAAAGATTATTTATCGCAGAATTTTTTGGCTTTCTTCCGTCGAGATTACAAACGGGTTGCAGAGGCACATATCGAATCTGGTTGGGCACCTAAAGAAACCCGTGTCGATGAATTGGAAGCTGCGGTACGTGCTTGTTGCGAGCCGATTTTTGATCGCCCATTGAAAGATATTTCGTTTGGTCAGGTCTTATTGCGCTTGTTCCAAACTTCTCGCCGCTTTAATGTAGAAGTACAGCCGCAATTAGTTTTGCTGCAAAAAACTTTGCTGAATATTGAAGGTCTGGGCAGGCAGCTTGATCCCGATCTGGATCTGTGGAAAACCGCCAAACCCTATCTGGAACGCTGGATGAGTGATCAGATCGGCTGGCGCGGTTTGTTAGAAAAATTTAAAGCAGAGGCACCACGTTACAGCCATATTTTCCCGCAATTGCCACGACTTGCACATCAGGCGCTGACCCGAGCAGGTACACAAGGTGAGAATAGCGAACTACTTTCCGCACTGCTGCTAGAGCAACGAAGTACTAATAAATTATTACGTACTATTATTTATTTTGGTGGTGGTGCCATTGCAGGTGCATTATTAGCGCAATTAGTTTTACATTTGCTATACCTCTAAGCTTATTACAATGCAAAACTTCTCCAGTAAAGATTCTGCCGAGACGCGTTTTTGGGATGAGCGTTTTGAAACTGCATTTACTCCTTGGGATAAAGGCGGCGTCCCTCAAGCCTTGCAAGATTTTGTCCGGGCTGCAGAGGCACCATTGGTTACCTTGATCCCGGGTTGTGGTAATGGCTATGAAGCCGCTTTTTTTGCGCAAGCCAATTGGGATGTCACCGCGATTGATTTCTCTCCCGTCGCTGTGCGAAGTGCGCAGGCAGCTATCGGTGTCTGGAGTAAGCATGTGATTGAGGCTGACTTTTTCCAATTTAATCCAGCACGTCCGTTGCAACTGATTTATGAGCGCGCGTTCTTTTGTGCCTTACCTCCGCGTTTACGCAAAGATATTGTGCAACGTTGGGCTGGTTTATTGGCGGAGGGCGGCTTACTGGCAGGCTACTTCTTTTTTGAAGATGTGCCGAACATAACATCAGCAACGTCAGCAACGTCAGCAACGTCAGCAACGTCAGTAACATCAGCCGCTAAAGCCGCAACACCGAGCGCATCACAGGATACAAAACCTAAAGGCCCACCGTTTAGTATCCAGCGCCAAGCTTGGCAAGAGCTGATATTGCCCTATTTTTCGTTGGTGGAAGATTGTGATGTCAGCGATTCTATTGATGTATTTAAAGGGAAAGAGCGCTGGCAAATCTGGCGGCGGCTACCCGTTTCTGTCACTTGATAATCTGCCTGCAAAGTCCTGCCAGCGACAAGTCAGTATTGACCTGCGTGCTGTAAATACAATTACCTGAATTGTCATGAATTTTTTAAAACCCCGCTCCCCTTTAGCGCATTTAACCGGCATTCCATTGAACGCTAATGCAGTCACTACTTTGCATAGCGCGCTGGAGTTTCGCTTGGAGTTGCTTAAACAAATTGCCTCCGCAAAACAGCGCATTTATCTCTGCAGTTTATATCTGCAAAATGACGAGGCCGGTAGCGAGCTTGTAGAAGCATTGCACAAAGCAAAAGCAGCTCGCCCTGCACTTGATATTGCGGTGCTGGTGGATTGGCACAGAGCGCAGCGCGGGCTGATCGGTGAGGCTAAAAAAATAGGCGAGCAGGCGGGTAACGCCGGTTGGTATCAAAAAATTGCATCAGCACATACGACACATGTCCCCATTTATGGCGTCCCAGTTCAGACCAGAGAATTATTCGGTGTCTTACATCTAAAGGGTTTCGTCATTGACGATAGCGTCATCTACAGCGGCGCTAGTTTGAATAATGTTTACCTGCATAAATTTGATAAATATCGACATGACCGCTATCTGATTTTGCAAAGTACCGCACTGGCGAATTGTATGCAGTTGTTTATTCGAGAACATCTGTTATCTGCTTCTGCGGTACATCGGCTGGATATCGCAGAGATTCCGACAACGCAAAGCATTCGCGGTGATATCCGGAGTTTTCGTGAAAAACTCAAACAAGCGCGTTACAGCATTAATTCGCAGGACCATAGCCAGACAGAGGGAAGTGAATCAACAAGCCTGAGCGTGACGCCTTTAGTTGGCGTTGGTAAAAATAATCCACTCAATAAAGTGATCTGCCAGTTGCTCGCTGCAAGCAAGCATCAGATTACAATTTGTACGCCTTATTTCAATTTTCCTTTAGCGGTCACCAGAGAAATCAATCGCGCCTTAAAACGTGGCGTTAAGATTGATATTATCGTTGGCGATAAAACTGCGAATGATTTTTTTATTCCGCCAGATCAGGCGTTTAAAATCATTGCTGCTTTACCTTATCTGTACGAGACTAATTTGCGTCGCTTTGCAAAGTCACATCAGACGGCCCTGAATAACCGGCAACTTAATTTGCATTTATGGAAAGATGGCGACAATACCTATCATCTGAAAGGTGTCTGGATTGATCAGAATTACACCCTTATGACGGGCAACAACCTCAACCCCAGAGCATTTCGCCTGGATCTGGAAAACGCTCTACTGATCCATGATCCGCAACATGAATTAGCCAAACAAAGAGAAGCTGAGCTGCAAAGTATTTTTTTGCACACGATGCCAATCGACCATTACCGCTCGCTAGAAAAAACCAGCATGTACCCGGTTGAAGTGCGTAAATTATTAAGCCGACTGAGCAGAACCAGGTTAGATCGCTTGGCTTATCGGGTGCTTTGATAGCCCACCAAATATTAAAAAAATAAATTAGAACTTATACGAAATAGTGCAAGCAGGGCCGCTACACCTTGCCGTAACAATTTTGCGTAGGTCCTAAAATATAACGCCTTAGCTCACCGATAAATTCACATTAACTTACCACTCTCTGACTTGTGTCACTTAAGTTTGGGCAATTCTTAAGCGTCAGAAGTTTGCAGTTGTTTATATCTGGGGACGAGCTGAAGCTTAGATTTCCAGCGAAAACGCATCACTTGTCGTGTTACCATGTCCAAAATCATATAAAGTATTTAATCTATTCAATACATGCTATTCGGACGCAAAAATAATTCATTTTCTAATACAGATACTTTTCCGTTAACGGATTCTGTAATTGATTTTGACGAGACTTTGCCATCGATAGAGTCTACCGGGCGCCGCCAAAACGATACGTCGAGGGCCCCAGCCAAACGCACAACTCTTCAAAAATGGCTCATAGCTAGCGCAATGATTGCCTCATATTTCGTTGGTATTTTGATTTTCTATACTGTCGGCATGGTACAAAAATCAACCGTGTTGGTGCTAATGGGTTTGATCGCAGTTTTTCTTTTAACTTATTATTTGATTTTTAAGTCTGGCCTACATCTTAAATTTCGTGAAAAACGTTTAAAGCTACCGATCGTCACTACTGCTGTGGTATCTATGTTGTTGACTTGCTACCTTGATCCATCAACTCACATCCTTTTTACACCGTTCACCTTTATTGCAATCGCTTACGGTATGTATCGTATTTCCAGGCGCGATGTGATGTTGCTGGCCGGTGCCATATTGATTGGATTTGCGTTTGTGATGTACTTGCATTATTACAATTGGCGTAATCCTGCTTTGTTAAAACTGGAGTTTATGCACTTTGTCACCTTAGCCATTTCTTTGCCAGCGTATGTGTTTTTAACGGGGAAAGTACAGCTATTACATCGTGTCTTGCATCGTGCGAGTCGTAAAATCAAAAACATTGAAGAAGATGCGCAAAGAGATAATTTGGTCGGCTGTTTTAACCGGCGTTATATTGTCACTGCGCTTGAAGAACAAAAACAGTTGGCGGACGAGAACAAAACTCCGTTTTGTTTAGGGGTAATTGATCTGGATCACTTCAAACGGATTAATGACGAGCTTGGTCATCTTGGTGGCGATGAGGTTTTGCGTACTTTTTCACGTATTGCCCAAGAGAATATCCGTTCAGGTGACATATTCGGCCGTTATGGCGGAGAAGAGTTTTTGCTAATTTTTCCTACAACTTCATTGTTACCTGCGTTAAATACATCAGAGCGTATTCGTTCTCAAGTAGAACTGTATGCCTGGGATGGCGCATTGCAACGTCGTGTATCTGTCTCGATTGGCGTAACGCAATATATTCCTGGTGAATCAGTGTTGGAACTATTCTCCAGAGCTGACACCGCTATGTATATGGCGAAAGAGGGCGGTCGTAATCAGGTTGTTGTTGAAGAACCTGTTGAGCGTTAATAGAAGACTCGCAACTTAGCCGTAAAAATAAAACCGCTAAAGTTGAGCGCGGCATGGCACTCATGTTGATTAAAAGATTTTAGATTTTCCCTAAAATCGCTTCCCCCAATGTTTATAAGCCTTTCTAGCCCAATTGGGCCTGGAAGGCTTATGCTATCTGGACGTCCTTTCGCAGATTTTTTTGAAGCACTTTTGTAGTTCGCGTTCGTATGCAAACAAACATATAAGTCGTCACTACCTAATATTTCCCTGCGATACGGTGAGATATTGACCTATTGAGTTGTTATGCAATTACCAGCCACAATTAAGTTACAAACTGCCTTTGTTTTTACGCACATCTGGGTTAAACCTCTTGCAACTTGCCGTTATAATTCTTTCAGTAAATTTTCAAGCCATTTTTATTGACACTTTTTCGTGTCTTTTGACATCTTATTCGCTCGCACATTCATGAATACTCTTATCTGGTTTGTCATTCTGTATTGGATTATCTCGATCGGTATCGGTTTATACGCCGCCCGCTATGTGAATAACTCTAAAGACTATGCAGTTGCTGGCCGTGCATTGCCTATGTACATCGTCACTGCGACTGTATTTGCGACGTGGTTTGGGTCAGAAACGGTGCTGGGGATTTCTTCCACATTTGTGAAAGATGGTCTGAGAGGGGTGGTCGCCGATCCTTTTGGCTCTTCGCTGTGTTTGATTTTTGTCGGGCTGTTTTTTGCTCGTCCGTTATACCGTATGAACTTACTGACGATCGGCGACTACTACCGCAATAAGTTTGGCCGCACGGTAGAAGTCTTGGTTACTTTATGTATCGTGGTGTCGTACCTGGGTTGGGTTGCCGCGCAAATTAAGGCATTGGGTCTGGTATTTAACGTGGTATCGGGTGGTGCGATTTCTATGGATCTGGGCATGATGATTGGCGCCGCCAGTGTGCTGATTTATACCTTGATGGGTGGTATGTGGTCGGTAGCGATTACTGATTTTTTACAAATGATTATTATCGTGATCGGCATGTTGTACATCGGATGGGAAGTCTCTGGCATGGTCGGTGGCGCAGGTAATGTTATTGCGCATGCAGCGAATGCTGGCAAGCTGGAATTCTGGCCCGCACCCAATGCCAAAGATGCCCTCTGGTTCTTTGCTGCATGGATCACGATGATGTTGGGATCTATTCCACAACAGGACGTGTTTCAACGGGTAGCCTCGTCTAAAAATGAAAAAATCGCTGGTAACGCCTCTGTTCTGGGTGGCGTATTGTATTTTTGCTTTGCTTTTATTCCTATGTTCCTAGCCTATTCTGCCACCATGATCGATCCCAAAATGGTCGAAAGCTTAATCGACAAGGATTCTCAACTGATTTTGCCGACGCTGATCATGACCAAAGTGCCAATGCTGGCGCAAGTGATGTTCTTCGGTGCTCTGCTATCTGCAATTAAGAGCTGTGCCAGCGCTACCTTGCTTGCACCTTCTGTCACTTTCTCTGAAAACATTTTGAAGGCATTTTTCCCCAAGCAGACGGATAAGCAATTCCTTTTTATGATGCGCTCTGTCGTGTTGGTGTTCACGCTCATCGTGACGCTATTTGCAATGAACACAGGTTCTAGCATCTATAAAATGGTTGAGAATGCTTATAAAGTGACTTTGGTCGCCGCTTTTGTGCCGCTTGCTTTTGGTTTGTATTGGAAGCGTGCTACTACCCAAGGTGCTTTGGCATCGATAGTGCTGGGTTTGACTTCATGGATATTTTTGGAAATCCAAAGCCCTGAGGGTTTATGGCCTCCGCAACTGGTCGGGGTTGTGGTCAGCATGGCCAGTATGATTGTTGGTTCTTTGTTACCGCAATTCACTCCAAGGCAAGCGGCAGTCTGAGGTTAGTCTGACCTCGGCCTGGATTCTTGCTGAATAACTTGTAGGACTTACGCAAAACCGCACCAACTGCGTTACAGCGGCCTAGCCGTACTTAAAGACTGTCTTCGTCGCTACGCGTTGTTGGAACAAATTTGCGTAAGTCCTAACTTGGTCAATAAGATCGGCATTGAGGTCGGGAAAACCTTTATAATTCAGGGTTTTACAAGTTTTCTGGATGAACGAAGATGCCTATCTATGCTTATCGCTGTGAAGAGTGTGGTTTTGCCAAGGATGTATTGCAGAAAATGTCTGACGATCCTCTTAGCAATTGTCCCTCTTGTGGCAAATCAAGTTTTAAAAAGCAGGTAACGGCTGCAGGTTTTCAGCTTAAGGGTTCTGGCTGGTATGTGACGGATTTTCGTGGTGGTTCTGGTGGAGCAACTGCCCCAGCGGCCAATTCTGAGTCGGATGCGCCGTCTTCCTCCAGCGCAGAATCTGGCAAAGACAGCGGAACCGATGCAGCTACTGGTGCGGCTAGCATGACTAGTGCGAGCAGTACAACCAATGCAGGCAATCCGACCCCTGCTGCGCCGACTAGCACATCCTAATTGCAATACTCCATACTGGACGAAAACATCTGATTCAGTCACGAACTTAAATTGAACTTAATTCCATTAGCCGTTAGACAAATCAATGCGTAAATACTTTATTACAGGCTTACTGATATTGGTGCCTTTAGCCATTACCTTATGGGTATTGCATGCCATTATCAGCACAATGGATCAGTCATTGCTCTTGTTACCTGAGCAGTGGCGGCCAGAAGCACTGTTTGGTTTTAAAATTCCGGGCCTGGGTACTATCCTGACTTTGCTCATTATTTTTGTCACGGGTTTGCTGACACAAAATTTTATTGGCAATTATGTGGTCAAGATTTGGGAAGGCTTGCTAAACCGCATTCCTATCGTCAATTCGATTTACTCCAGTGTTAAGCAGGTTTCGGATACTTTATTTTCGTCTTCCGGTAACGCTTTTCGTAAAGCCGTGTTAGTACAGTACCCACGTCAAGGATCGTGGACGATCGGTTTTCTAACTGGTGTTCCGGGCGGGGATGTGGTTCAGTATCTGGATGGTGATTACGTTAGTATTTACGTGCCGACCACACCAAATCCAACATCAGGATTTTTTCTGATGGTACCAAAAGCAGATGCAATCGAATTAGATATGAGCGTTGATGCCGCTCTAAAATATATTGTATCAATGGGTGTAGTCGCACCCGATCAACTGCCAGTTGAAAAAAAATAAAGGCAATATTGCTGGGTTTTTAGCGCTTGATCTCATATCAGGATAAAAATCATAGAGTCATTGGGTATCAAAAATTAACGTAATTTTGTATAAATTTAAAACAGACAGGTAAGAAAATATGTCCATGCGTACTCACTATTGCGGCCTCACCACTGAGGAATTACTCGGCCAAACCGTCAGCCTGTGCGGCTGGGTGCATCGTCGCCGTGATCACGGCGGGGTTATTTTTATCGATTTGCGTGACCGCGAAGGCCTGGTGCAAGTTGTCTGCGATCCTGATCGCGCCGATGTATTTAAAGCCGCAGAATCAGTCCGTAATGAGTTCTGTCTGCGCATCACTGGCGTAGTCCGTAGTCGTCCCGACGGTACCGTCAATGCTAATTTGAAGTCTGGCAAAATCGAAGTGCTGGCACACAATGTTGAAGTGCTCAATCCATCGGTTACACCACCGTTCCAGCTCGACGACGACAATTTGTCTGAAACAACTCGCTTGACACATCGCGTCTTGGATCTGCGTCGCCCGCAAATGCAAAACAATTTGCGTTTGCGTTACAAAGTGACGATGGAAGTGCGTAAGTTCCTGGATGCGAATGGTTTCATCGATATCGAAACGCCCATGTTGACCAAATCTACGCCAGAGGGCGCACGCGATTATTTGGTGCCATCTCGTGTCAACGCAGGTAGTTTCTTTGCGTTGCCGCAGTCACCGCAATTGTTTAAGCAGTTGCTGATGGTCGCCAACTTTGATCGCTATTATCAAATCACTAAATGCTTCCGCGATGAAGACTTGCGTGCTGATCGTCAACCAGAATTTACCCAGATCGATTGCGAAACTTCGTTCATGAATGAACAAGAAATCCGCGATATGTTCGAGGGCATGATACGTCTGGTATTCAAAAACACGCTAGATATCGATTTACCAAATCCTTTCCCAGTAATGGATTTTGCTGAAGCGATGGGGCTATACGGTTCCGACAAACCAGATATGCGCGTTAAGCTGCAATTCACCGATTTGACGGCAGTAATGAAGGACGTTGATTTTAAAGTCTTCTCCGGCGCGGCAAATATGGATGGTGGTCGCGTAGTCGGCTTGCGCGTACCGGGCGGTTCTAACATGCCACGCTCTGAGATCGATGCTTACACGCAGTTCGTCGCGATCTATGGCGCTAAAGGTCTGGCTTACATCAAAGTGAATGAAAAAGCTAAAGGCCGTGATGGTTTGCAGTCTCCAATCGTTAAAAATATCCACGATGCAGCGATCGCACAGATTTTAGAATTGACTGGTGCTCAAGATGGCGATCTGATTTTCTTCGGAGCGGACAAAGCTAAAGTGGTGAATGATGCGATCGGTGCTTTGCGCGTCAAAATCGGTCATAGTGAATTTGGTAAAGCCAACGGCTTGTTTGAAAACGTCTGGAAGCCATTATGGGTCATCGACTTCCCTATGTTTGAGCATGATGAAGAAAATGATCGCTGGACTGCGACGCACCATCCTTTCACTGCACCAAAAGATGGCCATGAAGATTTCATGGAAACTGATCCGGGCAAGTGCATCGCCAAAGCCTACGATATGGTCTTGAATGGTTGGGAATTGGGCGGCGGTTCTGTCCGTATCCATCGCGCCGATGTACAAAGCAAAGTATTCCGTGCATTGAAGATTGACGACGCAGAAGCGCAACTCAAGTTTGGTTTCTTGCTGGATGCCTTGCAATACGGCGCGCCTCCGCATGGTGGCCTGGCATTTGGTCTGGATCGTATTGTGACAATGATGACGGGTGCAGAATCTATCCGTGACGTGATCGCTTTCCCTAAGACACAACGTGCGCAATGTTTGTTGACGCAAGCACCGTCTGCTGTGGATGAAAAGCAATTAAAAGAATTGCATATCCGTTTGCGTGCCGCTGAACCGGTAATCAAGGCATAAGTAGCGATCATCAACGGTGGTAATCAACGGCGTTGATCAGCAAACAAGCCATCCATAAGGCATAATCAGGGCGCGGTATTCCGCGCCTTTTTTTATTGGATAACATGCTTAAAATTCCTGAATCTGTACTGGTCGTTATTTACACCAAAGACTTAGATGTTTTGCTGATCGAACGTGCCGACCAGCCCGATTTTTGGCAGTCGGTTACTGGTTCTAGAGATAGTCTGGATGAACCCTTATTGCTCACTGCACAGCGGGAAGTCATGGAGGAAACCGGGATCGACTCCAGTGCGGCTGGTGTCGCACTGAGTGACTGGAGGATTTCTAATATTTATGAAATTTACCCGATTTGGCGACATCGTTATGCTCCCGGTGTGACGCAAAATACCGAGCACGTATTTGGTCTGTGTGTGCCACCAAACATCCCAATTCAGCTAGCGCCACGCGAGCATGTGCAATACTGCTGGTTGCCATATCGTGAGGCCGCGGATCGTTGCTTTTCGTCTTCCAACGCAGAAGCGATTTTGCAGTTACCTGCAATGCACGCGCTTGCATGATTGCCCTTTACTACTTTGTTCATCATTGATTGATTTGCCCATGAAATTACGGATTGCCACCTACAATATTCATAAGGGCGTTAGTGCATTTGGACGACGCACGCGTATTCATGACATCAAAGCTGCGATTGATTTGCTGGATGCTGATCTGGTATTTTTGCAAGAGGTACAAGGTCAGCATGATCTGCATGCAGCGAAACATGCGCATTGGCCAGAACAATCTCAACATGATTTTTTGGCGGGAGAATCGCATCATTCTGCTTACGGGATGAATGCAATCTATGAGCATGGACATCACGGAAACGCATTACTAAGTCGTTTGGCGATTTCTGATTTTACTAATCATGATGTCTCTGACCATGCTTATGAACAGCGCGGGATTCTGCATGCAGTAATTAGTACGCCTGGTGCTGATATCCATTGTTTTGTGATTCATCTGGGTTTGTTTGCAGCTAGTCGCCGTCGTCAGGTGCAAGCACTGATAAATCAGATTAAACATAGTTTGCCCGCTGATGCGCCTCTGATTATTGCGGGTGATTTTAATGATTGGCAAAATCATTTGAGCGCTAGTTTGTACCAGGGCCTAGGGGTGACAGAAGTATTTGATAATGTGATTCCAACGACAGGTAGTAGTACTTTTTTTTCGCGTAAAAGTAGTATTCAACACGGGCGGACTTTTCCGGCAGGCTTGCCTTTTTTACGTCTGGATCGTGTGTATGTCCGTGGTTTTAAAATAGAAAAAGCTCAAGTCATGACCGGTGCGCCATGGACTAAATTGTCTGATCACGTACCGATTGTGGCAACGCTGGAGCTGATCTCTGTAATGGCTCCAGAGTCAACAAAAAATTCAAGTCTCTTGCCCGACCTGACGTCTGATAAGACCCATGCGTAAGCTCCAGTTTGTCTCTGGTAATGAGGTGCGCTTGCTATATTGTGGTGCAGAGTATTTTTCTTCCTTGGTCGAAGAAATAGACGCTGCGCAAAAAGAAATTTATCTACAAACCTACATCTTCTCAAACGATGTAAATGATCCCACTGCCATGCGTGTGCAACAAGCTTTGGTGCGCGCCGCACAACGTGGCGTGATGGTACGAGTCATCATTGACTGGTTAGGCAGCGGTGGCCGACAATCAGACGCTTTAGTTCATCATTTTATTCAATCAGGGGTTGAATGCCGCAGTTTTAATCCTTGGTTCAAGCGTGGTCTGGCACGTACTCATAGAAAAATTTGTGTGATTGATCAGCGTTGCGCTTTGGTCGGTGGTCTGAATATTATTGACGACTTGATTGCCGACGATGGCTCTGGGCACGCACTGACGTCGCCACGCTGGGACTTTGCGGTACATGTGGTCGGCGCCTTGGTTGAGCATATCCGTTTAGAAGTGGCAACCCAGTGGATGAAGTT
This sequence comes from Undibacterium sp. 5I1, assembly GCF_034314085.1. Taxonomy (NCBI): domain Bacteria; kingdom Pseudomonadati; phylum Pseudomonadota; class Betaproteobacteria; order Burkholderiales; family Oxalobacteraceae; genus Undibacterium; species Undibacterium sp. 5I1. Next base: position 4,311,407 of record NZ_JAVIWI010000001.1, read on the forward strand.
GGGGCGTTTAAATCTAAAATCGCGCTTTCAACTACTGCGGCGATTGCGTGAAGAGGATCAGGAAAACTCGCATCAGCCGATGCTGGCCACCTTTGTGGTGCGGGATAATTTGCGCAATCGCGCCACCATACAGCGGGCTTATTTGCACGCATTAGGATTTGCCAGAAAGCGCGCGATACTCGCCAATCCTTACTTTGCACCCGGCAGAAAATTCCGTCGAGCCTTAATCTCTGCCGCCAGTCGTGGCGTTGATGTGACCTTGCTGGTCGGCGTCGGTCAATTCCATTTGCAAGATGCAGTGACGCATTCTTTTTATCCAAAATTACTTAAGCACGGTGTCAAAATTGTCGAATATCGTAAGACGGCTTTGCATGCCAAGGTCGCGGTGATTGACCATAACTGGGCCACCGTCGGGTCGAGTAATTTTGATGGTCTGAGTTTATTCGTCAATCAAGAAGCCAATGTCGTGATCCGCGATGTTGGTTTTACCGAAAATCTGACGGCGCATCTGGAGCAGGGTATTGCCGATGGCGTCGCCATCGTTGCTGCGGACTATGCCAATCAGCCTTGGTATAAGCGTGCCTGGTACGGTTTTGCGTATATGGTTTATCGCAGCCTGATGCGTATTGTGACGCTAGGCGGCTATACCTCATGAAGCTGTACGGCGTTGACTTTACCTCTGCACCGGGCAAGCGCAAAGGAATTACGATTGCCGCCGCAGAACTACAGCCTGCAAGGGGAGATGAGCAGCCGACCTTGGTGCTGCAATCGCTGGCATCTTTGTCTGACTTTAATCAATTTGATGTCTGGCTACAAAGCCCCGGGCCTTGGTTAGCTGGCTTTGATTTACCTTTTTCTTTGCCGCGAGAACTGGTAGAGCAGCTGATCTGGCCTGATAACTGGGCAGATTTGATGCGACATTTAGAATGCATTACTCGGGCTGAAATGCGCGGATTATTTAAAGCTTTTTGCGATGCGCGACCAGCCGGTAATAAATTTGCCCACCGCGCCACCGATATTCCTGCCAATTCCTCACCGTCGATGAAATGGGTTAATCCGCCCGTCGCCTACATGTTGCATGCCGGTGCCCCACGTTTGTTGCGCGCAGGGCTGCACTTGCCCGGCATCCATTCTGGTGACGCTACAAACCCTGCACACAACGACTATGCAGAGGCCAGAATCGCGCTAGAGGCTTATCCTGGCATGGTGGCACGCAGTATCACCCGCGCATCTTATAAAAACGACGATAAGCGCAAACAGACTTCAGAGCGGCGCGACGCCAGAGCGCAAATAATTGATGCTTTGGAAGCCGGCAATACGCCCTGGCAGATTCGCCTGGGTTGCGGCGAATTCCGTCAGCAATTATTGGAGGATGGTAGCGGTGACTATCTGGATGCTGCCTTGTGTGCAGTACTGGCAGCTTGGGGCTGGCAGCGACGGGATGCTAATTTCGGCTTGCCAGAGTTTGATGCGCTGGAGGGTTGGATTGTTGGTGCTTAGCTGGATAAACCCAGATTTTCCATTAGACCGCTACTACTTCGCAAAAAACGCAGACGGCGTGCGGTCTTCAGAGGGATAACACCACCGCGATTTGAGTGGGACCGCTACAGCGACAATTGCACCTTTGGCGAACTGCCTGGCGTTGTTGCTCCTCCTAGCAAGATGCAGCTTGCGTCGTCGTCGCGTCTAGCCAGTCAGTCCGCCAAAGGCACACTTGTCGCTGTTCCAATGGAAAATCTGGGTTAAATAGTCTTCCTGATTTATCGTAAATGTATCAAGAATTAAATATACTCCTATATAGTATATTTAAGATGTCCAATTAATCATTGGACATTTGGCATTATTTATTAAAAAATTGGGGGAGTATATTGATTTTTAGTTTGGATGATCTGTTCACTATGGCACCGTAGTCGCACTGCGATCAATCTTTAAACCTAATTGTTCGATCCCTTGTTTATCCCGCTGCTGCCTGTATCCCGGCAGTGATAAATCTCAATAAATAGGGCGCAGCAACAGCGGCATTACGTGCCGGACATAATCCTTCTGATAAACGCTCAATCCGCGTATCTACCACGTGATGCAATAACGCCCCAAGTGCAAATTGATAGCACCAGAAAACAGTGGCTTTGGATGCCGTAGGCAAAGCGCCGCTTAAGGCGGCGATAAATTCTCTTGCCATGGGATCATAAAACTCACGGGTAATCCGGTCGCTCGCCTCATGTCTGTCCACCACGCCGCGCATCACAATGCGCGAGAAATTAACGCCATGATCCTGCTCATTCAGTTTTAACACCGGAGTAATAAAGGCGGCAATAATGGCGTTTAAGGCGACTTCGGGATTGGTATGTAATTTCGCCAGCCGTAGCTCTGACAGGCGCTCTGCCATATAGCTGCTATGGTGCTCGTAGATGGCGTGATACAACTCATTTTTTGCGCCAAAATAATATCCCACCAGTGCGACTGGCACGCCAGCTTCATGAGCAATATCGCGTATCGATACACCCTGGTAGCTTTGCTCTGCAAAACACTTCTCCGCAGCAATCAAAATCGCGCGTTTTCTTCCGCTTAGATCATCTAATGAGCTCATGGGAATCTTTATTAGAAAGCAATTGCTTGGTCTGCGGATTGTACGACCGTACAAGCATTTGTCTATGCGCGGCGCAGCATTTGCACTTTCTTTGTGCAACCTGTTCACAGTGCCCAACAAATCTCTTGTAATTGAGTGGGGGGTGAAATACATTCAATAAAACAAAAATGCACAATGTGTCTGATCTAAACCCAAGACTTTGTAAACAGTCAGAGCTTGGTCAGGAGAGAAAAAATGATACTCTACCCGCACTGGTCAGACAGCCAAATTACATATTAACGACAAATTGACGACAGTTTGACGACACACTAGGCACATATAAACGGGACAATCGTGGGACAAGTTTTAGGGCAAATGAACAGTATCAGAATCGACAAATGGCTATGGGCCGCCAGATTTTTTAAAACCCGTACCCTCGCCACCAATGCGGTCGAATTAGGACGTGTGCTGCAAAACGAAGAACGTATTAAGCCTGCCCATAACGTCAAGCCTGGTGATCTGCTAGAAATTCATCATGCTGACCAGATTTGGATTATTCAAGTGCTGCGGATATCTGATACGCGCGGCTCCGCTGTAGTTGCACAGAGCATGTATCAAGAAACCGAGGCAAGCATCGCCCAGCGAGCCAAGCTTGCACAAGACAGAAAATATTTCCGCGAACCGAGTGCTACACTCACCGGACGTCCTACCAAACGAGACCGGCGTTTGCTCGATTTCAGCAGAAATTAAAAAGGGCGGGAGACTTTAGTTTGATCTTTGATTTATATATGGCCTCAATAATGGCCTCAGAAAAAATCGTAATTCGGTAATATCAAGCAATTCTCGTAAGTCCAAAAACTTAGGAGCCTGGTGAGCATTAATGATTTACCTTAGGTGTTTAGCCCCAAATTGTCGTCCTCTAAATAGATACTCTCCTCTAAAGCCGTTTTCTAGTTTGACTTTTAGTGCGCTGTGCTTAATAGTACGAGCGTTCGATTAATTCACATGTTTGCATCATAGTTGTGCGTCTGTGCATCATTTCAATACGAAAAATGTAATATGAATATGACATCAAAATTTATGCGTAAAGGCGAACTTACCCGCGCCGCCATTTTGGACGTGGCCTTAGACGCCGCTAGCCGCGATGGTATCGAAGGTTTAACGATAGGTTTGCTGGCCGACAAAATGAACATGAGCAAGTCTGGCGTGTTTGCTCACTTCGGCTCGCGTGAAGATTTGCAGATCGAAGTGCTAAAGTTGTATCACCAACATTTTGAGCAAGAAGTGTTTTATCCCAGCATGAAAGAAGAACGTGGTCTGCCGCGTTTGCAATCCATGTTTGCCTTATGGGTCAAACGCGTCACGGTTGAAATCGCCTCCGGTTGCATCTATATCAGCGGCGCAGCCGAATACGATGATCGCCAAGGCCCCATCCGTGATGAGCTGGTAGGTATGGTGCATGCATGGCAAGGCGCATTGCGTCGTGCCGCAACCTTGGCAATACAGTTGGGTCACTTGGATCAAGATGTAGACCCGGAGCAGATAGTGTATGAAATGTATGGGCTGATTTTGGCACTACACCACGACGCACGGTTTTTACGCAAGCCAGGCAGTGTAGAAAGAGCCGCAGCAGGGTTTGAAAGATTGATTGAATGTTATGCGCCGCAAGTGGAAAAAGCTGTCACGGCTTAATTCGATTTAACAAGCCATCAATAAGTGGCTTGTAATTGATCAACAAGCGACCACTTAAATCGTCGCCAGGTAAGTAGTCATAAAGAATGTCATAAAGAATGTAATAACGCCGTCTTAATTTTGTTTTACTTTTTAGTCTTCAGGAGAAAATCATGGGTCAATACGTCGCTCCCTTGCGTGATATGCAGTTCGTTCTGCATGAGCTGTTAGCCGTAGAAGGCGAACTAAAGCATTTGCCAAAATACGAAGAAATTGATGCCGATATCATCAATCAAGTATTAGAAGAAGGTGGCAAATTCACTTCGCAAGTCTTGTTCCCATTAAACCATTCTGGCGATCGTGAAGGTTGCCATCACGATAAAGTAACGCACGCTGTTACCACACCAAAAGGCTTTAAAGAAGCCTACAAACAATACGTAGAAGCTGGCTGGCCAGCATTGTCTTGCGACCCGGAATACGGCGGCCAAGGCTTGCCACTGGTGCTGAATAATTCATTTTACGAAATGATGAATTCTGCCAATCAAGCCTGGACTATGTACCCAGGTTTATCACACGGCGCCTACGAATGTATCCACGAACACGGTACACAAGAACAGAAAGATTTGTACTTGCCAAAACTGATCAGCGGCGAGTGGACTGGCACGATGTGCCTGACCGAGCCACATTGCGGCACTGATCTTGGTATGTTGCGTTCTAAAGCCGAGCCAAAAGCTGATGGCTCCTACATGATCTCCGGCGCGAAGATTTTTATCTCCGCTGGTGAGCACGACATGGTTGATAACATCGTGCATCTGGTGCTGGCACGTTTGCCTGGAGCACCAGAAGGCTCCAAAGGGATTTCTCTGTTCATCGTGCCTAAATTTTTACCTAATGCGGATGGCAGCGTTGGTGCGCGTAATCCTATTTTCTGCGGCGCGATCGAAGAAAAAATGGGTATCCATGGCAACTCAACTTGCCAGATGAATATGGACGGCGCAAAAGGTTGGTTGATCGGTCAGCCGAACAAAGGCCTCAACGCGATGTTCGTCATGATGAATGCAGCACGTCTGGGTGTGGGTATGCAATCCCTGGGCTTGACTGAAATCGCTTACCAAAATGCCCTGATCTACGCAAAAGACCGTCTGCAAATGCGCAGCTTGTCCGGCGTAAAAGCACCAGACAAGCCAGCCGATCCTATCATCGTGCATGCTGATGTGCGTCGTATGTTATTTACCGCCAAAGCCTATGCTGAGGGTGGACGTGCATTTTGCGCCTACGTTGCTTTGCAGCTGGATAAAGAATTAAATCACCCTGATGAAGAAGTCCGCAAAGAATGCGCTGACGAAGTCGCACTCTTGACACCAATCATCAAAGCCTTCATCACCGATAACGCTTGGACAGCCACCTCTGAGTGTATGCAGGTATATGGCGGCCACGGTTTTATCGCTGAGTGGGGCATGGAGCAATATGTACGTGATTCACGTATCAACATGATCTACGAAGGCACTAACACAATCCAGTCTTTGGATTTGTTAGGTCGTAAAGTCTTGGGTGATAACGGCGCTAAGTTGCGCAAGTTCGGTGCAAAGGTACAAGCATTTGTTGAAGCTAATGGCACCAATGAAGCAATGAGCGAATTCGTTACTCCATTGGCTGAGTTGGGCGACAAAGTCACGAAGCTGACAATGGAAATCGGTATGAAGGCGTTCCAGAATCCAGATGAAGTCGGCGCTGCTGCTGTACCGTATCTGCGTGTTGTCGGTCACATGGTGTACAGCTACTTCTTCGCGCAAATGGCAAAAATCGCTCTGGAAAAACAAGATTCCGGCGACACCTTCTACAAAGCAAAATTAGCGACAATTCGTTTCTACTTTGCACGTCTGTATCCAGAAACAGCGATGCTGATCCGCCAGGCACGTTCTGGTTCTGCAAATCTGTTATCGCTCGAAGCTGATTTGTTCTGATGAAATACTGAGCAGGCGTGGGGTGCAACATATACACCTTTACGCCTCTCTTCCATTTCAAGCGGTGCGCGTGGCGAACCCTATGAGATCTAAGCCTCTCTCATCATTGAGAGAGGGCACAAAGAAATTGCTTTTCGTTGTTCTACGAATTCCACATGAGGTTAAAAATGACCAATTTCATCGTTAAAAAAGTCGCCGTTCTTGGTGCCGGTGTGATGGGCGCGCAAATTGCTGCGCACTGCATCAACGCAAAAGTACCTGTCGTATTGTTTGATCTGCCAGCCAAAGAAGGCCCGAAAAACGGTATCGTTTTGCGCGCGATCGAGAACCTGAAAAAATTGAGTCCTGCTCCGTTCGGCAACAAAGATGACGCAGCCCTGATTGAAGTCGCTAATTACGAAGACAATCTGGAATTGCTCAAAGGTTGCGACCTGATCATTGAAGCGATTGCTGAGCGCATGGACTGGAAGCATGATCTGTATAAGAAAGTGTCCCCTTACATCGCACCAAACGCGATCTTCGCATCCAACACATCTGGTCTGTCCATTACGGCCTTGTCCGAAGGTTTTGAGGCTGAATTAAAAGCCCGTTTCTGCGGCGTGCATTTCTTCAACCCACCGCGCTATATGCACCTGGTTGAATTAATACCGACGGTAGCAACCCGTCCAGAAATCATCGACCAGCTCGAAGGTTTCCTGACTACTACATTGGGCAAAGGCGTTGTACGCGCCAAAGATACACCGAACTTCATCGCCAACCGTGTTGGTATTTTCGGTATGCTCGCCACGATTCATGAGGCAGAAAAATTCGGCTTGTCCGTCGATGTCGTCGATGATCTGACCGGTAAAAAACTCGGCCGCGCTTCGTCCGGTACTTTCCGTACCGCCGACGTCGTAGGTCTGGACACGATGGGTCATGTCATCAAAACGATGCAAGATAATTTGTCCGACGATCCATTTTTTGCTGTCTACAAAACCCCAGAAGTATTAGCGAAACTGGTTGCCGCCGGTGCACTGGGTTCCAAAACTGGCGCAGGTTTCTATAAAAAAGTAGGCAAAGATATTCAGCGCCTAGATTTCGCCACAGCACAATATGTGACTGGCGGCGCGAAAGCGGATGACGTTGTTGCCCGTATGCTGAAAGAAAAAGATCCCGTCAAGAAAATGAAAACCTTGCGTGAATCGACCAATGTACAGGCGCAGTTCCTGTGGGCGATTTTCCGCGATGCTTTCCACTACATCGCTGTACATGGTGCAACGATTGCCGACAATGCACGCGACATCGATTTCGCAATGCGTTGGGGCTTCGGCTGGAATGTCGGTCCGTTCGAGACATGGCAAGCATCCGGCTGGCAAGAAGTTGCTGGTTGGGTGAAAGAGGATATTGATGCGGGTAAAGCATTGTGTAACGCACCCTTGCCAGCTTGGGTATTTGACGGACGCACAGGCGTACATACAGCAGAAGGCTCCTGGTCAGCGGCGAGCAGCACTTATGTACCACGTTCTACATTAGCGGTATATGACCGTCAGGCTTTCCGCGCTCCTGTATTGGGCGCTGGTGCACCGACTGGTGCAACCGCTGGCACGACGTTCTTCGAAGACGACTCCGTTCGTATCTGGCACCAAGGTACTGACCAGAAGCCTGATGACGTACTGATCTTGTCCATGAAGACTAAGATGCACGTGATTGGTCCTGGCGTAATCGAAGGCATGGAAAAAGCGATTGCCGAAGCCGAGAAGAATTACAAAGGTCTGGTAATCTGGAATGCTGATGCAGCCGAAGGCGGTGCCTTCTCAGCAGGTGCTGATTTGCAAGCGATGTTGCCATTGTTTATGTCTGGTGGCGTCAAAGCCATCGAGCCAGCGATCTCGCGTCTGCAACAAGCGCATCAAGGATTGAAATACGCTAATGTACCTGTCGTCGCTGCAGTTGCCGGTCTGGCACTCGGCGGTGGTTGCGAACTGATGATGCACGCAGCGAAACGCGTGGCTTCTATCGAATCGTATATTGGTCTGGTCGAAGTTGGTGTAGGTCTGGTACCAGGCGGTGGTGGTTTGAAAGAAGCCGCAGTCCGTGCTGCAGCCGATGCCAAAGGTACTGACCTGCTGCAATTCCTGAAGAACTATTTCACCAATGCAGCGACAGCCGCAGTATCCAAGTCTGCATTAGAAGCGCAAAAAATGGGTTACCTGTCGCAAGACGACGTAATCGTATTCAATGCCTACGAATTGTTGCATGTAGCGAAAGTTGAAGCACGCGCCATGTTTGATGCTGGCTATCGCGCACCAATGCGCAAGCTGGTGCCAGTCACTGGTCGTCACGGTATCGCATCGATCGCAGCACAACTGATCAATATGCGTGATGGCGGTTTCATCTCTGCACATGATTACAAGCTCGGCAAGATGATTGCCGAAGTAGTCAGCGGTGGCGACATCGACAACGGTAGTCTGGTCAGCGAACAATGGTTGCTCGACCTGGAGCGCAAAGCGTTTATGGAATTGTTGAATCATCCAAAAACGCAAGAGCGGATCATGGGCATGATGCAAACTGGCAAGCCAGTTAGAAACTAATCGGAGTACACAACATGACTAAACAACTTCAAGACGCTTACATCGTCTCAGCAACACGGACCCCGATCGGCAAATCTGGTCGCGGCATGTTCCGTAATACACGTCCTGACGATTTGCTGGTGCGCGTATTGCAATCTGCATTTGCCCAAGTACCTAATCTTGATCCAAAACTGGCAGAAGACGCCATCATCGGCTGCTCTTTCCCAGAAGGTCCGCAGGGTCTGAATCTAGCTCGTATGGGTATCTTGTTGGCAGGTTTGCCAAACACCATCGGTGGCGTCACCATCAATCGTTATTGCGCATCCGGTATCACAGCAGTGGCAATGGCGGCAGATCGTATCCGCGTTGGTCAGGCAGATGTCATGATTGCTGGTGGTGTTGAATCAATGTCCATGGTGCCAATGATGGGTAACAATCCATCGATGAACATGGCGATTCTGAAAGACGAAAACGTCGGCATGGCCTACGGCATGGGTCTGACGGCAGAGAAGGTCGCGCAACAATGGAAAGTCTCGCGTGAAGCGCAAGATGCGTTTGCCCTACAATCTCATCAACGTGCCATCGCTGCGCAAAACGCGGGTTACTTTGATGCGGAAACTACTTCGGTTGACATCATCGACCGCGTACCAAATCTGTTGACTGGCGAGATCGAATTAAAAACCCGCACCGTCAGCCGTGACGAAGGCGCACGCCCAGATACATCCTTAGAAGGCTTGGCAAAACTGCGCCCGGTGTTCGCAAACAAAGGTAGTGTGACTGCGGGTAACAGCTCGCAAACGTCTGACGGCGCTGGCGCACTGATCTTAGTTAGTGAAAAGATTTTGAAGCAATTCAACCTGACTCCGCTGGCACGTTTCGCATCCTTCGCAGTACGCGGCGTACCACCAGAAATCATGGGTATCGGTCCTAAAGAAGCGATTCCCGCAGCCTGTCGTGCCGCTGGTATTACGCAAGATCAGATCGACTGGTTTGAGCTGAACGAAGCCTTTGCAGCGCAGTCTCTGGCAGTGGTACAAGACCTCGGTCTAGATCCAGCCAAAGTCAATCCTATGGGCGGCGCGATTGCTCTCGGCCATCCGTTGGGCGCGACTGGCGCGATCCGTTCTGCGACCACGATCCATGCTTTGCATCGTAATAATCTGAAGTACGGCATGGTGACGATGTGCGTTGGTACCGGCATGGGGGCAGCAGGCATTTTCGAACGCATGTAAATGGAAGACTTTGATTAAGCTACCGCGCAACTCAATCTTTAACCTGCGATGCTCAACGTACTAAAGTACGCCTGCGCTTCTCGATTAAACCTTGAGCCGCTCGCTATACTTACTCAAAGTTTCCGCTACTTGATAAAACAAAAAACCGCATATGAAATTTTCTGTGCGGTTTTTTATTGATCGATCAAGCTAAAAATGGATAGTGAGCTTGATTCAGCAAATTCCAGCATAATCTGTACACCATAAATTTAATCAAAACTCAGGAGATCACATGGATATTTTGACCCAAATAGAGAATGGCGTTTTGTCGATTGCATTCAATCGCCCAGAAAAGAAAAACGCCATTACTGCCGCGATGTACCAGGCAATGGCAGACGCAATTACCGCAGCAGAAGATAACACTGCCGTGCGCGCTATTTTGATCAGCGGCAGGCCAGAGATTTTTACTGCAGGCAATGATCTGGAAGACTTCATGAAGAACGCCACCGCCGAGCACGCGGGCGTGCCACCGGTCTACCAGTTCATGCATGCCTTAAGTCACACTAGCAAACCAGTTGTTGCTGCGGTATCTGGCGCTGCAGTTGGTATCGGTACTACCTTGCTGATGCATTGCGACATGGTGTATCTGGCCGACAACGCCAAACTGTCTATGCCGTTCACGCAATTGGGCTTGTGTCCAGAATTCGCTTCCAGCTTGATTTTCCAACAAATCGTCGGCTATCAACACGCAGCAGAAAAATTGATGCTAGGCGAAGCATTTAGTGCTCAAGAAGCCTACGAAATTGGCTTCGTTAATAAAGTCTTGCCGCTAGAAGAATTAATGCCTTATGCGCAGAAACAAGTCGCTAAATTAGTCGCCTTGCCAGCTGCTTCTATTCGCGCTACCAAGCGCCTGATGAAGAGCAATCAACAAGAAGCTATCGTCGCCAAAATGGGTGAAGAAAACGTTCACTTCCGCACTATGTTGACTGCACCAGAAGCAAAGGAAGCATTCATGGCATTTTTTCAAAAACGTAAACCGGACTTCTCGCAGTTTTCTTGATGTATTGGCGGGTGCTCTGTCGTAACGTAAAGTGCCACAGAAGCTGAGATTTTTGCCATAGAAGGCGAGTTTTTTGCCGCGGAAGTTGAGACTAGAAAATTGCGTAAGGTCGGCCATTAGGCTGACCTTTTTCTTTTGAATCAGAGGGAAATCGTCGGTCTCACTAGTTGCAACGCCAATAGCACCTGCGGCAGCCTCACCTTCACCAGCAGCACCAATGCAGGCAACTACACTGGCACTGTCAGCATCACCCCCAGCCCAGCAGGCACAGGCACCAGCCTTGGCATTAACCTCACCGTCAACGCCAACCCAGAAATGGTCACCTACATCCACACAGACGGACTAGGTAGTCCGGTTGCCAAGACCAATGCCAGTGGCATCAGAATCACCCAGACCAAATACGAAGCGTACGGCATGGCGGTTGCGGGCAGTGACACACCCACGATTGGATTTACACGGCATGTCAATGACGTGGATACAGGGCTGACGTACATGCAGCAGCGGTACTATGATCCTGTGGCGGGAAGGTTTCTGAGTGAGGATCCTGTGCTTACGGATGAAAATACTGGTAGAGGATTTAATCGATATTCTTACGCTCAGAACAATCCCTACAGATACATTGATCCTGATGGGCGTACTGATATAGAAATCCAACCGATAGTTATTCTTCCTGCGCCTTCAGTTACAATCACAGGACACCGTGACCCGTTCGTAAATGATCCGTTTTTTAGTCCCGTCGTTGGTTCTCCATCATCAGGACCGAAAATGCCAAGTGTTCCTAACTTAATCCGCAGCGGATGTGTAAGTATGCCGATGGCGTGTCTATTGGGTGCTAGTATTATTTTCGCGAAACCACCACGTGATGCGAAAGATCCAAATGGAGCAGAGGCTCCAGGTAAGCCGAGCGAAGCTGATGGTTTCACTGATCCAAAAGACGGCGAAAATTGGGTCAAAAACCCTAACGGTTCAGGTATTGGTTGGGAAGCCAAGGATGGCAAGGTATGGGTGCCAACTAGCCAAGGCGATATCGCTCATGGAGGACCACACTGGGATGTGCAAGATCCGAGAACAGGTGGACATAAAAATATTCTTCCTGGATGAAAAGAGAGATGAACGATTTAAAAATAACTTTGATTGCTAAAGAAATTGAATATGGATCTCAAATTGATGAAGCTGCTTTTTTCTACTGGATAGACAAAATTGAAGGAATCTTGTGGAAAGGGGTTCATGATTCAATTCACATTGATATTCCATCAAACCAAATTGAAGACGGAACGTTACGGGAGCTACTTGCTCTGTTTTATCGATATAAAATTGATTCACAACAACTGACGCAATTTATCAACGATTCCAATAGGTCATGGGTATTGAATAAGCATGCGTATTGGTATAGCGGTTTGATGGGACTATAAATTCGAGGAAAGACGGGGTAAGCAAGCGCAGCCCGGGCTAGGTAGGTTGGCGAAGAGCAAAGCGAAGCTCAACATCTCAGGCCGGTAAGCATCAGATCAATCGTGAGACGTGCGCAATAAAATAAAAAGTCGTTGTTGTTATCAGATTGCGTCTTAAAACGCGCATTAGGAGGATGTTTGCATAAAAGTAGGAGTGCAAGAAAATCTCAACTTCTTTGGCAGAACATAAGAAAATCTCAACTTCCGAGGCAACCAGTCTCACATTCTGTGGCAATTTTTCTTAGGAAGTAGTATTTTTGGTTATTTCGGTCTCAACTTCTGTGGCACTTTACGAGATGGAAGCATAAGCAAATAATGGTTTATGCTTCCATTTCTATTTGAAAATACACATAGGTAGTATATTTAGCACGTCCATAAAGTAAAAGGGGAACTAGGTTATTTTATTAAAAATGATGGGGAGTATCTAAAATATTCATTTTTTGATTAGTCAAATCGCCGAGAAAATCGGTTCTGGGTACTTCTCGCTATATGCTTCATTTTTCAACAAACATTTCCATACCATTTTTCAAATTTCCTCATCACATTCTAATTATTTTTATGATCAAAATTAGTCGACATTTTTGTTTTGTCTCCATTCTCTTGTCATCTTTAATATCTCATGCAATCGCCCAGCCAACAGAGACGCAAGCGATGATGGATGTGAAAAAATTAGCCAGTGCTGAGATGGCGGGCCGTGCTACTGACACTCCCGGTAGCCAACTGGCGCGTGAATATATTATTGGACGTTTGCAAGGATTGGGTATCAAGCCATGCAATACTGATTTTATACAGACCTTTGATGTCGTGATGCGGAATGGTGAACATAAGCGAGGTAGCAATATTATCGCTTGCCAGTCAGGAACCTTGCTCGACCATGCTAATGCAACGGCAATGATCGTCTCGGCGCATTACGATCATCTGGGCGTGCGCGGTGGTAAAACGTATTTTGGTGCCGATGACAATGCATCGGGTGTTGCTGGCGTGTTGGCAATTGCCGAGGCGATGCAAAAGACGCTGCCGCAACATGATGTGATTTATATTTTATTTGATGCAGAAGAGTTGGGACTACAAGGTTCACGTGCTTTTGCCAGCAAACCGCCAATTGACATTGATCGTGTGGGTATCAACATCAACTTTGATATGATTGCCCGTGGTGACAAAGGCGAGTTGTATGCCAGCGGCACTTACCACACGCCTTCACTCAAACCTATATTGGCGCCGCTGGATGCCAGCAAAGACGTCAAGGTACTGTTTGGTCATGATCGCCCAGAACAGGGTCAGGATGATTGGACCAAGCAATCTGACCACTACAATTTATTTGCTGCTGGTATCCCCTTTATTTACTTTGGGGTAGAGGATCATCCTGACTACCATCAACCAACTGATACCGCAGACAAAATCAATCCCGTCTTCTTTATGGGTGCTGTTGAGTTAGTCACCAAAACGACTTATCTGATTGATCAGGCCTTGGTCACGACTAGTTTCAGAAGAAAAAGCTAAGCAGTTACTGCGCTTGCCAAGTAAGCCGAAGCTGAATTTATTTGCCTGTCTTCTGATACTCATTTTTTGCCCATATCGGCAAAGGCATTTCTGCTGACGCCAGATTTTTTAAGCGTTTATATAGTAGACAGGTTTCTAATAGATTGCTGATGCGTAGCAGAGTTTCGATCAGATCAAAGGGTTTGGTCAGAAAGTCTTTGGCGCCTAGCGATAAGGCGCGGCGCTTCGCTTCTTGGGTGACATCTGCGCTTAACACCATCACGGGGCGAAATTCATCTGACGATGTTCGCTTAGATAATTGTTCTAGCACTGCAAAACCATCTAAGTCCGGCATCATCAAGTCCAGTAATATCAGATCGGGATCGAAAGCGGTGACTAGATCCAGGGTTCTGCGTGAGTCGGTAGTGCTGACGACGTTACTAAATCCTTCACGTGCCAGCATGTCTTCCAACACGTTGATGTTTTCTATTTTGTCGTCAACGATGAGGATGCGCATAACGAGCAAATCGGTAATATTCATGACAGTAATCGATCCAGAGTCGAAAAAAATAAGCTGACATCAAGGGGTTTAGTTAAGTACGCATTGGCGCCTGCTGACATCATGTGCGTTATCGTTGAGGGTAATGCATCTGCGCTCAAGATTACTACGGGTATTTTCTCCATTGCGGGTGTTGCGCGAACAGATGCGAGCACCTGTTCTCCATCCATATCTGGTAAATGAAGATCGAGCAAGATCAGATCGGGTTGTTGTGATATCGCCAGTTCCAGCCCCCCAGAACCAGATGAGGCGCTGATGAGGGTGATGTTGCGACGGCGTGATAGCAGAATTTCGACCAGCGCCAGATTGGACGATTGATCTTCTATATATAGCACCGTACAGTTGCGTAGTAATCTGGGTTGAACTGGGATCGGTGTTAAGGCCGCCGGGTTGATGGCAATGTTGTCTGCGACCGGTAAATCGATCCAGAAAGTGCTGCCCTTTCCGGGACTACTGGTCATCTCAATGTCGCCGCCCATTGCCCGTACAATTTGGCGCGATACCGCCAAGCCAAGTCCGGTACCTTCACTTGAACGATGTTCCGCGCCGAGACGGTCAAATGGCGTGAATAAACGTTCTTGTAATTCTGCGGGAATACCTTTGCCCGTGTCGCTGACTTGTATCCGTGCTCTGCGTCCTTGGACCAGGACGTGCAGGCTGGCACTGCCATTGGGTTCGTTATACTTGACTGCATTTGACAGCAAGTTGAGCATCACTTGCAATAAACGTTTGCGGTCGGCCAGAACATGGATTTTTTTAGGCTGATCTGCTGGATTTATTGGATTTGCTGTGTCGATGTCTGGGTCGAGTTTGATGCTAATGTCGATACCGGTTTGATCGGCGATCGGTGTGATCAGCGCGACCGCTTCTCGCAGCAAGTTGTCCACCTCAACGGCTTGCAGGTCGATGTCAATTAGCCCCGTTTCAATACGGGCGATATCCAGCACTTCGTTAATAAGCGCGAGCAAGTGCCGGCCACCTTTCAGAATATGCGCCACGCTGTCACGCGCTGCTGGTTCTTGCAGATCACGTTCCAATAATTGAGCAAAGCCGAGAATTGCATTCAATGGCGTGCGTAATTCATGACTGGTACGCGACAGAAACTCCGTTTTTGCGTGGTTAGCCTGCTCCGCTTCACGATAGGCTTTTTCTGCCTCGGCACTGCGTGTGGCCAGCAAAATACTCGCATGATCCAGCCTGCTGGCTAGTTGTCCAAGCTCATCTGTGGCAGGTTCTGCCGGCACCAGCGACGCACCACGCGCCAGCCGCTCGGCGTTGTCGGCCAGACGATGCACCCGGCGTACGATACCGGTTGAAAATAACAGCACCGCTAGCAGTGCACCTAACGCTCCGGCGATACCTGCAATGGCAGTGGCAATCATCGCACGCTGATTAACTTGCTCTGCGTATTCTTCACGTTGTTGTAGCAATAGCTCCTCGCGCGTACGCATGGTGTCGATGCTGCGGCGTAGTTCGTCCAGCACCATTTTGTTTGATACGAGGATAGGAATCAAAGTGGAGGAGGGGGTGTTGCTGCCCAGCTCAACCAGATGATGGAGTCCCTCACTTTTTTTTGCCGCAAGTGCTGCGACACGTTCAAGCAAAATGACTTGCTGCGGATCACGGATCTGTAGTCGCAGGCGTTGCAGTGGTTTTGGTAGATCCGTTTCTGCGATCCGATACGGTTCCAAAAAATTGGTCTGGCCCGTCAACAAATAACCCCGCACACCAGTCGCCGCCTCGGCCAGCAACGTATGCACCTCCTGGATATCATGCTGAATTTGCAGGGTGCGTTGTATACCTTGTTGCGCTTGCCTGCTTTCAAGACTCATGACATAACCGGATATCAGCGCCGCCAGCAGCACCAGTACCGGTACCGCAATTACCACTAAACCTTTTAATCTTAGCGGTTGATTTGACCACCACTGTGACATCTTGATTTGTATGCTGTGTTTCATGTCGCTCCCGAATTGCCAAAGCCAAGTTCTACTGCACGTGCTGCCACTTGGGTACGGTCGTTGAGTCCTAATTTATGAATAATTCTCTCGACATGTACCTTGACCGTACCAGTCGCAATCCCCAGCCGTAAGCCGATGTCGGCATTTGTCAGTCCGTGAGGCAGCAGCACCAGCACTTCACGTTCTCGCGGGGTGAGTTGCTGGGATAAGGCTTTACTCTGCTTGCTACTAGCTTGCAAATTACTTGCTGGTAGAGATAGTGCCGACGATAATGCCAGCGCCAGCATACTGGCCAGCGTAGAGAGTGCTTGTAAGTCAGCCTCAACCGGAACGGGTATGGGTTTGCGATTAACTAATTGCAGAATACCAACCGGGTTGCCCGCAGCACGTAGCGGCAGTAAAAGTTCCAGACTCGCCATCGCACCGGCGGGTAATAGCATACGGCTCACACTGTTTTGTCGTACCATCAGGTTTGCGTCGGGCTTTAATGTGGCGGCAAGTGTACCTTGTGCTGAAAAACGCAATCCACTCGGCAGTACGTCGCCGCGAGACGCTTCAATCCGCAGCGCACCATTGTCTGCCACCATGACCGTGCCGGATTCAAACGCACAAAACTCCAGCGCATAGCCCAAAATAGCCGGAATAGCTGCACTGTTTGCTGACGTTGTTAGCGCCTGTCCGGCGTCATATAACAACCTCAGACGGGCGGTATTGGCTTTCTGATCACGGTAATGACTGCGCAAGGCGTGTGCTGAAGGGTGGGGAGTGGTAGGCATACGTAATAGTATATGCCGAACAGCATACCTTTGCCTATGTCAGTGAGCGGATGTGGCGATTCTATTGCCAAGTCATAGTGCGTCATCGCAATCACAAGCTGCGACACACTTTTAATGACTTTTTGGAGATGTATATGAAATCCCTTTTACTCGCTATTTCACTGTTAGTTGGCTCATCTGCGTTTGCAAAAGACCTACCAAGAGTCTACGGTAACGAGGTAGTCGCGCCTGCCAATGCGGCAGAGCAAGAAATTTCCAAGTTATTTGATCGCTGGAACGCAGCACTCGGTACCGGCAAGCCTGCAGAGGTCGTCAAGCTTTACCACCCGAAGGCTATGTTGCAACCGACCGTGTCAAACCAGGTGCGTACTACGCCCGCTGAGATTACTGATTATTTCGAGCATTTTTTGGTGCTTAAGCCAACGGGCGTCATCAACTATCGCCAGATTCGTTTGTTAGATGCAGACTCCGCAATCGATAGCGGCGTCTACACCTTTGATCTGACCAAAGATGGCAAGCACTCCAAAGTACAGGCGCGTTATACCTACGTGTATAAAAAAGTAGGAAATGACTGGCTGATCTTAAATCATCATTCATCCGCTATGCCAGAACAGGTTTCGATAAACTAATCGAAACTAATCAATCAGTTGATGATGCTGATCCGAAAAATCTGGGTTGAACATAACAGGCGTATCAAGGATTACTTCTTCATGCGTCTGTTTTTTTTAGATGGTTGTAGATGATATGCGGATGATCATGAGCAAACGAGGCGTGCTAACGATGTGATGAAGTCGCAGAAGTATAGCTAGATTCCGCATACTTTAATGGTAGCAAAATGTAATATCTGTACTAACGATCTTTTGACCTAAAAACAGAATTTCATCTTTGTCAGCAGTGCGGCTGCCCCGGTATTGATATTGAAGTAAATATATATACTCATAGTTAGTATATTTTAGTCGTCCTTATAATCATTGGTTAATAATTGGATTTTATTGAAAATAATAGGGAGTATATTTTTTTGTGCCGAATATGGATCGGAAGACCAAAGAAAACTATCCTCGTTGTACCTAGATGTGATCTGCAAGCATTAGGTTCGCTACAAATCTAGAGAAGTCACCAAAACGATTGCTCCATTAAGGTATTTACCAAGGTCTTTCCGAAATTGATTACGCCACCTATCCAAATGAAAGAATCGCTCGCTCTCGTCATTTAATTAGTTTCTCAAAAACCACTCCGCGCTATCCGCCAAAAAACATCCTCAATCTCAACTCCCTTTGGAAACGGCTCTCTGGGAATGTTCCAATAATACTCATTCACTTTGCCTTCACTAATCACCAGTGGTTTGCTGATCGCCGTGATGTAAGGAGGGTTTTTGGTCTGGACATAACGCAGCTCGTACTCTCCATCGAGTATGTTGTCGAACTTGATTGAGCTGCCGAGGTTGGTGATGTAAGCGTGGCGTAATCCGGGGCATGTTGGAACACGAGCCACGCATAGTTTGAGATAGGCATCAGATTGTGCAGAGTTGTTGATGATCTCTATCTTGCCCTTACCGCTGAGTTGTTCCTCTGTCGGTATGATCAAATAACTGGTGCGGACTGGCCATGTATCGCCATTTGGATTGCGCGGTGCGACTTCTGCCGGCGTTGCGGATTGCGTCGGGTTTATGGCGATTACTGTTGATGCAGGCATGGCTTTGGAGCCGTAGGTGAGCAGTTTCTCTTGTGCCTCGATAGCTTTTGCCGCTGGTGACGTATCAAGCGGTTCTATTTTTATTGGTATTGGTATTTTGCCTGGTGCCGACGTCGTCGTGACTAACGGGGCGCTTGAGACAGGGCGATTAGGCAGGGGAAAGATACTTTTTGTTTGCATTCCCTGCTGTCCTAATATTACATTGGTGATGCAGATATAAATGATCGCAAAAACAGAGGCCATTAAGGACGCGGTGTGGCTCCTAACGATGGCGTAGCTATCCGTGAAGTGGTCTTTATCCTTGGGAATCCATCGGCCAATGTCACGACCAGTTTGAAGATGGTATATCCAGGCGATTGCTGTTAATAAGAGCAATATCCAAAGACAGTTGCAAAATAATTCGTAAGTAGCCAGCGCGAAAATGGCGGGTAGCATAAACAGAAATTCGCCCAATTGATGTTCTGCATGCGCTGGTAATGCGGGCATGTCCAATATAAATAAAACTAGGACTTGCTTACGTGTTGGATGCTTCATTTTGATTGAATGCCGCAACGGTAATTCCTGTGAGTATGGAATTGTCTTAGCGATAGTTCATAGAGCAGCGTATTCATGAGGTTTACAAATAATCATCGGCGCAGGAGTGATCGTTCCGGCACCGATGTTTTTTAGTGATGATCGTAACTATCTATTTCGGTACTGCCGCTCCTGTTGGCATCAGATACTTATCCAAAAACTGTAAAATCCTCTCGCTGGATTCTGCCTGATTTTTCTTTTTGCTAAAACCGTGGCCTTCATCGGCGAAGACGACATACTCGACAGGCACCTTATTCTTTTTCACTGCGTCAACGATTTCATCGCTTTCTGCTTTGAGTACACGCGGGTCGTTAGCACCTTGGATCACCATCAAGGGTTTGCGGATTTCGTTAGCGTGGAATAGCGGTGAGGTGGCGATCAGGAAGTCTTTATCTTTGACTGGATCGCCGATTTCGTCATACAAGGCTTTACGCTGTTCTTCCCAATATGGCGGAATACTTTCTAAAGTGCGTAACCAGTTGCTGACACCAAAAATATCGACACCGACTTTGAATGTTTCTGGACGAAACGCCAGGGCAGCTAGGGTCATATAACCGCCGTAACTGCCGCCCATGATGCCGATGCGTGCCGGGTCGATATAGCCCAGACTAGCGAGGTAGGTTTTAGCTTCGACGCAGTCCCATAAAGGCTCGCGTCCATGCTTACGGTCGTCGGCGGTATTAAAGCTTTTGCCATAGCCAGAGCTGCCGCGATTATTGATGCCCAGGACGGCATAGCCGTGGTTGACCAAGTACTGGATTTGCGAGCTATAACCGCGTCGCGTCTGACCACCGGGGCCACCATGCACATACACAATGGCTGGGACTTTGGTATTAGCGGAAGCACCTTTTGGTTTGTAAAAAATCGAAGGGATTACGGTGCCGTCGAAGGAGGTAAAACGAACGACTTCTGCTTCAACCAGATCATCTGGATTGATTTCTTTATTCAAGCTTTGTGTCAATTGATGGGTTTGCTTAGTTTTAAAATCATGAACGTATAAGTTATTTGGCGAGCGGTCGCCATTCACATAAAACGCCATGAGATTGCCGCTGGCAGAGAACGTCGTGCCGCGCATTTCACCACCTGGCAATTTGGGTAGAGCGACAGGTTTTTCTGAGGGGCCTTCGACCACGCGGATGACAGTACTACCATCTTGATTTACGACACTAATCCGGAAACGTCCGTCTTGTGAAAAGCTGGTGCCGGTGATGTCCCAATCTGCTTTTTCATGTTCTTTCGTGAAGCCGCTTGTTAGATCATACGTGCGGATAGAGGTAAATTCGCCGCCTGCATTGGATGCGTAAAACAGCCGTTTTGATGCGGGATCAAAATTGGCGATGTAATGTCCCGCGGCACCTTGATGCGGGGTAATCAGTTTAGTTTCGCGCGTGACGGTATTGTATAAATAGATATCGCTGTCGGAGGTAGTATTTGTTTTACCAAGGGCAATCCATTTACCGTCGTCACTGATGCTATCTGGATTCATGCCAGTTTCCGATTTGTAGATCAGGGTACGGGCGTAGGTTTTTGCATCGTATTTATACATGTCGAAGTACTTGGGGTCGCGTTCATTGCTGATGAGATAAAAACCGCTACCGTCATTGATCCATCCAGCAAATTCAGCTTTGAGTTTATCGCCGGGCGTCAGATCTTTTTCTGAACCATCTAACTCGCGTACGTACACATGGTTGTTTTCGTCACCGCCTTTGTCACGGGTGAACAGAATGCGGTTGTCGGTATAAAAATAGCTAATCGCGTAGGTGCTGTCGGTGCTCGATTTAGTCAATGCTACCGGTTTGCCGCCTTGCACCGCGATGGTGTATGCATTAAAAATACCGGATTCATTGCTGTTGAATAGTATTTGTTTTTCATCCTTGCTAAACGATGCACCGTTGATACTGGTGGTCGCCATAAACTGTTCTATCGAGTAGCGTTTATAGTTTTGTGTAGCTTGCCTTGCTTGTTTGCTTGGTTTTTGATCTTTACTGTCTTTGCTATCCTTGCTGGTATCGGCCGCGACTGGTGCTGCATGCAGAGCACTAAAGCCGAAAGCGGCACTGAGCAAAATGCTGAGAGTAGATATTTTTATGGCGTGGCGCATCAATTTCATACGATCTCCTGATTAAGTAGTGTGGACATGTGGTTCAGTAAAATCTGGACAAATTCTTTACTGCGATAGCACTGTAAATGCTGCTTGAAGATATTTTGGTGATGATGCGACCAACTGCAAAATTCGATGATCGGACGACAAGTATGCAAGGATAGCCAGTGGCTTTCAAGCGATAAGTGATGCTAGTTGATAAATAATAAATTAACAACAGTAGGTTTGGAACATAAAGTTCAGTCAATCCAGTGTGTTCTGCGACTAGGTTTGAGTACTTTAAATATTCTTAATAGATATCTCTGGTGTGTATCGCCGAAAGGGCATCGGTTGATTGTTATCTGCTGATAAAACCTAGCATTTAATATACTCCCCTTAATTTTTTATAAATATGCTTAATTGTCCAAAGATTGTATGGACAATTTAAATATACTAGCAAGGAGTATATTTATATTACAGGATGTGCAGAACATGTGAAATGCGCTAAAGCCCGCCAATCACATCGTGTAATGGGTGCCATAATTTATGGGCGGGATGTGCAAACATACTCATCAAAATAAAAATACTTTTTGCCGCAAGATATTAGCTGGCTTAAGTTTAAGTCCTACGTGTTGACCTTTAGAATGCTGATCCGTAGTTTTTTGATTCCAGAATAGCCCGCGATTATTCGAGAAATAAATTGTTACGTTTCGGTTCGCAATTGCGCAAAGTTTGAAAGAGGTTTCGTGTATATTGTGTCAATTCACGCAGTCTTTTTTGCATTCGCTGCGCCGCGTGGTGATGGTATGAATTGTCTTCCGATTGATCCTTTTTATAGTCAAGCACATGATCCAATTTAGAATTTTTCCTTTAGTTAAAAGTCGCACTGTCAGAAGTCGCCTGATGACGGTTTCTGCTGCCTTATCAATTGCGCTTGTGCTGAGTCCGGCGATCAGCAGTTCTGCTTTTGCAGCGGGAGCAGATGTGCCGGGTGCTGGAACTGCGCCCATCTCAACCACGCCGATAATCGTTGCCCCAGTAAAGTCGCCTGCTGTGCAATCAGCGGCGCCGTCCACTCTGCCGTCCACGACGGTATTGCCAGCGATGTTGGAGAATTCAGTAGTAAAGATTTTTTCTACGCTGCGTGGACCTGATCCATTTAAGCCATGGAGTAAAGCCGCACCGCAAGAGGTCACCGGATCTGGTGTCGTAATTGAAGGCAAGCGAATTCTGACCAATGCGCATGTAGTTGGCTATGCCAGTCAGGTACAAATCCAGGCGAATCAGTCTGGTGACAAAGTATCTGCCACGGTAGTCGCAATCGCGCGCGGGATTGATCTGGCGATCTTGAAGCTAGATGATGAATCGTTTTTTGATACTCATGCACCCGCAGCGCGTGCTAGCGTTTTACCCGATGTCCGTGATGCCGTATTAGCGTACGGTTATCCGATCGGTGGTAGTTCGCTGTCGATCACTAAAGGCATTGTGTCGCGGATTGAGTTTGTTAATTATGGTTATTCCACAGCAGGTTTGCGCATTCAGATTGATGCTGCAATTAATCCGGGTAACAGCGGTGGTCCAGTCATGGCAGGCGACAAAATGGTAGGGCTGGCGTTTAGCGGTATCAATGGTGCGCAAAATATTGGTTACATCATTCCTAACGAAGAGATCGATTTGTTTTTAGCCGACATTGGTGATGGCGTTTATGACGGCAAACCAGCAATGCATGATGATATTCAAACTCTGGAAAATCCAGCGATGCGGATTTTTCTGAAATTAGATAAAACGGTAGAGGGCGCGATTGTGCATCGTCCTGCGCAAAGCGATGCATCTTATCCTTTGAAGGAGTTTGATGTTATTACGCACATTGGCGATTCACCGATTGATAATCAGGCGATGGTTAAACTAGGACCTAATTTGCGGGTGCAATTTCAGTATCGGGTGCAACAACTGGCAAAAAATGGCAAGGTGCCGTTGACAGTCATGCGTAGTGGCAAGCAGATGAAGATTCAATTGCCCGTAGTTGCTTCGCGCCCATTGCTAATCCCCGATTTAAACGGCGGCTATCCGTCTTATTTTATTTATGGTCCGATTGCATTCTCGCGCGCTACTGCTGAGTTTCTGACATTTATCAGTTCTAATGCAAATGGACTGAACGCGTTTGCGTTCAATGCAAGCCCATTGGTGACACGTCGGGGCGATGAGCCTGATGCTGCACGTGAAGAATTAGTCGTTGTCACCGCACCGTTTTTCCCACATAAACTCACATCGGGTTACAGCAATCGTTTTGGTGCCGTGGTGTATTCCATCAATAATGTACCAGTGCGCAGCTTGCGTCATTTGGTGACTTTATTGCGCGATTTAAAAGATGAGTTTGTGACGATCCATTTTGATCAACGCGCTGGCGAGACGATGGTACTGCCGCGCAAAGCCATGATGGAATCGACAGAATCGATTTTGACAGACAGTGGCATCCGTGCTCAGGCATCGCCGGATATGCTGGCGGTGTGGCAGGGTAAAAAATGAGAGTGAAAAATAAGCGAAAAAATCATAATCTGTACAAAGCAAAATAGAGTAATACTTAAATGCATTGATTTTATAAAACGGTAATACCCTTGCGCCTGCCAATACGATTTCTTGCTGACAGGCGCATTTTTATTTGACTTAGTTAGATCAAATTTATTAAATCAAACGTCCCGCTCCGCAAACACTTCTTTGGCTGCAAATGCCCCGTTCAACGCCGCAGGAAAACCAGCATATACCGCCATCTGCGTAATGATCTCGATAATTTCCTCCTTGCTGCAACCCACATTGAGTGTGCCGTGGATGTGGACTTTTAATTGCGGCTGACAGTTGCCCATGGCAGTCAGCGCGGCAACCGTAGCGATTTCTCTGCTTTTTAAATCTAAGCCGGGACGCGAGTAGATATCACCAAATGGGAATTCGATGGTATACCGCGCCAGATCAGGCGCGATATCGCCGAGGGAGTCGATGACTTTTTGTCCGGCTTCACCGTCAATCTCTGTGAGTTTTTTGAGGCCGCGCTGATATCTGGATTCTTGAGTCGCTGGTTCTGTAGTTTGATCTGAGATTTGATCGACAATGTTTGACATACTGTTCTCCTGATAGGGTTGGAAAACAGTAGCGTAAAGCTTAGAGGTAACTCTCAGTCAATCGCTATTTTTTCGTCGAGACTTGACTGGCGACTTTCTTGATAGTAGCGCCGCTAATTTCGTTCTGATACCAGGAAATTTTTTCTTGCAGTAGTCTGAAGCACTCTTGCTGGAGCTGTATATGTGTCGCCAGTTGTTGTGCATGCGTTTGCAGCATCTGTTGCCGTTGCTCCAGCGTTTTGACGCCTCGTGATCTTAGATCCGAATACGCCAAAATATCTGCCAGCGGCATACCCGTATTTTTGAGACGCAGGACAAACTCCATCCAGGCGATATCTCCCTCACCAAATTCACGATGTCCGCTCACTGTCCGCTTTACATCTGGAAATAAGCCAATTTTTTCGTAATAGCGGACAGTATGTGAGCTGACACCTACTTGCTTTGCAAATTCTTGAACGTTCATCGCGGTCTAACTAAGATTTTGAAGGCACGCCTTTTAAGACGACTTTGACTGTGCATCTAAGGCGGCTTGCCGCATTTGCGCCAGACTCATTCCGGGTGTAATCAGATTGCCGTCATAACGCAATTCAATCAATGCCGGTAAATGAAGGGTCTGCGTATGCGTGAGTGCGCGTTGCAGAGCGGGGGCAAACTCCTCTATAGTGCTAACTACTTCGCCTGAGGCGCCATATGCACGAGCCAGCGCAGCAAAATCCGGGTTGTGCAATTCAGTACCGGAGACGCGGTTTGGGAAATTTTTTTCCTGATGCATGCGGATGGTGCCAAACATGCCGTTGTTAAAGACAATGATAATTACGCCAGCCTGATATTGGACAGCCGTGGCAAGTTCTTGTCCGTTCATCAGATATTCGCCATCGCCGGCAAAGGTGATGACAGTGCGCCCAGGTGCGATGATTTTTGCCGCTACACCCGATGGGACGCTATATCCCATCGCACCGGAGGTCGGCGCTAGTTGAGTGCGCCAGCCACCGTATCGGAAGTAGCGGTGCGCCCAAGTGGCGTAGTTGCCAGCACCATTTGTCATGATGGTATCGTTAGGCGTGTTTTGCATAATATCTTGTACCACTTGCCAGAGATTGAGCGGTGCTTTCTCGTTTTTAAAGATGGCCGGTTCCTGCTGCCATGCAAGAAGCTCAGCACGCGCCGCTGCTGCGGTGCCTTGCCAGGCCGTGGCATCGAGTGGTGCCATTTCTGCCAGACATTCGGCGATCTCTTGCATGCCGCTGTTAATCATCAAATCGGCTTGATACACGCGCCCCAGTTCTAGCGCGTCGCTATGAATATGGATTAGCTTTTGGCACGGGATCGGCGCTTCCAATAGCGTGTAGCCACTGGTCGTCATTTCTCCTAAGCGTGGTCCGATGGCGATGACGAGATCCGCCTCTTGTATCCGCTTTGCCAGCTTGGGATTGATGCCTATGCCGACGTCACCCACATAATTGGGATGCGCATTGTCCATCAAGTCCTGAAAGCGGAAAGCGCACGTCATTGGCAAGTCGTGGCTAGTGGCAAAGCTAGTGATGTTATCGCATGATTGCTGATCCCAACCGCTGCCGCCCAAGATCACTATCGGACGCTGAGCCGCTGATAGCAAGCGCCGGAACTGTGCCAGTTGGGTTTCGGACGCGGAGGCTTGTATTGGAGTGTAGTGGCGGGTATCGGCGACTTCCGCCATGGCGGATAAGCAGTCTTCTGGCAAAGCCAATACGACGGGTCCGGGGCGACCACTGGTAGCAACCTGAAAAGCGCGGGCAATGTATTCGGGAATACGATCTGCACGGTCAATTTGCGCTACCCATTTTGCCATCGGACCATACATACGACGATAATCGATTTCCTGAAATGCTTCGCGCTCAACAAAATCATTGCCCACCTGGCCAACAAATAAAATCATCGGCGTGGAATCTTGATAAGCTGTATGCACACCAATCGATGCATTGGTTGCGCCAGGGCCGCGTGTTACAAAGCAAATACCCGGGCGACCTGTCATCTTGCCGTAAGCGTCGGCCATAAAAGCGGCACCACCCTCCTGGCGGTTAATGATGAAGCGAATCGGGCTATCGTGCAGGGCGTCGAGGACAGGCAAATAGCTTTCGCCAGGTACTCCAAAAATAGTATCTACGCCATGTACTTGTAAAGCATCCACTACCAATTGACCACCAGAACGAGATTTGAGCATGAGGACTAGACCAGTTCGGAAAAAACCATACGCTAGCAGAAAGCACCGCTGACGTGCTGTTTTTGACATCGAAATCCGCATCCTCACGTGGTTTCTGGCAGCTATTTCGATGTTGCATTGCGCCATGCTGTTACAATAGCACCTGAAGCAGGCCAGACAATCGCTGGCTTTGGTGTGAGCTAAAGCGGGAGGAAGGTCCGGACTCCATAGAGCAGGGTGACGGCTAACGGCCGTACGTTGAAAGCCAGAGCGCAAGCCGAGGTATAAGACGAGGAATAGGGCCACAGAGACGAGCGTATTTAGTTACGGTGAAACGCGGTAACCTCCACCCGGAGCAATTTCAAATAGGCACGCGTAGAGGCGGCTCGCGGAGCGTGCGGGTAGAAAGCTTGAGCCTGGGAGCAATCCCCGGCCTAGAGGAATGATTGTCATAGCACGAGGCAGCAATGCGCAGTGCCGTAACAGAATCCGGCCTACCGGCCTGCTTCATTTTTATCCCCCCCGATTGTCTATTTCAAGATGATCAAATATCAAATTAGTATTCCGCTTACCCAATTCATAAATCCTCGGTGTTACACTTCTCGCTGACTTTACAACGATGGCGGTAGCATGTGTTTCAAGTAATGAATTGCCCGCAATTATCTGCAATGCCACCATTGAAAATAAATCATATAGCGGTGCAGCAACTGTTTAACGCATTGATGTGAGTAATATCCACACGGCGAAAGCATGTAATCTGAGTTTTAGTTTGCTGAAATTGCATTGCTATGTATGATTTAGCTTTGCCGCGAGGAAATTTTGTTTTAGTCTTCATATAAGTAAATAGCTGCCGCTAATAATAAATCACGACATAGGCCAACAAGTACCTAGGCGAACATTCAAACGAGGGTAGCGCATGGAGAGAAAGGCAAGCAATCGTCAATGGCATGATCTGCCTACTCTGGCTTTTTTAGTCTTTGTGAGTCTGATTGTGGTCGCTATCATGGCGCAAACTTGGTGGTCTATTGCGCAAGACAAGCAATTGACGCTTGCTTCTGCACAAGAGAGCAGCTACCTTGCGGTACGGATTTTAGAAGAGCATGCCAGCCGGATTTTGCATGATGCCACCCGCTCTATTAACGCTGCCGCAGAAGAAATCCAGACCCAAAGCGAATCTGCCGAGCTCGATGAGGCGGAAGTCCGCAAGATACTGATCAACCAGCGCCAGGATTCCCCTTTTCTTCAATCACTTTCTATGATTGACCACAATGGCATCTTGTGGGTAACGTCTTTTCAATTCCCTGCTGAGCCCCAAAACATGGGGAATATCCCCTATATTAAAGAGCTGCTCAGCCACCCGACGGACACCACGGTCGTGACTGGCAAGCCTATCATGCTGAAAAATACGACGCGTTGGGTATTACCGGTAGCCAGAAATTTTTTCAACCAGCGTGGCGATTATCTGGGTGTGATTCAGGCATATATCGGTCTGAATTATTTGCAGGATTTTTATGAACGCTTGGCCAGAGATGGCAGCGCAGCGATTTCTTTACATGATGATGTGGGCAATATCTATGTCCGGGCTCCATACGATGCGCGTTATTTGACGCAGTATGTCGCCAAGTCTTTGCTAGCCAACGGTGTGCGTTTAAATACGGTAGAGGGTGCAATTCAAGATGCGCCGTTTATTCGCGATGCCGCCGACGCTGGAAATACAAAGGAATTGATTTATACCTACCGGAAAACGAACGATTTCCCGATTGTATTGGTGTATGCCAAAGAGTTATCCAGCATTTTGTCTGACTGGAATGACCGGTCCCGGCAAAAATTGATCTTCACTGTGCTGACGATAGGCTGTATTTTGCTGTTGGTGATCCTATTAATCGCCAAGCTTCGCAGCCTGCGTAAATCAGCAGAAGAGTTACGCGCTAGTGAGAGTCGCTATCGGGTCTTATTTCAGGATGCGCAAGATACGATCTTGTTGATTAATCGTGACTACGTATATGTTGATTGCAATCTCGCCGCATTAAACATGTTTGGCGTGAGTGACCGGTCTGAGTTGTTGGGACGGCGTGCAGGACGGTTCTCCCCAGAAAATCAAGCCGTACGTCATTTGCCCGGGTTACAACGTGACCAGTTAATTGAGTCTTTGACCAATGCCGCCTTTGCCGGCGAAGTACAGCATTTTGAATGGGTAGTAGAACGTAAAGGTATTTTGCAATATAGCGAAGTGACCATGAGTCGGGTAGAAATTGGCGCAGACGATTTAATCTTTTGTGTGATGCGTAATGTTAATTCCCGAAAATATGTAGAGCATTTAGTCGAGGGGCAAAATCAATTACTGCAATTGATTGCTAGCAATGAAGATATGTTGTCGGTCTTGGAGTCGATTTGTCAGTTTGCAGAAAAAATGTCACCCCAATGGCGTTGCGGCATTCAGTTGCTGAGTAATGAACTACATTCTTTTGGTATGAATGTGGGAAAAAATTTCCCAGAGGTCGTTAAGTCTCAGTTAAATGGCATGCCAGTCACTTACGGTAATGGTGTCTGGAGTGAAGCAATTTTGAATGCCGGACCAGTATGGATTGGGAATTTTCAACATGCGGCTTCAATGCAATTTGTGAACTCGATAGAAAGTCTGTCTGATTTTCATGCCTGTGGCGCCTGGCCGATTATGGGTAAAAAAGGCCAGTTGCTTGGCAGCTTCAGTATCTTTGTCTCTGACATGTCGCCCCTGAGCGATGATGATCTGAGACTGGTCGGCATCACAACTGACATTGCCAGCATCGCAATTGAAGGTCGTCGCTCAGAAGACAAAATACTTAAGCTGGCCCATTACGATGAGTTGACTGGTTTGCCAAATCGCTTCTTATATAACCAGCATTTAGCAAAATCCCTGGCGCATGCCGAGCGCAATCGCAGCCGCTTGGCGGTATTTTTCTTGGATCTGGATCGCTTTAAAAATATCAACGACACCTTTGGACATGACGAAGGCGATACGGTCTTGCGCAATATCTCACAGCGCTTTAAGGATTGCCTGCGTGAATCCGATATCGTAGCCCGCGTCGGTGGAGATGAATTTATTCTTTTGATCGATCAGTTTAGTGATCCTCGTGATCTGGGTGATATTGCAGATAAATTATTGCAAGAGGCATCAAATCCGTTTGAATTGCGCGGGCAAGAGTGCCAGCTCAGTGCCAGTATCGGTATTGCGACTTTCCCCGATGACGGACGCGATGCGCCTACGCTAATGAAAAATGCCGATATTGCGATGTATCGCGCCAAAAACAAAGGCAAGGATAATTACCAGTTCTATGCTTCAGAGATGAACGTGCACACGGTAGAGCGTCTAGCGTTTGAGGCGCGCTTGCGGCGTGCGCTAGAGCGTCGTGAGTTTGTTGTGTATTACCAGCCTAAGGTCCATGTAATTTCTGGCAAGATCGTCGGCGCAGAGGCACTGGTACGCTGGAATCATCCTGAACGCGGCATTCTGTTCCCGGGAGACTTCATTACATTGGCAGAAGAGGCCGGTTTAATTGCGCGGCTTGGAATGCTGGTGTTAGATATCGCCTGCCGCGATATTCTCACTTTCCGCGCGGTGGATGCCTCATTTGGGCGAGTCGCCATCAATTTGTCGGGCTCGCAATTTAATGATGTGCATCTGCTGGACGAGGTTAAGAGCGTGGTTGATTTCTGGCGCGTTCACCCGAGCTGGATTGAGTTTGAAATTACCGAAAGCATGGTGATGCATAACCGGGATCAAGCGATCGTTTTGATGGATGGCTTAAAAGACGCTGGTTTCACGCTATCGATTGATGATTTTGGTACTGGTTATTCTTCCTTGGCGTATCTGAAACGCTTTCCTGTGGATAGCGTCAAAATTGACCGTTCGTTTATCAAAGACATCCCTGGCGATGTGAACGACACTGCAATCGTGCTGGCGATTGTCGCCATGGCACATACTCTGAGCCTGAAAGTCATTGCAGAAGGCGTAGAGACAGAGTTGCAACTCCAGAAACTGAAAGAAAGCCGATGCGATGAATATCAAGGTTTTTATTTCAGTAAAGCGATACCTGAGAGCGAATTTTTAGCCTTACTTCAAAAGCAGGCGCAGGCGGCGCTGAAGTGAGTAACTGATTCAGCAACTGAATTAGCAACCGAATCAGCAACTAAGTATGTAACTAAGTACCTAGCTAAAACCGCAGTCCTTAGCGGGTAGTTCAGTCTTTGTTTGCAACTGTGGACATGCCAGACGGCGCATAATCGTCTGAAATAACGAGTAAATATGCAATCATCTCAATATACTCCCCATTAATTTTTTTAAAATCAGTCAATTGTCCAAGTTTTAATTGGACGTTCTAAATATACTATATATGAGTATATTATTTTGACTCTGCCAGATCCTCATGAGAAATTGCGCTTAAATTTTTGATTTTGACCGCGCTGCTCATATGTCTCACGTTTTTCTTGGGTTGTGGATTGGCAATTTATACCTTCCTCCATCTTCTGCAAAACCGTTCAATTTAGCTAGTACAGCGGTTCATATGCCACTTATCCAAATTTCGGATATTTCTCATCAGCATTTAAAACGTGCACATTCTTTTTTCTGTAATTTTTAGCTAAACACATGGGTATATGTGAGGAGCTACTTTCACTACCCATCGTAAGTCGTTAATTTATTGGAATATTCTCTTTTTCATTAGATTAGGTATGTGCGCTAAGTCCTTGACTTCATTAAAGAATTTCAAAAATTCATACTTAAATTCGCTTGACCCGCTTCAAGCGATCCTCTAAAGTGGGCAATAGTGTGAAAAAGTGTATTTTTGTGGTGAAAATAAAGTTTCTGAAAAGAATAATTCAGTAATTTGATCAAGATAAAAGGTTCAACGTGTTCCAAGGGGCGTCCTCACTCAATCTCGATGCAAAAGGCAGAATGACAGTTCCTGCCCGGCATCGCGACGCTCTCAGCCTGCAATGTGAAGGCCGTATCACTTTAACCCGTCATCCAGATGGTTGCTTGCTACTTTTTCCGCGCCCGACGTGGGAGGCGCACCGCGAGAAGATTGCTGCCTGGCCGATCCAGGCGCGTGATTGGAAGCGTATTTTTTTAGGCAATGCCTCGGACGTCGAGATGGATGGCGCTGGCCGCATCCTCGTAGCACCTGAATTACGCACCGCTGTCAACATGCAGCGTGATGTGATGTTGCTCGGCATGGGCACCCATTTTGAAATTTGGGATGCTGCCCGCCTCGCCGAGAACGAAACCAAAGCCATTGCCAGCGGGGCGCCTGACGCGCTCAGCAATTTCTCCTTCTGAGCGGCACAATGACTTTGACCTTAGCAGAAGATTACAAACACCAGACCGTGTTGCTGGATGAGGCTGTTGAGGCCTTGGACTTGACTGGCGAACGCGCCGCAGCTGTGATTGTTGACGGTACCTTTGGGCGTGGCGGACATAGTCGCAAAATCTTGCAACACTTAAATTCCTCCGGTCGGCTGATTGCATTTGACAAAGACACACAGGCGATTGCCAGTGCACAGCAAATTATTGATCCCCGTTTTGAAATCGTACACGACAGTTTTGCCACCATGGCAGAGGCTTTGCAAGAGCGCGATGTACGACAAGTGGATGGGATTTTGATGGATTTAGGCATCTCGTCGCCGCAAGTGGATGACGCGAGCCGCGGTTTTAGTTTTAGGGCAGATGGGCCGCTGGACATGCGCATGGATACCACTCGTGGCATCTCCGCAGCGGAGTGGCTGGCGACTGAAGATGAACAAATAATCAGGGAGGTTATAAAAAATTATGGGGAAGAACGGTTTGCTTTTCAGATTGCAAAGGCGATTGTTGCTCGCCGGGCGGTCCAGTCCATTTCAAGTACTCGACAACTTGCCGAGATCGTCGCAAACACCGTCAAAACTCGCGAGAAGGGCAAAGACCCGGCAACTCGCACCTTTCAGGCTATACGGATTTTCATCAATAAGGAGCTGGAAGATCTTGAAATAGGTTTGGCCGGGGCATACGCCAGCCTGGCACCTCATGGTCGCATGGTTGTAATCAGCTTTCATTCGCTGGAAGACCGCATTGTGAAGCAATTTTTTGCCTCCAAAGTGACCTTGCCGCAACCAGATCGCCGCTTGCCGATTCGCTCTGTTGATTTGCCGCAGCCAGAGATGAAGCTGATCAAAAAAATCAAACCCTCAGATGCAGAAGTCACGGCCAATCCCCGAGCACGCTCGGCTATTTTGCGTGTGGCAGAACGTTTGCCTGTGCATATTCTCGGCGGTGGAAAATGAGCGGGCGCTTAAATTTTTTGCTTGGCGCTGTGCTTATGATGTGTGCACTGTCTTTGATTAATTCCCAGTACCAGGCGCGTCGCTTATTTATCGAATTGGAGCGCGCACAAGCTGCCGCCAGGCAATACGAGTTGCAATGGACGCAGCTAAAACTGGATCAATCTACTTTTGGCAAGCATGCACGTATTGAAGAGAACGCCAGTAAAGAACTGAATATGGTGCCGGTCACGCCTGACCGTACACAATACTTGACTGCAGCGGGGCTGAAATGAGTCGCTCATCCGGCAGTTCACGTACTGCGGCAGCGAAAGGCGTTCCCTTTTCGTCTAGCCCATTATTGGTTGTTAAGTTACCAGTCTGGCGTTCGCGCTTAGTTTTATTTTTCTTATTTATCGCTTTCCTGGCATTGATGGCGCGCGCCCTGTGGTTGCAAGGGATGACGACAGAATTTTTACAAAAGCAGGGCGCCAGTCGTTACACCCGCACCTTGGAGTTGCCCGCAACTCGCGGCAGGATTACTGACAGAAGCGGCCAGGTATTGGCATCCTCTGTGCCAGTCAAAGCCGTATGGGCGATTCCTGATGATGTGTTGGAAGCGCCAAAAGAAAAATTACTTCAACTCGCCGGTTTGCTAGAAATGACCGAGGCTGAGTTACGTAAAAAACTAGATTCGGATCGTCAATTTGTATACCTCAAACGGCAAGTAGATGCCGACATCGCAGAAAAAATTGTCGCACTCGGTATTTCCGGTATAGAAACCCGTAAAGAATATAAGCGCTTTTATCCCGAGGGTGAAGTGATGGCGCATGTCGTCGGCTTTACTAATGTCGAAGATATAGGCCAAGAGGGAATAGAGCTGGCATCAGAAAGAAATCTGGCTGGTAAGACAGGAAATCGTCGTGTCATCAAAGATCGTCTGGGTCGTATCGTTGAAGATATCGAGGCGATTCGTGAGCCGCATGATGGCAAGGATTTGACTTTGTCTATTGATAGCAAAATTCAATACATCGCTTACACCCATCTAAAAGAAGCGATAGAAAAACATAAAGCTAAAGCGGGCGGTGCGGTTGTCTTGGATGCCAGGACGGGTGAGGTTCTAGCTTTAGTCAATCTGCCTTCCTATAACCCGAATGATCGTTCTGTGTTGACTGGTGCGCAATTGCGTAATCGGGTGATGACCGATACGTTTGAGCCTGGTTCTACGATGAAGCCGTTTACGATTGCGCTGGCGCTCGAGACTGGACGTGTTACGCCGGAGACGCAGATTCAGACTGCACCTGGTACCATGACGATTGGTGGTAGGACCATCGGTGATGCACATAAAGAAGGTATTTTGAGCGTCGCTCAAGTCATACAAAAATCATCGAATATCGGGACTGCAAAAATCGCTTTGCAAATGCCGCCACGAGAGATGTGGGAACTGTTCACTACAGTCGGTTTTGGGCAGCAACCAAAATTTGGTTTTCCGGGTGCGGTTGCCGGACGCTTGCGCAACTTTAAAACTTGGCGTCCGATCGAGCAGGCGACGATGAGTTACGGTCACGGTGTTTCTGTCTCATTAATTCAGATAGCGCGTGCCTACATGATTTTTGCCCGTAACGGCGACATCATTCCCTTGACCTTCCAGCGCTCAGAAGTATTGCCTGTGGCACATCGGGTGATTTCAGAAAAAACGGCACAACAAGTGCGTCTGATGATGGAATCGGTAACGGAGCCTGGCGGTACCGCAACGCAGGCGCGCATTGCCGGTTATCGGGTAGCTGGTAAAACTGGTACGGCTTACAAGATAGAAGGCGGTCACTACGTCAAAAAATATGTGGCTGACTTTGTTGGCTTTGCCCCGGTATCTAATCCCCGGGTGATTGTTGCAGTGATGGTAGATGAGCCAACAGCCGGTGGTCACTTTGGAGGTACGGTTGCTGCTCCGGTATTTGCTGCGATTACCGCCAATGTATTACGGTCGATGAATGTTTCCCCCGATTCTAATGTCACCAGCATCATTCCTGACAATAGCGTAGAGGAGAGCATGTAATGATCGACCATAAAGAATCCATGACAGAAATTTTACAATGGCTAAGACAGCTTCCTGCTGTAACGCCGCTTTCACAACTCAGTTCCGATTCGCGCGCGATTGCTGCGGGCGATGTATTTTTTGCTTTCCCAATCGCTGGTAGCTCTGGTGATGGGCGCCGGCATATTCAAGATGCGATTGCTAATGGTGCTGCTGCAGTGGTGTTTGAATCAGATGATTTTGAAGCAGAAAAGTTTGTTTGGGATGCGGCATGGCCAGTGCCGCACAAATCAATCCCGCAACTACAAGCCAAAGCGGGCGAGATTGCGCATGTCTGGTATGCACAGCCTGATCGTGACATGCTGACCGTTGCGGTGACCGGTACAAATGGCAAAACATCTTGCTCGCAATGGTTGGCAAAAGCCCTGTCCTTGACAGGAAAACCTAGTGCGGTTATCGGCACTTTAGGTGTTGGCAATTATAAAGACGGCGTACTACATAATTTGGTTGAAACAGGCTTTACAACGCCAGATGCGATTCAATTACAGCGTCGTCTTGCAGATTTGCGAGATACCGGCGCCAAGGCTCTGGCGATCGAAGCATCTTCAATTGGTTTGCATCAAGGTCGTTTAAATGGTCTGCATGTTGACGTTGCGTTGTTGACCAATTTGACCCGTGATCACCTTGATTACCATGGCGATATGGCGGCATATGCTGCTGCCAAAACCATGTTGTTTGATTGGCCGGATTTGGGCGTAGCAGTACTCAATCTGGATAATGCTTATGGCGTCCAGTTAGTACAACATCTCAAAACGACTCAGCAAAAAACAAAGGTATTAGCTTATAGCCTTGAGCATAAAGAGCATCATGATGCCGCAGTTATCTTTGCAAGTAATGTTCGCACGCAACACTCTGGTACCAGCTTCCATGTGGACTCCCCCTATGGTTCCGGTCTGGTAAAAACGCAAATGATAGGCCGCTTTAATGTAAGCAACATACTGGGTGTACTGAGTGTTTTGTTGGCGACGGGAGTTGTTTGGAGTAAGGCCGTTTCAGTTATTGAAAAACTGACTTCTGTTCCAGGGCGTATGCAACAGCTTGGTACGCCAGGTCATGTCATGGTGATCATCGACTATGCACATACTCCTGATGCTTTAGAAAAAACTATACAGACACTGCAACAAGTCGCGTCAGAGCGCCATGGCGGACTATGGTGTGTATTTGGTTGTGGTGGTGATCGTGACCCGGGCAAGCGTCCTCAAATGGGTAAGATCGCGCAACAGGCGCAGCATGTAGTGGTTACTAGTGATAATCCCCGTACAGAAAATCCCTCTCAAATCATTGCGCATATTTTGCAGGGCATGAGTGATAAGCCTCAGGTCATAGAGGATCGCGCAGCGGCGATCCTATTTGCGATTAAGCATGCGGGTAATAATGATGTGGTGCTGTTAGCGGGTAAGGGGCACGAAAGCTATCAAGATATTAATGGTAAAAAATGGCCGTTCTCTGATGAAGAACATGCATCGTTAGCATTAGCCACCGTTGCCACTAGCGGCAATATGAAGAGGGGCAACTGATGCGCGCGACTCTTCGCCAATTGCAAGCCGCTGTTAATGGCTCTCAATTCCATGCAGTTGGGTCTCAGGCAAATACAAGCTTAGCAATTGAAATTACTGGTTTAACGACGGATAGCCGTAAGGTCAAAGCCGGCGATTTATTTATTGCCTTGCGTGGTGAGCATTTTGATGCACATGATTTTTTGCACGATGTAGTTTCAAAAGGTGCAGCAGCAGTTGTAGTGGATCACTTGCCAGCAGATGTGAGTGGTTCTGAATTCAAAGTGCCAGCGCTAATCGTGCCAAATACACTGACGGCTTTGCAAGAAATTGGACGTTATTGGCGTCAACAATTTACCTTGCCTGTTATTGCCGTTACGGGTAGTAACGGTAAAACCACGGTTAAGGAAATGATCGCATCCATCCTTAATACCTATGTTGGAGCAGAACATAATCTTGCTACTAACGGTAATTTAAACAATGAAATTGGTGTGCCACTGACCGTTTTACGCTTGACCGAGACCCATCGTACAGCGGTGTTTGAACTAGGGATGAATCATCCTGGCGAGATCGCCGTGCTGGCATCTATTGCGCAAGCGACGGTTGCTCTGGTCAATAATGCCCAGCGCGAGCATCAAGAATTTATGCAAACTGTGCAAGCTGTGGCAGAAGAAAACGGTATGGTATTACGCCAACTTCCGGCTGATGGTGTCGCGGTATTTCCAGCAGATGATATGTATTCTGATTTATGGCGCAGTTACGCTACAGAGAGCGGACAGCGAAAAATTGTGAGCTTCGGCCTAAGCGAAGATGCCGATGTTAGTGCAACTTATGTAGCACAAACATTTGGCAGCAAATTGCAAATGCGTATTGGGACGAATCGTTTTACCGTCAATCTGGCCGCGGCTGGTATTCATAATGTACGCAATGCTTTAGCCGCAGCGGCTTGCTGCCATAGCATTGGTGTGCCGAACGATATTATTGCCCTAGGTTTGCAAGCGTTTCGCCCAGTCAATGGTCGCCTGCAAAATAAGCAGGCACACAACGGCGCCACGATTATCGACGACACTTATAACGCCAATCCAGACTCAGTACGCGCAGCGATTGCGGTGCTTGCGGGGCAAACCAACAAAAATAATGAAGACCATATTTTAGTCTTGGGTGATATGGGCGAGGTTGGCGACGAAGGTATTGCATTCCATGAAGAAATCGGTAACTACGCGCGCGAATCGGGCATTAGTAGCTTATTGACTCTTGGTGATCTGGCTAAGTATGTAGCTGACGTATTTGGCCGCGGGGCACAACATTTTGATGATGTTGACGCTTTATGCGCAACTTTAGATACGCTGATTCATCCTCATAGTACGGTCTTAATCAAGGGTTCTCGTTTCATGAAAATGGAAAGAGTCGTTGCGCATTTAACTAAACAACAAACTATAGGAAGTCACTAACATGTTGCTTTGGTTAGCAGAATTTTTTAAGCAAGATATCGGATTTTTACGAGTCTTTGGTTTTATTACTTTTCGTGCGGTATTCGCTACGCTGACAGCGATCTCTATTGGTATTTTTGCTGGTCCTGCCGTGATCCGCATGCTGACTCGTTTGAAGGTCGGACAAGCGGTTCGTACTGATGGTCCACAAACGCATTTAGTTAAATCGGGTACGCCAACTATGGGTGGTGTATTGATCCTAATTTCCATCGGTATTTCTACTTTGCTGTGGGCTGATCTGAGTAATCGCTTTGTTTGGATTGTTCTGATTGTCACTTTAGGTTTTGGTGCTATTGGCTGGGCTGATGATTATCGTAAGGTTGTTTATAAAGACCCAGAGGGCATGCGATCGAGAGAAAAATATTTCTGGCAGTCGTTGATCGGTATTGTCGCAGCGTTTTATCTCGCCTTTACGGTCTCTGCTCCGTCCAATACCAAAGTATTGGAATTGTTTGTCGCTTGGGTGCAATCAGGTTTTAGTATGGACTTGCCGCCAAAGGCTGATTTGATTGTGCCTTTCTTCAAATCTATCAGTTATCCCTTAGGTGTCTGGGGCTTTATAGGGCTGACTTATTGCGTGATTGTTGGTACTAGTAACGCCGTTAATTTTACTGATGGCTTAGATGGTCTGGCCATCATGCCCACCATCATGGTGGGTTCTGCTCTGGGTCTATTTGCCTATCTGACTGGTAACGTTGGTTATGCCAAATATCTGTTGATTCCGCATATCCCAGGCGCAGGTGAGCTATTGATTTTTTGCGGTGCAATGGCTGGTGCTGGTCTGGCTTTCTTATGGTTTAACGCACATCCCGCGCAGGTCTTTATGGGCGACGTTGGGGCGCTCGCGCTCGGTGGTGCACTCGGCACCGTCGCGGTGATCGTTCGTCAAGAAATTGTTTTGTTCATCATGGGCGGTATTTTTGTTGTTGAGACAGTGTCCGTCATGTTGCAAGTTGGGTATTTTAAATTTACTAAAAAGCGATATGGCGTTGGTCGCCGATTATTTCTAATGGCTCCCTTACACCATCATTTTGAACAAAAGGGCTGGAAAGAAACGCAGGTAGTTGTGCGCTTTTGGATCATTTCCATGATGTTGGTATTAGTTGGTTTGTCCTCACTGAAATTGCGATAAGTAAAATGGATTTTTCAGGCAAACATGTCTTGGTATTAGGCTTGGGCGAAACCGGGCTAGCAATGGCGCAGTGGCTGCTGCGCTGTGGCGCACGTTTGCGTGTTGCTGATACACGGACTGCCCCTGATCTTTTAGCTATATTGACTTCTTTATCTGCGTCGATCGAGTTTGTCGGTGGCGAATTTACGACCTCTTTATTAGAGTCTATTGATGTAGTTGCCGTTAGTCCCGGCTTGTCGCCTTTGCGTGAACTGGCAAGTTTGTTGCCAGAAGCGAAGCAGAAAAATATTCCGGTCTGGGGTGAGATTGAATTATTCGCGCAAGCCTTAGAGGCTTTGAAAGCGGAGCGTAATTACACACCGAAAATCATCGCGATTACAGGCACTAATGGCAAAACTACAGTCACTAGTTTAGTCGGTCAATTATGTGAACGTGCGGGTTTGACGACTAAGCTTGCTGGCAATATTAGTCCCGCGGTGCTCGATGTACTGCGAGAAGAATTAGAGAGAGAAGAGCTGTCGCACGAAGGATTGGAGTGTGGAAGCTTGCCTCAAGTATGGGTGCTGGAGTTGTCTAGTTTTCAGCTGCACACGACTTATAGTCTAAATGCTGATGTTGCGACGGTGCTGAATATCACGCAAGACCATCTGGACTGGCATGGGGATTTGGCAGCGTATTGCACGGACAAGGCACGTATTTTTGGCGCACAAACTTTACAAGTACTTAATCGTGATGATGCCTTGGTCATGGCCATGGCTAAGCCAGATAGTAACTTCATCACTTTTGGCGTAAATGCACCGCTACAAGCGAATGATCTGGGACTATTAAACGAGCATGGTATGACCTGGTTGGCAACCGCAATACCCGCTGAAGATGCGCCTGTACTTAGTCGTCGCAAGAAAAAAGAAGTGATAGATATCCCTGTAAGTATGTCGCGTCTGATGCCAGTCGATGCACTCAAAATACGTGGCCAACACAATGCAGCCAATGTATTAGCCGCATTAGCTTTATGTCGCGCTATCGGATTATCGTTTGCTCCTTTATTACATGGCGCACGTGAATATCAAGGTGAGCCACATCGGGTAGAGCTAGTTGCCAGCATTGCTGGTATCGATTATGTCGACGATAGCAAGGGTACGAATGTCGGCGCAACAGTCGCCGCGTTAAAAGGATTAGGCCAAGAACTACTTGTATCAAACGATCAGCAAAAACGCATTCTTTTGATCGCTGGCGGTGATGGCAAGGGCCAAGACTTTTCACCTTTGGCGAGTGTGATTGCGCAGTATGCCAAAGCCGTATTTTTGATCGGTAAAGATGCGGGCGAGATTCGTAATGCAGCTCAAATCAGTCAGGTAGATATGATTGATTACGCTAGCCTGGAACTGGCAGTGCAGGCCGCGTCTGAGCAGGCAGTAGAAGGCGATATTGTCTTGTTATCGCCCGCCTGTGCGAGCTTAGACATGTTCCGCAATTATGCGCATCGTGCAGATGTATTTATTGATGCGGTAAAAGAAATTGGTCTGGCACGCGGGGAGATATTCTGATGAAGCAAGCCATTTTGTCGCTGGGTAAGTGGCTGCCGTTTACGGCAGAGCCAGTTATTGCATCACATTTGGCCAAGCGTTCCAAGATGATGGAGTACGACCAGGCTTTAGTTTGGGTGACATTGATCTTGATGTTGTTCGGTATGGTGATGGTCTACTCTGCTTCAATTTCTTTGCCGGATTCACCTAAATATACTAATTATAAAAGCTATCA
The DNA here is from genome assembly GCF_034314085.1 of Undibacterium sp. 5I1. Classification (NCBI taxonomy): domain Bacteria; kingdom Pseudomonadati; phylum Pseudomonadota; class Betaproteobacteria; order Burkholderiales; family Oxalobacteraceae; genus Undibacterium; species Undibacterium sp. 5I1. The sequence goes on from NZ_JAVIWI010000001.1 coordinate 4,352,535, forward strand.
TTTTTTACTGCGGCAGGCGATGTTTATCAGTGTCTCTTTAGTCGCTGGCTTATTTGTGTTTCGTATCAAGATCGCCACCTGGCAAAAGTGGGCACCTTATTTGTTTGTGGTCACTTTGATTTTGCTGGTAGCAGTGTTGGTACCTGGTTTAGGCAAAGGAGTGAATGGCGCTAAACGTTGGCTATCGTTCAAGGTATTCAATCTTCAGCCTTCAGAATTGATGAAGCTGTTTATTGTTTTGTATGCTGCCGATTACACAGTGCGCAAACAAGAATATATGCACAAACTCACCAAAGGATTTTTGCCAATGACAGCGGCGGTGGGTGTTGTCGGTTTGTTGTTATTGCTGGAGCCTGATCTTGGCGCCTTTGGTGTGATCGTCTGTATCGCCATGGGCATTTTATTTTTAGGTGGAATTAATATTGTTTGGTTTGGGGGTATTGCAGCTACCTTGGTTGGTATTTTTACTCTTGTGATCGTGCTGACTCCTTGGAGACGTGAGCGAAGCTTTGCTTATCTCAGTCCGTTTGATGAAGACCATGCACTGGGTAAAGCCTATCAATTAACACATTCGCTAATTGCATTTGGCCGCGGTGAATTATTTGGTGTCGGTTTGGGAGCAAGTGTCGAAAAGCTACATTACTTGCCAGAAGCACATACCGATTTTTTACTGGCAGTCATTGGCGAAGAATTGGGATTTGCTGGCGTACTAGTCGTGATTTTATTGTTCTACTGGATATTAAAACGGGCCTTTGAAATCGGTCGTCAGGCAATCGCATTGGATTTGACATTTGCTGGTTTAACCGCAAAGGGGATTGGTATCTGGATCGGCGTACAGGCATTCATTAATATGGGCGTCAATTTGGGCTTACTACCCACTAAGGGTTTAACTTTGCCTTTAATGAGTTATGGCGGTTCTGGTGTATTGATTAATTGTGTGGGCTTAGCGATATTGCTCAGAATAGATTATGAAAACCGGCTCCTGATGCGTGGGGGGCGGCTATGACACAAAAGAAACTCATGATCATGGCTGCTGGTACTGGGGGACATATTTTCCCGGGCTTAGCGATTGCGGAAACGATGAAAGCGCGTGGCTGGCAAGTCTCTTGGCTTGGTACTAGCAGTGGTATGGAAAACCAGATTGTTCCTCAGCACGGTGTGGCAATGGATACCATTACATTTACCGGTATGCGTGGCAAAGGCTTGATACATACATTCAGTGGCGCTTTTAAATTAGCCCTTAGTTTCTTTAGTTGCCTAAAAATTTTGGGGCAGCGACAACCCGACGTAGTCCTGGGTATGGGTGGTTATGTGACCGTCCCAGGCGGTGTGATGGCGGCCTTGCGTGGCAAACCAGTCGTGCTCATGAATGCTGACTCTGCCTTGTTATTGTCGAATAAATTATTGCGCCCTTTAGCTAAACGCGTGCTATTCGGTTTGCCGTCTAGCGGTCTCGTTAATCATAATAAAGCTCAGGTCACTGGCAATCCTATACGTACTGAAATCTGTATTCTGCCAGAACCTGCGAAGCGTTATATAACAAGGACAGGACCATTAAAAATATTAGTCGTCGGCGGTAGCCTTGGCGCACAAGCCTTAAACACAAATTTACCTGCCGCATTGGCACTGATCCCAGAACAAGACCGTCCATTAGTTACGCACCAATCGGGAAAAAAACATATTGATGCTTTACGTGCAAGCTATGCCACGTATGGTGTACGAGCAGAAGTATTGGATTTTATTGATGATATGCCGCGTCGATATGCTGATGCTGATCTGGTTATTTGCCGAGCTGGTGCAATCACCATATCGGAACTGACAGCAGCTGGTGTTGCTAGTATTTTAGTGCCGTTCGTTGCGTCCAGTACGTCACATCAGAAGGACAATGCACAATGGATGGCGCAGCAGAAAGCGGCAGTTTATTTACCGCAGCGCGAATTAAATCCAGCTGACTTAGCGGCAAAGTTACAAAGCATCACGAGAGAACAATGTTTGGCGATGGCTGAGACTGCTTATAGTTTAGGTCAACGTCAAGCTAATGAAACTATTGCAAAAGTATTAGAGCAGTTAGCCTGAAAAAATATGAAACATAAAGTCAAACACATTCATTTTGTCGGTATCGGTGGCTCCGGAATGAGCGGTATTGCCGAGGTCTTACTTAATCTGGGCTACACGATTTCTGGTTCGGATTTAGGTAGTAACGCGGCTTCACAAAGATTAGCCAGTCTGGGCGCAAAAGTGATGCTTGGACACGCAGCAGACAATATTGCGGGGGCCGATGCAATCGTCACTTCCACTGCGGTCAAAGCGGATAATCCTGAAGTTGTTGCCGCACGAGAAAAGCATATACCTATCGTTCCAAGAGCATTAATGCTGGCCGAGTTAATGCGTTTAAAAAGCGGTATCGCAATTGCAGGCACTCACGGCAAGACTACTACGACAAGTCTCGTTGCCAGTATTCTGGCTGAAGGTGGTTTTGATCCAACGTTTGTTATTGGCGGTCGTTTAAATAGTGCCGGTGCTAATGCCAAGCTCGGTAGTGGTGATTTTATTGTGGCAGAGGCGGATGAATCTGATGCTTCGTTTTTGAATTTGTTGCCAGTGATTGAAGTCATCACCAATATTGATGCTGATCATATGGAAACCTATGAGCATGACTTTGGAAAATTGAAGCAAGCGTTTATCGAGTTTACTCAACGTCTGCCATTTTACGGTGTCGCTATTCTTTGTCTGGACGATGCACATATACGCGAAATTATGCCCTTCATTTCTAAACCGATTGTGACTTACGGTTTTCATGAAGAAGCAGATATCCGCGCAACTGATGCTAAAGCTGTTGGTGGCATGATGCAATTCACCGTAGTCCAGGATGGTTGCGAACCTATGCACGTGAGCTTAAATCAGCCCGGTATGCACAACATACAAAATGCGTGCGCCGCGATTGCAGTCGCCCGTGAAGTTGGTGTCGCCGATGCTGCCACTCAAAAAGCGTTAAGTGAATTCCATGGCGTCGGTCGCCGTTTTACCCGTTATGGTGAAATCGCTTTACCTGATACCGGTACAGACATAAGTGTAAGCGGTCACGCAGGCGGTACTTTTGCATTGGTCGACGACTATGGACACCATCCGGTGGAAATGGCCGCAACCTTAGCCGCTGCCCGCGGTGCATATCCCGGACGCCGTTTGGTGCTGGCCTTCCAACCGCATCGGTATACACGCACACGTGATTTATTTGAAGATTTTGTTAAGGTAATTTCGACCGCCGATGCAGTTGTTTTGGCAGAAGTGTATGCCGCCGGCGAGGCCCCGATCGTCGCTGCCGATGGTCGTGCGCTGGCCAGAGCTTTAAGAGTAACAGGCAAAGTAGAGCCGGTTTTTGTAGAAGAGATTAGCGATATGCCAGACAATCTTTTACATGTGCTGAAAGATGGCGATGTATTGATTGTAATGGGTGCCGGATCGATCAGCGCTGTTCCGGCAAAACTGGCAAATGCATTTGATTAATAAGTACTAAAGACTGACGAAGTTAATGCTATTAACTTCAATATAAGCGAAGTAAAGACGATTGAATTTCATACGGAATAGAAGACAGAGATGCCATCATGAGTGACATTGCAAACGTAAACGAATTAGGTAAAGTTGGCGTACTGTTTGGTGGGCGCTCCGCTGAGCGTGAGATATCGATCATGTCCGGCACGGGCGTACTGGCGGCTTTAAAAAGCAAAGGTGTGGATGCGCATGGCTTTGATACTGGCGAGCGTAGTCTGGCTGATCTGGCAGCTGAAAAATTTGATCGTGTCTTTATCGCTCTGCATGGTCGTTTCGGTGAGGACGGTAGCTTACAAGGTGTGCTGGAGCAATTAGGTATTCCCTACACCGGCAGCGGCGTAATGGCGTCAGCTATTGCGATGGACAAAATTTTTACTAAGAAAATTTGGCAGAACCATCAGTTGACGACACCAGCATACGAAGTATTAAACGCTGAAACGGAATTGCGTCTGGTACCAGATCGTCTGAGTTTGCCTTTGATTTTAAAACCGCCACATGAAGGCTCGACAATTGGCATCACTAAAGTAAATGGCTACTCCGATATGAAGGATGCCTATGCTTTGGCAGCGCAATTTGATGACGAGGTATTGGCTGAAGAATTTATTCAAGGTCGCGAACTGACCGTAGCAATTTTGGGTACTGGTAAAGACGCTTACGCCTTACCCATCATTGAGATCGTAGCGCCACAAGGTAATTACGACTATCAGAATAAATATTTTACCGACGATACCAAGTACCTTTGTCCTGCGCCGTTAGATGCTGCATTGTCAGAGCAAATACGGCAAATGTCTGTAGACGCTTACCGTGCAGTGAATTGCGAAGGCTGGGCGCGGGTTGATGTATTGCTCCGAGCATCCGACAACCAAGCGTTTTTGATTGAGGTCAATACTTCGCCAGGTATGACAGGACATTCGCTGGTGCCAATGGCCGCTCGTGCAGTTGGTTTAAGTTATGAAGATTTATGTCTGAAAATTTTGCAATCCGCTCGCTTAAAGATGTCGAAGGGTAATCAGTAAGCATATGTGGCAAGACGTCAGGTCTATGAATACAACAGCAAATGCGTTGTTCGGTGTTTTTTTGCTTGCGTTGATGATGTCTGGTGTGTGGTGGTTAGTGCAGCGTCCGATGTTTACGTTAAAAGTAATTCAAGTGGTAGGCGCCGATCAGCAGCCATTACGACACGTGAATGCACTGACGATTCGTGATACTGCCTTACCTAAATTGAAGGGTAATTTTTTTACGACAAATCTGGACGGTGTACGTACTGCATTTGAAGCGGTACCTTGGGTGCGTAAAGCTAGCGTGCAAAGAGAATGGCCAAATAAGTTGATTGTCACTTTGGAAGAGCATCAGGCTTTGGGTACTTGGGGTGAAGAAGGACGATTGATGTCAGTGAAGGGCGATGTATTTACCGCCAATCTGGCTGAAGCGGAAGAGGATGCGGAGTTAATTGATTTTGCGGGACCAGAAGGTAGTGAGAAAGAAGTGCTGGCGCGCTATATCGATTTTAAAACCTGGTTTGCCAAAATCAGTTTAGCGCCCGAGTCTGTGCAGTACTCCAGTCGTTACGCCTGGAGTGTGAAATTGAACAACGGTATGAAAGTCGAGTTGGGTCGGGTACAGGATGATCAGACTCTGCAAAGCCGGGTAGATAAATTGCTGACAGTGTACCCACAGTTAGTCGCAAGTTTGCAAGACAGTATTGAAAGTGTCGATATGCGTTATCCGAATGGATTAGCGCTGAAATCGAGTCACAGTGGCTTCGGTATCGCTAGCAAGTTAAGTGGAAAACAAAGCAGCAAACTCAATGTCAAACGAAAGTAAGTAAATGACAAAAGATGCAAAAAACCTGATCGTCGGCCTGGACATCGGCACCTCAAAAATTGTTGCGGTCGTCGCAGAGGTCATGCCGGATGGTCGCCATGAAGTAATCGGCCTTGGTCAGCACGAATCCAAGGGGCTGAAAAAAGGTGTAGTCGTCAACATCGAGGCGACGGTCGAATCAATTCAGCGTGCATTGGAAGAGGCCGAGCTGATGGCGGACTGCAAAATCCGCAATGTCTATACCGGTATTGCAGGTAGTCATATCCGCAGCTTTAATTCCAGCGGCATGGTTGCGATTAAAGATAAAGAAGTCACGGCTGCTGATGTATCGCGCGTGATTGAGACTGCCAAGGCAGTAAATATTCCGACCGATCAGCAACTGCTACATACCTTGCCGCAAGAATTTATTGTGGATAGCCAGGATGATGTGCGCGAGCCTATTGGCATGAGCGGCATTCGTCTCGAAGTCAAAGTACATATCGTCACTGGTGCAGTTTCCGCGGTACAGAATATCGTCAAGTGTGTACGCCGCTGTGGTCTGGAAGTGTCTGATTTGATTTTGCAGCCAATGGCATCGGCCGAGGCAGTGCTGACCCGCGATGAAAAAGAGCTTGGCGTTGTCCTGATTGATATCGGTGGCGGCACGACAGACGTGGCTGTGTTTAGCGAAGGTGCAATCCGTCATACCGCTGTAATCCCAATTGCCGGTGATCAGATCACCAATGATATCGCTATGGCATTGCGTACACCAACATCAGAAGCAGAAGAAATCAAGATTCGTTTTGGTGTTGCCAAACAGGTGCTGGCCGACCCATCTGATTCTTTGGAAGTACCGGGTCTTGGTGATCGTGGTCCGCGCTCGTTATCGCGTCAGGCTTTAGCTGCTGTGATTGAACCGCGGGTCGAAGAATTATTCGCCTTAGTGCATCAGGTAGTGCGTGAATCTGGTTATGAAGATGTGCTGTCCTCCGGCATCGTATTGACGGGTGGTTCCGCGATCATGCCAGGCATGGTAGAAATGGCTGAAGATATCTTTTTAAAGCCGACACGTTTAGGTATGCCGGTGTATTCGGGGCAGTTAGCAGATGTCGTACGCAGCCCGCGTTACGCCACAGTTTTGGGGTTGTTGTTGGAAGCGAAGAAGCAGTATATGCGTGGTCATATTGTTACGCGGCAGGAAGGTTCTGCAAAAGCAGTATGGCAGCGCATGAAAGAGTGGTTTTTGGGGAATTTTTAAGCAGTTTTTTGGTGTATTTTTTCGCATAAATAGTAGTAATCATTTTATAATGTTCTGATCCGCAGTTATTAGTCGCTAGGCGTGACACCGTTGTTGAAAATTTGTATTTCAAACGTGATGCCTATCGACTAAAAACTGCCTACCTAAAGGAGTCATGATGGAGTTCGATATGGTTGATAACGCTACGCAAGGCACCGTAATTAAAGTCGTCGGTGTTGGTGGCGCAGGTGGTAATGCTGTGCAGCACATGATTAACAAAGGTGTGGCAGGAGTTGAATTTATCGCTGCTAATACTGATGCTCAAGCATTGCTGCAATCTAAGGCACACAACGTCATTCAAATCGGTGAAACCGGTTTGGGTGCAGGGATGAAGCCGGAAGTCGGTCGCCAGTTGGCGGAAGAATCCCGTGCTCGCATTCAAGATGCATTACGTGGTTCGCACATGGTATTTATCGCTGCTGGTATGGGCGGTGGTACCGGTACTGGTGCTGCCCCCGTAGTGGCACAGATCGCCAAAGAATTAGGCGCGCTGACGGTTGCTGTGGTTTCCAAACCTTTCTCATACGAAGGTAAAAAATGCATGGACATCGCTGACGAGGGTCTGGAAGCCTTGTCACAGCATGTGGATTCGCTGATTATTATTCTCAATGAAAAATTGGAAGAGATCTACGAAGACGACAGCATGATCGAATGGCTGCAACACGCCGATGACGTGCTCAACAACGCGGTTGCCGGTATTGCGGAAATCATCAATGTTCCAGGTCATATCAACGTTGATTTCAATGACGTGAAAACGATCATGGGCGAACAAGGTAAAGCGATGATGGGTACGGCAACAGCATCCGGTGTTGATCGTGCACGTATTGCGGCAGAGCAGGCAGTTGCTTCGCCGTTGTTGGATGGTATCGATTTGTCCGGTGCTCGGGGTGTCTTGGTCAACGTGACTGCTAGCCGCGGTCTCAAAGGTAAAGAAATCAAAGAAGTCATGGCGGCAGTTCGCGCTTTTGCAGCACCTGATGCTTCTATCGCACAAGGTATCGCTTACGACGATACGATGGGTGATGATATTCGTGTCACAGTGGTGGCAACTGGCTTGGGTCGGGGCAAGAAAAATATCCAGTTGGTACAAACACCAATGCTGCGCACAGGTACTCATAATGAACCAATGATGGCGTCGCCAACGACAGCTTCGGCTGGCATGCATTCAGGTACGACGACTGCTTCCAGTGGTTTTGATGGCTTGAGTAAGCCGGCAGTATGGCGTCGTGAGTCTGCGTCAGATACGGTTCGTGCTTTGGAAAAAAATGGTATGGAAACTTATGACATTCCCGCGTTTTTAAGAAAACAAGCTGATTAAAATCTAGCCATAAAATCTGACAAAACCCATAAAAAACCCGCATTTATGCGGGTTTTTTATGGCTTACTTTTTAAATAATTTTAAATTATTTCTTAAATATCACTCGCCAGACCCAGAATTTGTCTGGATCTAGCGATGTTGCTATTAACCGCCAGTTACAGCCTTGACCGCAGCTGCCGCATCTACAATGCCTGCGCCACAACCTGGGCAGTTTGCTGGTGCAGGGCGAGCTGTTTTAATCAAGATGCTTTTTACTTGTGCCGGAGTTAATCTGGGATTAACTGACAACATTAAAGCCACTACGCCAGCCACATGTGGTGTCGCTTGAGAAGTACCAGAGTACATACCATACGTAGAATCGTTAGTAGCAACGGTTGTACCTGTTGGCAAAGTCGATGTGATCTGATCATTCGCTGTTGTGAAGCCTCCGCCCGGAGCCGCGACGGTTACTGTGCCGCCGTAGTTGGAATAGCTCGCACGACCACCTGCAATCGAAGTCGATGCTACTGTAATTACACCTGGGCAGTTCGCTGGCGATGACAGTTTGGCATCAATACTTGAATTGCCGGCAGCAATTACAATCACCGTGCCAGCTGCGATCGCGCTTTGATATGCGGTTGCGCTAGTACGAGTACAAACACCTGTGCCACCTAGAGAAAGATTCAGGACATTGGCTCTGTTGATGTTATCTGGTATGCCGCTGATATGAAGTCCTGCGGCCCAAGCTACTGCGTCAGCAATATCAGAATCATAGCCACCGCATTTGCCGAGTACGCGCAAAGGCAGCACTTTTGCTTTTGGCGCGACTCCTGTGATGCCAATGCCGTTTGTAGCAGCAGCCACGATACCTGCAACGTGCGTACCATGCCAAGAACTGTTCGATGGACCACACGATGTGTCAGTTGCACTGACCCAGTCACCTAAGTCGATTGCGTCTGGACCACGAACACTTGATGCGCCAGCTGGTAAGGCAATCCGTGCTACTGCAGGGCTACTGATAAAGTTATAACCATATTGGTTTGCCTTGCCGCCTTGTGCTGGAACCAAATTAGGCAGAATATCTGGATGCGGGCGATACCCGGTATCCAGCACAGCCACGACAATGTTTTGCCCCATTGTGATATCCCAAGCTGCTGGCAAATTCAAAGCACCTACTTGGGTCTTGGAATCTTGCATATCCCATTGGTTGGTAGAAAACAAAGGATCCGTCGGTACATAAGCAGGACGACGAATGTAGTCTGGTTCCGCATATTCGATAGTCGAATCGACGCTAGCCAGTTTGGCTGCCAGAGCACGCATTTCAGCTGGTTTTAAAGCGATATCGGAAGCATAAACCCAACCTCCGGTCACAATCTGGCGCTTCAGTACAAACGAGGTACCGAAAGTTTGCGCCACCGACTGTAGTGTGGAAAGGCGTTGTGCCTGTACTTGTGCCAAGGCAGTTAGATTGCCTCCGACACTAGCAGCCGACTCAAGCATATTACTTCTCTCATTGTGATATTTGATAATGATTTGAGAGAGTTTTTGCTCGACTTGCGGCTTAGTGCTATTTGCGCTATTTGGGTCAACTGCAGACGCAAAAGCAGGTGCAAAGACAGATACATTTAGCATCGTGCTCATTACGACTAACAGTAAAGGTTTAACGCTGAACAGTAAAGATTTCATTCTGTATTTTCTCCGATAATTTATCGTTTGGGATGTAGATCGTTGTATGAGTTATTTTCTAGTAATTAACTGGAAAATGGGATTTTTGTCAGAGCTGCCGGAACTGCTCCGCCACCCGCCCATTGATCACCCCAGCTAGTAAAGGTGCCGTCTTTACTGACTGCAAGGAAGGCGCCAAATGGTGTGGCATAAATTGCACGGACATTCACTAGTTTCGCTGTAACTGCGCTACTGTCGCCACCTTTGCTTGGCATGCCCCAAGTCACTACTGTGCCATCAGCTTTGAGTGCAGCGAACGCATATTTGTTCGCCGTGATTGAAACCACGTTCGTCAACTGTGCGGTTACCGCGCTGCTGTCGCCACCAACGCTAGGATCACCCCAACTTACCACGGTACCGTCAGCTTTTAGAGCCGCAAATGCATATTCAGTGGATTGGATTGATTTCACTTTGTTTAGTGAAGCTTGTGCAGTAGTTAAGCTGGCCTGCATACGTGGCAAATCACCCCAACTTACAACGGTACCGTCCGCGCGTAAGGCCGCAAAAGCAGTTTGCGTTGAGTAGACATTAGTGATGTTTGTCAAAATGCCGTTACTGTTTAAAATACGCGTGTCTACCGCCTCGATGTCATTGGCATAACCGAATCCAAATGTGATGCCAGCATTCGTCGTCGCGACGGCAATTGCGCCACCGGCAGTCAGATTTTTTACATTCGTCACTACTTGATCACTGGTTGGTATTGCCCAGCCAAATGAGCCGGTCCAACTAACCACGGTACCGTCTTTACGAAGTGCTACAAAGTCATAATTTGTGCCGACGACTTGGATCACATTGGTAAGTTGCGATTGCACTGAACTTGCATCACCGCCCGTGTCCGCATCACCAAATGCAACGACAGTTCCGTCTGCTTTGATTGCCGCGTAAGCACCTTCAGTGGAGGCGATACTTTTAATGTTTGTCAAAGACGCTACGGTTGCTGCATTGAGTCCGTAATTTGGATCATTGAAAGGTACATCAACGCCAGACAGCACGCCGCGATAAGTACCCCACGCAGTAAAAGAGCCATCTTTTTTTACGCCAAAGAAAGCTACGCGACCGGGAATAATGGAGGCAATGTTTGTCAGTGCGCTTGTAGCGGTGGTCGGAGACACGTAGCTGCTACCCCAAACTTTAACCGTGCCATCAGTTAGCAGTGCAGCAAAGCCGCGATCTGAAGGGAACAACTGTGCAATACCTGTAATCACTGAGGACGATGCATTTTGTCCGCCCCAAACTGGATTGCCCCAAGCGTAGGCTGTACCATTTTGCGTAACAGCAAAAGCTGCAAGTGCGCTGTAGACGGAATTAGCCTGCAGAGTTTGACTTGCAGTCGCCGTAGAGCAGCTTGCAGTCGCTGTGACAGCAGAATTTGGTTGAGTATCTTGTACGCTAGTGCCAGTACCTAAGGCAACGCCAGACGATGCTTGCCAGCTGACTGTTGGTGTTACCGAGCAGTTAGTGCTATTGACTACAGCAGTCAAAGTAGTACCCCGTGCACCGAAAACGTCAATTGAAACCGTCGGCGAAGGCGGTGGTGCTGGTGGCGCAGATGAGTCGCTGCCGCCGCATCCGGCAAGAAGTACCGTAAATCCAATACTCGCTAAGGCCGACGCCATGCTTTTTAATGGAATACCATTTGACTTGATGTATATATTCATTTGCTACCCTGCTCCCAAAACAGTGGATTGATATGTGCACCTATTTTTATTTCAATAACGTTGATATGTTGTCTCATCGCTACTCATACTTATCTTAGCACTGGCTTAATCTAGAAATTTAGCCATCAAATTAAAAGACACTAAAACAAGATTAAATTCACTTTACGAAATATTTTCAATTTAAAAAACGAGCACTTTGTTGTTTTCTACATGATTTTCATGTCTGAGGCATACTTCGTCAGTGTGCATGCATCATTTATTAATAAAAATGTATTGCACCACAATTGTAATAAAGATTATTTTGAGTTAAATGAAAGGAATCATAATGAGCATACAAATTGGCCAGCATTTACCAGCAGGTAGCCTCGCAGAATTTATTGAAGTTGAATCAGAGGGTTGCTCCCTCGGCCCGAATACTTTTAAAGTAGAAGATTTAACCAAAGGCAAAACTATTGCTATCTTCGGTTTGCCAGGTGCTTACACGCCAACTTGCTCCGCTAAACACGTACCGGGTTATGTGCAGCATGCCGCTGAATTTAAGGCTAAAGGCGTTGATGAAATCTGGTGCATCTCGGTCAACGATGCGTTTGTAATGGGCGCATGGGGTCGGGAGCAAAAAGCAGTCGGCACAGTACGTATGATGGCCGATGGCAACGCAGATTTCAGTAAAGCATTGGGCTTGGATGCTGACTTCAGTAAGTTTGGTATGGGCACACGCTCACAGCGTTACTCGATGCTGGTTGTTGATGGCGTAGTTAAGCAATTGAACGTAGAAGAAGGCGGCAAATTTGAAGTTTCAAATGCCGAGACTTTGTTGGGGCAGTTAGCTTGATTTGAGTAGCGACAGGATGAAACAGGATGAGGATACGAGCCGGATCAAGTCTGGATTAGATCCTAGTTCATGATCTGAAGCTTGCTTGAGCATTATCAGAATATGGTACAAAGCTTAGCTTAAATATATAGGAGAGTGCGCATGATGCCCACTCTCTTATTTTTTTATACTCCAGGTAAGTATATTTTATTGTCCATATATTTACTGGTCTATAGGACGTTTATAGGAAAATAATGGGGGGGTATGTGATTTTTCCATAAAATCGATGAATTAAAGTCATTCGCCAAAATGATTTATTAAGGCGATTCACCGCTTACTGCAATTCCGCAATCAACGCCACAATTTCTGCTCCGTAGCGCTCTAATTTTTTCTCGCCAACGCCAGTCACACCTCGTAAATCGTCCATTGATCTAGGATTGGCTTTGGCGATTTCGCGCAGGGTCGAATCATGGAAAATAATGAAGGCCGCTGTGTTGTGCGCCTTGGCAGTTTCTACCCGCCACCAACGCAGTTTCTCGAAGATAGCTTGCTCGCTATTCGAGAGGTTTGACTCGGCGTAATCTTTTGCCGATTGACGTTTATGTTTGACGGCTTTTTCTGCTTTTTTATATTGCCGCAGTTGTACTTTGGTCTCGCCTTTTAAAACAGCGCGTGACTCTTGAGTGAGTTTTAGCGAGCTAAAATTGTCATAATCGACTGAGACCAGACCGAGTGCGATTAATTGTCGCAACAGTGCGCGCCACTCTGCTTCGCTTTTGTCAGAGCCTATACCAAAAGTGGACAGCTGATCATGTCGCCATTGCTTGACGCGATCAGTATCGATGCCGCGCAAAACGTCAATGATATGACCCGCAGCGAAGCGTTGATCGGCACGGTAGATAGTAGAAAGAATTTTTTGTGCTGCCAGGCTGCCATCAAACGAGGTTGGTGGTGACAAGCAGGTGTCGCAGTTGCCGCAGGCTTGCGATTGTTGTCCAAAATAATCGAGGATATGTACGCGCCGGCAATTCAGCGTTTCGCACAAGCCCAGCATGGCATCGAGCTTAACGCCTTGCACACGTTTAAAGGTTTCATTCGCTTCGGATTCATCAATCATGCGACGCTGCTGAACTACGTCTTGCAAACCATAGGCCATCCAGGCATTGGCACTCGTTCCATCACGTCCTGCACGGCCAGTTTCTTGATAATAGCCTTCAATACTTTTGGGTAAATCCAGATGGGCGACAAAGCGCACATCAGGTTTATCGATACCCATGCCAAAGGCGATTGTCGCCGTCATCACTATCCCGTCTTCGCGCAAAAAACGGGACTGATTTTTTGTCCGGTCCGGCAGCGCCATCCCGGCATGATAGGGCAGAGCAGTGATGCCGTTTTCATTCAAAAATTCAGCGGTCTCTTCGACCTTTTTACGCGACAGGCAATACACAATCCCCGCATCGCCATTGTGTTGCGCCTGAATAAAATCGAGTAATTGCTTGCGTCCATTCGCCTTCTCCACAATTTGGTAACGGATGTTAGGACGATCAAAGGACGAGACAAATTGCAGTGCATTTTCTAACTGCAAGCGGTGAATAATTTCATCACGGGTTTGCTGATCGGCGGTCGCGGTCAGGGCGATACGCGGCACCGAGGGAAAGCGTTCATGCAAGATCGACAGCTTGATATATTCCGGCCGGAAATCATGACCCCATTGCGATACGCAATGCGCCTCATCAATCGCAAAAAGAGCCAGTGGCGTTACCGATAATAATTCCAGACAACGCTGTGTCATCAAGCGCTCTGGCGCGATGTACACCATGTCCAACTCGCCGTTACGCATCATTTTTTCGATACGTAAGGCTTCGTCAAAACTTTGCGTCGAATTGAGAAAGGCAGCGCGCACACCGACTTCTTCCAGCGCATCCACTTGATCCTGCATCAGCGCAATCAGTGGCGAGATGACGATGCCGACGCCATGCCGTATCAGCGCCGGAATTTGATAACACAAAGACTTACCGCCGCCAGTTGGCATTAGCACCAGAGCGTCACCGCCCTTGACGACATGTCCGACAATTTGTTCTTGCTGCCCACGAAAAGACGGGTAGCCAAATACGGTTTGTAATAAGTGCAGTGCCGGATCGGCAGTATTGCTAGCTTCTGTCACAACTTAATCAACCCAGGCGATCGCGCCAGTGTAGGCAGTAATTAAAATCATGATGCCAAACGCGATGCGGTACCAGGCAAATGCATTGAAATTATGAGAAGCGATATAACGCAATAACCAGCGTACACAAAAGAAGGCTGAGATAAATGCGGCAACAGTTCCGAGGCTAAATACAGGCACATCGGTCATCGACAATTCATGACGTGCTTTGTAGAGCGAATATACAGTTGCTCCCAGCAAGGTCGGAATCGCTAAGAAGAACGAAAACTCAGTGGCGGCTTTTCTGCTTAAGCCAAATAACATACCGCCAATAATCGTCGCGCCAGAACGGCTGGTGCCGGGGATCAAACCGAAGGATTGAGCGATACCAATTTTGAGCGCATCTAACATCGTCATATCATCCACGGACTGGACACGCGCCACTTTGTCCGCACTGGCGACTGTGTTTGCGTTGCCAGTAGCGGGTTTGTTTTTACGCTCTACCCACAAAATAATCAAGCCACCGATGATGAAGGCGAGTGCGACCGGAACTGGCGCAAATAAATAGGCCTTGATTGTTTTGATGAACAACACGCCGAGTATCGCTGCAGGCAAAAACGCAACCACTAGGTTGAGCGCAAATTTCTGAGATTTTTTATCGCTCGCTAATCCCATCGTCACGCTCGCAATTTTTTGCCGATATTCCCAGCAAACCGCGAAAATTGCACCAGCTTGTATCACGATATCAAATACTTTGGCCGTATCTGATGAAATGCCTTCGGTAAAGTTAATCAGGCTACCCGTCAGTATCAAGTGCCCTGTAGAGGAGATCGGCAGGAATTCCGTCAGTCCCTCAACGATACCCATGATGATGATTTTTACGGCGAAGATAAGATCCATAGTCGGCAGAAAATTGTGAGTGAATGGGATGAAAAAAAGAAGGTAGATGATGCGTCAATGCTGGACAAATATGAGAAAAATCGCATGCTCAATTAGTCGGCACGAAGCTTAACATGGTCGCATGCTACGCGCCCCTCGAATTTGTTACAAAGTACGATAAATTCATATACTCCCCATAAAATTTTTATTAAATGGTGTATTGTCCATATAATATATGGACATATTTAAAATACTATATGGGAGTATTTTAAATATAGCAAAGAATGTTTGTACAGGTCGGGCGCGTTTGAGATTCCGTCAGCGCTATGCAGATATATGCTGGCAGGGTGGTTGTCAGTGAAAAATATAAGGCTTACGCAAAATTGTCCCCGCAAGGCGTGGCGACGAAGATAGCACTTAAGTAGAGCCAGGAGCTACAACTCAGCTGGGGCGGTTTTGCGTGAGTCTTTGAGTAGTACAACTTCGAAGGGTGCCTTCAAAAAGCCCAACGTCGTCCCATTAATCCTGTTTTACAAAAATTGGATATGATCTATTTTGTGTCCGCGTTGCAGCGATGTATTGCATGCACACTTCACATACTTACCTCCACTATTGACCCATCATGCATAAATTAGTCTTATTGATATTCGTACTGGTCAGTCAGTTTGCCTCGGCGCAAACTTCTGGCAACCTGGAGGCCGGTAAGGCCGCCTTTAAAAAATGTGCTTCGTGTCACCAGGTAGGTCCCTCTGCCCGAGGTGGTTTTGGCCCTGAACTGAATGGCATTATCGGCAGACGCGCAGGGGCAACGGGTGATTATCGATATTCACAAGCAATGAAAAATTCAGGCATCGTCTGGTCAGAGAAATCGTTGACCGCATTTTTGAAGGACCCCAGCGATCTTGTACCCGGTACAAAAATGCGTTTTTACGGGATTGGTGATGAGAAGGAAATTACCAATCTACTTACTTACTTGCGTAGCTTCCCAATGGTTAATGCAAAGCCGGTGCAGTGATTCTCTCTAGTTCGCTAAGCCATAGAATCGCTTGTTCCCGGGTTGATCCGCACATCTCTGTGGACGGCTGAAGTCCTGAGCAACAGGAGGGGCGCTCCGGACGCCCAAAAATCTGACATTGATTATTCGCCGTCAATTGTATGCATCTGATGCCAGCCGGTTTGCCATTGGGCATTCCGGGGATAGCACTCGAAATCGAAGGGGCGGTGCAACACGCACCGCAATTGTCACGACAAATCATGTGGGTATTTCATTAGTAAAAGTTATTCAGTAGAGTTTTGACCAGGATACGGCATGACTTGTGTTGCAGGTGCATCGTAGACACTTCTCAGCTCCTATTCAACCCCGATTTTCCATTAGACCGCTACCACTTCGCAGAAACGCAGACGGCATGCGGTCATCAGAGGGATAACACCACCGCGATTTGAGTGGGAGCGCTACAGCGACAATTGCACCTTTGGCGAACTGCCTGGCGTTGTTGCTCCTCCTAGCAAGATGCAGCTTGCGTCGTCGTCGCGTCTAGCCAGTCAGTTCGCCAAAGGCACACTTGTCGCTGTTACTATGGAAAATCTGGGTTTAAATAGTAGCAGACACTTACCATATTGAAAAACCATCAATCCCTCCGGTGATCTTGTCGTTCGCGGCTGTATTTTGTCATTTCAGCCTCCACTTTTGCTGCTTGATCGCATATTGATGGCGAGATACTGATAGAAACCTGACAATCTGCCTCAGTGCGATGCGGCAATGGGAAACAACTCCAGAGCATGCTTTGGTAAGGCTGTAGCGGAAACTGTTTCCTTGACGCTCAGGGTAGAGAAGTTTATATTACTGACTCTTCAGTAAGTTAAATTTCCCCATCATCATGCCCTGTCCGTTCAAGCCCCGCTGGGAGCGTCGTAAGGATGCTCGCCCTCAAGAACTACTTGCTGCTGCACTCGATTTATTTGTCGAGCGCGGATTTGCCGCAACCCGTCTGGATGATGTGGCACGCATTGCTGGTGTCTCCAAAGGGACTTTGTATTTGTATTACAGCAGTAAAGAAGAGCTATTTAAAGCAGTCGTGCGTGATAGCGTCGTCCCTTTAATTGGCGAAGCGGGTGAGTTAATTGATCAATTTACTGGCAGCACTGCCGATTTGTTCCGCCAGTTTATGGGAACCTGGTGGGAGCGCATTGGCAAAACCAAATTATCGGGACTGAGTAAGTTGATGATGGCGGAAGCGGCTAACTTCCCTGATCTGGCACAGTTTTATTACGAAGAAGTGATCGCCCCCAGCGATGCAATGATGATACGTTTGTTGCAAAGAGGTATAGATAGCGGGGAAATGCGGAAAATTGATCCTAGTATTGGCGCCAAGATATTGATCGCGCCTATGATCATGATGATGATGTGGAAGCATTCCTATAGCGTGTGCCAGATTCGGACCGAGGATCTGGAAACCTATCTGGAACATTATATGGACATGGCATTACATGGTTTGTTAGCCAATCCAAATTGACGCGGTTGGTGAGCGTCGATCGCACTGGCACTATGTTAGTCTAAATTAGTTTGAACAAGGCTGCTGCAACAGTGATGTACTTGCAATAAAAACACAATAAAAATTAAATAACACGGGATGACTATGCTACAGCGTCGGGGATTATGGATCATTGTTGTATTTGTATTGCTGGGAGCAGGACTTTTTTTCTTGAAGAAAAAATCGATTGAGAGCCTCCAAAATACAGCACAAAAATCAGTCGCTAGTTTGACAGCGACTACAAGTACACCACAAATATTAGAGTTTTTACCCACAGATATTGTGACGGTCGCTTCCACCGATATTCAAAAAACCTTGACCTTGTCAGGTGCCTTGCGCGCCATGAATCAATCCGCAGTCAAGGCCAAAGTCGCGGCAGAAGTGCGCGAAGTGCTGGTGCGTGAAGGTGAGGCCGTACAGGTCGGTCAGGTCTTAGTCAAAATGGACAGCACAGAATACGATGCCAAGCTAGAGCAGGCACGCGGCGCACTCAAGGCAGCCCAAGGCCAGCTGGATATCGCCAAGCAAACTCGTGATAACAACAAGGCATTGCTGGATAAAAATTTTATTTCAGCCAACGCCTTTGATAATGGCGTAAACCAATATGCGATCGCTGCAGCCAATGTTGACTCTGCCAAAGGTGCTTTATCCGTCGCACAAAAAGCCTTGGCAGATACCATCGTCAAGTCGCCAATTGCTGGCCTGGTGAGTGTCCGCAGTGTACAGCCGGGCGAAAAAGTCTCGCCCGATAATCGCTTACTGGATATTGTCGATTTGCGTGTGTTGGAGATGGAAGCAGCGGTTCCTAGCCAAGATATTGCAAGTATCAAATTAGGCCAGCAAGTGACGCTCAAAGTTGAAGGCATCGCTACGGCGATAGTCGGTAAAGTGACGCGGATTAATCCGGCAGTCCAATCTGGCTCACGTTCTATCATGACCTATATTCAGGTCGCCAATACGGATGGACAAGTTAAAGCGGGCGTCTTTGCGGAAGCGCAATTAGCGCTCGATAAAAAGTCCGACGTGATGACTATCCCGCAAACGGCATTGCAATACGACGGCAATAAAACCTTTGTGTATGCGATTGAAAACAATGTCTTGCAACAAAAAAACGTGACGCTTGGATTGCAAGGCGAGAGTAATGGCACTGCTAGCGTAGAAGTGTTATCTGGTCTGGCAAAAGATGCGCAAATCGTCAAAGCTAATCTCGGCAGTTTGCGTTCCGGCGTTGCAGTGAAAGTGCTGCAAGCGGCCGTTCAGACCAATAGCAAAGGCTAAGCCATGTGGTTTACGCGTATTAGTATTGGCAACCCAGTCTTAGCGACCATGATGATGGTGGCGTTTGTGGTGTTGGGCTTGTTTTCATACAAGCGTTTACGGGTGGATCAGTTCCCTGATATTACTTTTCCTGTGGTCGTCATCCAGACCGATTATCCGGGTGCGTCGCCGGAAACCATCGAGTCGGACATCACCCGCAAAGTAGAAGAATCGGTTAACACCATCAATGGCATCAGCGCTCTGACCTCGCGTTCTTACGAGGGTAGTTCTGTGGTGATTATGGAGTTCGATTTAACCATTGACCCGGCACAAGCCGCACAAGACGTGCGTGAAAAAGTTGCACTGATTAAGTCGGGATTTCGAAAGGAAGTCAAAGAGCCACGGGTGACACGTTATGACCCGTCTGATAAACCTATTTTTTCGGTGTCAGTGACTAACGACGACACGATTAAGAAACGAGATTTCCGTGAGTTGACCACAATCGGCGATCAGATCGTAAAAAAGCGTTTAGAGAATGTACGCGGCGTCGGCTCTGTTACTTTGGTCGGTGGCGTCAAACGTGAGATCAAGATTTATATCAAGCCGAATGAGATGGAAGCCTTGGGCCTGGGTGTCGATCAAGTTATCAATGCAGTAAAAAATGAAAACCAGGAATTACCAACAGGTGCAATACGTTCCTTAGATAATGAGAAGGTAGTACAGATACAAGGACGTATCAAAAATCCTGCCGATTTTGGTCGGATTATCGTCAGCAAGCGCGGTGGGCAACCGGTCTTTTTGTCGCAAGTAGCTACCATTATTGACGGACAAGAAGAGCAAGAAAGTCTGGCGCTTTACAACGGCCAACGCACTCTGGCGCTGGATATTTTAAAAGCCCAGGGACAAAACACCATAGAAGTTGCCGATGGTTTGGCTGAGGCATTAAAGAATCTGACGCCGCAGCTCAAAGCCTTATATCCCGGTGTCAAAGTACAAGTCATTAAAGATGGTTCTCGCCAGATACGTGTCGGTGTAGAAAACGTGCGTAGAACCCTGATCGAGGGTGCTGCACTGACTATTCTGATTGTTTTCCTCTTCTTGAATTCATGGCGCTCAACGGTGATTACAGGCTTAACTTTGCCAGTCGCTTTGATCGGTACTTTCTTATTCATGGATATGTTTGGTTTCACCATCAATATGATTACGCTGATGGCATTATCGCTTTGCGTTGGCTTGTTGATTGATGACGCGATTGTCGTACGTGAGAATATCGTGCGCCATGCCGGCATGAAGGTGAATGGTAAGTATAAAGATCACCATACTGCCGCTTTAGAAGGCACTGCTGAAATTGGTTTGGCGGTGCTGGCAACGACATTCTCTATCGTCGCGGTATTTTTGCCGGTAGGTTTCATGGGCGGCATTATTGGCCGGTTTTTCCATCAGTTTGGTATCACGGTGACGGCGGCGGTATTGATCTCGATGTTCGTCTCTTTCACCCTAGATCCTATGTTGTCGTCGATCTGGCCAGATCCTGATGTCCATGCCAATGCTGAAGATAAAGCTAGCAAGGGGCGCAAAGGGTTTTACGCCAATACCATCGGTCGTGTGTTAGAGCAATTTGAGCGCGGTGTACAGTGGTTTTCTGCGGCATATCAGAACATGCTCAGGTGGTCGCTCAAGCATCGCATCATGACTTTGCTCATTGCCGCTTTGACTTTTATTGGTGGCTTATTAATTCCTATTGGTGGCCTGATAGGATCAGAGTTTATTCCGCAAGCAGATTACTCAGAAACGGGCATCACCTTTTATACTCCAGTTGGTTCTTCCTTAGAACTGACCGAGACCAAGGTGCATCAAGTTGAGTCGGTGTTGAAAGAATTTCCAGAAGTCTTGGATACCTATAGCACCGTCAATACTGGTTCCGCCCAAGGTAAAAGTTATGTGACGACATACATCCGTCTAGTCCCGCGTAAAGATCGCATTAGAAGCACATCGCAGATGTCGATTCCATTGCGTAATCGCTTAACGCAGATCGCGGGCATTACCGTCACGCATATCGGCGCACTGGACGGCGTGGGTGGTGACAACAAACAACTCCGGTTTAGCTTGCTTGGTACCGATCTCAAGCAATTAGCCATCATGTCAGAAGACGTGCAGCGCCGCCTTCGCGCCATTCCGGGATTGGTTGATCTGGACTCCAGCTTGAAGGCTGAAAAGCCGACGATTTCAATTCAGCCTAAACGTGATATTGGCGCTGATCTGGGTGTTGGCGTGGCACAAATTGGGAATGCCTTGCGACCTTTATTAGCGGGTGAAGCCGCAACCACCTGGCGCGCACCAGATAATGAAAATTATGATGTATCAGTGCGTTTGTCGCCTAGCGATAGAAACAACCAAGACGATTTATCACGCTTGATGTTGGCAAGTTCTCAAACCAATGCCGATGGTTCCCCCAAGATGGTGCCTTTGCGTCAGGTCGCTGATATCCAGGCATCGACTGGCGCCAATCAGATTAATCGCCGGGATTTAAATCGTGAGGTTGAGCTGTCAGCCAACGTCGTCGGGCGCTCTGCCGGAGAAGTTAGCGCCGAGGTCAAGAAGATTTTAGACAGCATGCAATGGCAGCCAGGTTATCGCTATCAGATGGGCGGAGCGTCTAAAAATATGGCGGAATCCTTTGGCTATGCCGTATCTGCACTGGCTTTGGCAGTGATTTTTATTTACATGATTTTGGCATCGCAGTTTGCCAGCTTCTTGCAGCCGATTGCGATTATGACTGCTTTGCCAATGACACTGATTGGTGTTTTCCTGGCACTGATGTTTTTCCGGTCGACCTTGAATATGTTTTCCATTATCGGCTTCATCATGTTGATGGGTCTGGTGACCAAGAATGCGATTTTGCTGGTGGATTTTGCCAATCAGGCACGGAGGGACGGGATGAACCGGATTGATGCCTTGTTAGAGGCCGCTCATGTCAGGTTGCGCCCTATTTTGATGACCACCCTGGCAATGGTATTTGGCATGGTGCCGCTGGCATTTGCCTTGACCGAGGGTTCAGAGCAAAGAGCACCTATGGGGCAGGCAGTGATTGGCGGCATTATCACCTCGTCCTTATTGACGTTAGTGGTTGTGCCGGTGATGTACACCTATCTGGACGATTTAGGTGAATGGTTTAAAAAGAAATGGCTATCTTGAACAAATTATCTTTACTCAGAATTGAAGCAGTAGCGGTACAGCAGGTGTAGTGAGTGTAGTGAGTGTAGTGAGTGTAGTGAGTGTAGTGATTGAAGGATTCTTCTATGTGGCAGCGCGCTTTGATAAAATGCGGGTTCCCCATCATTAATGCGACAGAGTGAACAATATGAATATCGAACAAGCCCGTTTTAACATGATAGAACAGCAAATCCGTCCATGGAATGTACTGGATCTGGATGTTTTAAATTTATTGATCATTTGTAAGCGTGAAAACTTTTTCCCGGAAAGCCAAAAAAGCCTGGCATTTTTTGATACCGAGTTACCGCTTGCGGACGGCACTTTTGCCCTGAGCCCAAAACTCGAAGCACGTATTTTGCAAGAACTGTTTGTTAAAAAACAGGAGTCAGTTTTGGTGATCGGTACAGGCACTGGATATTTGCCCGCTTTGCTGGCGCATCAGGCACACCATGTCACCACGACTGAAACCAATCCAGCGCTGGCAGAAACTGCCAAACATAATCTGCGTGAGAACGATGTTCCTAATGTCACCGTGATTGTTGGCAACGGCTTAATCGCTAATAACAATACTTATGATGTGATCGTTGTCAGTGGTTCGCTAGAAATTGTGCCTCCGCATTTGCAACAGCAATTGAATGTCGGTGGTCGTTTGTTTGTGATCGCAGGTCAGGCTCCTGCGATGTCGGCGCAACTTATTTTGCGTGAATCAGCAACAGAATTTAAGACCACGACTTTGTTTGAAACAGTCGTACCGGCGTTGCCGCAATCTGTGCCTGCATCCAAGTTTAAATTTTAAAAAATAGGAATTGGCTCATGCAACATATGACAGCGCCTGAATTGGCCATCTGGTTAGCGGATCAAACAAAAACACCGCCTTTACTGCTCGATGTACGGGAACCATGGGAGTACGAAACTTGTCATATTCCCGGTGCGGTATTGATGCCGATGCAGAGTATTCCGGTTAGACATCAGGAGCTTGATTCAGACCTTAGTATTGTTTGTATTTGCCATCATGGTGCTCGTAGTATGCAAGTCGCACATTTTTTAGAGCAGCATGATTTTACGAATGTGATCAATCTGACCGGCGGTGTGCATGCCTGGGCACAGCAGGTGGATAACGCAATGCCGGTGTATTGATTTTAATTAATTCGTTTCGATTAATTTCGGTTTGATGAATTTCGACTTAATTTACTACAGCTTGTGGAGCAAAGTTTTTAACTGACGTCTGTACTACTGATTTTTATCATTTACTTTACTACCTACCTATCTACTTATTTACTCTTTCGGAGTGTTACATGCGTAATCCCATCATTGCCACACTGATCGCCGGTGTTTTTCTGACTCTCGATGCCAGTGCCGCTGATTTGCTGCAAATCTACAAAGATGCATTGGCGAACGATGCGCAATACAGCAGTGCGCGCGCTTCGCAAGTGGCTGGCTTAGAAAAAGTAGTGCAGGGACGCGCAGGCTTGTTGCCCAGCGTGGCTTTGAGCGGTAGTGATGTTCGTACCACGGCAGAAATTCAGCCCGACGCGCCGTTTACGAGTAAGGGTACGGGTTACACCAATACCTATAGCTTAGCTTTATCCCAGCCCTTATTTCGTTGGGCAAACTGGCAGCAATATGAGCAAGGTAAATTATTGGTCGTAGCCAGCGATGCGCAATTTGCACAAGCGCAGCAAGATTTAATTGTCAGAGTTGGTCAAGCTTATTTTGATGTGCTGACATCGCAAGACGCTCTGGAAACTTTGCAAGCTCAAAAGGCGGCGATCTCTGAACAGTTGGCTTCAGCCAAGCGCAATTTTGAAGTCGGTACCTCCACCATTACCGACACGCATGAGGCGCAGGCACGTTACGATTTGACGGTAGCGCAAGAGTTTGCTGGTATCAGTGATCTGCAAATCAAACGCGCAGCCTTGCAACAAATTATTGGTAAAGAAGCCGGAGATCTGGCGATACTCAAACGTGGTATTCAAATTAGCTCGCCACAACCGGCGCAGATTGGCGACTGGGTGAGTTCCGCTGAGAAGCAAAATTATGGTGTAGTCGCATCACAAGTTTCGTTAGAGATCGCACGCCGTGATATCTCCAGAAACCGCGCCGGTCATTATCCTACGCTAGATCTGGTTGCCAGTTCCGGTCGTAATTCTAATGGCGGCAATAGTTCACTTAACGGTAACGGTGTTGTTAAATCGAATTCGATCGGTGTGCAATGGAATATTCCACTGTTCTCTGGTTTTGCAGTCGACAGCCGGGTACGTGAATCCATCGCATTAGAAGATAAAGCCAGAAGCGATTTGGACTTCACTCGCCGCACAGCGGCACAGAATGCCCGCCAAGCATTCCTGGGTGTCACTAGCGGTCTGGCGCAAGTAAAAGCGTATGAGGCAGCTGAGATTTCTTCGCAGTCGGCATTGGATTCCAACAAGCTAGGTTATCAGGTTGGTGTACGTATCAATATCGACGTTTTGAATGCGCAGCAGCAGTTGTATACCACACGTCAAAATTTGGCGAAAGCGCGTTACGACACGATCATGAACGGCCTGCGTCTTAAATCGGCTGCCGGTACTTTAAAAGAAGCTGATCTGATCGAGGTTAACGATTTGCTTTTACATTAATTTTTAGCCGGATCGTTTGTGCAGCAGATTGACTGCACTTTATTTCGCTTCTTAAAAATTGGGTTTGCTAATTGCAATGATCCGGTTTTAAGAAGCGATTTTTTTGCTATGTTGGACTTATGATGTTGATGTTCCAGGCTTGATAGAGTGGATCGTGTTAGTGGTGCTGCCGTATTCCTAATCGACCGTACCAGGTGGTCCAAACAATATTTTTATTCGCATAAGCCAAGTCTTTGCCGACCACAGATCTCTGACTAATTTACTCCACTCATATAGTGCAATTTTTATTGGATTGTAGCTATACAATCTTTCAGTTAAGCCGTAGCGTATTTGTATGCCAGCTTGCTCTTGTCTGAAGGTGCAAAACAGGCGATCAAAAATAACCAGGACGCCGCCGTAGTTGCAATCCAGGTATTCAGGATTCGATGCATGATGCACGCTGTGGTGGGCTGGTGTATTCAGTACCCACTCCAACGGCCCCAACGTTGGTATCCACGCTGCATGTATCCAAAACTGATAAAGCAGATTAATCGCCACTACTGCTAATACCGTTGTCGGTGCAAATCCCAACCAGACTAATGGCGTAAAAAATAAACTGGTGCCTGTCAGCTTACCGGTCCAGCCCAAGCGCATAGCCGCAGCCAGATTCAATTCATTCGGCGAATGATGTACCGAGTGTGTCGCCCAAAACCAACGCACTGTATGCGACGTACGGTGGTACCAATAGTAAAAAAACTCTTGTCCGATGAATAGTAAAAAAAATGCAAAAGGCGTAGAAAGTTCTATCGTATTGATCCGATGTGTATAGGCAAAAAACAGTATTGGTGCTGCGATAGAAATACCCGATGCATCAATCAATTGGCGGATGATCATATCCGCCGCAGTCGCCGCATAGGCGCGCCAATCATAGGATTTTTTACTATAAAACGTTAGCACTATTCCCTCGATAGTGGCCGCCAGAAGAATAATTAATAGCAAGCCAAAAATCCAGGGCAAGGTCTTTGCGCTGATCAGTTGTGTCGTCAATTCGTTACGCATCATGTGGCTCACCGCCTTGGCATTGATGACTTAAAAAATAAGTAAAAATTATTTGTCTGTGATTGAGGATTTGCATTCTTCATTAAATTCGCTGCGATGTTCTTTAGCGCATTGTTTGATTTTTTTAGGATCAGATTCTTTACCGCAAAGCTCTTTGATTTGTTCGCCACAGGATGACACTATTTTCATTTTTTCTTGGCAGCCCGCAGATAATTCACTTTGATGTTCCTTCAGACATCCGGCTAAACGGCCACCGCCAGGTTTGATCGATGGGCAGAACTTAGAGAAATCTGCGCGGCAGGCTTTTTGTACTGAGCCAGCATCTTCTGCCCGACTATGTGCTGCACCGAGTATAAAAAGACTGGCTGTCAACATCTTCATCAAGGTGGATATAGAGACGCGTTGAGTTTGCATGATGAGGCTCCGTTGGTTGATGATTTATTGTGTATGGGTCTTGAAACCGCTGCGATGGTTATTCGATTTAGATATTAAAAATATCTGATTTAGTGACGGCTACCAAAAGTCTTTGTCCCCTTAGCGGAAGACACTGTCGTTGCTCCGTTTTGTGTACTGGTATTCACTGTTTTGCCGTTCACCGTAGTGGTGTTATTGCCAGCGTAACCGGTGCTACTGTTATAGCTGGAGCTACCGCTACTGGTGCCACTATAACTTGTGCCGTTTGCCGTCGTTCCGGAGCCATTCGCGCTATAGGTAGCGCTTTGCTGCCCGTTAGTCTGGATATTTGCCTGTCCGCTGGCTGTGCCGCCTCGTGCGCCATTGGCGGTGACTTGCCCGGCGGCCGATACACCGCCTTGACGGTTCGGCAGCACTACGCCGCTGGCGCTGGCGGTACTGCCATGGCGTCCGGTAAATTCTGCTGCTGATGCGCTTGTGCCGATAGTCAGGCCAGTAATCAGTAGGCAAGTGCCGGTTAATACAACTGTAAAGCTAGAAATCCGAGCTGTTTTCATGATTGACTCCGGTGGTTAAGTTTGTTAACTGAGCCCAGTTAGTGAAGGCCTGTTAATAAATAAAAAAACAAATAAAAAAACAAATAAAAGAAGTGAAATAAGCAGACTTTATTCTAGGAGCAAGGCAGGTTTCTGTGTTTGACATCCGATGTCAAAATATGTCAGCGGTGACACAAATCAAACTCATAGGAGGATAAGTCGCTATGCCAGGTAGTGGCAGGGTATGCTTAGGTGCTGCTTAGGTGCTGCTCAGCTGCTGCTTAGGTGGTGTTCAGGCGTTGATCGGGAAAATTTTATCTGTCACCCTTATCAATTTTTTGTAGGACGCTTGTATGGTGCTATATTTATACTCCAGGCAAGTATATTTAATCTGTCCATTGATTAATTGGGCAATAAGCCATTTTTCATAGAAATAATGGGGAGTATATTAATATTGGCCTTACAAAATTACTTAAAAAGCAATCCTGAGCCTGCTGAAACTATTTTATCGAACAGTGTTTATTCGAATGCAATCCCAAAAGTAAAAAATCGACTTAGCATCAACCTCCCCACTTGACTACCGCGTGCCGTATGCGCTTTACTGCGACATCGCATTGCTACCAATGCAGATTCTGATTTCATTCAATTGGGAAGCATCTATGGAAATGTTCGCACGTGCAGAGCCAACCAGAGTTTTAATGATTGATGATGATATTGAGTTATCGCAAATGACCAGCGAGCTGCTATTGCGCGAAGGGATACAAACGCATTGCGCAGCGACGGCCGCACTCGGTATGGCGGCGCTGGCGACTTATCAACCGGATGTCTTGCTGTTAGATCTGATGTTACCTGATGCGAATGGCTTAGACGTATGCCGTCGCTTGCGCGAGTCGGGGAATGATTTGCCTATTCTGATGCTGACTGCCAGAGGCGATCCGATTGATCGTGTCTTGGGATTAGAGCTGGGTGCCGATGATTATCTGGCTAAACCATTTGAGCCGCGGGAACTGGTCGCCCGCGTACGTGCGCTTGCACGTCGGGTCAGGGTCTTCACCAAGCGTACCCAATTGCAGTTTGATGGCCTGACTTTGGATTTAATGGCAAGGCGGGCAATTTACACTGATCCGGCTGAACGCGAGCCGCAAATTTTACAACTGACGTCGAATGAATTTAAGCTATTAGTCGCCTTGGCCAGCCAACCTGGCGTTACCGTGTCACGCGATGCTTTGTCTGCGGCGGTACAGCCTGGCAGCTACATGCCGCTGGACAGAGCGGTTGATGTACAAGTCGCTAGACTACGTAAAAAGTTACGTAGCGCACTCAATGGACGTGAGTGGATAGAGACCGTCAGAGGCGAAGGTTATGTATTTACAGGCAGCGCGAGATGAGCGAGAAAATCAACAGGTCGCCCTCAGACCAAAACTCTATGAATGAGGCTGTGGAGCCACCCATTAGTCAGTCGACAATTCAGCCTGTAAATCTGGCGCAGACAATCAGTCCAAGCAAGAGCTTTGCCGGCAGATTTTATAAATTATTCAGTAAATGGTTTTACTCAAGGTTTGATTCTTTGTTTGACTCACTATTCGCGCGGATTTTTTTACTCCAAGTCACTGTGGGCATTTTGTTGACGGTCATATTTGTTGTCCTGCTATTTAATGAGCAAGCCAATATTTTTGCTCATTCAACAGCCCCGTTATGGGCGCAGGCGCTCAAGCCGGTACAACAAAATTTACGCGACGGTCAACCAGCAAGGCTGCCAAATACTAAAACCGTCACGGCAGACATTAGTTTAATCCCCGGCCCGCCGCCATTTTCTGCCAGCCCAATGCCGCTAGTGCCGCGCTACCGTGCTCTGATTTCTGAGCTAAATGCTCAAGGCATTCCTGTGATCAGTCTGGCGGTTAGCGGTGAGACAGGAAACACTACCACATGGTTAGAATTGCAAACCAGTGCTCAGCCGGTTTGGGTCGGCGTACAAAGCGAGCTAGAGGGGCCCGACATCCGCCGGCGTGGTTTGATTGGATTCCTCATTGTTATCCTAGTGTTTATTGTGGCCTCTGCCTGGTTAAGCCGGCGTATTGCCAGACCCTTATTAGATTTACAGCGCAGCGTTAAGGCCTTTGCTGCTAAAAGTAATCAACCCCATGCGACTTCCTATATTCGGTCAGCAGATATAGAAAAAGCAGCAAAAGCAGCAAACACAGGGCCAGCAGAAGTGCGTCAGTTAGCCGCCCAATTTGCAGAATTTGCAGCACAAAGAGCAGAGCAAGATACCGCAAGAGATTTGATGTTAGCTGCGATCTCGCATGATTTACGCTCGCCGCTTGCCCGCATTCGTATGGCTGCCGAGCTGCTACCCGAGACTTCAGAAGTCAACAATAAACGCGACAGCATTGTGCGCAATGTTCAGATTGCCGATAAGTTGGTTGGTTCTTTTTTAGACCTTGCTCGTGCCGAGGCCGAACCGATGGAAGAACGGGTCGATTTATGCGCACTAACACAGCGTCTGCTGAGTGCCGGTGACTACGATCACGTCAGCTTAAGCGTCGAATCCAGCGCTGCGTTATGGATAGCGCCAGCCAGTAGTATCGCAATCGAGAGAATGCTCGCTAACTTATTAGATAACGCCACTAAATATGGTCAAGCGCCTGTCCTGGTGCGTTTATATTTGCAAGAAACCAAGGAGCAGAAATTTGCCTTATTGGCAGTGCGCGACCACGGCACAGGTATTGCTGCCGATCAGAGAGATTTGTTACGCAAGCCTTTTTCTCGCGGTGCGCAAGACCGGGGCTTGCCAGGAACCGGTTTGGGCTTAGCGATAGTAGAACGCACCATGCAAAGACACGGCGGCAAGATGTTATTGCAAGATGCTGCACCAGGTTTGCAAGTGCTACTGTTTTTCCCTCTGGCGTAAGGATTGACTACCCATCCTAAATACAATCTCCTTGCCAATTTTGAGCAATGCCATGCAATGCTGCTAATATATGCGGCTTTCTGCATTTATCATTTGAGCTGAACTCAAGCTGAATATTGAGCCGAATACAATTACTTACCTTATAGAGGAAATCTAAAGATGTTCATCAAGTCCCGTGTTGATACCCGTATTTTGTTAGCTAGTGCTGCTTCTTTACTAATCCTGACTGCTTGTAATTCACAAGATGCATCCAAGGCTGCTGCTCCATCCAAAGCGGCTGCTACCGTCAATGGCACGCCAATTAGCCAAAGCATTGTCGATTTAATGGTCAAGCAACGTGCAGCCCAAGGCCAGCCCGACACGCCAGAATCACGCAAAGAGATCATTGATCATTTGGCGTTGCAATATCTGGTAGCGCAAGAAGCCGTTAAAAAGGGTTTGGATAAAACACCAGAAGTGATCGATCAGACTCAGTTGACCAAAGAATCGATTTTGGCTAATGCGTATGTTCAAGATTATTTGAAGACTAATGTCATCAGCGATGACATGCTCAAAGCAGAATACGAAAAAATCAAAGTCAAACTTGGTGGTAACGAATATAAAGCGCGCCATATTTTGGTAGCGACAGAAGCCGAAGCGAAAGACATTATCGCTAAGCTACAAAAAGACCCGAGCCAATTTGAAGCACTGGCGAAGCAAAAAACGCTGGACGCAGGTTCCAAAGCTAGCGGTGGTGATTTAGGCTGGTTTGACCCGGCACGCATGGTGCCAGAATTTGGCGCAGCGGTAGCTAAATTAGAAAAAGGCAAATTCACGCTAGAGCCAGTTAAATCACAATTCGGCTACCACGTTATTTTGTTAGAAGACTCTCGCGCAAAAGTCGTTCCGGCATTAGACGAAGTTAAAGAAGGATTGAAGCAACAAGCCCAGCAAGAAAGCTTGAAAAAATTGATCGACGATATCCGCACAAAAGCTAAAATCGAAATGGTGAATGCGCCAGTGACAGCAACTCCGGCAAGTACACCGGCAGCTTCAACTCCAGCCGCTACAGTACCAGCTGCTGATGCTGTAAAGAAGTAATTCTCGATATTCAGGGAATAAAAAAGGAGCCTCGGCTCCTTTTTTATTCCCTGAAATAATCCGTATTACCAGCCTGTCCAATCCGTCAAACCTTGTTTTTGATACAGCGCTTTCCAGCTTGGACGTGTACACATTAAGTCAGCAAATTTATTCAGTGCAGGCCAGTCGAGTGCGGTACGTGGCATATTACGTGACCATCGTATCAGCATAATCAATAGGTCTTACGCAAAACCGCCCCAACTGCGTTGCAGGGACAATTTTACGTAAGTAATAAAAGTAATAGGACTTACGCAAAAAACAAAACCCCTCACCACAGAGGCACAGAGACACAGAGGAACAACAAAGAAAGAGAAAGGCAGGATTTCGCTGTTCTCCTGATTTTCTCTGTGGCTCTGTGTCTCTGTGGTGAGAGGTCTTGATGTTTTATATTAAGCCATCTGGTTTCATGGGAATGCCAGCGAGTAGCTTTCCGTTTTTGCGTAAGTCCTAAGTAAAAAGTTTGATGCATTCAATGACTATACGCTCAGCCTTGCTCCTGCAAAATATCAATCAGCTGATGCAATCCTTCAGTGAGCACTTTGACTGAGCCTTGCATATCCCAATCATCATCGCCAATCTGTGCAATGTTAGAGATTGCCCGCAGCTCTAAAAACTTTTGTTGCTCTTGTAGGCAGACATGGAAAAAAGCTGCACCTTCCATATTTTCTATATCAATATTTTGCACATCAACAAAGGGCGCTAATGCCGCATTCAGTGACATACTTTTTGCCAGCCGGAAAGGTGAATTAAGCGGCAGATGTGGACAAGCCAAAGTATGGCGTCGCTCAAACTCCATCTCAATGGGTAAATGTGCCATGTGTACAAAACCAGTCTTAGTGAAGAATCCCAAATCACCTTCGACCTCTGTTTCTACTAATACCACATCATATTTTTTGAATGGCGCATGTGGATAAACCCCAGCGATCCCCGCGAGGATGATCAACTCCGGCTGA
This sequence comes from Undibacterium sp. 5I1, assembly GCF_034314085.1. Lineage (NCBI taxonomy): Bacteria > Pseudomonadati > Pseudomonadota > Betaproteobacteria > Burkholderiales > Oxalobacteraceae > Undibacterium > Undibacterium sp. 5I1. The sequence goes on from NZ_JAVIWI010000001.1 coordinate 4,384,290, forward strand.
TATTGCTGAATTGCCTTCATCGTCGCAAGCGCGGTCGCAGTCAGGCCTACGCCAGAAATCATCGTGGATACATCATCACGTTGAAACTGGCTTGCTTCTGTTTGGGTAGGGAAGAGGATAGTGATGTTCATGTTTAAATATCCAATGAGATGTCGGCTATAACGACTTTAAGGCTTATGAAAAATTATGCGGGTTTGTCGGCATTAAGGAATAGGTTCTCTAGATACTGAGGTTGCCTCGATATTTCGTCTTCCATCAGGTGGATATTATGCAGCGTGTTCTTTCTGATTTTGTGCATTCCTCCAGCGATCAAGGTATTTAATTGGCGACTGATAGTTCAGTGTTGAATGCTGGCGGGTTCGATTATAAAAGACTTCTATATAGTCGAAGCTGGCAGCCTTCATTTTGGCATGAGTCGCATACCGTACGCCATGATAGCGCTCGTTCTTGAAACTATTAAACCAGCTTTCAGTAGGCGCGTTGTCCCAGCAATTACCTTTACGGCTCATCGAACAGATCATGCCAAATTCCTTGAGCTTTCCCTGAAATGCATGGCTGGCGTGCTGGCTACCGCGATCTGAATGATGCATGACACCAGCGTCTGGTCGGCGGCGAAACCACGCCATCGTCAACGCATCTGTCACGATGTCAGTTGTCATGCGTGGCTTGAGCGACCACCCGATCACTTCCCGATTGAACAGTAAAGGGTGCGTCATACGCACCAATGATGGAAAAACTATCGGCTTAGAAAGAAACGCTACCATCTGAAGCCGTGCGCAGGGCGCACACCGCTATGGGGTATGCACGCTACGCTTGCTGCCTGTCATTCTTGCATGTCCTTAGCAGGAATCCAGTGTCGCCGGTCAATCAACGAACGCCTCTGGACTCCTGCCTTCGCAGGAGCGACGTAGCAAAAAGTTCGGTGAATGAACATCATTAACTGCCAGATCGATCATCGAAGCGAACGGCTGTTGGCTATTCTTGCTTCGCCATCTGAATGAATATACTCCCACTATGTATGTTTTAATTGTCTATATAATAATTGGGCAATAAGGCATATTTTTTTATCTCTACGGGGGAGTATGTGATATTGCCTTGCATGAAGCTTTGCTATTTTCGGGGTGCGGATCCAGGTTTATATGCTCTGATTACCTGATGCTTATTGGCGGTACGCAGCCTAGGTTCTGACAAACCATACCCATCGGATCTCCAGCGAAGGGTGCGTCATACGCACCACTGATGGAAAAACGATGGGCTTAGAGAGGGACGCTAGCATCTGAAGCGGCGCGCATGGCGCCCCCTACGGGAGTGTGCACGCTACGCTTGCTGTTTTAAACTTAACCAATCATTTATTTTTCTTATTCTTCGCTGAATAAATTCCAAACTTCTCGGTCTTAAAAATTCTTTAGATTTTTCTGTGTCATCTACCCAAAGTTTAAACAGTTCCATAGCCTCCTGATGTCGCATCTCTTCAGACAGCAAAATAATTCCTGTCTCAAAAAAGCTATAGTGCTGCGGTCCATCTGATTTCACCCAGGAATTTTTTCGATATTTTTTTATATCAAAGTATACAGCCACTACATCGTTTGAATTTTTTATGCGCTCAGTAAAAGGTAGACCAAATTGCTCCCAGTCCCTTACCCATTGATTAAATTCCAAATTAGCAGAACTATTATTGGAATGAGAGGTCCAGCAGGGGTTACCTCCAGGCACACAATTCCATTTAAGGTGGCTTAATGTGACTTGGAACAAAGCAGATTTCGGAAATGAAAAAGCGCTCTCAACGAACCTTTTATCGACTTCCCATAAATCAAGTAGTAATTCAATTTCTCCAATTTTTTTGGAGCAGATTTGAATGGAAATGTCAAAATTAAAAATTCCGGCTGGGTCTTGAAAAACACCAGAGATAGCAAAAACAAAAAAAAGTTCAAATCAATCTGTTTCACAAAATTCAAGGCCGCAGGATCCCTCCACGAAACTGGTCCCGAATAACCGTTCATATTCAAATAAGAAAATATTTCTTCTAACGTCGATGGTTGAGGTGTGCCCCATACTTTCACAAATCCTCGAGAATTTTGAAATTTTAATTTTTTTGAAGTCATATATACAATCTTTAATGCACGTCGTCAGAGTGTGTTGCTAACTCAATCGTTATCGTTGCCATTAAACCAGTCGCAATTTTAGCAACCCGAAAAATTGTGGCAGCTCCGTCTGTCCCAAGAACTCTAGTTAATTGACCAGCCGCTTTATTAGCAATATTAGCTTCTAAAGAAATTGCGATTCGTTGAATAAAAGTAGTTTGTTCAATTAAATTGACCCTAGCCTCCAACCCAAGCCTACCAGCCCTATCACTGGACACGATAGCAATTGTCCCTTCATCTTTGGCAATTTCAAAAATCATTTTTTGTGCCGCCGATAGTTTTGCCCCTAGTCCATCTTTTACCTCAGTAATAATTAACAAGCCATCCTTCATGGCAACACTGTCTGCAATCATAATCCTTGAGGTGCCGTCTGCGGAAGTGACGAGTAGCTTTACTCCTTGCTCAACCTTAAAACCGAGATATCTTAAAGCTCGTGCACTTGCCCGTTCCATTTGCTTCCAATGGGCAACCTCATTCATCAAATAACTAAAGATAGCGGTTTGCGCACCGTTAGCAAATTTACCACCACCAAACACTGATGCAGTACCTCGAACAATGGCACTGACCAGTGTTCCAGTAACTCTATCACCTGAATCAGTAACACTCTTCATAAAATCGGTACTGGCGATCGCTTTGGTGAACGCTGCACTCAGAGCCCTAGGTCCACACTTCCCACCGCTTGCAACACTAGTCACGCATCCAACAACACTATGCAGCGCCACCCCCTCAGCCACTGTCCATTGTGTGCCGCTGCCCCCTGTAAAAAAATTACCTCCGCCGATAACATTCCCCGCCCCATAGAACATACCCGCAGTGAATCCTCCTTGTAACGCACCTTTCAAGTTCCCGCTGGAGATGGCTCCGCTAAAAAAGCCAGTTTGTGCAGCTTCCGCAAAAGTTTGCGGCACCCCAGAGGCAATCGTGAAAGCGATCGCTGTGATTTGTCTGGCGGTTCTGGCATCAATAATGCCGGCCTTCTCTGCGCCCCATATCGCAATCAAAGCAACAAAGAACATGTCGTCAATACCAAATAACTGTCCTGTTGGGTCGGTACAAGTCATCGGATTGTTATAGCAATACCCATAACGATTGAAGTTTTGTAAATTCGACGGGTCTTGAATAAACGGATCACCCTGCATGAAGCGTCCCAAGAGCGGATCATAGATACGGCCGTTCATCTGGATGACGCCCATATCATCCAGATGCTCGTGACCGGTGTAGCCGCGATCTGTGCCGTTGTTGGTGTTGGTGGTCCAGTCGATGATGAGTTGACCATTGGCGTCGTAATTGCCACTGGCTGTGCGACGCTTGCCAAACCGGTCGTAGGAGTAGCGTGCGGTCACGGCACCCGTGTGGTCGGTGGTGGCGATCAGGCTGCCCAGATGGTCTTTGTGCCAGTATTCGACTTTGACGAGGGTGATGCTGCTTAAGACCGTGGGGCACCCGAGACTCCAATCAATACGGAGACACAGAGACACTGAGAAAATCAGGAGTGCTGCGAAAACCTGCCTTTCTTTTTCTTTGCTGTTTCGCGATAGCTCTGTGTTGAGAGGTCGTGGCGTTTGCGAAAGTCCTAAAAATAAAAAATGCCCTTGCAATATCACAAGGGCATTTTTTATTGAGCAAACAGTTGATGTATTTCTTGAGTTACGCTAACTCCCTTTCAACTTCTTTTTAACCCAAGTTCACAGGTACAAATATCTTCGCGTCGCCTCGTTGTATCAGCAAAGCCAACTGCTTATTTTCTTTGGCGACCAGTGACTGAAGTTGCGTTACTGATTTTACGTTGGCACCGTTGACAGCAATAATCACATCACCAGCCTCGATCCCTGCGCGGGCGGCGGCACCGCCTACTTGCTCTACCACTAAACCAGATGGCAATCCTGCTTGCCGAATTTCATCGGATGTTAATGGGCGAACCGCAACACCTAGCCTGCCTTTATTTTGGTTTCTTGGGGATACATCCTCGTTCATGGCGACATCTTTTGCGGTATCCAGCGTGGCTAATAGTTCAATCGCCTTGCCAGCGCGCCAGACTTGCAGCGTCGCTTTATCGCCGGGTTTGCCAATGCCAACCAGTGCCGGTAAATCACCGGATCGCTTAATGATCTGATCGTTATATTTAAGGATCACATCACCAGGCTCTAGTCCGGCTCTGGCCGCTGCACTATCGGGTGCGATATTGGCGACCAGGGCACCATCGGGTTGTTTTAATTTAAAAGATTCAGCCAGAGTTTGGTTCAGCTCTTGTATCGTTACCCCTAATCTGGCGTGGACTACTTTGCCGCTCTTGACGATCTGGTTGCTGACGTTTAAAGCAACCTCAATCGGGATCGCAAATGAAACGCCTTGATAGCCGCCAGTCTGGCTGTAAATTTGTGAATTGATGCCAACCACATTGCCACTGGCATCAAACAAGGGACCGCCCGAATTGCCGGGATTAACTGCGACGTCGGTCTGGATAAATGGTACATAACCGTCGCCAGGTAATGAGCGACTTTTTGCGCTGACGATGCCAGCAGTCGCGCTTTGCTCAAAGCCGAAAGGGGAGCCGATGGCTAGAACATAGTCGCCAACGCCAAGTTGTTTGGTATCGCCAAGACTGACTACTGGCAAATTATTAGCGTCGATTTTTAGTACTGCGATATCGGTCGCTTTATCGCTGCCTAATACTTTGGCTTTGTATTCCCGACGGTCACTTAATTTGACCGTGACTTCATCAGCGTCATTTACGACATGCGCATTGGTTAGAATTAAACCGTCTTTGCTCAAAATAAATCCTGAACCTTGTCCGCGCACAGGCACATTATGTGGCTGCATACGACCTTGACCATTAAAACCTGGCATGCCCTGCATACCGGGCAAACCCCGGAAGAACTGAGAGAACGGATCACCCGATGCACCGTCCGAATCTTCCATACTGGTTTTATGCATCGCTTCGGTATTGATACCCACAACGGCAGAGCCATAACGCTCAACAATGGAACGATAATTGGGCGCAGTGATGGGAACGATAGGCGCTGTGGCGCTTGTGCCTGACGGCGTATTTTGCGGTGTACTTGCTGGAGATGAGGGTATCGCCGAACCGGCGATAGTGCCCGGAGTGTCTGCTTGGGCAGTATCCGTTTTTTTATGAAACCAGTCAGATGCATTCCAGTTGAATGCGTTGGCGGTGCCGACAGATAAGACGCCAGCGGCGACTAATGCGATGGTAATTTCTTTAGCTTTCATGTTTGCTCCTATTCAGCAGGTCTGTACAAATCAGTGCAAGGAAATTGCCCTAAAAATGTGGGGACATCTGCAGAATAAAAGAACAAACTTAAATTAGACTTAAGAGAGAATTGCATGTTCGCATCGAATAACCTCTGGTAATTCCCCCCCCATAACTGTCATACTTGCTGGTGCTTCATACATTTATCGTTGGTAAGTCACAGCGGTTCATTGATAAATTTTCTCAACAAGGGCGAATATAGCCAAAGCTATTGGAGATTGCTTAATGCAACAGTTTGATCAGTATGCAGATGCATACAACCTAGTCCGCGCAAAGATCGCCTACCCCGAGGCGCTGTATCGGGATTTGGTGAGCCGGTGTGGAGGTGTTGACGCTGCGTTGGATATTGGGTGTGGAAATGGAGTTTCGACTATCAGGCTCGCACCGTATTTCAATTATGTTGAAGGAGCTGACATTGGCGCAAACTTGATTGAGAAGGCCAAATTTAACTATCCTGCAATTCGCTTTAGCGTATCCCCAGCAGAGGAATATTCCTCTCAAAAGAAGTTTGACCTGATTACCAGCGCAACCTCGTTTTACTGGATGGATCGGGATATTGTCTTGCAAAGAATCAAGTCACTTCTAAAAAATAAAGGAGTGTTCTGCGCGTATAAATATGATTTTCCAGTTGCATATGGTCCGCTTCGTGATCTGATAGAAAAGGAGCTCGTCACGAAATGGAGCCAATACCGTGACGTCCGGCTGACCAGTTACGATGACACCCTAGAACGAATTGATTCGTCAGGAGGATTTGCTTCAGCCGAACGACATATATTTTCAAACATCATAGAACTGACACCATTGGAGGTCGGGTTATTCTTTTTGTCTACAAGTTATGTGACACGATATATCGATAAACAAGGCGGGAGCGCGTACGCTGAGGAATTCTTGGCGAAGATCCAAAATACAGAGACTAACGAAACTGTCAAAATTAATTTTGACATCCACACTTTTATCGCTAGCAGTCAATGAACATTAAGTATTAGGGATTAACCGAGATTTTCCATTAGGCGCACCGAAGGTGCTATTTGAGTGCTGACGGCGCATTTCCGGTCATTTTTGACGCTCTTCGTTGCTCATGGCTTGCCATGAGCGCCTTATTTGCAACAAACTCGCATCAAAACTGCCTCGAAAAGTGCATCCGTCATCAACTCAAATCCTAACGGAAAATCTCGGTTTAAGCCAAAAAATAGCTGTGTCTGTCTTGCTGGACCAAACTGTTGAAAAGAGTGTCGGGGAAATTACCGCAAAGCTTTTCCCAACACCAAGTAACCATCGGTGCAGCTTGAACTAATTTGAACTAGCTTGAAAAATAACACTTACTTTCAGACCACCTAAAGCTGAACTAGTTAGCGTAATCTGGGCGCCGTGTTGGTCCACAATATTCTTCACAATCGATAATCCCAAGCCGCTCCCCGTTTGTTGGCTTGGGTGATTGTTTAAGCGATAAAACCGGCTGAATACCCGCTCACGATCAGATGGTGCGATCCCGGGGCCGGAATCTTCTACCAATAATTCAACTTGCGATCCGTGATCAATCACGCTGGTGTGTACTTGCCCGCCGTTCGGCGTGTAGCGGATGGCGTTGTCGATCAGGTTGCGGATCAGGATGCTTAAACGTGCGGCGTCAACAGGGATCAGCAATTGTTCTGGTGCAGCTAACTCAAGCTGTAATTCCCGCGATTGCGCAATTGGGAAAAGATCGGCAATTGTCTGCCGCGTCAGCTCTGCGATATTGGTCGATGGCGCGTAGGCTTGCAATTGGATTTGCGTGTCCGCCGGATCGGTTTGTGCTGCAATCAATAGTTGTTCTATTAAGTGACTAGAGCGATCTACCCCTTGGTTGAGTTGGTCCAAGGCTTGCTTTTTTGCGGCATCATCCGGCGCATTGCCCAATAATTGTAATTGCAGTTTGAGTGCCGTCAGTGGCGAGCGCAGCTCATGTGCTGCATCCGCTACAAACGCGCGCTGGCTAGAGAACGCTTGCTGCAACCTCGCCAGTAGTGAGTTGAGGGCCGTGATCAGCGGTACCACTTCGCTCGGTAAATCGGTCTCCGCTACTTGCTCCAGACTACGGGCATCGCGTTGTTCTACCTCGTTGGCGACTCGCTGCAAGGGTAATAAAGAATTGCCTACGGTCCACCAGATTAATAGCGCCATCAGCGGCACAAATGCCAGTAGCGGCGTCAGGCTGCGCAGTGCTGCTGTTGCGGCGAGGTCGGTGCGCAGATCTAGCGGTTGTGCGACTTGAATAATCCTGTCTCTGGTAGCAACGCTAAATACCCGCCAGCGTTTTGGATAGGTGTTCAAACTTATATTGAGCTGCACATCCACGTCGGTCAAGCCCAATGTTGCGCGATCAAATAAAGGTGCGCCCGGTACCGATAAATACAGCATGCTGCCATTGCTATTCCAGATCTGTATCACGACATCTAACGCGTCCCCTTGCTGGTAATACGACGGGTCGGCAACAACGCCCTGGTCGCGCAATGACAAGGCAATCTGACGCAACTGGTAATCCAGCAAATCTTCATTTTCTTTTAGTGTGTGCCGATAAGTGATCAAACCTATTAGCAATGCTGTGAGTATGGCTGCAGCGATCAAAAAGACCGATAATTTTGCGCGTATTGAAGTAATTTTCATCGAGAAACTGTGCGTTGTTGTTACGTCGTAGGAGTTGATGTTGTAGTTGATGTCGGCTTAGGAATAAAGTAACCAACCCCACGTACATTCTGAATAAAGCTGGTGCCGAGTTTGCGCCGTACCGAATGGATATACACTTCGACCGTATTACTTTCAACCTCCTCACCCCAGCCGTACATGCGTTCCTCTAACTGTGCGCGCGACAAAATCGCACCGGGTCGCAGCAACAAAGCCTCGATCATTGCGTATTCACGGGCTGACAAAGATACCGTCACATCATGGCGTTTGACCTCGTGCGTCGCAGGATTAATTATCACATCGCCGATCTGGATCGCAGGCTCAGTTTGCCCAGAGCTGCGCCGCAGGGCAGAGCGCAGACGCGCTGCCAGTTCTTCAATCGCAAACGGCTTGATCACATAATCATCAGCGCCCGCATCCAATCCCTTAATCCTATCCTCTAATCCGTCGCGGGCAGTGATGATGATGACCGGTATACTCACCTTGCGAAGACGCAAGCTACGCACAACTTCAATCCCGTCTTTGCCTGGCAAGCCTAAATCCAGCAACACCAGATCAAAATGCTCAGTCTGTAAAACAGAATCCGCCAAGCCACCGTCCCGCACCCAATCAACGACATACTCAAGCTGACGCAAAGAGGTTCTGATCGCCTCGCCTATCATCTGATCATCTTCTACCAATAAAATCCGCATTTATTTCGCTCCGCTGACGGGGTAATAACATTGATTTTAATATACTCCCTATTATTTTAAATAAATATGGCTTGTTGTCCATATAATATCTGGACTGCTTATATATACATGGTAGTAGTATATTGTCGCCAGGGCTTTCGCAAAACCGCCCAAAACCGCGTTGCAGCGCCTGTCCGTCCTAAAACTGTCGTCGTGGTTGCGCCTTGCAGGACAATTTTGCGTAAGTCACACAAAAATATTTACCTAACTTTACTAATTATTCAAAACACTCATCAAGTATTCAGGTAATATCTTTATCTGACTTTAAAGTCAGTAATGTTAATGCCAAACTATTTGCGTATTCGGGAGTGTGGAAATTGAAAAAAACAAGGATCTGCAAGCAAGTTTCTCTGCAATCATTGGCTCGTGGCGCTGGCGGAACCATCGCTCTCAGCCTACTCATCAGCGGATGCGCAGTTGGCCCCAACTTTACTGCGCCAGCAGCACCAGTCAAATCAGAGAATTATTCTTATACGCCATCGCCCACAGCGAGCCAGACCGAGGCATCGGCAGGTAATGCAGGGACGTCACAAACCTTGGTGAGCGGGCAGGATATTCCAGCAGCCTGGTGGCAAGTATTCCGCTCTGAAGCACTAGACAAATTAATCCGCGACGCTTTAACAAAGAGTCCAACGCTGGCATCTGCCCAGGCGGCATTGCGACAAGCACAAGAGAACTACAACGCCCAGTATGGATCAAGCCAATTTCCTACTGTGACTGGTAGCCTCAATGGTGAACGCGAACATGCCTCGGCGGTATCTACAGGCATTCCGGGCGGCACCATCTTCAATTTATACAATGCCTCCGTTAATGTCTCTTACACAGTGGATGTATTTGGTGCAAATAAGCGCGGACTGGAAGGCCTGCAAGCGGGTATTGATTATCAGCGTTATGAGGTCGAGGCAGCGTATCTGACACTGACATCCAATCTGGTTACCACCGCGATACGCGAAGCGTCTTATCGGGCGCAATTGCAAGCGACGCAAGAGATACTCGATGCGCAGTCCAGGCAGCTGGAAGTGATTGAGCAGCAATTTAAAGTCGGTGCGATTGCCAAATCCTCGTTTTTATCTCAGCGCAATTTGGTTGCTCAGACCCGTGCGAGTTTGCCCGGCCTGCAAAAATCCTTAGAGCAAACGCGTAATCAACTGGCAGTGTATGCGGGGCGCTTACCTAGTGATCCGGGCTTGCCTGAATTTAATCTGGACGCACTGCAATTGCCGCAAGAGTTACCGGTATCTATCCCCTCCGCATTGGTGCGCCAACGTCCAGATATTCGCGCGGCTGAAAGCTTATTACATCAAGCCAGCGCCCAAATCGGTGTTGCAACGGCCAATCAGTATCCACAATTTTCTCTCACTGGTAGTTATGGTTTTGCATCGACTAAAACCAATAATCTGTTCAGCGAAAATATGAGTTTCTGGAGCCTGGCTGGCGGTTTGACGGCACCGATTTTTAATGCCGGCTCCCTCTCAGCTAAGCGTCGTGCAGCAGTGGCATCCTACGACCAGGCGGCAGCGCAATATCGTTCTACGGTGTTATCGGCTTTCCAAAATGTGGCGGATAGTTTGCGCGCTTTAGAGTTCGATGCGCAAACTTTAAAGCAGCAAGCAGATGTTGAATCCATCGCCAAAGAAACCTTGGACTTGACGACCAAACAGTACAAATTGGGTAGTGTTAGCTCTCTGACCTTGCTCGATGCCAAGCGCACTTATCAAACAGCGCGTGTCAGTCTGATTCAGGCGCAGGCAAACCGGTATGCGGATACGGCGGCTTTATTTCAGTCTATGGGTGGTGGGTGGTGGAACCGTCCGGCGTTGATGGATATTTCCAGCGCTACCGGTTCCGCTATTACCGACAATAAAGCGGCAAGCGCAGAATAAATCTTGTGGTTCTCGAATTTTAATGAGATGTATTGAAGTGATATGAATTGAGTCACGCTTCTTAATCGTATTCGTGACCGGATTAGTATATTAAAGGGGAAGTATTCATGACAAAGCGTATGTTTATCATGCTCGGCTGCGTGGTGTTGTTGATCGTTGGCCTGGCGTTCGGCAAGTATCTACAAATTAAACAATTAATCGCCAGTGCGCCCAAGCCTGGCGCACAAACCGTTAGCACGATAAAAGCAGAAACCTTAGAGTGGCAGCCGCAGATTTCTTCCGTCGGCACAGTCACAGCTTATCGTGGCGTCGACATCAGCTCCGAAATCGCTGGTCTGGTACGCGACGTAAAATTTAAGTCCGGTCAAAATGTAAAGCATAACGACATCTTGATACAGCTCAACGCGGATTCTGACATCGCACAACTGCGCTCTTTGGAGGCATCAGCAGAATTATCTGCTACTGTCCTCAAGCGCGATCAGGCGCAATTGGCGGCAGAGGGTGTTAGTCAGGCACAAGTTGATTCTGATATGGCCGACTTAAAAAGCAAACGCGCTTTGGTCGCCCAACAAGCCGCCAACGTCGAGAAAAAAACTATTCGCGCACCATTCGCAGGTCGCTTGGGGATCAGCACTGTAAATCCGGGTCAGTTCGTTAATCCGGGTGACAAGTTAGTCAGCTTGCAGACGATTGATCCTATTTTTGTGGACTTCTTTGTGCCGCAAAAACAAATCGCTTCGCTGAAAGTTGGGCAAAGTCTTAAGCTCTTGAGTGATGCTTTTCCAGGTCAGGATTTCCAGGGACAAATCTCTTCCATCAATCCAAAAATCGATGTAGCAACCCGTAATGTTCAGGTAGAAGCAACCTTGAACAATCAAAAACAATTGCTCTTGCCGGGTATGTTCGGCAATGTGGCAATTGATGTCGGCGACAAAAATAAATTTATCACGTTGCCGCAAACAGCGATTACCTACAATCCTTACGGCTCCACTGTATTTGTAATTAAAGACAGCGACAAAAAAGATGAAAAAGGTGAGGTCGCTAAAGTCGCCCAACAAGTATTCGTGACCACTGGCGCTACTCGTGGTGATCAGGTTGCCGTATTAAAAGGGATAGAAGTCGGACAAATGGTCGTCACCAGCGGACAGCTTAAATTGAAGAATGGTACGCCAGTGCTGATCGATAATTCTGTCCAGCCGAAAAATAGTCCCAATCCAACTCCGCAAGAACACTAAAAGGAGTCAAGATGAAATTTACCGACATTTTTATCAAGCGTCCGGTACTCGCCATCGTCGTGAGTTTGCTGATTGTGGTACTCGGTATGCGGTCTTTGTTTAGCTTACCCGTCAACCAATATCCGCATACTCAAAATGCGGTGGTCACTATCTCGACGACTTACTTTGGTGCTGACGCGCAGACCATCGCTGGCTTTATCACGCAGCCATTAGAGTCTGCTATTGCGCAGGCGCAGGGGATTGATTATTTATCTTCCTCCAGCTCCAGTGGCGTATCAACAATTACCGCAACCTTGCGTCTTAACTACGATGCGAACCGGGCTTTGACTGAAATCAGCACCCAGGTTAATTCGGTTAAAAACCAGTTACCTGCACAAGCGCAGCAACCAGTTTTGACTGTACAAACCGGTCAGACCACGGATGCGATGTATATGGGCTTTTATAGCGACACTTTGCCAACTAATAACGTGACTGATTTTTTGATCCGCGTTGTTAAGCCAAAGTTAGATTCGATTGAAGGCGTACAAACCGCCGAGCTGTTAGGTGCCCGCCAATTTGCTCTGCGTGCTTGGCTGGACGCACAAAAAATGGCGGCATTTAGCGTTACCGCAGCTGATGTCAGTACTGCCTTAGCCTCCAATAATTATCTGACCGCATTGGGCGCCTCCAAAGGCCAAATGGTGACAGTGCCTTTAACCGCGGGTACGGATTTACACTCGGTTGAGGAATTTAAGAAGCTGGCAATCAAGCAAAATAACGGCGCAATTGTCCGTTTGGAGGATGTTGCTACCGTCACTCTGGGGTCAGAAAATTATGACTTTAACGTGGCGTTTAGTGGCGTTCGTTCGGTGTTTATCGGTATTAAAGTAGCGCCGGAAGCGAACATCCTTGATGTCGCAAAACGCGTTCGCACGGCTTTCCCGGGAATTCAATCGCAATTACCATCTGGTCTTACCGGGCAGATCGTGTATGACTCCACCGAGTTCATTAACACCTCGATCGAAGAAGTCGTCAAAACGTTGTTAGAAGCGCTGTTAATTGTGACGGTGGTGATCTACTTGTTCCTCGGTAGTTTCCGCGCGGTGATGGTGCCTGTGATTGCGATGCCGCTGTCACTTATTGGTACTTTCTTCGTGATGCTGATGTTTGGCTACTCCATCAATTTACTGACCTTACTCGCGCTGGTGCTAGCGATTGGTCTGGTAGTGGATGATGCGATTATCGTGGTCGAAAACGTCGATAGACACATGAAAGAAGGCAAGTCCATCATGGACTCTTCCTTGCTTGCGGCACGTGAATTGGCCTCGCCGATTTTGGCAATGACCGTCGTGCTGATTGCAGTGTATGTCCCTATCGGTTTCCAGGGTGGTTTAACCGGTGCTTTGTTTACTGAGTTTGCTTTTACTCTGGCTGGCGCGGTTGCCATGTCTGGTATCGTCGCCTTGACCTTATCACCGATGATGTGCTCCCGCTTCTTTAAGATGGAGCAAACTAATGGCCGTTTCGCAAAATACATTGACCATACCTTTGAAAAAGTTCGCGGCAGATATTTACGTATTTTGCATAGCTTGTTAAATACCTGGCCTGTGCTGATTGTGATGAGCGTGATTCTGATTTTATGCTTGGGACTGATGTTTAAGATGTCGCAGTCTGAACTGGCGCCAGAAGAAGATCAGGGCATCGTCTTATCACAAGTCGTCGGTGCGCCAACAGCGACATCCGACCAGATGCAAACTTACGCCGATCAGGTATTTAAAGTGGCGCATGACATGCCGGAATACAAGCAGATGTTCCAGATCACCGGCGTGCCAACGACCAATGCTGGTATTGGCGGCGTCTTGCTGAAAGACTGGAGCGAACGTGGCCGCAGTGCCAAGCAAATTCAGCAAGACTTGCAAGCAAAGTGGAACAAGATTGCCGGTGCCAGAATCGCAGCCTTCCAGTTCCCTGCATTGCCTGGTTCATCCGGTTTGCCGATCCAGTTTTTGATCACGACGACCGAGCCTTTTGAAAACTTAAATTCAGTTACTCAACAAGTGATGGACAAAGCTCGTACCTCCGGTAAGTTTTACTTTATGGACGTGGATTTAAAACTGGATAAACCGCAAGCCACTCTGGAAGTTGACCGCGACAAAATTACTGCGCTAGGAATGACGCAGCAAGATGTGGGTCAGGCTTTGGGCGCGGCCTTAGGTGGTGGTTATGTAAATTACTTCTCCATCGCTGGTCGCTCCTACAAAGTGATACCGCAAGTGCAGCAGGTGGACCGTTTAAATCCAGAGAATTTGCTCGATTTTTATATCCGCACACCAACCGGTAGCATGATACCGGCAAGTACCGTGGCTCACATCACCACCAGCGTGGTACCAGAGGCGATTAACCGGTTTCAGCAGTTGAACTCGGCAACTATTTCTGGCGTAGCAGGCGTATCGCAAGATGAGGCATTGACTTATCTGAGTGGCTTGGTCAAAGAGATTGCGCCTGTTGGCTACACCGTAGATTACGCTGGACAGTCGCGTCAGTTCAAGAGCGAATCAGGCGGCTTTCTGGTGACGATGGCGTTTGCGGTGATTATCGTTTTCCTCGCATTAGCGGCGCAGTTTGAAAGCTTCCGCGATCCGATCGTGATTTTGGTCTCGGTACCATTGGCTTTATTTGGCGCGATGATTTTCATCTTCTGGGGCTTCTCTTCGGTCAATATTTATACTCAGGTTGGTTTGGTGACCTTGATGGGGCTGATTAGTAAGCACGGTATCTTGATCGTTGAATTTGCGAATCAGTTACGTAAAAAAGGCTTGAGTAAACGTGACGCGATTGAAGAAGCTGCTGGCGAACGTCTGCGCCCGATTCTGATGACTACCGCAGCGATGGTGTTCGGCGTATTACCTCTGGTGATCGCGTCCGGCGCAGGCGCAGCAGGTCGTCATGCGATGGGTCTGGTGATTTTTACCGGACTCTCCATCGGCACACTGTTCACCTTGTTTGTGGTGCCTGCAATGTATCTTGCGATCTCAGGAAAACATGTTGCTGAGACGCCTGCCGAGCCAGTGGATGCTAGCCACCGCGACGACAATACAGTGCCAAAATTGGTGTAATTAATGGGTTTGCTCTGCTAGTTTTATCTGATATTTGTGCAGTTAATTATGTAGTTAATTTTGCAGTTAATTGTCTAGTTAAGCAGATGTCAAAAAGAACGAAGCAAAAAGCCAATTAATAGTGAAAGCAATAGTGACACGAAGAACGGAAGTAAAGCAAAACCCACCTTTTAATCAAGGTGGGTTTTTTATTACATCGCTTAGATTTCTCTAAGCTGATTAGGATTTTTTTTTGTGATTAACAACAATTAATCAAATTAAATTAAAGCGGATGCTCAATTGAAAATCGGTTTACAAACATGGGGCAGTGAAGGCGATGTCCAGCCATTTATCGCATTGGCGGCAGGCTTAGTACAGGCTGGGCATGTTGTGACTTTGCTCGTGACTGATAATGAGGGGCGGGATTACAGCAAGTATTCTGAGCAGTTCGGATTTACGTTGATTAATGTACTTGGCACCGAGGAAATGTCGCCAGAAGTGATGGAGCAACTTTGGCGAAAAATGATTGGTACGCGTAATCTGATCACGCAAACCGAGATGATCCTGAGTTTTGGATTTGATCCGGTGATGGAGCAGATGTTTGCTGCGGCAAAAGAGCTGTGCGCCAATAATGATCTGGTGGTGGGACATTTTTTCTTGCATCCCTTACGAGCCGCTGCGGAGAAATCTGCAACGCCGATTGTGACGATCAATCTTGTCCATAGTTTGCAGCCATCGGCGTTTTTGTGCCCGGGAGGATTCCCTGACTTTGGGTCTTGGAGTTATCCCTTCGCATGGAAAATAGTGCGCGTTATTCTGAATCATATTTTTTTGCCGCGAGTGAATGCGCTCAGGCACAGAGAAAACCTGATTCCCAATACCGATGTCATCCAGCAGAGCTGGGTATCTGAGCGATTGAATCTGATTGCGGTCAGCCCCAGCATCTTTCATGTGCCACCTGACTGGAAGGGCACACACAGCGTCTGCGGCTTTCTTAACTTACCAAAAGGTTTACCGCAAGCTGCGTCACCGGCCGGGCTGGAAGAATTTATTGCTGCTGGAAACCCACCTGTTTATTTCTGCTTTGGCAGTATGATGATTCATCATTTGAATTACATCCAGCAGACCGTAGCGCTTTGGAATGAGGCGGTTAAGCGTGTCGGTTGCCGCGCTATATTCCAACTGCCTTGGGACGATTTGTCGGTGTTTGATTGCAGCACAAACGTCTTCAAGTTACAGCGTTCTACTCATCAAATTATCTTCCCGCGCTGCGCTTTGATCGTCCATCACGGCGGCTCTGGAACCACGCAGGCTAGCCTGCGCGCAGGGCGACCATCGGTGGTAGTTGCTCATATCGCTGATCAATTTTTTTGGGGCGCAGAGCTACAACGACTTGGTGTCGCCGGACCAAAACTGACCCGTAAGCGACTTTCTGCAAAGCGTCTAGCAGCCGCTATCGCTAAGGTATTGGCATCGCCAGACATGGCAAACCGCGCAGCAACAATTGCTCAGGCAATGGCGCAGGAGAATGGTGTGGACGTGGCCGTTAAATTGCTGGAGGCTTGTATCAGTCGGCCATCTTCTACAAGCGGTTTGGTCACTGAATCTTAGACGAGTAATTTAAGGCGAATGAATATACTCCTTATCTGTATATGTAGGTTGTCCATACAATTATTGGTCAACAGGGCATATTTATAAATATTTATGGGGAGTATATGTTTATGTCCTTAGATATTTGTAATCGTCCAACACGATTTATATCGCTATATCTTTGCTCAAAAGAATCATTGAACGCGTATTTTTTGCGAATCGCCATGTACAATCTTTCGGGTACCTACATCGCTTAATTTGTTCACATATTTGGATCATTAATTCAGATCACCGACAGGAACTACCTTGCTTAATTTCATGAACCCCAAAACATCGCCGGACAAGTTAGCCAAACTCGTTGGTGCGGCGACGGTGCTTGGTATGCTTTATTTTGGCAGAGAGTTTCTGATCCCGATTACCTTAGCTGTGATTTTGAGTTTGTTGATTGCACCTCTTATCCGGCGTATGCGACACATTGGTTTTGGGCATGCGGCGTCGGTGATTGTGTCGGTCGTCACGCTCACGCTGGCGCTGAGTACTTTGTGTATTTTGGTTGGCGTGCAGGTGATACAAATGGGTGCTAGCCTGCCAAAATATGAAGAGACCATCCGTGGCAAACTCCGCGCACTGGATCAGTTAACGCTGGGCAAACTGAACGCACTGACCGGACAGGCAGACCGGGTGATGGATGGTTTATCGGACTATTCAAAACCAGTTAGCAGCGTGCCAGAGAGTTTGGCTCCGGCAGAGACCCCGACTAAGGTCGCTAGTAATCCTAAGCATGGAGCCAACAAGGCTGCAAATAGTACCGCGGCTAGTTCCATCAACGTCGCAGCCAATGGTGGAGTGCATGCAGGAACAAGCGTAGGAACAAACGCAGGAACAACTACCGGAGAAATGATCACCGCCACTAAAAGTATTACTCCCATACCAGTGGAAATACGTTCGCCGCCGTTAAAGCCTTTCCAGCTAATAGAAAAAATATTTAACTCAATATGGGGACCAATCGAGACCACCGGTATTGTCTTTGTTGTCCTGATATTCGTCTTACTTGAGCACGAAGCCCTGCGGGATCGTTTTATCCGGCTCATCGGCAAGCATGATTTACGCGAGACCACCATTGCAGTCAATGACGCTGGCGAGCGGCTTTCCCGGTTTTTCTTATCTCAGTTCGGAGTGAACATTGCGGTGGGTTTGCTGATCTGGTTAGGGCTGAGCGTCATCGGGCTTTCGCAAGCCTTGCTGTGGGGCGCGATGGCTGCTATTTTGCGATTCATCCCCTATGTCGGCGTCTGGATTGCTGCGGTCTGTGCGACCTTGTTAGCCGCTGCAATCGCGCCAGGATGGTCGCTGGCGCTGATGACGATCAGTCTGTTTTTTGTGGTGGAGTTGGTGATTTCCCAATTGATAGAGCCGCATCTGTACGGACACACCACCGGATTATCGCCATTATCCGTCGTGATCGCGGCCATCTTCTGGAGCTGGTTATGGGGGCCGGTAGGTTTAGTGTTATCCACCCCGCTGACGCTTTGTCTGGTGGTCGCCGGGCGCTATATCAGCTCGCTGAATTTTTTAGAAGTATTGTTGGGTGAGATACCTGCACTCACCATGCCAGAAAATTTTTACCAGCGCGCCTTAGCCGGTGATGCACAAGAAATTATCGCCAACGCCCGCCGCTTCTTAAAACGCAAGTCGTTTAGTGCCTATTGCGACACGGTATTGGTTCCAGCCTTACATTTGGCAAAA
The DNA here is from genome assembly GCF_034314085.1 of Undibacterium sp. 5I1. NCBI lineage: Bacteria > Pseudomonadati > Pseudomonadota > Betaproteobacteria > Burkholderiales > Oxalobacteraceae > Undibacterium > Undibacterium sp. 5I1. The sequence goes on from NZ_JAVIWI010000001.1 coordinate 4,402,622, forward strand.
ATGGATTTTACTGACAGGGCGATCACCAAGGCGGAGCAAATCAAAGTCAGTAACGCGATTGCATCGGTGCTTCAGGAGTTGAGTGAGAACAGAAAATGGTGGAAGCATTATTCCCGTACTTCTTTATTGGAAGGAATGACCTTAGGGCGGCAATTACGTAGTCAGCGCGAACGGATAATCGGACAGTGGCAAGGACCGATGAATGCTCCCGCCGGATCCATTTTGCTGAGTATAGGACTAAACGACATCACAGATGAACTGGCCGCAGAAATACTGGTGAGAGTTCTACGGGCACAGCATATTGATGCACGTCATATCTCTATGGAAGAATTTGGGTTGCCACCACCACCGGATTCGACTCCTGACATCATTTCCATGATCTGTTTTGTCTGTGCCGATCCGATCAAAGCTCAACAACATTTAGAATCCACTGCCGCCAAATTACGTAGCCAACTGCCACACGTCAAGATCGTAGCGGTCTTGCTAGCCAATCCGTTTGATGAAACTGAAGGTGTTTTGCAAGAGGTTGCCGGTACTGATCAGATAGTCAGGTCTTACCAGGAAGCGCTGCAAACTTGTCTTGAGATCATGCCGGTTTCCAGCACGGTGAGTTAGATTTTTTCTGATGCTATTGTAATGATGTAATTAATATACTCCTGCTGGGTATTTTAAATCGTTTAATGATTAATTAGTCTATAGGGCGATTTATTTAATTTTTGGGGGGAGTATATTCAGAGATGGTTCTTTTTGGTGCCTACATGTAGCTTGAATGTCAATGCACATAACAGCAAGACACCCTTGTGTTGAGATGTCTTGATGTTTTACCTTTTTGCATCTGGTCAACCACCGTTTCTAGGTTGGCAAGACTGATGACTCAAAAAAAACCGCAGCATTTCTCGTGAGGCATCAGGGCCTTTAGGGTCAGTGTAGCTGCCAGCGGGGTTTCCGCCAGACCAGGCATGTCCCGCCTCATGGATCACCCAGTGCTCTGCGATGGAATGGCCCTCACTGTCGTGGTAACAGGTTGTCGAGTAAGTGTATCCACCATGTGTCTTGCCTGTTTGTATCGAGATATTCTGAGGTGATTCTGGATCGATTTCTACGTCTTGAGCGGCGATATTCTGCTTAATCAGATGATCGCCATTATTGGCGTTAACTGTACGGTCCTTGTCACCATGAAAAACAATAATCGGGATGGTAGTCTGAATTGACTCTTCTACTTGTTGGTACTTTGCTCTATAGCTGCCCTGTCGCATTGCTGACAAGGCCGAGGGTATATTATTTGCAGAGGCATAAGGTAATCCAGAGTGCACTCCAACCGCCGCATAAATATCTGGATACAACGTTGCCACCGTAACCGCCATTGCGCCGCCAGCAGACAAGCCCGCGATATATACGCGGGTCGTATCTACCGGGTAATCATGGATGATTTCTTCCGTGATACCAGCAATAATGGATGGCTCCCCTTGCCCGCGCAACTGATCGCTAGTCCGGAACCAATTCCAGCATTTTTGTGCATTGGCAGCTTGAGTTTGTGCTGGGTAGGCGACTATGAATTTTTGCTCTTCCGCAATCTCATTCATCGCTGTGCCTGCTGCAAAATCATCTGGATTCTGGGTGCAGCCATGCAACATGATGAGCAGTGGCAAATCCTTACCATCGGTATTGCCAGGGATAAAAATTTTATACGTGTGAGAAGGAATTTGCTTTACATATGATCTGGTCAAAAACTGTCCTGCTGCGCCAGCCTTATTAACGATATCGTCTAACGCCGTTTGGCTATATGGCCAAGTGGCCGGTACTTTTAGTTTAGTGGCATCAATTAAATCGCTGATGGGTTTAGAGATATCAAGGGCACTTATATTGGGCAATTTGAAGGCTGGTAATTTCTTAGGTCGCTTCTTCACAACGTGCTTAAATGGCATGATGACCTTGCTCAGACCGTTGAGGCCACCGAGTCCACTTGAGCGGGGAAGGCGGAATAGCTTTGTGATGGTTTTTAATTGAGCAGCCCAGTTTTTATTTTTACGCATAATAGCTCTCTGTTGATCCGGCTGAAGATTGCATTGTTTTTCTATCAGAACAGGACTTACGCAAAATGATCCCGGCGAGGCGCTACAACGCAGCTGGAGCGGTTTTACGTAAGTCCTGTCAACGACGTAATCAGCAACATGACTATACAGCCAATAGATAAAAATGGCTCCAATAATTGCTTTGAAGCCAACGATTATGCGCTACTTAGAGTGAGGGGTCGTCCAAGCTAGTAGGCTCAGTCACCACTAGTCTATTATGTTCTGCTCGGAATTTAGCCGACATTTCATATGCTGCTTTTCGTATGCGCATGATAGATCCTAAAGGTCGGTGTGCAACAACGCCATGCCAAGGACTAAACGACATGCCGTCATCAATGGCTTTTGAGCGGCCTTCGCTCCAGGCGACTTGGGACGGCACCGATATGCGGGCGACGGTCAGGTAAGGACTGAGCTCCTCTGGCCAGGCCACTGAGGCATCTTCAATTGGCATTTTTTCTATATCAGTACAAAGCTGCACGCGCAATTCCCATTCAGCATTGTTGTGCGCAAAGAAGTCGACTACTGCCTCACGCAAGCCATTGGGTTTGTCGCTTAAATCGACCGCGGCGCCAGTCAGCGCCACCAAGCCAGCAGATACAGGGACCACAGATAATTTCGCCATGTAGGTACCGAATAAAATGGGTACCTGACTGAAAAACGTTTCACCTAGAATATTGGTTTCGGGATGACCACCCATCGCGATAATCTTGCCGCTCTTACTGCCGACTGCTTCCAGCACTTTTTCGGTACTTTGTAAAACTGCTGACAATACTTTCTTCAACCCTGGCGCTTTGTCGGTAGTCGATGCTAACAACTTTAAGCTACCCAAAAATTCTTTTGCCCGTGGCGCACCAAAAGTAGGGCTTCCATTGACCAATACAAAATCCTGAGTGACATCGTCCTCACTACCTGCTAACCGTTCCCCATTCACGCCAATTAGCTTGATTGCCATACCACGCGGGGTAGACACCGCATCGTCTAGCAAGTCACCAGGGATCGTAGAAAACCTGATCACTAACGGCCAATGTCCGGGATGAGCAAAAATCCCTTGCGCCAGCTCAGGTGGAAGATTATCTGCCACCGTCAATTCACCATGCAATAAGCCATGACTTTTTGCATGCACACTGCGGGTCGCGTGACCTGAATCTTTGTAGGTGATTTCTGAAATATGTTTTAGAGTTTTCAGCAAACCGATTTGCGTTTCATCTTCCTCTTCTTCGGATACTTCATAAGTTGATTTGTATGGCAGGGGTAAAACTGGCGGGATAAGAGATGACATGACAGACCCTTGTTAATTGTGAGGTAGGGCGCTGAGTTTATGATTTAAGAGTGAGCAGAGTCTGTGTGTGAACGCACTTAAGGAAGATTCAGGAAGATTTCCCGCGTTTTCTTTGATTGTTGTTTTTATATTTATCAGCAAGATGATGATCTCTTAAAAACAGGACTTGTGTGGGTTATCGAACCGATCTCTAAGAATATTGGGCGTAATTTGAACTTAGCTTTGAAAGGCTCAGAGCCAACCAAAAAATGGAGAATCCTATGCGCACCCACACAGAAAGTGAATATATGAACTTGGTTTTTGATGATGTCGATGAATTTAACATCGATAAATCATCTTGGAGTACGACGCTAGCGCGGGATATCGGTGTAGCTGCACTATCCCTAGTTTTCATCGTCTTGTTAGCGGGATGTTTACTTTCTTTTGGTTCAAATTAAAGACTGCGTTTTTTTGGAGGAATGATGATGCCTACTAAAACACAATTTCATGAAACGCCCGAAGGTCTTTGGTTATGGCGAGTGTATGACTTCCATGTTGATCCGCACTCTAAAAAAGAAGTCGAGGGTAAGTCCATTACTTCAGAGAAAATGTTCCACTCTGAGGCGGAAGCAAGTGAAGATCTGACGCATTGGAACAAGTCTACAGGACCGTATTTAGGAAGAGTGTCGGATCCGCAAGCCCATTAAAATTAAAACATTCCCGGAAAATACACATGAGCGACGAATACTTAGATTTACAAGCAGCAGTTCAATACGATTTGTTTTCTCACGCTGATCAGAAAAGCCCGGTAGGCTATCTGTTAGACCGTGTTTATTATGCAGAGCCTGGCGATCATCCGACGGATACGAATACCGGGCATGGCCTTTTCTTTTATAAAAAGGCGGACCTGCAAAAACTGATGTACGGCACACCTGCGGGTAGATTGGAAGATAACGTCATCGTGAGTAATAACGGCAATCGTTATTATCTAAAAGCACTTTAAAAGATTGTTTTACAGAACGTTATAAATTCCTTTGTATCGCATTTTATATCGCATTTAATTGGGAGATAAGTTCGGCGAATACGACCAGGCGGCACCGCTAGCGGTACTATCCTTCTGTATTTTTCTAATTAGATTTTGATTGATACTTGGCTTGTGTTTGGTTTGTGATTAATTAATACTCCCCATAAGTATATTTAATTGTCCATGTAATTATTGGCTTAAAAGTGATATTTTTATTATTTTACGGGGAGTATATTGATTTTTACCATAAGTAAATAGCTAAGAAGGTTGTAGAGCTAACAGCCAGGCACTTGCTCAGCATGACCGAAGCAGCCTGGCCAGCCTGGTAATGTAAGCTAGCAACTGAGCCTAGAAGCTGGGCCATGAATCCAGATGCAGTAAAGATGTAATAAGTAAGCCCTTAAGAAAAAATCATTTCTTCTCCTCTAACAGAAAACCCCTTCAATATTGCTATTTTGTTGCCGTAGATTGGCTCAATCAATAGCATCCCAACGCCAGATACAAATCCCGCACTAAGCAAAATTGCCGTTGTAATGACAAGGCGGACTTCCTACGCAGATTAGCTAAGACTGTTTAAGCGGCGAGCATCTTTTGGTCGTAAAACAATTCCGTTTTTAAATTCATCCAATGACAGAAAAGACGTCGCAGTAGTTTTAGCTATCGCTTCGCGTTGTAGCGTCAACTGATAAGCTCAGATTGATACCCATAGCAATATGGATCGTCATAAAAAAGTGATTGGACGAGACATTCCGTTTATTGCAGTATAAATGTGGGAGACACCCACATTTGGCAAAAACGCCATAGTAAATATAGAGCTTATTATATTTACATACATAAAATAGAGGCTACGATGAACAAGATAAATCGCATCAAAAAATGGTCGGTAATCGTCGGTATTTTGCTCAGCAGTATCTTGCCAATATCCAGCGCACAGGCCGCAGCATGGACGTTAACCGGCGCAGTCGTGACGCATGATCCTAGTATGATAAAAGACGGTAACACTTGGTGGATCGTTGAAACCAGTGACACCGGTATTGGTGTCAAATACTCGCCTGACGGGCATGCCTGGACGCAAGGTGGCAGCATATTTGCTGGCGGCTTGTCGTGGTGGGGGCAGTACAACGGCAATTCTAAGGTCGTTTGGGCACCCGACATGCGTGTCTATAATGGCAAAGCGATTTTATACTATGCCATATCGACCTTTGGATCGCAAAAATCAGCCATCGGCCTTGCTACTGCATCCAGTATTGCCAAGGGCGACTGGGTTGATAAAGGGCTTGTGTTGTCCTCTAAGAGTGACGATAACTTTAATGCGATTGATCCGAATTTTGTAGTCGATAAAGCGGGGCAGCCGTGGCTGACTTTTGGGTCTTGGTGGACTGGGATTTATACCAGCAGAGTTGATCCAACCACATTAAAGCCGATTGGTACCCGATACCACCTTGCCTCTGATAGTAGCGGGATTGAAAACGCCTTCGTCATGATCAATGGTGGCTACTACTACCTGTTTGTTTCTAAAGGTACTTGCTGCTCAAAAGCCAACAGCACTTATCACATCTCGTATGGCAGATCGACTAGCATTACCGGCCCTTATCTCGACATGAGCGGTAACGATATGCTCAATTCTGGCGGTACTACCTTAGAGGCGGGCGGCGGTCGTTTTTTTGCTCCTGGCGGAGAGTCGGTCAGTAACGGTGTACTCGCCAGACATAAACTGGATAGTCAGAATAATTTCAATGGCGTCTTATTTTTAAACGACCTGTATTTCTCGAATGGATGGCCAACTTACTAATCTCTTCGTTATTTTGTCAGCGCTAGGTCAGGATCAGTTTCAGGCTCATGACGCTTCGTTGTGAGCCTGAAGCCCTTTACGATCATCATTTTTTGCTAACTCCTTCGCCACTCCTTCAAACCTGGCACGACATAATTACCAATGATGATTGCATTGAGTGTTGCAGTTGGTAGCAGAAGTGTTGTAAATTCCCACGGCTTTTACACAGAATAAAACTATCTCGAGCGATGAGCTGATCTGTGTCGCTCTTAAATCGTGCTGGCTTACATCACCTCTTGCTTGGACAATATGGGCACAAATTGCGCTGAATTTTTCTGGCGTGGCAATTTCCCTAGGCTTACAAGGGCAAGTTTGCCCTTTTTGGCGATGTGATCTGACATCGTTATAGCCAATCAATTCCGAAGTCGTGCTCTTAGCGAGCTTCTAGGCTAGTTCCTAAGCGAGTCCTGATATCGATATTGATATCGAAAACGCTAAAAAATTGATTGGAGAGATTTTTGTGTGCACCTTAAGATGAATTTAGAGCATGTAGATAAAAATGCCTGACCTTGAAGCGCATAACTAAAAATATATTGGAGACGTATGAAACGTAACGTATCTGGCCCAGATATGGCCAAGCCTTATCGCCCTTTGGTTTTAAAAGTATCCGTGGCGGCACTAGCTAGTGCTGGGATGCTGACTTGTGCTTCTGTATGGGCGCAAGAAACTAAAGCAGTTGCTGCCGCTGCTGACGAAGGTGTCGTAGTTGTGGTCACGGGCGTTCGCAAGTCGGCTGAGAGTGCACTGCAAATCAAAAGAAATTCAGATCAGGTCATCGACACCATTGTTGCCGATGATATTGGTAAATTCCCCGATACAAATGTTGCCGAGACTTTGGCGCGTGTGAGCGGGATTCAGGTTCGTCGTGATGCCGGAGAAGCCAATTCGGTATTGATACGCGGACTCCCCGGGATTGCTACGTTGTTAAACGGTAGAGAAATGTACACCACCAACGGACGCTATGTGAACTTGGCGGATATCCCGTCAACCATGTTGCAGCGGGTCGATGTGTATAAATCCCAAAGCGCCGATTTGGTGGAAGGCGGTATTGCTGGTGTAGTGGATGTCCGCACCAACCGGCCTTTCGATTTTAAAGGCTACACATTTTCAGCTAATGGTCATTTGGAAAACAGTGATAAATCAAAATCCAATGACCCTAATGTCGGGATGATGGTATCCAATCGCTGGAAAACAGCCTATGGCGAATTTGGTGCCCTATTCGGTCTGTCTTATGTTGAAAATAAGTATCAGGAAGAGCGTGCATTTAATACCAATCCAACTAGCCAGGGCTCTAATCTCACAGGTCCTTTTGTGATGGGTATTGAAGCTATTCCTGGTAATCGTCGTCGTTTGGCAGAGAACGTTGCTGTGCAATGGCGCCCGAATGCGGATGTAGAGTTGTACGCAGAGGGCATCTCGACCCGCTATAAAAATACGTTTGAAACAGATTTTTTTGTTGGGCTTCCATGGCTCGGCAATTCAGTAACGACCACGACGATTCCTGGCACAAATCAGGTGCAGACAATCTCCTCGCATAACACTTTTACGATCGACTCAACACAGGCAAATAAGGCGGATACGCTGACACAGCAGTTTGCCGTCGGTGGCCGGTGGAATGCGAGTCCGGGCTTAAAATTTACTTCAGAAATATCTACTACCTCGAGCAAATACACGTGGGCTAATCCGATCCTGGATACCAATACCACGGTACCTAATGTCAATGTCAATACCAGTTTGAATGGCACGCCTAATTTTCAATACACGGGTATTGATATGAAGGATGCGAAAAATTTCTCTTTATTTCAATTATTTGATCGTTATGGTCGTGATAAAGGGGGCTCAACTGATTGGCGTGCGGATGGTTTTTATACGCCGGAGGCCGATGGTTTATTTAAAGAGTTTAGCGCTGGCGTCCGCGTCTCTAGCAGAACGGCTGAATCAATCAAATCATTTGAAGGTGGAGTAGGTGCGCCACCAGGTATTAATGCGGCCAGTATCAATGGCTTGAGCTGTGTATCGCCAGCCTTGGGCGGTAACTACGGCCTGGCGCAATGGTACACACCATGCGCTACTTTCCTGATCAATAATACGGCTGCGATTCGCAATGCGGTAACAGGCTCCTCCAGCGCGAAAGCACTCGATCCGGGATCAATGTTCCAGGACTCTGAAAAAAGCTATGCATTTTATGGAAAAACAAATGTTGGTTTCGACTTGGGTAGCGTGCCGGTCAGCGGAGTCATTGGTGTGCGTATAGTTAAAACAGATGAGGAATTGCAAGGCAATAATTTGTTGACTGACGGTAGCTATGTTGCGACACAAAAAAGCAGTTCGAGTACAGATGTGTTGCCGAGCATGAGTTTTAAATTTAATTTGCGACCAGATCTGATCGCCCGTCTGGCAGCGGGTAAAACGATTACTCGTCCCGATTTTGCGCAGCTCAATCCGGGGGCGGCTTATGTGACTGCGGGCGTGACTGTCAATCCGACCGCGACAGGCGGCAATCCAGACTTAAAACCAGTAACAGGTCGCAATTTTGATGCCGCACTTGAGTGGTATTTTGCACCAGCGGGATCTCTCAGCGCGGCGGTTTTCCAGCATTATTTTGACGGCTACATTCTCAATAAAACACAAGCGGAAACTTTCGCGGGAACGGTATATCAGGTCACACGTCCTTACAATACCGACAGCGGACAATTGCAAGGTTTGGAAGTCGCGTATCAGCAGTTTTATGATAAGTTGCCTGGCTGGTTAGGTGGCTTTGGTTTGCAGGCGAACGTGACTTATATGGAAGGTAAAACGACCAAATCAGTTGACCCGACTTTAGTCGATAAACCTTTCACTGGCTTATCAAAATTTTCTTATAACATTGCCGCTTTGTACGAGAAAAATGGCTGGTCTGGACGTTTGGCTTATAACTGGCGTTCTAAATTTGTGGATACTTATAATGCCTCTAATTCCGGTTTGGATTTGACGGTTGCACCGATATCGTCGCTGGATGGGTCGCTGAGCTATAAGATCACACCTAATCTTTCAATCACTTTAGATGGCAGCAATTTGTTGGACTTTAAGTACAGCGATTACTTTAGCAATCCTAATGTGTATCCGCGTGACACTCGCCGCTATGACCGCAGGATAGGTATAGGTTTGAACTGGAAAGGTTAATCTTTCAAAGCTAAACACATACAGGTAAAAAACATAGGCACATTAACACCAGCAGGTGATTTCATCGGGGCATTGCTAAATAGCAGCAATGCCCCTTTTGGTTGAGACGAACATATAACCGGTAACTTATGCCGGGCGAGAATTAAATGAATACTCAAAAATTATCGACAGTAGAAAAAGTGGGTTTTGGGGCAGGTGATATGGCCTTAAATGTCGTGATCTCATCAATGATGCTGATCATTACTTTTTTTTATACCGACATCTATGGTTTAAAAACTACCGACCTCGCTTTACTCTTTGTCTTGGTTAAGTTTGTCGGTGCGATTGCTGATTTAGGGATGGGGCAAATCACTGATAGATACACCAGCCGCGCTGGTCGCTACCGTCCTTATTTATTGTGGCTCGCGGTGCCTTATGGCGTCAGTGTATTTTTTGTGTTTACGACGCCCGAGTGGCAATACAGCGCCAAATTAGTCTGGGCGTATTCCACCTATATATTAATGACGGTGATGACTGCGGGGGTTGGGATTCCGTATATCTCCTTGGTGAGTGCTTTGACCAATGATCCGAAAGAGCGTTTATCGGCGAACGGATATCGACTGTTTTTTGCCAAAATCGGTGCGTTTATGGTGACAATTATTGTGCCTCTGCTAGCGCAAAAATGGGGCTCTGGTAATCCGGCAGTCGGCTACCAGGCTGCAATGGCGGTGATGGCAGTAATGGGTGTCGCCTTATTTTTGTTTTGCTATTTCAGCACTACAGAACGGGTCTTGCATGTCGTCGAAAAACAGTCTTTGTCTTCGCAGTTAGCGGTACTCTTACGCAACGATCAATGGCTGATTTTATGCGGGGTCTGTGTGACTGGTACGGTCGGTTATGTGGTGCGTGGATCAGTAGCGATTTATTACGCTAAATATTATTTGGGTGCCAATACAGAAACTGTCGCTGCTTTTTTATCTACCGGTGTTGTCGCAGCGATTTTATCGATGGTTGCCTCAACTTGGATCACCAAATTTTATTGCAAGGTAAAACTATTCCGTTATACACAAATCGCGGTCGCCTTGATCAGCGCATTGATTTATCTGGTGGTTAAACCTGGCGATACGGCTTTAGCTTTTGTTTTGTATTTTTTATTGTCCTTCGTAGTGGATTTGCATGCACCTGTATTTTGGTCGGCGATTGCAGAAACCATTGATTATGGGCAGGTAAAGACCGGTAAGCGGGTCTCTGGATTTGCGTTCGGCGGTATTTCAGTTTGTCAAAAGATCGGCATGGCAGTAGCGGGCGGCTTGGTAGGTATCTTGCTGAGCTATTTTAATTACCAGGCTAATCAAGAGCAGACTCAATTCGCTTTGACCGGCATTGTCTTAATGTTTTCGGTGATCCCGGGCGTGTTCCATTTCATCATGGGATTGTTGATGTTTAAGTACCGTATTAATGACGATTACTACAGCGGTGTGAAAGACGAAATGCGCACTAAAGGTTATGTAGCAGGCTAAGGTGTGAAGTCGAAATATAGTTTTGAAATGAGATTAATGTATTGACGTCAGTTGCTGATCTTTTTTGTGATCGCAATGTGACTATGGGAAATAACCGTGACTGAAAAATTACACCCTTTAATTGAGCAACGTGCTGACCCACATATCTATCAGCATACCGATGGCTATTACTATTTCACAGCCTCAGTGCCGCAATATGACCGTATAGAATTACGTCGTGCCAAATCGATTGTAGAACTGGCAAATGCGGAGACGGTCGATGTCTGGCATAAGCCAGATACCGGCCCATACAGCGAATTGGTCTGGGCGCCAGAACTGCATTTTAATCAGGGTGCCTGGTATGTTTACTTTGCTGCAGCACCAAGTCGCGAGATCAAGGATAAACTGTTTCAACATCGGATGTACGCTATCCGTAATACGAATAGCAATCCCTTGCAAGGTGAATGGCAATTCATGGGGCAAATCGACACTGGTATCGACAGCTTTTGCCTAGATGCGACAACGTTTACTCATCAGGGTGTGTTGTATTACGTATGGGCGCAAAAAGATCCGGCAATTGAAGGTAACTCCAACATCTACATCGCCCCAATGAAAACCCCCTGGGAGCTCGGCGGGCCACCGGTCATGCTCAGTAAGCCAGAATTTGATTGGGAAATCCGTGGATTCTGGGTCAATGAAGGGCCGTCAATATTAAAATGTCACGGCAAGATATTCATCAGCTACTCTGCTAGTGCTACCGATGAAAATTACGCCATGGGATTATTGTGGGCTGATGATCAAGCCAATTTACTAGACCCATCTGTATGGACTAAGACCAAAGAACCCGTATTCCAGACCTGCTACGAGCACGGAATTTATGGCCCTGGTCACAATAGTTTTACCTATGGTGCCGATGGTGAGACTGTTATGCTCGTCTATCACGCCCGTACTTATACCGAAATTATCGGGGACCCGCTCTGGAATCCAGACCGCCATACTTTTGTCAAAAAATTGAAGTGGGATGCGGACGGGATGCCCTTGTTTGGTCGCCCCTCAGAGCCGTAACGATGAGTGGCAAATTTAATAAAATAGTGATGGAGACTTCGGCATGAGTGACAACCGCGAGATACCTTCCATCAGTCAAAAAGTATTTGGACAACTACCAGACGGCAGGGATGCACAGCTATTCACTTTAACCAATAGCCAGGGCATGATCGTCAAAATTACCGACTTCGGCGGCATTATCACCGAGTTGCATGTGCCTGATAAACACGGTCAGTTTACCGACGTGACGCTAGGCTTTGATCATCTGGCGCCGTATTGCGATGTCTCTCCTTATTTTGGTGCCTTGATCGGTCGTTTTGGTAACCGCATTGCCGATGGACGTTTCGTGCTGGATGGCGTCAGTCATCAACTCCCCTGTAATGATGGTGCCCATCATTTGCATGGTGGATCAGCAGGTTTCCATCGAGTGAAGTGGGATGCCGTACCTTTTGTCCGCAATGATGCACGAGGCGACATTACCGCGGTTGGCCTGACTTTGAGCTACCTCAGTGTCGATGGTGAGCAAGGATATCCCGGCAATCTGCAAGTCACCGTCACTTACACACTGACTAATGCCAACGAACTGCAAGTGCTGTATCAAGCGGTAACTGATCAAGCGACGCCTATCAATCTGACTCAACATACTTATTTTAATCTGGCCGGAATTAGTGATGGAGTGAGCGACATTCTGGGTCATGAGTTAATGATCAACGCCGATACTTACCTCCCGGTGAATAGTGTGTTGATACCTACCGGCAGCTTATTGCCTGTGGCCGATACTGCATTTGATTTTCGCACACCGCAACTCATAGGCGCGAGGATTCATGACGAGGATCAGCAACTGGGCTATGGCAGCGGTTATGACCATAATTATGTGCTGAATAAAAGTCGATCTAAAGAATTGAGTCAGGAGTTGAGTCTGGCTGCGCGTGTGCATGAACCCGTGTCTGGATGCGTACTAGAATTGTGGACGCAAGAACCAGGCATACAGTTTTATAGCGGTAATTTTCTGGATGGTTCATTGGCGGGGAAGACTGCTCATTACGGTCATCGCAGTGGTTTTTGTTTGGAGCCACAACATTATCCCGACTCACCAAATCAGACTGCTTTTCCGAATACTATTTTACGGCCAGGTGAGGAATATGAAAGCTTTTCGGTTTATCGGTTTTCGGTACAAGCCTGATCGTCATGGTGGGTGGAAAGATTTCAGTTGAATCGCAAAGTGGACTTATTAATGAATTCATTAGCCAACGCATTAGCAATTTAATGGTGAATATAAAATTGATCCCATGATGCAACTCAAAATAGACGCCAAGAACATATTAGGTGAATGCGTTCTATGGTGTGAGCGTTTGCAGCGCTTGTTATGGACCGATATAGAAGGTGCATGTCTCTGGTCCTATTATCCGGCGAGCGATGAGATTTTTCAGTGGGCTATGCCAGAACGATTAGCTTGCTTCGCTTTAACCGATGACGATGATCAATTGTTACTCGGTCTGGCCTCCCGACTCGCTTATTTTCAATTTTCGACTGCACTGATCACACCGATTTGCGATGTGGAATCTGATCTTCCAACGACGCGCATCAACGATGGTCGCTGCGACCGTCAGGGGCGTTTTGTGTTTGGCTGTTTTAATCAAGCACCTGATGCGGCGGCGATCGGTAGTTTTTACCGCCTCAATACCGACCTGAGTTTAGAGCGTCTGCCTTTGCCTCAAGCCGCAGTAGCGAATAGTATTTGCTTTAGTCTTGATGGCGGCACCATGTATTACTGCAACTCTCCTGACAAAGTTATTCGTTGCTGCAGCTATGACGCGATCAGCGGCGCGATTTCGGACGACCGATTGTTTGCCGACTTGAGCGGTCAGCCTGGTGAGCCGGATGGATCAAGTATCGACGCAGAGGGATATTTGTGGAACGCGCAATGGGGCGGACGACGTGTCGTGCGCTATGCACCGGATGGACAAATAGATCGAGTGCTTGATCTGCCAGTATCACAACCGAGTTGTGTTACTTTTGGCGGGCCGGAGCTAAATGCGCTTTACGTCAGCACGGCGCGTGTTTCACTGTCTGATACTGAGTTGGCATTGCAACCACAAGCGGGAGGTATTTTTCATGCTGAGCTGGACGATGTTCGAGGTATCCCGGAACAAAGATTTTTAGGCAGACTTTTTTAGTTCGACATTCTTAGGATTGCGCAGCTAATTCTGTACTTTACTGTTTTTTATCGCAGATCATCGGCTATTTATCCGGCTTACTTTGATATCAATGTTCAAAAAACCTGAGTGCAGGGTCTAATGATAATAAGGCTTTCCAGTCATTTTTGTCTTGAAGGCCGCATGATCATTGGACGTTGGTATTGTGCATTTTAATGCTCTTGATCACTTTATCGATATCAAATCGAATATCATTACTAAATAAAAAGTGATTGGAAAGGCATCGATGAACTCCGTATTATTTCTATATCGCTACCCAGCTGGATGAGACACATTGGGCTGGCAATATAAAAATAAGGAGTATGCATGTCAGAGACAAAAAAGAAGGTCGCGCTACGCTCGGCTGAGTGGTTCGGCACCCAAGATAAAAATGGTTTTATGTATCGCAGCTGGATGAAAAATCAGGGCATTCCTGATCATGAATTTCAGGGGAAGCCGATCATCGGTATTTGCAATACTTGGTCAGAATTAACGCCCTGTAATGCCCATTTCCGCCAGCTGGCAGAGCATGTCAAAAAAGGGATACTAGAGGCGGGCGGTTTCCCGGTTGAGTTCCCTGTATTCTCGAATGGCGAATCCAATTTGCGCCCCACGGCGATGTTGACCCGTAATCTTGCCAGCATGGATGTCGAGGAATCTATCCGCGGCAATCCTATGGATGCGGTAGTGCTGCTGGTTGGCTGTGATAAGACGACTCCCGCCTTGCTCATGGGCGCGGCAAGTTGCGATATTCCCACCATCGTTGTAAGCGGCGGTCCTATGCTCAACGGCAAGCTTAATGGCAAGAATATTGGTTCCGGTACAGCGGTCTGGCAATTGCATGAAGCCGTCAAGGCTGGCGATATTACGATGCATCAGTTTATGGCGGCAGAGTCCGGTATGTCGCGCTCTGCAGGTACCTGTAATACCATGGGGACAGCATCGACGATGGCCTGCATGGCCGAGGCTCTGGGTACCTCGCTGCCGCATAACGCCGCGATCCCTGCGGTCGATTCACGTCGTTATGTATTGGCACATATGTCCGGCATCCGCATTGTAGAAATGGTGTGGGAGGATCTACGTTTGTCCAAAGTACTGACGCGCGCTGCATTCGAGAATGCGATCCGGGTGAATGCCGCCATCGGCGGCTCAACCAATGCCGTCATTCATTTAAAAGCCATCGCCGGGCGCATCGGTGTTGATCTGGAATTAGAGGACTGGACAACAATAGGCAAGGGCACGCCAACGATTGTCGACTTGCTGCCATCGGGTCGATATTTGATGGAGGAATTTTATTACGCGGGTGGTTTGCCCGGTGCGATACGGCGCTTAGGTGAGGGCGATTTATTGCCGAACAAAGACGCATTAACCGTCAACGGAAAATCTCTTTGGGAGAATTGCCAAGATGCTCCGGTATATGACGACGAAGTGATCAGACCGTTGGTAAATCCTTTGATCGCTGATGGTGGAATTTGTATTTTGCGTGGCAATCTGGCGCCACGTGGTGCTGTCTTAAAACCTTCAGCTGCATCGCCACATCTGATGCAGCATCGTGGTCAGGCAGTAGTGTTTGAGGATTTTGATCACTATAAAACACGGATCGTTGATCCCGATCTTGAGGTCGATGCAAATTCAATTTTGGTGATGAAGAACTGTGGTCCTAAGGGCTATCCTGGCATGGCCGAAGTGGGCAATATGGGTTTGCCGCCAAAGCTGCTGGCTCAAGGTGTGAAAGACATGGTGCGTATTTCAGACGCTCGTATGAGTGGTACTGCATATGGCACAGTCGTATTGCACGTGGCACCGGAGGCAATGGCGGGTGGGCCTTTGGGAATCGTTCAGGATGGAGATTGGATTTCGCTTGATTGTAGTAAAGGTAGTTTGAACTTAGATATATCTGAATCTGAAATGACGGAACGTTTAGCGAGCCGTGCCACAAACCAGATTCCCACTGCCAAGAGCGGTTATCAGAAGCTCTATATTGATCATGTATTGCAGGCTGATGAGGGTTGTGACTTTGACTTTTTGTTGGGTAGTCGTGGTTCTGCTGTGCCTAAGCATTCTCATTAGCATTCACACCAAGCATTCAAATAAAGCGTAGTTTTTAGCTATTCGCACTACGCTTTTTATCTCACTTTTCATCGCGGAATTCACATGTTACTTATTCAATTTATTACCGAATCCACTACCGGAGCCGGGACACGACATATTGGTATTCTGGATCAATCCAGCATTCGTGTGATTGATGGCTATTCGTCAACCTATGCGCTGGCACACAGCGCCATCCGGCAGCAGATTGGGCTTGAGCAATTGGCTAATTCAGCTATTGGTAATGTGGTCTATCAGTATGAGGATATTGCAAAAGCAGGTCGCATTTTGCCGCCACTAGATCATGCAGATCCAGCGCATTGCTATGTCACCGGGACGGGTTTAACCCATCTGGGTAGTGCAGATGCACGTGATGCCATGCACAAAAAAATCGGTGGCGATGTGGATACGCTGAGCGATAGTATGAAAATGTTTCGCCTTGGCGTTGAAGGTGGAAAGCCAAAGCAAGGTCAGGTTGGAGCACAACCAGAATGGTTTTATAAAGGAGACGGCTCCGTTGTCAGCGCTAGTGGACAGACATTGAACATGCCTGATTTTGCGTTGGATGGTGGAGAAGAGCCAGAGATTGCCGGTCTATATGTGATCGGCGATGATGGCGCGCCATATCGTGTTGGTTATGCGATTGGAAATGAATTTTCAGATCATATTACCGAGCGCCAGAATTATCTTTATCTGGCCCATTCAAAATTACGCCCATGCAGTATCGGTCCTGCTTTATTGATAGGTGAGTTGCCATCCCATGTTGCCGGCACATCTCGCATTATTGATAAAGAGGGGCAAGTGCGATGGGAAAAATCCTTCGTCAGTGGCGAACAAAATATGTCCCATACGATTGCGAATTTAGAATATCACCATTTTAAATATACCTTGTTCAACCGTCCTGGCGATGTACATATTCATTTTTTTGGCACCGCTACACTGAGTTTTGCAGACAATGTCAGCGTGCAGGCAGGTGAAACTTTTGAGATCGAAGCACCGGCATTTGGTCCGGCTTTAAGAAATAAACTGGAAGTGGCAAAAACTGCTTTTACGAAAGTACACGCATTATGATTATTACAGGAAAAGCGCTGATCGGTGGCGTTAGTGTGAAGGGAAACGGTAGCGCGTTTCTGGCATTCGATCCAACAAAAAAAGAATCGATAGAGCCTGCTTTTTACGCCGTTGATGCGGCTCAAATTGATGAAGCTTGCCGTCTGGCACAAGCTGCATTTGATCCCTTCCGTGCGACTAGCGATGAACAACGTGCCCAGTTTTTAGAAACTATTGCGCAACAAATTATAGAGCTGGGTGATGCTTTAATTGAGCGAGCGATGGCTGAGAGCGGTTTGCCAAGGGTGCGCTTAGAAGGCGAACGTGGCCGTACAGTGACGCAGTTAAAGCTGTTTGCCGATCTGCTGCGGGAAGGTTCTTGGCGCGATGTCCGTATTGATGCAGCTTTACCCGAGCGGCAACCGCCAAGACCTGATTTACGTATGCAGTTGATTGGTCTGGGGCCAGTGGCGGTATTTGCTGCCAGCAATTTTCCTTTAGCATTCTCGGTCGCTGGTGGCGATACTGCATCGGCATTTGCCGCTGGTTGCCCCGTCGTTCTCAAAGCGCATTTTGCACATCCGGGTACGTCGGAACTGGTGGCGCAGGCGATTGCTAAAGCGCTGAAATTATGTCAATTGCCCGCCGGTGTATTTTCAATGTTGAGTGGTATTGGTAATGAGCTCGGGCAAGCACTAGTACGTCATCCGGCGATACAGGCAGTCGGCTTTACGGGATCGCGGCAGGGTGGCATCGCGTTGATGCAGACGGCGGCTACAAGAGTACAACCGATTCCGGTCTATGCAGAAATGAGTAGCATCAATCCGGTATTTTTATTACCCCACGCATTGGCAAACCGGGGTAATGAGATTGCTGCAGGATTGGCCACTGCGCTCACCATGGGCGTGGGACAATTTTGTACTAATCCAGGTTTGGTATTAGGACTTGAGGGTGCTGATTTTGATCACTTTGCTGCGCATGCTGCGCAGGCATTAGTAACCGTCCAGTCTGGCACGATGCTGACACCGGGTATCGCATCGAATTATCAGACTGGTGTCGCCACTATGGTGCAGCAAGCCGACGTTACTACGGTAATTAATACGCCGACTGAGCAGGGCAAAGGTGGTCCAGCTTTGTTCACCACGAGTGGTAAAGTGTTTCTGGAGCGAGCTGAATTGCATCACGAGATTTTTGGCCCTGCTTCACTATTCGTCGCTTGTAAAGATGTAGATGAAATGCGTCAGGTCGCTGAGAGTTTGGAGGGGCAATTAACTGCCACCTTGCAAATGGATGAGGAAGATACAATCGTCGTCGCCCAGTTATTACCAGTGCTTGAGCGCAAAGTAGGGCGTATTTTAGTCAATGGGTTCCCGACTGGAGTCGAGGTGGTGTCGTCGATGGTGCATGGTGGTCCATTCCCGGCAACTTCGGACGGTCGCAGCACTTCGGTCGGTACTGCTGCGATCCATCGATTTTTAAGGCCGGTGTCGTATCAAAATATGCCGCAAGCCTTATTGCCGCAAGCTTTACAGGAGGATAATCCTCTTGGAATCTGGCGTCGTCGTGATGGTGCTCTGACCAGGCAGTGAATGTAATCAGCGGGCGCATACAATGAGCAAAAAAAGTAACTATAAAGTACGCTCACTAACAAAAAAAGTACGCTCACTAACAAAAAAATAGGAGACAAGATGAGTCAGTTAGCCAAATTCGGCAGCCTTGAAGGCAAGCGTGTTTTCGTTACTGGTGGCGGCAGTGGTATCGGTGAGGAAATCGTCGCTGCCTTTGCAGCGCAGGGTGCGCAGGTCGCCTTTGTCGATATAGCCGAAGAGGCTAGCCGGGCGCTTTGCAGTCGCATCGCAGCCGCCGGCGATCTTGAACCATTATTTAGTCATTGCGATATCACCTATATTCCTTCGTTGCAAAAAGTGATGGCTGCATTCGCAACTGAAATTGGGGATTTTGATGTGTTGGTCAATAACGCAGCCAACGATCAGCGTCATGAAACCGAAAATGTCACGCTGGACTATTGGAATGAGCGCATTGCCATTAATCAGCGCCCGATGTTTTTTACCTGTCAGTCCGTACTACCAGGTATGAAACGTAAAGGCGGTGGGTCTATCATCAATATCAGTTCCATTTCATGGCATATCAAAGGCGCTGGTTATCCGGTATATGCCACCTCAAAAGCGGCTGTTGTCGGACTTACTCGCGGTTTGGCACGTGATCTTGGGTCGCATGGTATCAGGGTGAATACCGTGACGCCTGGATGGGTTATGACGCAACGTCAAATCGATTTATGGGTGGATGATGCTGCTGAAATTGAGATCAAAAAGAATCAATGTTTGCCTGGAAAATTAATGCCGCAGCATATCGCGTCCATGGTGCTATTTTTAGCGGCGGATGATAGTGCTATGTGTACCGCACAAGAATTTATTGTCGATGCTGGTTGGGTGTGATTTGAATACGGCTGAACTATATTCAATGTGGTTTGCCGGTTAGTTCGTAAGTTAGTCAGTGATTTGAGGACTTCATGATATCTAGTTTATTCCGCACCCTTGCCGCTATATGTGGTTTTGTGTTGATGATGCCTGGGCTCGCTCAGCCGACTCAGCAAGTGCAACCAGTTCCACAAGTCAGCGTGCATGATCCGGTGATGGCGAAAGAGGGCGACACCTATTACGTATTTAGTACTGGGCCTGGCATCACATTTTATAGCTCATCGAATATGAAGGACTGGCAGCTGGAAGGGCGTGTTTTTGCAGATGCACCGACTTGGGCGCGTGCTGTTGCGCCGGAGTTTAATGACCATATTTGGGCACCGGATATTCAGTTTCATCATGGTCAATATTACTTATATTATTCAGTATCCGGCTTTGGAAAGAATGCATCTGGTATCGGCGTAACCACTAACAAAACCTTGAATCCGCGTTCGCCAAATTACCATTGGGAAGATCACGGTATGGTGCTGCAATCTGTGCCGGGTCGGGATGAGTGGAATGCGATTGATCCGAATATCATCACCGATAGTAAAGGAACCGGATGGATGGCTTTTGGTTCATTTTGGAGCGGTATTAAACTAGTGAAGCTCAATGACAACTGGACTCAATTAGCACAGCCGCAAGAATGGCGTTCTATCGCTCAACGCGAGCAACCAGCCTTGGGAGTCAACCAATCCGCTCCTCCGGCAGAAATAGAGGCACCTTTCATCTTTAAAAAAGGTGGTTATTACTATTTGTTCGTTTCTTGGGGTTTGTGTTGCCGTGGCGCGGACAGCACCTATCATTTAATGGTGGGACGCTCTACTGAAGTAAGCGGACCCTATCTCGATAAAGCCGGTAAAGATTTGGCGAAAGGTGGCGGTTCTTTGCTGTTAAAAGGAACACCGACATGGACGGGTGTAGGCCACAACAGCGCTTACCAGTTTGATGGCAAAGACTATCTCGTACTGCATGCCTACGAGACCGCTGACAAGTACCTGCAAAAGCTAAAAATTATGGAAATGAGCTGGGATGCGGAAGGCTGGCCAGTGGTTAATCCGCAGGATTTAGATCGCTATCAAAGTCGCTTGTTACCAGCCAAAAAATAGATTTTTGCTTTCTATGCTGGGGATGCTTTGCTCCTACGTGTAAGTTGGCGCTCCAATCTATCTAATTTAGAAAATCACAAATGATCTATCAAGCACATGACTCACGGTACGGTACGATGGCATATCGCCGTAGCGGTCGCAGTGGACTGAAGTTGCCATCGATATCACTAGGTTTGTGGCAAAATTTTGGCGATATTAATCCGATTGAAACCCAAAGAGCGATGTTGCGTCGTGCCTTTGATCGAGGTGTCACTCATTTCGATCTGGCAAATAATTACGGCCCACCTTTTGGCGCTGCAGAACGCAATTTTGGACGCCTGTTTGCCGAGGACTTTAAATCGTATCGTGACGAACTTGTCATTTCAACCAAGGCTGGCTGGGATATGTGGCCAGGTCCCTACGGTGGTATGAACGGATCGAAAAAACATTTGGTCGCCAGTCTTGATCAAAGCTTACAGCGCATGGGTTTGGACTATGTGGATATTTTTTATAGTCATCGCCCTGATCCCCATACCCCGATCGAAGAAACCATGGGCGCATTGGCACAGATGGTGCGCCAAGGTAAAGCTCTGTACATAGGCATCTCCAATTACGGTCCTGCTCTGACACAAAAAGCAGCAGATTGTCTGTGTGCAGAGGGAGTACCTTTGACGATCAGTCAACCTAATTACAGCTTGTTGGATCGATGGATAGAGCCGGAGTTGCTGACAATGAACTCAGAGAATGGAGTGGGCACGATCGTTTTTTCTCCACTACAGCAAGGCTTTTTGACGGACAAATATTTGAAAGAAATTCCTGCTGATTCGCGCGCCTCACGCTTGGACTGGGTGCGTAACGGTCTCAATTCTGAGGTATTAGTCCGTATCAAGGCACTCAACCAGATTGCGTTGGAGCGAGGCCAGAGCCTGGCACAAATGGCGTTAGCCTGGACCTTGCGTGATGATCGCATTACTTCAACTCTGATTGGTGCCCGCACAGTGGCACAGCTAGACGACAGCCTAGATGCGCTGAATCACTTGCACTTCACGACGGAAGAACTACAGCGTATTGATGTAATAAGCCGAGGCGACCCGAATATTTTTTCTATGCCGGCTAAAGCGACGGGACAGGATTTAGTCGAAAACCCTGATTTCAGAGCTTAAGCAAGCTATTTTTATTCATTAAAAATAGTGTGACTCAAACCTAAGACAACTCGTGGGTAAAGAGATGCCGCCAAAATCAATGCTGTATCATTTTCAAGATTAATGACACGATGATTTCAAAGATGGATACGCTCAATCCCAACTGGTTCTTAAAAGCACGTTTAAAAACCCGGCAACTTTTACTCTTAATCGCTCTGGATGAACACCGCAATATCCACCGCGCTTCTGATGCATTGCATATGACGCAACCTGCAGCGTCCAAACAATTAAAAGACCTGGAAGAAATGCTGGACGTACGTCTGTTTGAGCGCCTGCCACGCGGTATGGAGCCGACGATTTATGGTGAGACCATGATCCGTCACGCCCGAATGGCACTGACTAACCTGTCGCTTGCGCATGACGATATCGTCGCCCTGAGGTCAGGTCTCGTTGGGCAAGTGGAGGTAGGTGTCATCATGACGCCGGGCATGGCGTTATTGCCACGCGCGATCGCTCGCATTAAACAGCAAGCTCCTTTGTTGCGTATAGGCGTGCACATGGATCAAAGTAATATTTTGCTAGACCGACTGCAAAATGGCTCGCTCGATTTTATGATCGGACGCATTCTGGAAAAAGAAAACGGCTCTAGCCTGATATATGAAGAACTCACAGAAGAACCCGCTTGTGCCGTCGTTCGTAACGAGCATCCGTTGTTAACACATAAAAACTTGCAGCTTAAAGACATCGCTACTAAACCCTGGATATTACCGCCACAAGGCGCCATCTTGCGCCATCGCTTTGACATGATGTTCCGCCGGGCAGGCCTGCTGCCACCGGTTGATGTGGTAGATACTACGGCGCTATTGCTGATTACCGCACTCTTACAGCAAACCGATTCTTTGCATGTCATGCCTATCGAAGTCGCAAGGTATTACGCCTCTTTAAATGTACTAAGCATTTTGCCGATCGAGCTCCCATGTGCGATGGATGCCTTTGGGATTATCCGGCAACAAGAGCGCTTAATGTCACCCGGCGCAGAGCTACTTTTAAACGCAGTAAGGACTGAAGCCCTGGCTTTGTATTGATAGTGTTTCTTCGCGTTAAAGTACTTTGAGTATTGTTTGTTAGAGCTCCGTTTGCAGGTTAAATTACCTGTTTCGTTCATGCTGGTATGGCGCGATGGCTGGATTAAATGGCACTTTTAGACATCTTGATGAATGCTTGTTTAACTGAGGTATAAATATATACTCCCTATAGATATATTTTATTGTCCAAGCAATCATTGGTCTATAAGTGATATTTTTATTATTTTATGGGGAGTATATTGGTTTTTCTGTAAATAATCGTCCGGAAAACGAACTTCTGCAAAGGGCGATTGATTCAAGCAGTCCAGAGGTGATCGGTACGAAGAAACCATTTGTGCTTCGATGCCGTGGACGTCAAAAATACTAAATGTGCTTATTGACAAATCGGACTTTGAAACAGGATTGCTATCAATTATTTGGATTTGATTAATGGCAAAAGTGGCTTTACGTCAGCTATCTTCTTTTCGATTATCAGGACGCGCTGGTCAATGGCGTGAGAATGCTTTTGCTCGACTATTTGCATAGCGACTTCGCGTGGGCGTGGCGGTAGTTGAGGAGGGCGAGGGAAAAATGACACATTATTCCAATCAGCGATAGATTTATCTGGCGATTTCAAACAAATCAGATGGATGCCGCGCTTGTTTTTTTCAAGTATTAGGTGATTTGATTTCTTCCGCACCCATCTGTATAGAAAGCCGGATATCATTAAAACGAGCGTACTTTCAAACCCACTAGACGTAGGTTTTTTCCATACGTAAACTATTTCTCGTGTACGTAGACGATTGTTAATAAGACCGAGCAATTTTGTTGGTTTGTAACTGCTATGAACGGATTGCCAGGATAGGCGGATGATCTGCAAAGCTAGGCAAATTTTTCACTTTATTTGAATCAGGTGACTCAGAATGCATCCTATATCTCCGCAATCTTCTCGAATTGCCTCCTGCAGCTGTGGGCAGTTGCAAGCGCATGTCGCCAGCGAACCCTTGGGCGTATCTGTGTGCCACTGTCTGGCGTGTCAGCGCCGCACTGGCAGCGTGTTCGCTGCGCAAGCACGGTTTGCAAAAGAGGCGGTCACGGTCGTTGGCGCAAGCACAGAATATATTCGTATCGGAGACGAAGGAACGAAATGTACATTCAGGTTCTGCCCGGTCTGCGGTGCGACCGTGTACTACACCTTAGATGCCTACCCTGAGGCGGTCGCCATACCTGTAGGTGCTTTTGCTGAATCCTCTTTTCCGGGACCCAGCGTTTCAGTGTATGAAGAACGTATGCACCTCTGGGTCCATATGCCAAGCAACATTAAGCACATAGGATGAGATCCAAAACCTAACGACGGACCTGTTATTGCAATGTGGTACTGCGCACAAAGTAAGACTTTGCTCCTGCGTACCTAAACATTTTGGCTACTTGGGAAAATATCACATTGATCAATCGAGCGATATGCTGTGATAAAACGAATTTGTCACCCACACACCGCGTCACTTTCAGACTGAAATTCGAATCTAAATCACGCGTATAACTATCCGCAGTTAAGAAGATTTATCGTTAACTATTTTACTTAAAAGTTCAGGCGGAATTGGTTGTCCATGCTCACTTAAATGGCGCACGGTCTCATGTAATAAATGTAGACGTGTAATTTTCAAAACGACCCAGGCAATGATACTGACGATCGGAATAAGCAGAGCTGTGATTGGAATAAGTATGGGTGACAGGTCGCTGAATGAATTCATTTCTTTATTTTCCTGAAAAAAGGCCTTACTAAGTAAATCAATAAAAACCTCAAGTAGCTATCAATTTGCCGTCATGGTGTATCGGCCGCTAGTTGGGTAAGTTTGACGAGATAAACAACTAAATTTAATATCAATCTTCCAACATTAGCTTAGCAGCAATTGATATCTAAAGGTAAAATCAAAGTCGAATCTAATCAAAACTTTTTGAATAGAGCAACACTGAAAGAAAAAGCGCCAGACGTTTTTTGAAGAGATTAACGCTAATTAAGCCTCAGCTTACGATAAATTAGTGTCCACCATCGCCATGGTAATTCTCGTCATTTATAGTGGGAAATTAAGCGTTTCTTTACATTAAATAGAATACTCAATGAGCCGGATGGTGCTCTACTTGTATTCAGCGTCTACTACTGTGCTTTTGGTGATCAACTATCTATGGACGCCGCGATCCTGCCCAAGAACTTCGGGATGTTTGATGCAACGTACAAGTCCATTGGCTAAGCACAAGTTAAAGCTGTACTGTTCACAAATTGTGGCATTTCGCTGAAATATGCTGAAGCGTGAGCTAATGACCACAGAGGCGACGATGAGGCTATAAATGAAATTGATCGGCGGATTCAAGTACGAAGAGCAACGTTGAATAAAAAGTCAAAGGGTCAGATGCGATAGCATTCATGCCTTTTGACCAGCCAGTCGAAAGTTGCCGAATATGCGCTACACACACCTAACCCAAGACGAACGATACCAAATTTACGCACTGCGGTTAGAAAAAAAGACAGTCAGCGAGATTGCTGCCGCACTCCATCGTCATAAGTCCAGCATCCACAGGGAACTCAAGCGCAATACCGGAGGAGGCGGATGGCGCCCCTTACAAGCGAAAAAAATAGCCGACGAACGACAAAAGAATAGTCGTAACGCACGACGTATTGATGACAACGACTGGCTCGCCGTCTCGACCTACCTGCGCATGGACTTATCGCCGCAGCAAGCAATCGAACGGTTAAGCCTGGAACGGCAGGAAAAAATGAAGAGCAGTCATGAAACCGTCTATCTGCGCATCTACGCTGACCGCAGAGCGGGCGGCACTCTCTTCAAGCATCTGCGGGGTCAGAAGCCCTACCGCAAACGCTACGGTAGTGGTCAACAGCGCCGGGGCATGCTCAAGAACCGTATCAGCATTGACCAACGACCCGCGATCGTGGATCAAAAAATCTGCTTAGGCGACTGGGAGGGCGATACGATCATTGGCAAGAAACAGCAAGGTATCGTCATTACGCGGGTCGATCGTGTCTCTCGTTTTACCTTAGCCCGGCAACATCATAGCAAACACGCGCAAGGAGTTGCTGCCAGCATCGAGCAACTGCTCACGCCACATCAGCAGCACTGCCATACCATCACGTTCGATAATGGCAGGGAGTTTGCAGGGTATGAGTCCATCGCAGCACATCTGCAAGCCCAAGTGTACTTCGCTCATCCGTATCATTCCTGGGAGCGGGGGCTCAACGAGAACACGAACGGCTTATTACGATACTACTTTCCAAAGAACACCAACTTCAAGGAAATCACTCAAGCCCAGTTGCAACGGGCAGTCAATCAACTCAATCATCGCCCTAGGAAATGCCTCGGCTATCGAACGCCGTTTGAGGTTTTTTATAATTTGGATATACTCCCCCTAAAACTTACCTCCCGTTGCTCTTCGTAGCTGAATCCGCCATCTATATTTTTCTTCTGGTTGGTCTCGTACATCTTTCTATGTGGGCAGTACCACCAGAATTGCCTAAAGACGTTGCTGTCTTTCTAGCTGAGCGTGAATCTTGCGACCATTGGCGCGGCGAGCCAGGTTATGACAATGAACGGCAAGCCGATATTGATTGGTTCATTTGTCAGTCTTGCTCAGGTACCGACGAAAAGCTTGCAGGCCTTATGAAGAAATATCGTAGAAATAAATTGATTATGGAAAAACTTGGCGAATTTGAGGCCCAGGTTGAGTCAAAAGATGAGGCTGAGGCCAAACGATTTTGTAGCGGCACCAGAAAACCAAGTTCGGACGAGTAGTGGTGGTTAAAAGCTTAAGACATAAACTGCAACTTTCATCGGAAATTTACATGATTTCCCTTTGTCGAAAATAGATTCTTTTAAAACCAAAGACTTGGAGTGCGGATGATTGAGCGTGTTCAACTATCTTTTTTTGTTGTGAAGTTTTTCTGTGTATCCGGATAGGGAGACAAAAGACTTTTCAATGGCAAGCGGTTTCGTTACATTTAGTCTTTAATCATCAACAACGAATGGATAATTTCGCCTAAAAACTATCGTGTGGCCTTTTGTGAAGGGAATATTCGAATGAGCATCACCAATTATCAAGGACTAAGAATCTTTCTGCGACCAGGAGAAGTACTCGACACCTATGATTTCACAGTCGAAAACCTCGGAGATGCGTCCTTGTGGAATTTGTGTTTAGATATTTATGAAATAGTTGAACCAAGTAGATTCGGACTTAATGATACGCATATGAAACCAGTATTATCAAAATACAAAACTGCTGAAATTAATTATTTACCTCCTGGCGCATCGACTTCCATAATGCAGCAAAAGTGGAGTAGCACTACCCGATACATTGCTTCACAATCATCCCAAATTTACGGTACGTTCACGACAAAGCAGGATGGTGGTGAGTTCTTGGGTTTGCGAGCGGACTTTGTCATTGCAGAAGGAGTCCCAGTGCAATCGCGGGTGTTTGAAATATTAACGCCTAAAAAGCACAATGTTTCGAGGTCATACAAAATAGGACAGAGAATTGGGGCTGGAATTCGCAAGTGGTTCAAAGACTAGATTCCTTGGGTTACGTGCAAGCCATACTCTGTGGTTGGTGAATAGTTTGGCTACTATTGCGAGATGGGGGTAGGAGAAAGAAGTTCTCATGAACTCTTGCAAATCACAAAGCTGGTGTGAGTTTTAATTTAGCTAAAAAATGAAAATAGAGCTATACGTCGAACGAAAATAGGGTCCATGTTAACAACGGACCCTATTTTTTTAAATCATAAATTGCTTTGGCATCAGATTCAAATAGTTAGTCCAGCTTTATGCCTGAACCCACACATTGAATTGCGCCAATAATTGTCGAATTACCCGCAAGCCCCAACATATCCACATGAAACGCAACGACTGCACCCATCGATTTTTTGCAGCGCGTATGCGCCACAGTCGGGACATTTTTTTCCAGTGGCGACATAGTTAATCGGTGCTGATTCACCTTCATAGGCAAGGTCGTCCATGCCGTAGGCAAGACTTTTATTGCGGAATTGTTCGGCCAGCACTGTCACGGGAATCTGATTGCCAGCAGCGTCGATAAAGCCGCGTTTGATCAAGATGCGTTGTAGTGAATAGCCGATCGCCGCTACTTCTGATTCGTGGAACAGTGGTGCTTGTGTGCCGTCTTCTTTGGTGATCGTGCCACAGCGAACCGTACCTTTGTCCCAGACAACTTCACGCATATCCGCCAATGCTTTTGCGATGGAGCCACCGGAGCGGGCTGCCATGGATAGCAGGCGCATACTGGCAGATATCCATTGCTGACCATCGTTCTTTTGACCTGCTGGCATGAAGAATTCAAATGGACGTTCGATGGTGACACGCTCCCCACCTACCATACCTTGCAGGTGAATAAAGCTGACGGTGAGGTAGACGGTTTTTTTACCTTCATATGTCATGTACTGTACTTTGGATGTGACCGATTCCAGATCGCCGAATGGGCGACCATCGAACTGTTTGCGCAGTAAATCATCATCTGGAACCGTCGCTACTTGTGGCGCTGCCTGTTCTGTTGCGACAGATAACACGCTGCCCAAAATACTGTTGGGACGATAAGTGGCAAGACCTTTTAACCCTGCGCGCCAGGCATCCATATACAAATTTTGGAAATCTTCATACGGATAATCTGCAGGTACGTTGACAGTTTTAGAGATCGATGAGTCGATAAACGGCTGTACTACTTGCAGCATCTTCATATGATCGGTCGCCGACATATTGAGTGCGGTGACGAACTGCGCTGGTAATTTACTATCGTCACTGACGTCATTGCCCATATGGCGGTATAAGCGCCAGGCATGATCGGCGACTTCATAGATTTTGCTTTCGCCGTCGGCCATGCGTTTTTTACGGTTATATACCCATGAGAATGCTGGTTCAATCCCGTTGGACGCGTTGTCTGCAAAAGCTAAAGTAATGGTGCCCGTTGGCGCAATCGATAAGAGGTGAGAATTACGCAGACCATTTTTCGCGATGACGGTTCGCAGATTTTTCGGCAGACGTTTGGCGAATAGACCAGATAGGTATTTATCACTATCAAACAGCGGGAAAGCACCTTTTTCTTTGGCAAGTTCTGCTGATGCTAGATAGGCGGCATCGCGCATCACTTCGGAGATTTTTTGTGCGACCGCACGACCTTCATCCGAGTCGTAACGCAGACCCATCATCACCAGCGTACTGCCAATTCCTAAGTAGCCAAGGCCAATGCGACGTTTGGATTGTGCCTCTGCCTGCTGTTGCGGGAGTGGCCAGGCAGTTGCTTCCAATACGTTATCCAGCATACGGATCGCGATACTAACTACAGATTTGAATTTATCATAATCAAAGCTGACAGCATCGGTAAACGGTGCTGCCACAAATTTAGTCAGGTTGATTGAACCTAGGCAGCAGCAGCCATAGTCTGGCAGCGGTTGTTCTGCGCACGGATTGGTTGCTTCAATCTTCTCGCAGTAGTACAGATTATTTTCTGTATTCATACGGGACAAAAACAAAATCCCTGGCTCTGCATGATCGTAGGTAGAGCGCATGACTTCGTCCCATAAGGCTCGGGCGCGTAATGTTTGGTAGACCCAGATACCGTCTTCACGTTGATAAGCACCGGCTTGTTTCTTTTCTTCGCCGGGTTCCGCTTTATGTACCAGACAGTAGTCGCTGTCTTTCGCAACGGCTTCCATAAATTCATCGGTGACGCCGATGGAAATATTGAAGTTAGTTAAACCTCCCTGATCTTTGGAGCGGATAAACTCCAGAATATCAGGATGATCGCCTCGTAACACACCCATTTGCGCACCGCGGCGCGCACCGGCAGACTCTACTGTGGAGCAAGAGGCATTGAATACCTGCATAAACGACACTGGTCCAGATGCACGCGAACGGGTGCCGCGTACTAGGGCATCTTTTGGACGTATAGTTGAGAAGTCGTAACCTACGCCCCCACCGCGCCGCATGGTTTCAGCCGCGTCTGATAAAGCTGTATAGATACCTGGCTTGCCATTCGTTGTACTAGAGACGGAGTCGCCAACCGGCTGGACGAAGCAGTTGATCAACGTGGCATGTAAATCCATGCCTGCAGCGGAATTAATTCGACCCGCAGGCACAAAGCCATTTTGTTGCGCCCATAAAAATTTTTCTTCGTAATAGCCATGGAAATCTGCGCCTTCAACTACGGCAAGTGCTTTGGCTACACGTTGTTGTACCTCAAGAATTGTGGCCTCATCACCTTTGGCATATTTTTCTAGTAATACATCTAAGGAGATTTCTTGCGGTGGCATTTCTGTAATACCGAGTATTTTGTCGTTGGCGTTCATTTGATTGCTAATCCGTTCGTTGATGGCGATAACTGATGGTTTGATTGTTGGGAAAATAATTGTCTGGACGATAAGGAAATTCCTTATCGTCTGGTAAATCGTTATAAATAGCTGAAAATGCGCCTGAGCGTAGTGTGGCGTTATAGCGCCTTGATAAAGAGCCTTAGTTCAATTATAGACCTCAGAAAAACTTTCGCTTTATACAGTGGTCGCAATGATCGATGAGGTGCAACGAGGCAAAGCTAGTAGTGTGAACATAACCCCAAGAGGGTTTAGCTAATGTTGATAAAATTTTCTAGCATCGTCATGGTTCTATTAGTCGCACCCTGATGCTGCATGAAAAAAGCATGGGCGTTTTGTCCCATGCTGTTGAGAGTATTAGGTTGATCTAATAATGCCCAAGCTTGTTGAATTGAATCTTCAGAATTTGCTACACGTTGCGCTGCTTTTGCGGCGATGGCCTGTTCGGTAATTTCTGAAAAATTAAAAGTGTATGGACCTGTTAGCACGGGTTTTGCCATGGCGCAGGCTTCAATTAAATTGTGGCCGCCCAGATTGACCAGGCTACCGCCTACAAAGGCCAGATCACAAGCCGCGTAATACATATACATTTCTCCCATACTATCGCCTAGTACTACATCCACTGAGGCGGATAAGGGATTTTCTTGTATCGTTAAATCCATGCTGGACCGGCGGACAAAACTAAGACCATGCTGCGTCAGCATGGTGGCGACCTGATCAAAACGTTGCGGGTGGCGTGGCGTGATGACGAGTAAGGTATTGGATTTGTCGCGTCGTCGATTGGCGACGAAGGCTTTGAGTAAGAGTTCTTCCTCGCCATCACGGGTGCTCGCACAGAGAAAAATTTGGCGGTCGCCTAGCCAATGACGCAATCTTGCACCATTCTCGGCCATATGATCTGGCGGTGTCACATCAAATTTCATATTGCCGGTAACAGATAAGTTACTTACTCCCAGCATGTTTAAACGTGCGGCATCTGGCCCTGACTGCGCGGCAACGCAAGTAATAGCTTGTGCCGCTGGCAAAATCAGAGAAGAGAGTTTTAAGGCTTTCTTCAAGGATTTTTCTGATAGCCGCGCATTGACTAGCGCAACTGGTACGCCAGCTTGCTTGCATTGGGCGACCAGATTCGGCCAGACTTCGGTCTCTATCAATGCGCATAAAGAAGGGGAGTAGTGCTTTAAGAATCGCTGGACGATAAAACTAATGTCATACGGCACAAACACTTGCGTAATCCGGTCGGCAATATCGGCAAACAAAATCGCGCCGGTGGCACGACCTGTTGGCGTCATATGACTGAGAATAAGATGATGTTGCGGGTAACGTCGTAGCAAAGCACGCACTAATGGTTCTGCGGCACGAGTTTCGCCAGCAGATACCGCGTGTACCCAGATTGTTTTTTGATGACGATAGCTGGAATAAAACCCTAGACGTTCAGCAATGTGCTGGCGATAACCAGGCTCTTGACGGCCTCTTACCCAGAGTCGTAATAAGACAATCGGAAGAGATAAAAACCAGACAAAAGAATATAAAAGACGCATGGCAGCAGGGTATCAGTTTCGGCGAAAATTGACCAACACAATGCCTACTAACACCAGTATTGCGCCCAGCAAAAAGCTCGGACTAATCGGGTCATCTAATAACAGCACGCCAGCCGCTACGCCAAATAGCGGAGTTAAAAATGAGAACACCGACAAACGAGATGCCAAATAGCGGCGCAACAACCAAAACCAGGTTAGATAGCTAGCAAAAGCGATAATAATGGTTTGAAAAAGGAGGTTTAGCCAGATGCTGATCCCCCAGTCTTGCGGGTAGAATTTTTCCGCCTGAAACTCACCTTTAAGCGCAGAGAACAGTAGCAGTAGGACTGCCGCTCCCAACAACTGATATAGCAACGTTGTAGTCGGTTGCGCCTCCGATAGCTTAGAGCGACGGATCGCTACCGTAGTTGCCGCCCACAAGATGCCGCCAGCGATACCGAAAGCATCACCGATCAAAATATCGCTCAGCGCATGCGAGTTGGTTTGAAATGCCGCTGAAAACGCGATCGCAACACCCGCAAACGCAGATATGATCCCCAGCCATTGGCTAGCCTGCATACGTTCAGAGGGAATCAGCCAATGCAAACCAATCACAGTGAAAATCGGTGCAGTATATAAAAAAACTGACATATGAGAGGCCGAGGTGTAATTCAAACCGATCGAGATACACATAAACTCAGCAGCAAACAAACTGCCTGCCAGCATCCCCGGCAAAAAACTACCATCGCGCACAGAAAATGGAATTCGCTTTACCAGAATGAGACACAGAACCAAGACTGCCGCTAAGCCAGAACGCAAGCCTAATTGCATGCTTGAACTAATGATGGGGACGGCGATTTTGACCGCTACTTGCTGTAAGCCCCAACAAATGCAAAGCATTATCATGGTGGTGACGGCAAAGCCATCAAGATTTTTACGGGTGGACGTCATCAGGCGCGAGGAGAAATGTCCTCGTTTGGAATAATAGTGATGCTGGAATATACCTTAAAACAATACTTTTCTTATGACAGGAATAGAGGGCTTATTCGATATGTAGCGATTGAACTATCAATCAGTAGCTTTGTATATTGGTAGTGGCTTAATATGCGGCTGAAAGTTGGTCAAACCGAGATTTTCCATTAGGCGCACCAAGCGTGCTATTTGAGTGCTGACGGCATATTTCCTGTCATTTTTGAAGCACTTCGCCGCTTGTGGCTTCCCATGAGCGCCTTATTTATAACACCCTCACGTCAAAACTGCCTCTGACATCAGCACAAATTCTAATGGAAATACCCAGTTTAAATATTTGTTAGCGAAGTTTTTGAGTCATCAATTACTACTGCCGATCTATGTTGTAAATTTTTAAAATATAGATGAAGTATTGTGATTCTAGTATTGATCTGTATTTAGATAATAGTGAATATAAGGCTTTGGTGAGGTCTTCGTCGTATGTTTTTTGCAGGCACATCGTGTAAGCCTTCTTTAAATTCTAATTTGTAAAAAAGCACAAATTGCTTACTAAAAATACAAATAATTTATTCAGATCACCATATGGCTGGCTGCTAAGTCTTTGCGTGCTGATTTTAGGTTTTGTGACCAATGTCTATGCATCTGATCGGGATGTTACCCTGCTGATAGAAGACATTGTGGATGATAAAGGTCGATCTGTTCCTCAGCCTGCGGCAACTTTAAAGCAGCTTGATTACATTGAGCACGAAGCTGATTTAAATTTCAACCTACAACGTTACCCTTGGCGTAGGGCGCTGCAAAGTGTCGATAATGGCGAGGGACTGATATTCGGTATTTCTAAGACGGCCGTACGACAGAGAAAATTGCATTTTTCAATTGGTGTGTATACCAGCTATATATTTTTGGTGACGCGCAGTGATAACCAATTTAAGTTATCCACGGTCAATGATTTAAAAGGTAAGACTCTTAGCATTCCATCGGGGACAGAATTTGGCGATGAGTTTGATCGGTTGAAGGATCATTTATTTAAAGTCGAATTAGATAGCGGGTCACCGATCTCTCGGTTCAATAAATTGTTTTATAAGCGCATGGATGCGATCTTAGTGTCTACTCGTCGCAGGGATCCTAAAGTGATAGAAGAGAAGATTTAGCTGCTACGTGACCAGAACTCAATTCAAATTTATGAGTATTTACTCAGATGCTAAAGATTTGATTTAGATGCTGACCAAGCTTAATTGTGCTTAGCAGTAAACGGACTATAACGGGAGACTGAAGCTAGGTTTTAAATCATATGCTTAGCGAATGCTTATTGGCTTGATGAGCTATTGCTTGGTTATATGATTGAATTTATTTGAAGCGGATTTTGGAGAAATAGTACTGAGTTGTACTTTTTACTTTCGATTACCGGCTACATTTTTATTGATTAAGCCCCATAACCTGGCAATACTCGTGTGGCGATGAGCTTGAATTAATTTACGTTTTCGCCAGACATCTGGCAGTCCTTTGATGGCATCGAATTTCGCTTTATAGATAACTTTGCCTTTGCCCTGCGCTGCAAAGTAAATAATACTGGTCAGGTTGAGTAGCAAATGTAGCGGTAGCAAAGGCCAAAACAAGACACCTGGCATGTTCTTTACAAAGGTCCAAACGAGATTACGATGACCGTGATAAATCGAGAAGTCGCTACGTTTTCCCGTCAATGCCGAGCCTACATGGTTTGCAACTGAATCTGGCACGTAAAGACAGCGGTGACCAAGCAATTGGTAGCGAAAGCCAAGATCTACATCTTCCAGATAACAAAAGTAATCTTCATCAAATCCCCCAATTTCTTCGAATATGTCGCGTCGATATAAGCCTGCGGCTGCACAAGTCGAAAAAATTTCCTTTTGCGCCAACATACTTGCCTTTAATACTTGACCGTGAGCTTCGCGCCATGGCAGCCCGCTCATATGGTAAATGTCGCCAATCCCATCAAGTAAACTCGGTGAATTAGCATCCATCAGACGGCTACCGAAGATGGCAAACTGTGGATTACTCACTGCCGCATCGACCAACGCTTTTAACCAGTCAGATTCAGGAAAAGCATCGGGATTAATCAGGGCAATCCAGGTACTCTCTTTACTGGCCAAGCTGACGGCCAGATTATTTCCGGCGGCAAATCCCAAATTACTACCAGCGTCTACCACACGTATTTGCGAGAACTGCTTTGCAGCCGCTTGACCCGATCCATCTGTACTGGCGTTATCGATCACGATGACTTCATGCGGAGCGTAAGTCTGCGCTAGCAAATCAGTGAGACAGCGAAGCAGTAAATCGCCACCGTTCCAATTGACGATGATGACGGTGACCTTTGGATCGCGTGGTATCGGAATGTCTTGCATGTGCTTTGTTTCGATTAATCGCCCTGGTGAGATTTTTTTTTCTGTTCTATTGTAGCGACTAATAGTTTTTGAATCGCGTTTTGTACTTCGATAAAGTTGGCTGGCGCACCATTATCCCCGAGATTGATAATTGCATCTGACCAATTTCCTTCTGTTTTCCAGCGCGGTGAGCCAGAATAAATTTCTATGGTCGGTGTTTCGTAGGCTGCGGCAATGTGAGTGAGACCTGTGTCAACGCCAATGACGATAGAAGCCGCTTGCGCCAGCATGATGGCGTCCTGCATAGAGAGTGGCGGCAGAACTATTGCTTGTTGCATTTGTATCGCCATCTGTTCTGCCTCGGCTTTTTCAGCGGCATTGCCCCATGGAATTAAAATGGCTAAATCCTGTTGTATTAATGGGGCAGCGATTTGTACCCAATTGTATCTGTCCCATTTTTTGGACGCTCCAGCGGTACCGTGAAAGAACACCGCATAAGGTTTGGATGGCATCCATGCCGGACGCGGCTGAGATTCTGTATAGAGTTTATTGAGGCCAAAACAGGCAGGCGTATCCACTTTATAGCCACCGGCATAAGCCGCGACTAAGCGACCACGTAAGACCGCGTGTGTACGACGGTCGACAGCTACGCTGTCTGTATGAAAAATCCTTGAAATACCTTCGTAGCCCGAACTCTCTGTACCATTGGCTAAGCCTATTTTTTTGCCAGTTGACGTGATACGCGCCATGCCCATGATGATGCCGGTCTTGAGCAAACCTTGAGTGTCGAGCACGAGGTGGTATTCTTGTTCGCGTAGTCGGGTGAAAAAATGCTTAATTTCTTGCCTTGTCTGGCTGGTGAATAAGCTTTTGCGCCAGCGTCGTAATGCGAAGGCGAATATCTGCCGCACGCCGGGATTGAGTTTCACCAGATGTACATAGGCTTCTTCTACCACCCAATCAATTTGCGCATCGGGAAAGTGGCGCAGCAGGTCGTCCACAATCGGCATATTGTGCAGTACATCGCCTAGCGAAGAGACGCGGATGAGGAGGATTTTCACGAAACGAATTTACTTACTTAATAGATGACAGATGATATATGACTAGGCTGAGTTGATATGACTTAGTGTGAATTTGAGTGAGATTCGGCGAGCTAGGTTTGATGGAAATTTATACCACTATATCGCATCGATTTTCTGCTTGATGTTCGCTTACTATTCGCTTGTAATTCGCTTTTTATTCATATACTCCCCCTGGTTTTTATAAAAAATCCTTTATTGTCCAGGTATTCTATGGACAATAAAATATACAGGTTGGAGTATATCTTTTAGCTATTGCGTACATCTGTTGTAGTTACTTTAAATCACGCCGGATTTTTAGGATCTACACAAAATTTATGTAAATCCTCTTTTCATCCAAAATTTTTATTTAATACGGCAATTGCGCATCAGGTTTTACTGCCAGCACCGCTTGTTTCAGCGCGGCTTGAATACGTGCCAAAGCTGCCGGATTCTCTGCCTCAAATCGCATTACGATGACCGGTGTTGTGTTGGATGAGCGCGCCAGACCAAAACCATCAGGGTACTCAACACGCAAGCCGTCAATCGTAATAATTTCATCCGCGCCCGGGAAGTCGGCGTTCTTTTGCATTTGCGCAATGACGGCAAAGTTTTCACCTTCTGCTAACTGTAATTGCAATTCTGGCGTACTGTCAGATTGTGGCAAGCTATTTAATGTCGCAGTCATGTCGCTGACTTTGCTGAGAATTTCCAACAAACGCGCACCAGCGTACATGCCGTCGTCAAAACCATACCAGCGGTCTTTAAAGAAAACGTGGCCACTCATTTCGCCGCCGAGTGGTGATCCGGTTTCGCGTAGTTTTGCTTTGACCAGTGAATGACCGGTTTTCCACATCAGCGGCACACCGCCACGGGCTTTGACCCAGGCGGAAATATGCCGGGTACATTTAACGTCATACAAAATTTGTGCGCCGGGATTGCGGGTCAATACATCTTCTGCGAATAACATTAACTGACGATCAGGGTAAATAATTTGTCCGTCTTTGGTGACGACGCCAAGACGATCCCCATCGCCGTCATATGCCAGACCAATTTCCGCATCGCTGCTTTGCAAAGCACGTATCAAATCTTGCAGATTCTCCGGGTGCGCCGGATCAGGGTGATGGTTAGGGAAGTTACCATCAACTTCGCAAAATAATTCAGTGACTTCACATCCCATGCCACGATACAGATCGCCTGCAAAAGCACCCGCGACACCATTACCGCAATCAATCACGATCTTGATCGGACGCGCCAGTTTGACATCGCTAATGATGCGTTCTAAGTAAGCCGCTTTTATGTCATGCGTGTTGTAACTGCCGCTCCCTTGTCTGAAGTCTTTATTAACAATTGCTTGATACAGTGACTGGATTGCCTCACCATAAATTGCTTCGCCCGCCAAGACCATTTTGAAACCGTTGTAGTCAGGCGGATTGTGGCTGCCGGTGACCATAATACCGGATGCCGCACCCAAGGTATTGGTACCGAAATACACCATAGGTGTTGCAACGATGCCAAGGTCAATCACATTGACGCCGGTTGCTTGCAGGCCACTGGCGAGTGCTTTAATTAATTCAGGTCCGGACAAACGGCCATCACGACCAATCACAACGGTTTGTTCACCTTTGGCAAGCGCTGCACTGCCGAAGGCCTGACCAATTAAATAGGCGACATCGGCATCCAAGGTTTTATCAATAATGCCGCGAATGTCGTAGGCTTTAAAAATGCTAGGGGAGAGTAGGGACATGTGGCTTCCTATTTATATTTATTGAGTCAGTTAATGAGTGATATTTGTTACGTTATTCATGTTCGTGATGGTGGCAACTGTAGCCACTGGATTGGCGGATTCGCTGGCTTGCTCTGCTTGCCATAGAAAATCTTCAATGCCGCATTGTGGCTCGTATTCTGCCACTGTTTTTAGCAATATAGTGCGTACTTTTTGGTAATCAAATGCATTGCATGCAACGTCCAGTTGTTGTAATAAAACCTGTAGTTCTGGCCACGGGATTTCTTTTTCTTGTGCCCGCATAATTAGCGGGTGACTCGTGCCTTCTACATTGTCTCCGATGAGCAATTCCTCAAATAATTTTTCGCCCGGACGTAAGCCCACGTGATGGATTTCTATGGTGCCATCTGGCGTCGCATCGCTTTTGATTTCTAGGCCGCTTAAGTGCACCATGCGTCTTGCCAGATCAATGATACGGACTGGTTCGCCCATATCCAGCACGAAGACGTCGCCACCACCGTCTGCTGTCATCGCACCTGCCTGCAACACCAATTGCGCTGCTTCCGGGATGGTCATGAAGTAGCGGGTGATCTCTGGATGTGTCAGCGTGATCGGCCCGCCTTGCATGATTTGCCGGCGAAACAGTGGAACTACCGAGCCAGAAGAGCCGAGTACATTGCCAAAGCGCACCATGCAAAAACGAGTCTGATTTTGTTCCCGGGCAAAGGCTTGCAAAATCAATTCTGCTAAGCGTTTAGACGCGCCCATCACGTTGGTCGGGCGCACTGCTTTGTCCGTAGAGATCAGCACAAAATTACTGACTTTGGCCTTGATTGCTGCGCTTGCCAGAGTTAAAGAGCCGAACACATTGTTACGAATACCTTCAATCGGGTTATGCTCAACTAAGGGCACATGTTTGTAAGCTGCTGCATGGTAGACCGTATCTATAGTGTAGGTTTGGAAAATTTTGTCCAGCTTGGCACTATCGTTGATCGATCCGAGAAATGGCAAGATCACACATGGAATATGTTCATTCACCTGTAAGTTGCTGAGTTCTTGCTCTATCGCATAGAGTGCGTACTCGGACATTTCTAACATCAGTAGTTGTGCTGGTTTTTGACGCAAGATTTGGCGGCATAATTCTGAGCCGATGGAGCCACCGGCGCCGCTGACTAAGACATTTTTATTCGTGATACAGGTAGCCAGTAAGCTTGGATTCGGTTCTACCGTGTCACGACCAAGCAAATCCTCAATCCCGACTTCGCGCACATCTTGTACCCGCAGCTCCCCATTGACCAAACTTTTTATCGAGGGCGTGACTTTAATTTTGAGTTTGTATTGTTCTAGCTCGTCGAGAATTTGCTTTTGTCTGGTTTTAGGAATGGAGGGCATTGCCAACAAAATTTCTTTGATCTGGTGTTGTGGAATGAGTTTGTGTAATTCACTTGAGCTACTCACTTTAATGCCGGCAATCAAAGACGCTTTTTTACTCGGATTATCATCAATAAAAGCGACACAGATATATTCGTCTCCTGAACGTAACGCGGTTGCCAGTTGCACACCTGCTTTGCCTGCACCATAGATTGCTACATTAATCGCATTCTCGTTGCGATTAAAACCCAATAAATATGAGCGTGCCAGTAAGCGACTGGCACCGACATATAAAATTGCTCCGGCCCAATAAATTCCGAATACCGCACGTGATAAAGCCATGATGTGCGTCATCACACTAATAAATGCCAGAACTAAAACCGACATCGTGACACCAAGTACGACGATGTAAATAATTTTTTGATCCAGATAGCGGATCACTGCACGATAGAGGCCAATACGGATAAAAATCGGGATAGAGATGAGCGGAACCGCAGTGATTAGTATGGCGTAATGGGACAGTACGTCAATAGTTAACCCGTCATAACGGAGCCAAATCGCCATCATAAACGTCAGCGGTAAGCAAATTGCATCTGCCAGCGCGGCAATAGCTTGTTTTTTTAAGCGGGGAAGTGCCAGAAGAAATTGCATATCGAGTTCTTTTATTTTTTTTGGATGTACCCAAAATTGACCCAGCAAGGCGTAGCGACGAAGACAATACTTTGGTTTGGCTAGACGCTGCAACGCAGCTGGAGCAGTTTTTCGTAAGTCCTTTTTTTCTTTTTAATTGATCTAATGTGTAACACCGTCCCGCTTGATGACTTTAAAAAAAGTCAAAAACAGGATCCGCATATCTAGGAGAAATGACCGGTGCCGCAGATAGTACACATCCAATTCTACTTTGTCAGGTATTGGTAATTCATCACGGCCATGAATTTGCGCCCAGCCAGTGAGTCCTGGCAAGATAGTGTCTACTTGTTTTGCCGATCGCAAGGCAATTAAATCGTCTTGATTATAAAGAGCGGGACGCGGACCAACAAAGCTCATATCGCCCTTGAGTATGCTCCACAATTGTGGCAATTCATCCAGACTCGATTTTCTGAGAAAAGAGCCAATCGGTGTCAAATACTGATCGGGGTTACCTAGCAAATGCGTTGCTACAGCAGGAGTATCAACGCGCATGCTGCGAAATTTGGGCATTTTAAAAATTTTATTGTACCGACCCACCCTGTCAGACCAATACACGATAGGTCCGGGTGAGGTCAGACTTACGCAAACGGCGACGATTACCACCGGAAGCAGCAAGATGCATGCCGCAATGAGAGCGAGGCTGAGATCAAATACACGTTTCAAAGCTTATCCTTTTGATTTACTATTTTTAATGGCATCCGCCGTTGCTTGCAAGCCCTGTTGCGTGGTGAACGGAGGAGTCCAGCCCAACAGTAGCCGTGCTTTCGAAATATCAACTTGAAGAGACTGACACAAGCGTTCTGCCACTGATTTTTTACCCGCTAAACTAGCGGCATAGAGTAGCAACTTAGGTGGAAAAGGCCAAAGTCTGGACTGTACGTGTAATGCTTGTGCACAGCATTGTAATAGCTGCGCAGTCGATAAATCCTGTCCATCAGAGACTAAAAATACTTGTTGCGCTGCTTTCGGGTGATCAATACACGCCAGAATCAGACTGACCAGATTATCTAAGTACACAAAGCTGCGTCGGTTGTCTATGCTGGCGAGCGGTAGTGGAACACCTTTCTGTACCCAATTCAGCATACTGAGGAAATTAGCTTTGACCCCGGGGCCATATACTAGTGGCGGGCGTATGATGGTAATTGCCATTCCAGTTTCACGCCCCAAAGCCAGCAGGGCAAGCTCTGCTTCATATTTCGACATGCCGTAAGCATCTTCTGGTTGGGGTTTGCTATCCTCGGTGAAGGCTTGGTTATTAATGGTATGTTCACCATTAACTTTGACTGAACTGATAAAGATAAACTGCTTTACTCCTGCTCTAGCTGCCTGACGTGCAAGATTGATAGTCGCATCTACATTGACTTGGCGAAACAGCGCCAACGGATTAGCTGCAGTTTCATTCATCACATGGACTCTCGCGGCACAATGGATAACATGCGTTAATCCTGATAACAGTTTTGTCCAGTCGGTCTCTGCACTTAAGTCAGGGATGCGTTCATAGCGAGTAAGCGTATTTGCGCTGGTAGTCGCTTGTGCTTGGCGACTAACGCAAATCAGTTCCTCACCATATTGTTGTAGTTGATCTGTGAGTCTCCGTCCCACGAAGCCAGTCGCACCAGTGAGCAAAATAGTTCTTCTCATATTGCTTATTTCGCCAAGGGTAAGCTGGCTACCGGATTTTGTCGGGAATAGACAAAGTAGCGTCTAGATAAAAATTTCAGGAAGCTAGAAATAAACCAATAGGCATGCTTAGAAATAAGCTGGCGATTTTTATGTGCTGCCAGATGAATCGCCTTAAATTGAGGGTAGTACAAGACGCCTTTACCTACTATTTTTTGAGACCGGTAGCAAATATCAACGTCTTCAAAATACATAAAGTAGGCTTGATTAAAACCATTTAATTGATTGTAATGCGCTGCGTCAAAAGCTAGAAACGCTCCTGATGCCCAGTCAACATAAGAAGCTTGCATGATGGAGTTTTTATCGTAATGCTGGGTCAGCGACTTTGCCATCATGATTTTTAGCAAGGACTTGTAAGTCGGAAAGTAGCGGATATTGGCATCCGTTAGCTTGTACTCAGCATCTTTGAACAAGTTAATGCTGGCGATTACGCAGGCATCCTTTTTCATTTGTGTCACCAGCGCGCGAATTGTTTTCGGCGTAGTACTTAGATCAGGATTCATCACAATAAAGTAGTCGCCTGGTTGAACGCCGAACTCTGCACTTACCTTTTTAAATAAGAAATTATTATTTTCGCCAAAACCCAAGTTCGGTTTTGAGTTTGTATAACTAATCCCATAATGCGAACAATAATTTTGTAGTTCTGCGTTCGGTCGGTTGTCTTTGATCCAAACCTTAATGTCATCGCCGCTGTGTACGCTATGAAGCAAACCGCCAAGTTGGCTGGCGATCAGTAATTTTTCGTGTCCGTGGCTGATAATGGCGACATGGATCATATGCTCTTGCATCCTTCGGGGAGTATTTTTTATCCGGCATTGCGAATCTTGATATTCGAACTTACTCAAAATTCGCTAGCATTCTCTTTGTAGTCCGTTGTACTGTGTTTCTTTATTGCCTTTCTTGGGTATTTTATGCAAGTCTGTACCAGAAAACCATTCCCACACAGTTTAAAATAAATGACTAGTATTACAAAAAACATATTTTATTTAATCTTAGTTCAAGCAGTGATTTATCTCGCTCCGCTCATTACACTGCCATATTTAACTAGAACTTTAAATGTGAACAATTATGCGGCACTTGGTTTTACGCAGTCAGTAATCCAATACTTCATTCTTATCACTGATTATGGCTTTGGGATTACAGCAACTCGACTGATTGCCATTAATAGTAGTGATAACAAAAATATTTCTTCGGTCATTGCAAACACTATTGCAATCAAACTGTTATTAGCTGGTGCTTCGGGTATTTTTTTACTTATTCTGATCGCTTTTTTTTACGATATTCGTCAAAATACAGCGTTGATATTTGCTTGTTTCATTGGAGTGATCGGAAATGCACTTTTCCCGACTTGGTTATTTCAGGGGCTAGAGCGAATGCGATCTTTGGCGCTCATTACAGGTGCGTCACGCATCCTTCCTTTGCCATTATTTTTCATCTTTGTAAAAAATGCAGATGATGTGGTTACAGCCGCAGTTTTGCAAAATATTCCCGGCATCATTGCAGCAGTACTCTCTTTTTATTATCTATCTTCCAAGAATATTTTCACCAAAACTCAAGTTAATATCAGCAGCATTAAGTTACTATTGAAAGAAGGTTGGCCAGTATTTTTATCTAATATCTCTACTAGCTTTTATACGACAATCAACATTATCCTGTTAAAGATTTTCGCAGGTGCAGATCAAGTGGCCTATTTTGCAGCAACTGACAAAATTCGCATTGCTGCGCAAGGTTTTATTCAGCCGATTGCGGCTGCTCTATTTCCAAGAATTGCGGCCTTGAGCCAAGCTGCTGATAAGGCAGAAGAGTCGAAATCGGTCATTAAGAAAGGTGCAATTTTACTGATCAGCCTAGAGTTTTTTTGCGGTTTAGTGATGTACTTTT
Source organism: Undibacterium sp. 5I1 (assembly GCF_034314085.1). NCBI lineage: Bacteria > Pseudomonadati > Pseudomonadota > Betaproteobacteria > Burkholderiales > Oxalobacteraceae > Undibacterium > Undibacterium sp. 5I1. Next base: position 4,446,231 of record NZ_JAVIWI010000001.1, read on the forward strand.
TCGCAGAAACTATTGCAGAGCGCTATTTAGGTAAGGCCTTCTTACCTGCTGCGTTCTATCTGAAGTCATTGGCGTTTTTGCCTGTCATTATTGCTGTTGCGACGATTTTGTCTCAGTGGCGGTTTTTAGCTTTGGGCGAAAGCAAAGTTCTTAGCAAGATATATTTAATTGCGGGACCATTGCATGCTGTTTACGCGACTTTTCTTACTTATCAGTATCAGTCAAATGGTTTAATCTCAAGTCTGTACATTACTGAAATTTCTATTACTGTCGCCATGATCGTCGTTGCGAGAAAAAAGAATATTTCTCTGATGTAGAGCTTTTTAGCAGAATCCAGACCACTTTATATTTTTTGAAATATGCCAAAAATTGATATTGCGCTTGCTTCTTATAACGGAAAAAAATATATTTCCGATCAAATCGCTTCGATTTTGGCTAATGAAATTATGCTTAAGGATTTTTCCTTGGGTGACATTATTATCTCCGACAATATGTCAACAGATAGCACAGCGGCTATTGTCTCTGAGATCGCCCGGCAACATCCAAATGTAAGATTGCTTATCAATCAAGAGCGCGGTGTTATTAGTAATTTTAATCATGCAATCAAGAATTCGACCGCAGATTACATTATGTTGTCAGACCAAGACGATATTTGGTTTAGCAACAAAATACATAGAACAATTGAAAAATTGCTTGAGGTCGAGAGCGAAGGAGATCGATCAAGTCCTGCTTTAGTATTCACTGATCTGACCGTCACTGATAGTCAGTTAAACACAATCAGCACATCTTTTTTTCAGTCTCAAAAAATCAAACCAGATGGCTACAAAGCGGCTAAGAATATATTTTTTTCTAATGTTGCTCCAGGATGCACGATGGCGTTTAACCGACAGCTTGTAGAGTTGGCGTTGCCTGTGCCTGAGCAGGCAGTAATGCATGATTGGTGGTTGATTTTGGTAGCGAGCACTTTTGGCAAAGTGTCGCATATCAGCGATCCGACGATCTTCTATCGTCAACACGAAAACAATCAAGTTGGAGCGAAAAAGAGAAGATATCGAGATTTACTATTTTCCCCAAGGGTAAAGTATGCCCTTGCCAAAAACAGTCTTAACAACGCAGCGAAGCAAGCCGCAAGTTTCAAATACCGGTTTGGCTCAATACCAAAACACAGTATCGAGGCGATTGATTTTTTGGTTGAGTTTGGTGGTATGTCAAAGCTAAGACGATTAGCTGGGCTTAAAACAAAAAAAATTGAAAACCGAACTTTTCTCGGCACTGTCATTTTGTATTTATTAGCACTGACAATGCCGACTATAAAGTAAACTGAGTAAATATTCAGGACGTCAAATTCTGCGCGTCTAATTGTTATGAGGCTCTAGGCAAGCCGCCAGTGCATCTTGCCAAGCTGGTGGCAGTATGCCCAATTCATCCCTTAATTTATCACTTGATAAAATAGAGTTAAGCGGGCGTTTGGCTGGTGTTGGATAGTCTGTTGAAGGTATGCCCAATACAACCGGAGCATTTTTTTCAGCAATCTCTTAGCATCTGCTTGTCGCATGATCTCTTGAGCAAAACCACACCAGTTTGTAGTGCCATCTGAAGTAAAATTATATGTCCCTCCATGCTCCTTCCACCAATCCTGAGACCTGCCGGCAATTTGCCATTGACTGACAATATCCGTAGTCGCTTGAGCAATCCAGCCAGCCCACGTTGGCGCACCCCATTGATCACTGACGATTTTTAATTCTTCCCGTTCATTTGCTAAACGCAACATCGTGAGCAAGAAATTTTTACCGAACGTGGAGTAGACCCAGCTGGTACGCAAAATCAGATGATTGCAATTGCTGGCAATGATTGCTTGTTCGCCCGCAAGTTTGGTCTTGCCATAAACATTGATAGGCGCTGTCTGATCTTCCTCTGTATAGGCAATTAGACTGCCGTCTTCTGCATGCTTGCTTCCGTCAAATACATAATCAGTCGAATAGTGAATCAGCGCTCCACCTATTTTTTTGATTTCCTCTGCCATGATGCCCGGAATGTCACCATTAATCGTCTGCGCGAGATTAGCTTCAGCTTCTGCCTTATCCACCGCCGTATAGGCAGCAGGATTAATGATTAAATCAGGCTTAATATCTCGTATCAGTTGACGAACTTGATCTGGATTACTTAAATCCATTTGAGCCCGTTGCGGGGCAATGAGTTCAGTTTGATGCAAGTGTTGCAGAGTACTTAGTAAAGCATTTCCAACCTGGCCAGTGCTACCTGTCAGTAAAATTCTCATTCAAATACCTCTGCATCTGCGAGCAGTTTACCTATTTGATCTTTAGCAGACATCACTGGCTCGTTCTCTAATGGCCATTGAATACCAATTGCAGGATCATTCCATTGCAAGCAGCGTTCATGCTCTGGCGCCCAATAATCGCTTGTTTTGTAAAGAAATTCCGCTTTGTCGCTGGTTACTAAAAAACCATGAGCAAAGCCTGGAGGTATCCATAGTTGACGCTGATTAGAGGCTGATAAGCTAACGCCAGTCCATTGTCCAAAGCGCAGCGAGCTTTTACGTAAATCAACAGCAACATCAAAGACTTCGCCAGAGATGACCCGTACTAATTTGCCTTGAGCTTGCTGGATTTGATAGTGCATACCACGCAGTACGTTTTTTGCCGACATGGAGTGATTATCTTGTACGAAATTTGTTTCTACGCCAGTGAGTTCTGCAAATTTTTTGGCATTAAAGCTTTCGTAAAAAAAGCCGCGATCATCGCCAAACACGCGTGGCTCAATGATCATTACTTCAGGCAAATTAGTTGGGGTAACTTTCATAATCTCTTCTTAAGTTGAAATGTATTTAGTATGCTTTGTTATTGAGTAGTTGAAGAAGATAGCGACCATATTCATTCTTTTTAAGTGGCTGGGCCAACTTTTCTAATTGAGCATCGTCAATATAACCCCGACGGAAAGCAATTTCTTCAGGGCAAGCGACTTTAAGGCCCTGACGTTTTTCTATCGTCGAAATAAATTGACCTGCTTCTAACAGGGACTCATGCGTACCAGTATCTAGCCATGCCATGCCGCGTCCCATCAATTCTACTTTGAGCTGCGCTTGCTTTAAGTAAACATTATTGACATCGGTGATTTCTAGTTCGCCTCGGTGTGATGGTTGTATATTGCTTGCGATATCCACCACCTGTGTATCGTAGAAATATAGCCCGGTAACAGCGTAGTTAGATTTCGGCTTTTCTGGCTTTTCTTCTATGCTGATGGCTTGCCGATGTTGATCAAAATCGACTACGCCATAACGTTCCGGATCATGAACGTGGTAAGCAAAAACCGTCGCGCCATTGTGATTGCTATCGGCTTGTTTTAGCTGAGTTTCAAAATCATGGCCGTAATAAATATTGTCACCAAGGATGAGTGCGGATGGCGAGTTGCCGACAAATTCTTTGCCAATAATAAATGCTTGGGCCAATCCGTCGGGACTGGGTTGAATCGCGTATTGCAAGCTGATGCCCCATTGCGATCCGTCTCCCAATAACTCCTGGAAGCGCGGTGTATCTTGTGGCGTGGAGATAATCAAAATATCTTTAATACCCGCTAACATGAGAGTGGTCAGCGGATAGTAAATCATCGGTTTGTCGTACACAGGCAATAATTGCTTGGAGACCGCTTGGGTTACTGGATAAAGCCTAGTCCCTGAACCACCAGCCAGAATAATCCCTTTACGTTTAGTCATAGTTGAGCTCATGCGACCACCTCTTTGTCATTTTTATATTGCAAATCAACCCATTTTAAATACTCGCCTGACTGTACTTGGTTGACCCATTCGTCATTGGCTAAATACCATTCCACCGTTTTACGTAAACCCGTTTCAAAGGTTTCTGCTGGCTTCCAGCCCAGCTCTTTTTCTATCTTGCGCGCATCAATCGCGTAACGACGATCATGGCCAGGTCTGTCTTTGACGTGTTTGATCTGATCACGATAACTGCCATTGGCTTTTGGTTGCAATTGATCCAGTAAATCGCACAAGGTATGAACGACACTTAAATTGCTTTGTTCATTCCAGCCGCCAACGTTGTATGTTTCGCCCAGACGACCATCGGCCAATACGCGACGGATCGCTGCACAATGGTCGGTAACGTAGAGCCAGTCACGCACTTGCTGGCCGTCGCCATACACAGGCAGGTCTTTACCCGCACGGGCGTTGGTAATAATTAACGGGATGAGCTTCTCGGGGAAGTGATAAGCGCCGTAGTTGTTAGAGCAATTAGTAGTCAGCGTAGGCAAACCGTAAGTGTGATGATAAGCGCGTACTAAATGGTCTGACGCTGCTTTAGATGCCGAGTAGGGGCTATTGGGCGCGTAAGCAGTAGTTTCAGAGAACGGCGGATCTTCTGCACTTAAAGTGCCATAGACCTCATCGGTGGATACATGCAAAAAGCGGAAAGCAGCTTTTTCTGGTACTGCTAAATTTTGCCAATATGCACGAGTAGCTTCTAACAGACTGAAGGTGCCATTAATATTCGTTGTGACGAAAGCAGCAGGTCCGAGAATAGAGCGATCGACATGACTTTCTGCAGCAAAATGCAAAATAGCTCTTGGCTTATATTTTTCTAAAAGTGCCGTTAAAGTGGCACCATCATTAATATCACCCTGTACAAACAAGTGACGAGCATCTTGCCGCAAGTCCTTAAGATTGTTGAGATTGCCTGCGTAAGTCAATTTGTCGTAATTGATTACCGGCTCATCATGTTGCTTTAGCCAATCGAGTACAAAATTGGCACCAATAAACCCCGCTCCGCCTGTTACTAAAATCATGCTTGTATCCTTTTCCAAAAACCATGATTTTACGCGACTCGCTATCTATTTCGTAGTGCTAAGAATAATTTACATTTCAGTGAAATTAAATTATGGACTTTAAAGTTACTATTTGAGGCCAAATAGAGCAGTTTTATCGTCTGATAATACATTCTAAGAAGTTGATGCTAAAAACTCTATGTTTGCCTTGATTTAATATCAGGGCGAGAGAGGGGGCGTAAATGATGTTTTAGATAAGAACTATACAAAATCGCCCTAACTGGGCTGTGGCGGCTATTTGTGCTAAACCTTGTACTAAAGTACCGACTTTATTGTAAGGTATCGCGGGGAAATTTGTGTTAATTCTAAGGTAAGGATTAAATATACCCACTGTAAGTATATTTAAATCGCCAAATGAATATATGGGGAATGTGATGGTTTTTGGATGGATTATAGGGAGTATATGATTTGACAGTACTGAATTAGTATATAACCCAAATAATAGTGATGGAAACGCAGATCTACATTCCTATGTTGAATTCATGCAGTGACCAGCCTCCGGTCAAATCACATTAGTTTGTGAAGTGCAAATCCAAGCAACTATCACTAATGCGTAAGCAAAAACGATAATGGAAGCGATGGAGAGTTTCATGGTTATTTCCCTCAGATATAAAATGCGATACTTAAACGACATCGTAGAAAGTAATATTTTTTGCAATTGTCTATCGAATTCATAATAGGAGATGTTGCTGATTTTTTCAGCAACAAATTGTGTGGAAATTGTAACGAAATATATTTCAATATTAACTTTTTGGCAGCATAAACTGATGGCGATCGGGCTCCGCTTAAAAAGTTCGCTAATACCCCTTGAAATGACATGGATACCCCCCAAATCAATTGTCTATCTGTAATTGATTTGGAGATGAGCAATGCAAGAGCAAGAAAAACCGTCAGAAGTGACTAATCCTGAAGAAGCCGCTGTGTCAGAAATCCCTCAAGACGCACCAGCAGGACAAGAGTCAGTAGTTGATACCTTGGCTCAATTAGAAGCAAAAGTATCGGAGTTGCAAGATGCGTTTATGCGCGCAAAAGCAGAGGGCGAAAATATTCGTCGTCGTGCCCAAGAGGATATTGCGAAGGCGCATAAATTTGCGATTGAGAGCTTTGCTGAGGCAATGGTGCCAGTCAAAGATAGCTTGGAAATGGCGCTCAAAATTGAAACTCCTTCAATTGATTCATTAAAAGAAGGCGTGGAAATGACGTTGAAGCAATTAAGCTCCGCGTTTGAGAAAAACCGCCTGCTTGAGATTAGCCCTGTAACTGGTGACAAGTTAGACCCAAACAAGCATCAAGCAATCTCTATGGTTCTAGCTGAGCAAGACGCTAACACCGTCGTTACAGTGTTACAAAAAGGCTATACGATCGCAGATCGGTTATTGCGCCCAGCTCTGGTTACGGTCGCACAAGCTAAATAAGAAAAATAAGTAAAAACCCCTAAAAAATGCTTGAAATTAGGGTTTTTTGCCCGATATCCAAACCAATAGAGCGAAAATGCCGATGTAAAACTGAGGTATAGAGCTCAAAAATAGTGAATAAATAAACTCAAAGGGAAATATCATGGGAAAAATGATCGGTATTGATTTAGGAACAACTAATTCCTGCGTGGCCATTATGGAAAACGGCCAGCCAAAAGTAATCGAAAATGCAGAAGGTGCGCGTACTACACCGTCCATTATTGCTTACCAAGAAGATGGCGAAATTTTAGTCGGCGCATCCGCTAAACGTCAGGCTGTGACCAACCCGGTCAACACTTTGTACGCCGTTAAACGTTTGATTGGCCGTAAGTTTGAAGAAAAAGAAGTTCAAAAAGATATCGGTCTGATGCCTTACTCCATTTCTAAAGCAGACAATGGCGATGCATGGGTTAGCGTACGTGACAAAAAATTAGCGCCACCGCAAATCTCCGCAGAAGTTTTGCGTAAGATGAAAAAAACGGCTGAGGATTACCTCGGTGAAGAAGTGACAGAAGCCGTCATCACTGTGCCTGCTTACTTTAATGATGCACAACGTCAGGCAACTAAAGACGCTGGCCGTATCGCTGGTCTGGACGTAAAACGCATCATCAATGAACCAACTGCCGCTGCATTAGCATTTGGCTTGGATAAAATTGAAAAAGGCGATCGCAAGATTGCAGTCTACGATTTGGGTGGCGGTACCTTTGACGTTTCCATCATTGAAATCGCTGATGTCGATGGCGAAAAGCAATTCGAAGTATTGTCTACTAATGGTGATACTTTCCTCGGCGGTGAAGATTTTGATCAACGCATCATTGATTACATCATTGAAGAATTCAAAAAAATCAATGGCCTCGATCTGAAAAAAGACCCAATCGCATTGCAACGTATTAAGGCATCTGCAGAACGCGCCAAGATTGAATTATCCAGCGCGCAGCAAACAGAGATCAATGAGCCGTATATTGCGATGGCAAATGGCGCACCGGTGCATTTGAACTTGAAAATCACTCGCGCCAAATTAGAAGCCCTAGTTGAAGAATTGATCAAAAAAACGATAGAGCCTTGCCGTATCGCGATCAAAGATGCAGGCGTTAAAACCAGCGACATCGATGACATCATCTTGGTCGGTGGTATGACACGTATGCCTAAAGTACAAGAACTGGTGAAAGAATTCTTTGGTAAAGAGCCACGCAAAGACGTTAATCCAGATGAGGCAGTTGCCGTCGGTGCAGCGATCCAGGGTGCGGTATTGTCTGGCGAGCGTAAAGATCTGTTGTTGCTGGATGTAACACCTTTATCCTTGGGTATCGAAACTCTGGGTGGTGTAATGACCAAGATGATTCAAAAGAACACAACGATCCCGACTAAGTTCAGCCAAGTGTTCTCGACAGCGGATGACAATCAACCAGCGGTGACGATCAAAGTGTTCCAAGGTGAGCGTGAGATTGCCGCCGGTAATAAAGGTTTGGGCGAATTCAATCTGGAAGGTATTCCACCATCATCACGTGGCACGCCACAAATTGAAGTAACTTTTGATATCGATGCCAATGGTATTTTGCATGTAGGTGCGAAAGATAAAGCAACTGGCAAAGAAAACAAAATCACTATTAAAGCAAACTCCGGTTTGACGGAAGATGAAATCCAGAAGATGGTGAAAGATGCTGAGCTGAACGCTGACGAAGACAAAAAAGTCAAAGAATTGGCTGAGTCTCGTAATCAAGGCGACGCCTTAGTTCATTCAACCAAAAAAGCTTTGAGTGAGCATGGCGATAAGCTGGATGCAGGCGATAAAGAAAAAATCGAGGCTGCAATCAAAGATTTGGAAGAAATTCTGAAAACTGGCGATAAAGCTGAGATTGATACCAAGATTGGTGCTTTATCTACTGCATCGCAGAAGCTGGGCGAAAAAGTCTATGCCGATATGCAAGCTCAACAGGCTGCTGCCGGTGGTGCGGCGGCAGGCGGTTCTTCTTCTAACGCTGGCGCATCCGATGCCCACGCTAAAGATGATGATGTCGTTGATGCTGACTTTAAAGAAGTTAAAGACGGCAAGTAATTAGTCCGGCGGGAGATTCCCGCCATGACTCGCCGGGCAGTTAATCGTGTTGACGATTTCCTGCTCGGCGTTTTTGCTTAATTCGCTGATATAAAACAAGGTGCAAAGAGATGGCGAAGCGTGATTTTTACGAAATTCTGGGCGTCGCAAAGAACGCGACAGAAGACGAAATCAAAAAGGCTTATCGTAAATTAGCGATGAAGTATCATCCAGATCGCAATCCGGATAGTAAAACCTCAGAAGAGAAGTTCAAAGAGGGTAAAGAAGCATATGAGATGCTGTCTGACCCGCAAAAGCGTGATGCATATGACCGTTACGGACATGCCGGCGTCGATCCGAATATGGGGGGCGGCGGAGGTGGCGGTGGTGCTGGTTTTGCAGATGCTTTCGGTGATATTTTTGGTGATATTTTTGGTGGTGGTCGTGGTCGTAGCAATGGTCCGCAAGTGTATCGCGGTGCTGACTTGCGTTACAACTTAGAGATTTCATTAGAGCAAGCCGCGAATGGTTTTGATACCACGATCCGTGTGCCTAGCTGGGATGAGTGCGATACCTGCCATGGTTCTGGTGCTAAGCCGGGTACACAGCCGGTCACATGTACTACCTGCGGCGGGCATGGACAAGTTCGCATGCAGCAAGGTTTGTTCAGTATTCAGCAAGCTTGTCCTAAGTGTCATGGCACTGGCAAGATGATTCCTGAACCTTGCACCACTTGTTCTGGTGTTGGTCGCATCAAGCGCAATAAAACTCTGGAAGTTAAAATCCCAGCAGGTATTGATGATGGTATGCGGATTCGCTCATCAGGCAATGGCGAACCTGGCGTCAATGGTGGTCCTCCGGGTGATTTGTATGTGGAAATTCACATCAAACAACATCCGGTGTTCCAGCGTGAGGGAGACGATTTGCATTGCGAAATGCCGATTTCTTTCGTCAAAGCAGCTTTGGGCGGCGATATTGAAGTGCCAACCCTGAGCGGTAAAGCGTCTTTTACTATTCCTGAAGGCACGCAGTCTGGCAAGACATTCCGTCTGCGCAGCAAAGGCGTTAAAGGGGTTCGATCAGGTTATGCCGGTGATTTGTTCTGCCATGTTGTGATTGAGACGCCAGTCAAACTCACAGACAAGCAAAAAGAGTTGCTACGTGATTTTGAACAATTAACTGTCGAGGGCGGAGCGAAGCACAATCCGCAAAGTAAGACTTGGATGGATAAGGTTAAAAAGTTTTTTGAGTGAGCTTGAATAGCTTTAAATGAAATATCTTTATTTGTTAAAAACAGTTTGTCATCAATGACGATAAGCGCTAACCCCATCAAATTATTTTTGATGGGGTTTTTTATTAGCGAAAATAATTAAATCATATCAAATCCTAAACTCCGGCTTGTTCAGGATGAAAGTCTTTGTTTAATAGATTGAGTGGTGTGATGGATTTGGTGGAATAAAACCACTTTTCCAGTAATCGGATTCCTTGTGGCGCTGTGGCAACGTATAATAAGATGCTGTTATTAAACAGTTTTATATTGATTTAGCATAGCCTAAGAAAACGCCCACGCATTTATAAGGGTGAAATTAATGGAGACAAAAATGATTTTGAATACAAGTAAGCGCTTGTTAGCGGGCTTTGCATTGCTTGCCCTAACTAGCATAGCAACACATGCGGCCCCGATGGAAGTGGCTGGTGTCAAATTTGATGACACAGCACATGTTGCCAACACAGATTTAAAGCTCAATGGTGCCGGCATTCGCTACAAAGCGATTTTTAAGGTCTATGCTGCTGCACTCTATTTAAAAGACAAAAAAACTACCGTGCCTGACGTGCTTGCCACGACTGGCCCGCGGCGTGTTGCAATCGTCATGTTGCGTGAAGTAAGTAGTGATGAATTTGGTGATGGTTTTATGTCAGGTGTTCAAAAAAATACTGACAAATCTGAAAAAGTGAAACTGACGACGCAATTTTTGCGCTTGGGCGAATTATTTGCGTCAGTTCCACTATTGAAAAAAGGCGATATCATCCTGACGGATTGGGTGCCTGGTATCGGCACTATTTTCTATCTCAACGGTAAAAAATTAGGCGAACCCTACCCCGATATTGTTTTTAATAACGCTATATTGCGTATTTGGTTGGGTGAGAAGCCAGTCGATTCATCGCTAAAAAAAGCGATGTTAGCGCCGGAAGTGACTGAGGATAAAAGTAGTTATCGTTAGTCTGGTGATGCTACATCATTCATGTTTCTAGCCTTGTTTTAAGCTGGTTTTGGATAGATTTACTTATTGTAAAAAAACGCGGATGACGAAATTGTCGCCGCGTTTTTGATTATTTATACCCGGATAATCACATCCAGATTTTTTCTTAAGCTATCGGGGCAAAAGTTTTGTCTGCTATTTGCTTGTGGGGATATCCGGGTTAGAGTGCATTCCCGGTTAGAATGGCGCCTATCGAAAAAGAAAGAAACAGTATGAGCGTCCATGATAAACCGAACCTTACTCCCGAGCAACTTCTCCAAAATAATCGTCAATGGGCTAATGCTATCGTAGCCAAAGATGCTGGTTTTTTTAAAAAACTAGCAGATCAACAAACCCCGGAATACCTCTGGATAGGTTGTTCTGATAGCCGCGTCCCGGCCAATGAATTACTGGGATTGTTGCCAGGCGAATTATTTGTTCATAGAAATATCGCTAATGTAGTCGTGCATAGCGATTTGAATTGCCTCTCCGTATTGCAATTTGCGATTGATGTATTACGCGTTAAGCATATTATTATTTGTGGTCATTATGGTTGCTCAGGCGTGCATGCAGCGTTGACGCGCCGCCGTGTTGGCCTGGCTGATAACTGGTTGCGCCATGTTCAGGACGTACAGGAAAAACACGAAGCCTACCTAGGTGATGTGTTCACTGAAAAAGAGAAAAGTAATCGTCTTTGTGAACTCAATGTCATTGAGCAAGTAGTCAATGTTTGCAGAACTAATATCGTTCAGGATGCTTGGGAGCGATCACAGCCATTGACGATTCACGGTTGGGTATATGGTTTGCAGGACGGCTTATTACGCCAATTGGGTATGACGGTGAGTTCGCCAGAAACCTTATCGGCACATCTTGAAACCAGCCTTGCTCGTTTTAAATCTTAAAACGCACTGATACGTCACTGGTATTGGATGGCTGTGGCACAGAGACTGCCGCAGCCACTCACAAAAGATTAATTAAAAACAATGTTCCGGCGCAGGAAACGATTTGTCTTTTACCGCACCGACATAAGCCGTTACTGCTGCATCAATCGTCGTTTGCCCATCCATAAAATTCTTGACGAAGCGTGCTTTGCGTCCGGGGAAAACGCCCAGCAAGTCATGCATAACCAGCACTTGTCCAGAGCAATCTGGGCCAGCACCGATGCCAATGGTGGGGATTGCCAATAGCTCGGTGACTTCTTGGCCGAGTGCGGCGGGGATCGCTTCCAGTACCAAGAGGCTTGCGCCAGCTGCTTGCAGGCCGAGCGCATCGGATTTGAGCAAATCGGCCGCGGCACTGGTTTTCCCTTGCACTTTATAGCCACCTAATTGATGCACCGACTGCGGTGTCAGACCTAGATGGGCGCATACCGGGATGGCTCTTTCTGTCAAAAATTTGATCGTCGGTGCAAGCCAGTCGCCGCCTTCTAGCTTCACCATTTGCGCACCAGCCTGTATCAATTGTACGGCGTTGTTGAAGGCAGATTCTGGCGTCGCGTAACTGCCAAACGGCATATCGGCGACTAGTAGTGCATTTTTATTGCCACGCGCTACGCTAGCGGTGTGATACGCGATATCTTGAATTGTTACCGGCAATGTTGAATTATGCCCCTGGCAAACCATGCCAAGTGAATCGCCAACCAACAATATTTCGACACCACAGCGATCCATCAATGCCGCAAAGCTGGCGTCGTAGCAAGTTAGCATGGTGATTTTATTGCCTTGTTGGGCTTGTATCGCTAGGCTCGGGATGCTGACAGCTTTACGATCTTGCAAATATTCAGCCAAAATAATTCTCCAATAAATGAGTGATATTAGGCATTTTATGGGGAGTATGCCTTTGTTTTGGTAAGTCGTCCATATATTATATGGGCATTAATCCTGCTAATATAGGTACTATGGGGTAGTATGTTATTTCAATAAGTTGGTTCAAGAAGTTAGCTCAATAATCACCTGCTCTGCAACTACACCAGCGAAATTTTGTGCCGCACCTTTACCAGGTATCGTGATTAAAGGACTAATTTGTAACAGCGGCAGCAACACAAATGCCCTCTCTGTCATGCGCGGATGCGGCACTGTTAAAGCATCGGTATGGATTTGCTCTAAGCCATACAGTAGCAAATCCAGATCAAGTGTGCGCGGCGCGTTGCGGTAGGGGCGTTCGCGCCCAAATGCCAATTCAATCTGCTGCAGCGCTAGTAGCAAGTCGGTCGCGCTCAAATCTGTGCGGAGCTCTGCTACGGCGTTGATGTAATCATCACCAGAGGACTCAATTGGCGCAGTCTTAAATAGACTGGATTGCGCAATTAAAAGGCTGGCAGGCAAATCAGCTAAGTGCAGAATTGCCTGTTCTACGCTACCACGTGCATCACCCAGATTGGCGCCTATGCCGATGAATGCTTGTGTCGTCATCTCTGACCTAACAATATAAAGTTTATTCTGCTACGGGTTTGCGTGGTGCGCGGCGACGTGGCGGACGCTTTTTCACCAATCCGGTGTCTTTCGGTTTAACAGTCAACAAGTGTTCTCGTTGTTCACTATCGCCTTCCATAAATGCCGTCCACCATTCGCCTAATTCTGCATCCAGTTCACCCGATGCACAACGCAGTAGCAAGAAATCATAGCCAGCCCGCAGCCTAGGATGTTCTAGCATTTTGTACGGTGTTTTACCTACGCGTTTTTCAAACCGGGGTTGCATCGCCCAGATGTCGCGCATGTCTGAGCCGATCTTGCGTTGCAGGGCAAGACTATCGGTTTGCTTATTCAGTACGTCGTCTGCTGCGAGGTGCAGGGCAGGGATGGCAAACTCGCCTGCGGCTTTATAGGCATCCCATTTTTCTACTACCTGATGCCACAGCAAAGAGGCGAACAAAAATCCAGGTGACACGGGTTTGCCCTGGCGTATGCGTTCATCGGTATTCGCCAGCGCCAGAGTGACAAACCGTTCGCCCATCGGCTGCTCTAACACGACATCTAATAAAGGCATTAAGCCATGATGCAGACCTGCTTTGCGCAATTGCTGTAAGCATGCCATAGCATGACCGCTCATCAGCAATTTCAACATTTCGTCAAACACCCGTGCTGTTGGTACGTTGTTGATCAGGGGCGCCATGACGGGAATCGGCGCGCGGGTTGCCTCATCAATCGTAAATTGTAATTTGGCAGCAAAGCGCACTACACGCAGCATACGCACCGGATCTTCACGATAGCGTTCTTCTGGCACGCCAATGATGCGCAGCGTTTTTTTACGGATATCGGCAATCCCGCCGTGGTAATCCAGCACGCTCTGTGTCGCCGGATCGTAGTACATCGCGTTAATCGTAAAATCGCGCCGTGCGGCGTCTTCAAATTGCTCGCCAAACGTATTGTCACGTAACACACGACCATGTTCGTCCTTGGGCGCGCTATCAACTGCCGCACCGCGGAAGGTGGTGACTTCCAGTAGGTCTTGTCCAAACATCACATGCACAATTTGAAAGCGCTTGCCGATGATAAAAGCACGACGGAACAGACGTTTAACCTGATCTGGTGTGGCGTTGGTGGCAATGTCAAAATCTTTTGGCTTTACACCCAATAACAAGTCGCGGACTGCACCGCCGACGACAAAAGCCTTAAAGCCATTTTCTTGCAGTGTGGAAGTGACGCGGATCGCGTTGGACGACAACAATTGCGGATCGATGCCATGTTCTTTTGCATTGAGCACCGTGGGTTTGCGCTTGGCTGCTGCGGCTTCTGCCGGGCTTTTAACGCCCAAGATTTTGCGGATAAATTTCTTGATCATTGCTCGTCAAATAAGTGAATAATCGGCCAGCCTTGGGTTTCGGCATGGGCACGCAGTTTGGTGTTGGGGTTGGTCGCAATCGGATCAGTGACGATGGATAATAAAGGAATATCGTTTTGCGAGTCGCTATAAAAATAGCTGCGTGGAAAATCGTCCAGATGCATGCCTTGTTGCGCTAGCCATTGCTGCAAATGAGTGACTTTACCTGCACCAGAAGTTGGTACGCCTAGCAATTTTCCCGTGATATTGCCGGCTGCGTCCAGCTCAGGTTCTGCGGCGATCAAATGTTCTACACCAAAAGCATGTGCGATCGGTGCCGTAACAAAGCGATTGGTGGCGGTGATGATGACGACCAGATCATCATCGTCTAAATGGCTTTGTACCAGATCATGCGCAGGCTGTAATAAGGCTGGACGGATGACCTCATCCATAAATTCTTCATGCATCGCATCTAGTTCAGAGCGCGGAAATTGTGCCAGCGTGCCGAGTGCAAATTCTAGATATTCCACCGGATCTAAAGTACCTGCCTGATATTGCGCAAAAAATTCGCGATTGCGACGTTCAAAGGCCTTGGCATCGACCGCGCCGGTGCGGGCCAAAAATTGCCCCCACTCATAATCCGAATCGATGGGAAGCAGCGTGTGGTCCAGATCAAATAAAGCAATATTGCGCATAGTGTTAGGGGAGTGCCTTATTTATTTTGTAGTAATACTGCATGGATATTGTAGCGGCTGAGTAGGCGACAAACTAAGTACATATTATTAATGGTCATACGCCTGCTGTTGTTGCAGTAGTTCCCGCAGCAGCGGTAGCGTGATTGCCCGCTTGGTCTCCAGCGAATAATGGTCTAACTGATCCAGCATGTCCGTCAGTGACAACATATCACGCCGGTAGTGCGTAATCAGATAGGGTAAGACGCCGCCTGAAATAACGATCCCTCGTGCCTGAGCAGATCGCTCCAAGGCATCGATTTTATCCTCATCTGTTAAACCATGAACCTGATAAATCAGGCCCCAGCCTAAACGGGTACGTAAATCATCCCGTACATTCAAAATCATGGGCGGCTGCTTGCCTGCCGCGACTAAAAAACCGTCATGCGCACGTGCTTCATTAAATAAGTTGAATGCATCAATTTGCGATTGTGCTGGCAGATTTTCACAGTCATCCAGCAAGTACAAACTGACCTCCGGCGTATGATCAAAGGCGCTGCCAGGTGCATCAGCACTGATGTAGCGCGCTTGTCCGCTATTCGCCAGCGCATGCAGTAGATGAGTTTTGCCCGCGCCAGCTTCGCCCCACAAATATACAAAACGCTCGCCATATTGACTTGCAGTACGGGTAGAAAACAAGCTCAGCAGTTGCGCCAGTTCAGCATTTTGGCCGACGACAAACGTATCTAATGAAGGCGGTTGTTCCGCATCCAGATCTAGCAGTAATTGCCTCATGACTGACGATAAACCGAACTATTGAGATAAGCAATGCGCAGGTGTTTGGCCGCTACTGCCAAAATTGCCGATGTCGGCAGGGCAACCAGAATGCCGATAAAACCAAATAACTGACCAAATGCTAATAAGGCAAAAATCACTGTCAACGGATGCAGGCCAATACGCTCACCGACTAAACGCGGTGTCAAAATAAAGCTTTCCAATACTTGACCAACACCATAAATAATTGCGACAGAAATCAAACCGTGAAAACCATCAAATTGTAAAAATGCACCGATCAAAGCGAGTGCCAGACCCAGCCCAAATCCCAGATACGGGATAAACACTAAAAAGCCAGTAATAATACCAACTGGCAGTGCCAGATCAAAACCAGCAATCGCCAGCGCACCAGAGTAATAGATCGCCAGCACAACCATCACCATGATCTGACCGCGCAGATATTGCGCCAGAATACTATCTACTTCTGAGGCACCGGATTTGACGCTGCCGACCCAGCGCCGTGGGATAAAATTTTCCAACCTGTCCATCAAAGGATGCCAGTCAAGCAAAAGATAAAACAATACAATCGGTATCAGCATCAAATTGGCGACCATGCCCAATACAGCGGTGCCACCAACGCGGATGGAGGCTAATACTGCCTTGCCAATCTCGTCACCACTGGTGTCAAGCTGCTTGGTGATCATATCTTTAATGCCAGCACTATCTAATTGAATATGAATGCCCAATTTGCCTAACATCGGGCCTAATAATTCATTCGCTTTATCAAAAAAACGAGGTATTTGGTCTTGCAACTGCGGTATCTGCTTCTGCAAAATTGGCGTCATCACCAGTACCATTGCCAGTATCAACATGATCACCAACACAATCAGCAAAGTCGCCGCTAGTGAACGTGGTAAATGGATGCCTTTTAATTGCAAAGCGCACAGGCGATCTACCCAAGGATTAAGGATATAAGCCAAAATCGCCGCCACAATAAATGGCATTAAGATTGGCCCCAATAATAAGATCAAAATCAGTAGTGCCAGCCCAAGCACGCACCATAAGGCGGTCTGTTTTTGTTCAGGGGTAAATGAAAATGACATAGTGGATATAAGTTTCTCTTCAGAAAAAAACTGGGGATGAAACCAGAACATGCCGCAAAAAGTCCAAAAACTAGCTGCGACTCGGGTCGATTTGTTAAAATAGCGGTTTTTGTTGCAGAAATCTGCTTGAATTTTCTGAAGCGTATTAGAAAATCATCAAATTCAGCAATCCTTCTATTTTACCGCCTCACGCCTCTATTGACGACTATCATGAGTACTCCAAGCAATGTTTCCCTTTCTTACCGTGACGCTGGCGTCGATATGGTCGCTGGCGATGCGCTAGTTGACGCGATTAAGCCTTTCGCCAAACTTACTATGCGCGAAGGCGTCATGGCTGGCATCGGCGGTTTCGGTGCCATGTTCGAAATTAGCAAAAAATACAAAGAGCCTGTTCTGGTGTCTGGCACCGATGGTGTCGGTACCAAGCTAAAGCTCGCTTTCCACCTGAATCGTCACGACACCGTTGGAATTGATCTGGTCGCCATGAGCGTGAACGACATTTTGGTGCAAGGTGCCGAACCTTTATTCTTCCTGGATTATTTCGCCTGCGGCAAACTCGATGTTGCTACCGCGACAGATGTCATCAAAGGCATCGCCTTTGGTTGTGAGCAAGCAGGCTGCGCCCTGATCGGTGGCGAAACTGCCGAAATGCCATCCATGTACCCTGAAGGCGAATACGATCTGGCGGGTTTTGCGGTCGGCGCAGTAGAAAAATCTAAAATCATCGACGGCAGCAAAATTGCTCCCGGCGACGTCATCCTCGGTCTGGCATCGTCCGGTATCCATTCCAACGGCTTCTCACTGGTACGCAAAATTATCGAAGTTGCTAACCCTGACCTGAATTCGGATTTCCACGGACGTACTCTGGCAGATGCCTTGATGGCACCGACCCGTATCTACGTCAAACCATTGCTGGCATTGATGGAGAGCATGGAAGTCAAAGGTATGGCGCATATTACCGGCGGTGGCTTGGTAGAAAACGTCCCTCGCGTGTTAGGAGATAAGTTGACCGCGATCCTTGACAGCAAAGCCTGGGCCATGCCACCACTGTTTACCTGGTTGCAACAACACGGCGGCGTGGCAGATGCAGAAATGCACCGCGTCTTCAATTGCGGCATCGGCATGGTTGTTATCGTCTCGCAAGAGAATGCGGATACAGCGATGGCGCAACTGCTTGCCGCTGGCGAAACCGTTTCTCGCATCGGTACCATTCGCGCCCGCGAAGGCGATGAGCATCAGACGATCGTGGTGTAAGCTTGATATCAACTTAGTACCGATGATGATCTGTCAGTTTAATACTGGTAGAGAGTATTTTTAAAAGGTGCAGGTATATCCTGCACCTTTTGTCTATTTGGCCTCCAAAAGATGGGAGTATATTTTTATTCGACACGGATTCTTTATTTAATCGATACTCTTGAGTTCATCTCGTCTTGCCGGGATAATTTTGCGTAAGCCCTATCAATAACAAAACCAAATCACAAAATCATCCAATGAATCCTATCTCAGACACAGCGTTTTATACCTGCGGCGTACGTGCTCAGGATGCTCAATCAGCACAGCCTTTATGTGGCGACGCGTATGCGCATTTATTTATGACGGATCACGGAAATACGATTTTTGACCAGCTTAAAACCGATGTCAGACCCAATCAGAGTATTGCGGTACGGCATAGGATGATTGACGATTTTTTGCGTGAGCGTTTAGCTCAACAGCCAAAAACGAAAGTGATACTGATCGGCGCGGGGTTTGATGCGCGGGCTTTCAGGCTGGATCACGGACATTGGTTTGAGATTGATGAGCCACAGGTCATCGAGCATAAAAATACCTGTTTGCCAGTAGCGTCCTGTGCCAATGCCCTAGAGCGTATCGCAATAGATTTTTCGCAAGAAACCTTGACCAATAAATTGCCAAAAAATGATGGCATGCCGGTCATTATTGTGATGGAAGGTGTGTTTGGATATTTGACCGAGACCCAAATTAAGCAAACCTTGCAGGCATTGCGTGCAGCATATCCAAAACATAGTTTGATGTGCGATTTGATGAGCAAACATTTCATCCAAAAGACGGGCAAGAAGCTCACAGACAGGATAGAAAAGTTGGGCGCAAAATTCCGGTTTTTCCCGGAGAATCCTAAAGATATTTTTGAGCGTTGCGGCTACCAGCATGCGACCAGCGAATCCATCGTGGAAGAAACTTTGATAGTGCAAAAACAGCGCTTCCCTTTGTTTTTATTGCGGACATTTTTCAAGCGCATTATGCACGGTTACACGATGAACTTGTTTGAAGCGAAAGTGCACTAGCGCTAAACCGGAGACAGATTCAAAACAACACAACACCAAAGACAGCGCTGGAATAAAAAGTAACTTCAAAAAAAAATCGGCATCCGTGTCACACGCGATGCCGATTTTTTTTACGATCTGGGGCTTAGTAAGCTTATCTCATGCTGGACGACATAATCAGATTCCAGTCGTTGTGGGTATAAATACGGCATTAATACACTACGAATACAAAGCTGTTTTGAATCTCCTTAATGAAGATTAAAATTCAGCAAATTTAAATTCAACAGATTTAAAACTAAGCACTCACGTTGATCACTTGCCCGATTTTTTGCCCGTCCGTATTCACAGAAGGGCTTGGCGGTGGTGGCGCTTGATTTTGAGTTTGTGCTTGAGCCTGAATTTGAGCTTGTGCCTGCGCTTGTGCAGTTGCCTTGACGTTATCGTCATTACTGGTTTTGGTGTTGTCTGGCTTTTGTGCCTGCAACTGATCCGTAGGACGCGGAGTAACCGGCGTTGGGGTAGTTGTGCTGCTGCTGACTGAACTAACGCTCATGATGAACTTTCTCTATTGTTAAGCGTGGTGGATATTATTTTGTTAAATTAGTTAACTCATTGAAATGACATCTTGAAAAGTATTTAAGCAGTTATCTTAAAGACCGATGGTAATTCATCGCAATTCATAATAGATCATTCTATAGCATAGGCAATAAGCAGCGACAATCAAGGCAAATTACTCCATCAACTTAAAAGTATGTCCCGTAATTGACTCACTCTTCACGGGTTTTGTACCTCGATTTAGCCTCTATCTAAGCCTGTATTTCTCAGTGCATTCGTATAATGATGCCATGACTTATCGCATCGTTTGGTTTAAACGTGATTTGCGTTTGCATGATCACATCGCCTTGCACACCGCAGCAAGCCAAGGGCCTGTGCTGTGTCTGTACGTGGTCGAACCCTCTATTTGGGCGCAGCCTGATGCGGCAAATCAGCATTACCAATTTTTGTTAGAAAGCCTGCGCGATTTATATGTCGCCTTGCGCCAACGTGGCGGACAGCTGCATATTTTAACGGGCGAAGTTACCAGCGTATTCGATCAGCTTTTTGCCAGCGCGCCTTTTTCCGCTATTTATTCGCATGAAGAAACCGGTAACGATGCCACCTACCAGCGCGACAAAGCCGTTGGCCGCTGGTGTCGTGCCCATCAAATTGCCTGGCATGAGTTTGCGCAATTTGGTGTGGTGCGTCGTTTGCAAGATCGTGATGGCTGGCAGCGACAATGGAATGCGCATAACGACCTGCCTTGTGTGCCCGTGCCCGAGTTGACTGCGGCAAATTTTGCCGCGCTGCCGCCATTATTGGCGATGCCGCAATTGCCTGCTTCGCCACAAGAGCTGGGCTTGGATGCCTACGATCCGCCGCAACGGCAACGCGGTGGCCGGCAGTGTGGCTTGAGCATGTTGAACAGTTTTTTGACCGACCGCAGCAACCAATATCGTGGCGGAATTTCTTCACCATTATCCGCGCCGACCGCTTGTTCTCGTTTGTCGCCGTATCTGGCGTTTGGTTGTGTCAGCTTGCGAGAAATCGTGCATGCTACTCGACGGCAAGTCGCTTCGTTATCGCCGTTGTCACCATTATCGCCCGGTACCAGCCGCCAAAAACAAGGTTTGAATGCTTTTGTCAGTCGCTTATATTGGCATTGTCATTTCATCCAAAAACTAGAGAGCGAGCCGCAACTAGAGTACCGCAATCTGCATCGGGGTTATGACGGTCTGCGTGAGCATGACTGGAATCAGGCGCACTTCGAGGCACTGACCTCGGCGCGCACTGGCTGGCCTCTAGTAGATGCTTGCGTGACCATGTTGCATCAGACTGGCTGGCTTAATTTCAGAATGCGGGCCATGCTGGTTTCAGTCGCCGCTTATCCGCTGTGGCTGGACTGGCGGCCAGTAGGACATTGGCTAGCGCGGCAGTTTTTGGATTATGAACCGGGCATCCACTGGAGCCAGATGCAAATGCAGTCTGGTACGACCGGTATTAATGTGCCGCGTATTTACAATCCGATTAAGCAAGCCAGCGACCATGATCCGCATGGGCGCTTTGTACGCCGCTGGCTACCTGCAATGCGGCGCGTACCCGACTCATGGTTGTTTGAACCGTGGCGTATGCCGCCCGATGTGCAGGCGGCTTGCGGCGTACAGGTGGGTGTCGATATCGCCATGCCGGTGGTCGATATTGATCTCGCCACCCGCGAAGCCAAAGCACGTCTGTTTGCCTTACGCGCCCAACCCGGTGTGAAATCAGCCAAGGCAGCGATTGTAGAAAAACATGGTTCACGCAAAAAAGATATCGGCAGAACGCGACGCAAATCAGCCGCCAATGCGGCGCAGCAGAATAGCCAGTTAGATTTAGGATTTTGAAGCAGGAAGACAATTGCAGAATTGCAGTGCTTACTCCAGCTGAAATTGATCTTGCTATAGCGGATGACGGTACATATCGGGCCAGGATTTTAACCCCCTCTCCCGCAAGCGGCAGAGGGGAATAAAGTCTAAAAAACGTAAAAAAGAATTTAGGATAATTTATATACTGATGGTAAGTATATTTTAAGTGTCCATATATTAATTGGACATTCTGGCATATTTAGTAAAAATAATGGGGAGTATATTAATTTCCCCTGCAATGAGTGAAGCAAAGCACCAGCAGAAAGTCACCCTGGCAAGTGAGCTTAGTAATACCGTTTTTCTTCATCCGCTCAACAAGGAAAGATCACATGCGCATGCGCAAAAAATCGGATTTGCCGACCAAACTCTGCCCGCAATGCAATCGCCCGTTCGCCTGGCGAAAAAAATGGGAGAAGGTATGGGATGAGGTGAAATATTGTTCCGAACGCTGCCGCCGCGATAGCAAGGCTAGCGTATGACCTCTACATCATTCATCCCGACTGCCGCACCAAAAGCCGCACCAAAAGCCGCGCCAGAGACGACCGTGATCTACTGGTTTCGTAACGATCTGCGCCTGGACGATAATCCCGCGTTGACGCAAGCCTGTCATCATGCGAGTAACTTAGTCCTCGTGTACTGCCACGATCCCGTCATAGAGAAAATGACACGCTGGAATGTGCCGCGCACCAGCCAGCACCGCCAGTATTTTTTAGCATCGGCCTTAGCCGATTTAAATGCGCAACTCAGTTTGCAAGACAGTCAATTGCTAGAGATTAAGGGTAGCGCCGCAGAACGCCTGCCCGCATTCGCACGTGATATCGGTGCCACCACAATTTATTGCGAAGAGATCGCCGCGCCGGAAGAGCAAGAGGAAGTTGCCGCTTTGCGCGCAGCTGGTTTGACAGTGCATACGATCTGGCAATCCAGCCTGCTTGACCCCTCCGATTTACCGTTTGCGGTTGATGCTTTGCCTGACGTTTTTACCAGCTTTCGCACCTCGGTCGAGCGACATGAAGTGCAGCCACCATTGCCGCTGCCAAGACCGGAGAAGATTCCGGCCTTGCCACCGGCTTTCGCTGCTGTACTTGCACAAAGGAATAAGGCCGATCTGTTGATATCGCGGGTGCTTACCACGCACACAGAGTCTGCACTTCAAGCTGAACTTCAAGCTGAACTTCAAACTCAAATTTACGCAGACAGCCGCTCATCTTTTCCGTATTTTTTACCTGCATTTGCTGGTGGCGCAACTATGGCCTCTGCACATTTGCAGCAGTATTTTGAGCGTAAGCTGGCGCACACCTATAAGCTGACACGCAATGGTTTAACGGGAACAGATTATTCCACTAAATTTTCGCCCTGGCTGGCGTCTGGCGCAATGTCGGCGCGCAGTGCTTACCTGGCGTTGAAAGAATTTGAAGCAACTCACGGCGCCAACGACAGTACTTACTGGATTTGGTTTGAGTTGTTATGGCGTGATTATTTCCGGCTGTTGCACCTGAAATATGGACGGCGACTTTACCTTGCTCAAGGTCTGACTAGCTTGCCGCCACCGACTCATTGTGCACGCAGATTTGATACATGGTGCCAGGCCAGAACCGGCGAGCCGCTGGTCGATGCTGGTATGGCAGAACTTGCTGCTACCGGTTATCTATCCAATCGCTTGCGCCAGATTGTCGCCAGTTATCTGATCCATGATCTGGGTTGCGACTGGCGTGCCGGTGCCGCCTGGTTTGAGTCGCAATTGATTGATTACGACGTTTATAGCAATCAAGGTAACTGGTTATACATTGCTGGACGTGGGACTGATCCCCGCAATGGGCGACGATTTAATATTCAAAAACAAGTCCATGATCATGATCGTGACGGTACTTACCGAGCGCTATGGAATGCACAGTAAAGAATGATGATGACCACAACGCAAATGACATCCCAAACCACACTCAGATTGATACTCGGAGACCAGCTTAATTTGCAGCATCGCTGGTTTAGAGAGGTCGATGGTGCCACCGTCTATGTTTTGATGGAGGTGCGGCAAGAGACCGATTACGTGCTGCACCATGCACAAAAGATTCTGGCTATTTTTGCCGGGATGCGCGATCTGGCGCGGCAGTTGCGTGAGGCTGGTCATCGTGTACATTACCTCGCCATCGATGATGCGCGCAATCTGCAATCCATGCCAGCCAATATTGATGCGCTGATCGCGTACTACCAAGCCACGGCGTTTGAATATCAGGCTCCGGACGAATGGCGTCTGGATCAGCAGCTGTACCAGCATGGCCGTCGTTCGCACATTCCGTGGAGGATGGTCGATAGCGAGCATTTTTATACGACACGCAATCACGCGGCAGACATCTTCACCGGACGCAAACAATGGTTGATGGAGTTTTTCTACCGCCAGATGCGGGTACAGCATCAAGTACTGATGGAAGACGCCAAGAAGCCAGTCGGCGGCCAATGGAACTACGATCACGATAACCGCAAGCCTTGGCGTGGCGCGCCTGCAGAGCCACAAGATGCACGCACCTTGCATGATCATTCTGCTTTATGGAAAACTATTGTCGATACTGGAGTAAAGAGCTTTGGTAATCCCAAAGCTGATCAATTGGCATGGGCACTCAACCGTGATGAAGCCCTGCAACAACTAGACGCATTTATCAAGAATGCGCTACCGCAGTTTGGGGATTTTCAAGATGCGATGAGCGTCAAAGCGTGGCGCTTATTTCACTCATTATTATCGTTTGCCTTAAATGTAAAAATGCTGAATCCGCGCGAAGTCGTTGCCAAAGCCGAGGCGGCGCATCATGCAGGTCATGCGCCATTGGCTGCGGTAGAAGGTTTTATCCGGCAAATATTAGGCTGGCGAGAGTACGTGCGCGGAGTGTATTGGACGAATATGCCGGAGTACGCTGAGAAGAATTTTTTTGGTCATAACCGTAAGTTACCAAGCTGGTTTTGGGATGGTAAAACCAAGATGAATTGTCTTTCGCATGCGATCACGCAATCGCTGGAGCAAGCACATGCACATCACATTCAACGCCTGATGGTAATCGGCAATTTTGCGCTGCTGGCAGGCTTAGATCCGGCGGAGGTCCATCGCTGGTATTTGGGTATCTACATCGACGCATTTGAGTGGGTAGAACTACCCAATACCATTGGTATGAGTCAGTTCGCTGATGGTGGATTATTAGCCACCAAGCCTTATGTTTCCAGCGCTGCCTACATCGATCGTATGAGCGATTATTGCAAAGGTTGTCACTACGATAAAAAAGTACGGATTGGTGAAAACGCCTGTCCCTACAACGCATTGTATTGGGATTTTTTCCATCGCAATGAGAAGACGCTGGCGAAGAATCCACGTATCGGTATGGCTTACCGGCAGTTAGAAAAAATGGACGAGGGAGCGATTGTAGATTTTCAGACGCAGGCTGCGGGGATGTTGGAGAATTTGGATTTACTTTAATGTTCTGAGGTAAGACCCACTTCAAAGCTGAGTAACTTCCGGATGTAGACTACCTCTCTTAAGGTTGGGGTAGTCATTTCCTTACATAAATTGGAGGATGAATCTGTTATTCCCATACTGACGGATCAATGTTGGCGAGTCCCTTAAACACGGGTTTAGAAAACCAATACCCTTGCATCAATTCAATGCCGGAAGCGAACAAAAAATCACGCTCAGCGCGGGTTTCTATCCCTTCAGCTAGAACTTTAATATTCAGTTTTTTGCAGATAGAGGCAATTCCCTCAACAATGGCCTGACGCGGTAAGTGATGATCTACACCACGGATTAAATCCATGTCGATTTTGACAAAATCCGGTTGATACTACTGATAGTAAATTGAGGCCGGCGTAACCGGCGCCAAAGTCATCAATCGCCGTTTGAAAACCAAAGTTTCTATACTCACGGATGATATGTACCAGATGCGGCCGGTCTTGTACCCGCTCTCCTTCGGTAACCTCAAATATAATTTTCTCTACCGGAAAATTATATTTCCGTGCAGCCTCAAGCGTGGTACGGATACAGACTTCAGGGCGATACACTGCATTCGGTAAAAAATTGATCGATAAAAATTCTCTCATACCCAGTTTGGCTGCACCCTCGACTGCTTTCATGCGGCATAACTGATCAAAGCGGTAGCGATTGTTATCGTTGATTTGCGCCAGAATGCTGGCGGCGGATTCACCGTTTGGGCCGCGCACTAATGCCTCATAGGCGACGATGGAGCGGGTAGCGAAATTGACTATCGGTTGATAAGCATATTCAAATTCGATTTCAAAAGGCTCGTTACTTTGACAGCCAACACAAGCTCCTCTGACATCCTCATTGCTATCGCTATCTGACTTGGCGGGTAAGATTGAGATCATTGTGTACTCATTTTCTTTAAAATCACCAGCATTGAAGGTTGGGCTGAAAAGCCATTAGCCCAACTTGGAGCTTGCAGTTGGTATGGCAGTTAGGTTACGCCATTTTCTTTAAACCAGGTCAAGCAACGCATCCAGCCATCTTTGGCATCTGCCTCTACGTAGCTCGGGCGGTAATCGGCGTGGAAAGCGTGACCTGAGTCAGTATAGACTTTAAAGACTGATTTGCTGGTGCCTTTTTTGAGTTCGGTTTCCATCTTAAAAATAGACTCAACGTTGATGCCTGTGTCCTTGGCACCGTATAAACCAAGGATCGGTGTTTTTAAGCCCGCTGCTATGTCGACAGGATTGGTTGGCGATAACGGAGTCGAGTCTCCTACCAAACGGCCATACCAGGCAGCGCCGGCTTTTACATTGGGATTGTGCGCGGAATACATCCAGGTGATGCGGCCGCCCCAGCAGAAGCCTGTGATCGCTAATTTGCTGGTGTTGCCGCCATTGGCTTTGGCCCATGCAACAACTGCGTCCAGATCCGTCATGACTTGTGCATCTGGTACTTTAGACACGACTTCTTTGATCAGTTCGCCAATATTGGGGTATTTGCTTGGATCGCCTTGGCGTACGAATAATTCTGGTGCCAGCGCCAGATAACCTAGTTTGGCGAAGCGGCGGGCGACGTCGGCGATATGCTCATGTACACCAAAAATTTCTGAGATGACCAAAACGACAGGCAGATTGGTTTTGCCTTCTGGCTGAGCGCGATAGACAGGGACTTTTTGTCCGTTGACTTCGACCATCACAACCCCGGCAGTTAAACCGGCCGTATCGGTTTTGATCATAGTTTGTGCCATCACAGGCATCGCTGCAGCGGCAAAACCGACGCCTACCGCAGTTTGAATAAAGGTGCGACGGTCAACCCCATCGCTTAATTTTGACTTGCCTACCAGACTATCGAAATCCTGTTGATTCTGCATGAGTATCTCCTGATGGAATGATTGTGGTTGTGGAAAAAACAGCAATTAGCATACCGCAAAATCAGATATCGTATTGAGAGTGCGCATGTCATTCAATGAGACTGGAATGGTTTTGCGCAAGTTGGATTATTTAGATTATCTATCTGAGGGAAGTAGCCGCTCGTACTCTTCTTTGACGACGGAATAACATTCGCAGACACGTTGCTCTAATTTTTTTCTATTGGTGACGGTGATGCGACCGCGGGCACGTTCGACCATGCCATCTTTCTGTAATTGTCCAACTGCTTCAGTAACGCTTTCACGCCGTACACCTAACAAACTGGCTACCATTTCTTGAGTGATGATGATTTCATTATCATGCAGCCGGTCGATGGTCATTAATATCCAGCGGCAGAGTTGTTGATCTAGTGAGTGATGTTGATTGCACACAGCAGTTTGTGAGGTTTGGCTAATCAGCGCCTGGGTATATAAGAGGGAAAGTCGCTGTAGTTCACCAGCCGACTCAAACTCTTGCTTCATGATTTTGCGACTCAATTTAAACGCAGCGCCAGCACTTTGTACTTCGGTACTGGTGGGCATGCTTTCACCGCCCATAAAAATCGAGATGCCGACCATACCTTCGTCGCCGACCAGCGCGGTTTCGCTAGTAGAGCCATTTTCTAAGGCATAAATCAAAGAGACGATGCCACCGATAGGGAAATGTACGAAATCCACATGATCGCCTGATTCAGACACGGTCCAGCCTAGCGGCATTTCTACATATTTAAGATCCGGCAATAGTCTTTCGTACTCAGATTTGGGAAGAGCAGCCAGTATGCGGTTTTTCCGTGGATCGGGTTCTGGCGTGGTCTCTGATTTTGACATAGTGTGGAATCGATTAATTTTGTAATGAAGGGCGATGTAAAACTACTTCAGCAAGTTGTCGCGACGATATTGCGAATGCTACGAATAGTGCGTTTAGGAGCCAATTTATTTAACGGCGACAAGTTCTAAGTGTAAGAGATTTGCACTTAGATAGCAGCACCAATTAACACCAGCATATTCCACCATTTAGCGGGCGTGAAGTAAATTTTGTAGACCTAACTAGTTACCAGATAGCTCGGAGGGCGAAACCTGATGTGATTGGCAGCGCTAGCGAGAGCGTGCGAGGCGAATGGCGGGGGAAGCCGATCGGTGCCCAGAATAGCCGGTGAATTGTTGCAAATCTAAATAATCGGGGACAAGCATTCGCCTTGCCCCGTTGTCATAAGTGCGTCACGCATCAACAGCGCTCGAGCCTGGTTTAATCAGCTTGTGGCACCAGATAAAACGCATCTGGCAATTGCTCGCCAGCGGTAGTCTGTTTGATGTCGCCTTTTAAATTGGTCAGCACAACAGCTAGTTGAGGGCCACCCAATTCGATGATGACCTGGCGGCAAGCACCGCAAGGGGCGATCGGAGCGTCGGTGTCGCCAGTGACGGCGATGGCGGCGAAATCACCCGGACGATATCCGGCAGCGAGTGCGCTGAACAAGGCGGTACGCTCTGCGCAATTGCACAGACCGTAGGAGGCGTTTTCAATATTGCAGCCATGGAAAATTTTACCGTCTTTGGTTTGTACCGCCGCACCGACTTTAAATTTGGAGTAGGGCGCATAAGCCAACTCGCGTGCTTTGTGCGCTTCTGCAATCAGATTAGGGATGATGTCTTGGGTCGTCATGGGAAATTCTCAACGTATTTGTAATTGGGTAGTAGGTTGCTAGTAACCGGTAGGGAAAACTACGAATGATTCAATATTATTGAAATTGGATGTCCATATATTCTGCGGCTTACAGAGCAAAAATAGCCCGTAAGCCGCAGAAGTATTGGACATGCCTCTTAAGATTTATTTCTTTACGCCTAATTCGATTAGCCGTTCACTCAAATAACTACCCGCTGTGTGGCGCGCCGATAAGACGACTTCTGGTCTTGGGTGTAAAAACAGCGGTAGCGAGATGCGTGATTTTTTCGCTTCCTCACCTGTTGGGTTTAGCACGCGGTGAATAGTGGATGGGTAGTAACCTTCCGATGCTTCATCCAGCATGTCGCCGATATTTACGATCAACATACCGAAGTCACAAGGGACGTTATGCCATTCATCATCCTTACCTTTGACTTGCAAACCGGCTTGCGTTGCGGCAGGTAACAAGGTCAGCAAATTGATGTCACCATGGGCTGCTGCACGCACTGCATCCGGCTCTTCATCGCCACGCAATGGCGGGTAGTGCAAGACGCGCAGTAAGGTGTGATCGCTACCCGGTATCATGTCCGACAGCGGCATAGAATACTTGGCTTTGATGTCGGCTGGTGTGTGATCTTCTACCCATTGCAGTAATTCGGTAGCGAGCTTATTACCTTGCTCGTAATACTGACCTGCAGCATCAGATACTTCAGCGGGATAACGGCCACCCGGATAGATATGATAAAACTCTTTCAGATCCCGCTTGGTATTACCCTTGGCGGTTTCTGATACCTTCGGTGAGAAATAACCATCCATTTTGACTGCATCAAAATTGTATTGATTCTTCGCGTCAGTCTGGAAGAACTCGTACCATTCTTTATAAATGGTCTCTAGCAAAGGTTGCGATAAAGGATGGTTAGTCAACACGCCAAAGCCAGTGCGATGCAGACTCTCGGTAAATTTTTGTGCCGCATCCGGGCTGCGATAATCAACTGGTTCGATAAACATAATATCTCCTCAATGTGCGCGATGAATTAACGCAAGGCTGGCAACAACCAGTCGCTGCTTAATATCGTATCAATCAGACTGGCGCATGCCTTGGCATCGACTTCCATGCAAACACGCGTCTCAGGTTTATCTGCTTCCCATCCAGATTGTGGATACGGAATCGCCAGTTTTGCCATCATGGTCTGGCCATTGGCGATGCCTTCTTTGGCAACGCGTACGCGACCGGATTGAGTTTTAAATAATTCTGGAGCAACCAGCCAGACAAACGCCAGGACATCATGTCCGTAGCAAGCATGGCCCAGATCAGGGCGGATACTTTGGTAGAAATTCGCATAAAAATTGACTGCGTGACTTAAGGTATCTGTTGCGATATGTTGATGTTGTTTCGCCAGACCTGTGAAGAAAGTCGATGGCAAAACCACGCGATGCGTTACATCCAGACCAACCATTGTCAAATCCCAGCCCGCAGTGAAGACCAGATCAGCCGCGTCTGGATCATTCCAGACATTGGCCTCTGCCACTGGTGAGACGTTACCCGGTTCATCTACGGTACCTGCCATCAAAACCACTTGCTTTAAGAGCTTAGGCAATTGTGGTTCTAGCTTTAATGCCAGTCCCAGATTACCAAACGGACCTACCGCAACCAGCGTGATTTCGCCCGGATGCTGGCGCGCCATTTTGACGATAAATTCTGCCGCGCTTTCAACTTCTGCTACGCCACCCGCTTCTACCCGGCTAGCTAAATTGCCCAAGCCATCTGCGCCATGAATAAACGCCGGCGGTGTGCCAGGATCTTTTGCCAGAGGCACAGGTACGCCTTGAGCTACCGGAATACTGCGGCCAGCGATCCGGGTTAAGTACAGTGCATTGGCAGTGGCCTGTTCGACGGTGACATTGCCAAACGTAGTAGTGATACCGATTACATCGATATCTGGATGAGCGAGCGCGAAGTACAGCGCCATCGCATCATCGACGCCAGGGTCGGTATCAAAAATGACTTTATGTTTTGCAGGACTAGAGTTGGTGGTCATGGAGGTTCTCCAAAATTACTTCGCCTGGCCATTAACAGAACCCAGGCGAAGTGACTTATTGCGGTTGGCCCGGTTCAAGGAGGCCGAATCTTAATGTCTTATTTTGATCTCTTATTTTTACGACGTATTTTGATCACTTAGCGAGACTTAACAAAAGGCACACCAATCGCTTTTGGCGCGACTGATTTTGCCATTAAACCTGCCAATACAATGACGGTCACAACATAGGGAATCATCTGTATCAATGAGCCTGGCACTTTGCCGATCACCGGGAAGACGATACCTTCGATCTGCACTTGCAGCGCTGCAAAGAAGCCAAACATCAGGCAACCCATCGCCGTGTAGAGCGGACGCCAGTTGCCGAACACCAGCGCGGTTAAGGCTAGGTAACCGTTGCCTGCCGACATATCACGCAAGAAGAAACCGCTTTGTACAATAGAAAGATAAGCGCCGGAAAATGAACACAATACGCCAGCGCATAACATCGCTAAAAAACGGGTACGTTCAACGTTGATACCGGCGGCATCGGCAGCATGGGGATTTTCGCCCACGGCCCGTAATCGCAAACCAAAACGGCTGTGGTAAATCACCCAATGTACGACTGGGATCAATGCAAATGCCAGATAGACCAGTGCACTATGGCCACCGATTAATTTGCCGTAGAACCAGCCAACAAACGGAATACTTTCTAACGCAGCAGTACCTGGCAAGACGATATCAAACAAGCGAGCCTGGCCGAGATCGGGCGTGCGCCCACCCTGAGAAAAGAAAAACTGCGCCAACACAAATGTCAGTCCGCTCATGGCAATATTGATCGCAATCCCTGCGACTAATTGATTTCCTTTTTGCGTAATACTGACAAAGCCTTGCAGCAATGCGATAGCGACAGATACACCAACACCAGCCAAGATGCCCAGCCACGGATTTTGCGTGGTGAACGCCACCGCAGCCGAGACAAAAGCCGACGCCAGCATTTTGCCTTCCAAGGCCAGATCGACTACACCGCTGCGTTCCGCAAACAAGCCCGCCATCGCAGCAAAAATTAATACCGGCGCATTGCGGATAGTGGAAACCAGTATGCTGGCGAAATGAAAATCATCAAACATCATTAACTCCGATTTAGTTTCGCTTTAGTTTCGTTTCAGCAGACGCGCTAAGGCTGGCGCATACAGATTTTCCATGGCACCGCAAAATAAAATAATCAGGCCTTGGATGAAGATAAAAGTTTCAGTCGGGATATTTGGTTTTTCTAGCGACAGATCAAAACCACCCTGAATCAACGCGCCAAACAAAATAGACGATAGCAAAATACCGACCGGATGCTGACGCCCCATTAAGGCAATCGCAATCCCGATAAACCCAGCACCCGCCGGGAAATTCAAATTTAGATAATGTGTCGATCCCATCAAGGAATTGACCGATGCCAATCCAGCCAGTGCACCAGAAATCAACATCGCAACGATGATCGTTTTAGAGATGGAAATACCTGCGTAGTGTGCCGCATGCTGATTTAAACCCGTAGCGCGCAACTGATAACCCCAGGCCGAACGCCATACTGCAATACCATAAATCGCCAGCGCGATTAGCGCCAGAATAAAACTGATATTCAACGGCGTCTCACCGAGAATCGGGAATATTTTATTCAGTGTCGGTAACCAAGACGCCTCTGCAAATACGCGGCTGGCGGGATTTTGCTGGCCGGTCGGGATCAGATAAGTCACAATCAAAAAGTTCATTAAACTGGCAGCAATGAAGTTAAACATAATCGTCGTGACGACGATGTGACTACCGCGTTTAGCTTGCAGATAACCTGGCAAGTAAGCCCAGGCCGCACCAAATATAGCGCTGCCAACAATCGCTAGTGGAATTAACAACCAGCCAGGCAGACTGGAATCGAGCAACAATAAAACTAGTGTTAACCCAAGGCCACCGACATACATCTGTCCTTCGCTACCGATATTGAACAAACCCGCCTGCATCGCAATGGAGACCGACAAACCAGTAAAAATAAAGGTCGCTGCATAAAATAATGTGTAGCCCAACCCTTCTGGGTTCAATACGGCGGAGTTGACCAGAATGCCCAGCGATTCTATTGGACTCTCGCCCAACAAATAAATCACCAGCGCAGCAACCAGCAGTGCCGACAGCAAATTGAGTAAGGGAAGTGCTATGGCAGTTGCCCAGCGTGGAAGTTCTGAATTAGTCATACTGATGATTTATGTAGTCCACCCATGAGCAAACCTATGCGTGTGGCATCAAACTCTTCCGCCATCAATTCGCCCGTGATACAGCCGCTAGACATGACCAGAATTCTATCGGCCAATGCCCGAACTTCTTCCAGTTCTACCGATACCAGCAGAATGGCAACGCCCGCATCGCGCATGGCGAGTAGCTGCGCATGGATGCTTTCTATCGTGCCGATATCAACACCACGGGTAGGCTGGCCTACCAGCATGAGTTTTGGTGCTGCAGCAATTTCTCGAGCGATGACGACCTTTTGCTGATTGCCACCGGATAGCAGGGCGATGCGTAAATGTGGATCGGACGGACGTACATCGAACTTTTTTAATAGTTCGGTGCATTTGCTGAGAATGCTGGCGAAGTCGAGTAAACCAAAGCGTTTTTTAGTCTGTTGCTGATAACCAAAAAAACTATTCATCATGACCGAAAAGTTTTTAACTACGGCATCACGCAGTCGATCTTCTGGTACATGACCGATACCAAGCTTACGAAAAATGGCAGGCAAACCGTCGGCATCTTTGCGTTTTGCGATTGGCAGCAACTGTCCCTGCATTTGTATCTCGCCGCTGCTTGGCAAACGCATGCCGGATAAAATTTCTAGTAGCTCGCTTTGACCATTGCCAGAGACGCCGGCGATGGCGACGATTTCACCAGCGCGTATGTTGAAGTTGATATCTTTCAGCAGATCGACCGCTTGCTTGCTACGCAAATTCAATCCTTTTACCTCAAGCACAGACGCACCCGGCGCATAGGCAGCCCGTGGCAATTGCGTTTGTATCGGGCGACCTACCATCAGATTGGCTAGTTCTTCTTTGTTGGTGCCAGCGGTGGCAACGGAGCCGACCACTGTGCCTGCGCGCATTACCGTCACCTGGTCGGTGATGTCGAGAATTTCTTGCAGCTTGTGGGTAATCAGGATGATGGTCTTGCCTTGCTCTTTGAACAGTCGCAAGACTTCAAATAGCGACGCCGTTTCTTGCACGGTCAGCACCGCGGTTGGCTCGTCGAGTATCAGAATATTGGCACTACGGTAGATTTGTTTGAGAATTTCTACCCGCTGTTGCAAACCAACCGACAAGTCTTGGATTTTGCTCAGCGGATCAACATCTAAAGAATAGCGCTGACAAATTTCACGCAGCTTTTTCTCAATATCGGTGCGATGAGCGGCGAGTCTGAATCCACCCTCTGCGCCCAGCATGACGTTATCAAGAACCGTCATATTTTCTACTAGCATAAAATGCTGATGCACCATGCCGATCCCAAGTTTGATTGCTTCCTGACTATTACGAATATGTTGTGGCTGACCATTGATCAAGAGCTTGCCGCTATCCGCACGGTAGTAGCCGTACAGGATGCTCATCAAGGTTGATTTGCCTGCGCCGTTTTCTCCGATAACGCCGTGGATGCTACCGGGCGCAATAGAAAAACTCACATCGCGGTTGGCGTGTACGGCGCCAAAGCGTTTGGAGATTTGTTGGAATTCTACGGCTGGCTGCATACGGAGGCGGGATAAAAATTAGCTAGGGTTTGATCGGCGATGTTAACGAACTTAACGAACTCAGCGAACTTGCTGAACTTACTGAAATTGCTAGATGATAGAGACCTGACGCGACGATTGATTGCGCTGAGGTCTGCTTACATCATTTGGTTTTGCGCTTAGCTTAAAAACGTAGAGAATAAAATTCAATTAGAGCATGAGCGCAAAACCAAACTGAAACAAGACAAGATAAGACAAGACACTAAACCGGGCATTTACTTCCGTCGCGCGAGTCAATCACTTTGACTTTGCCGCTGATGATGTCTTGTTTTGCTGCGTTGACACGCTTTTCAATTTCTGGCGTGATCAGGGCGCGGTTATCTTTATCAACAACCCAATCAACGCCACCTTCTTTCAGGCCTTTGTTGATGATGCCAGGCTTCCAGTCACCGTTTTTGATTTGCATAAAGCTATCGTAAATCGCCTGGTCAACCCGCTTAACCATCGAGGTCAGCATCGTGCCCGGATACAAATAATTTTGATTGGAATCAACACCGATGGCGAGCTTGCCTTTTTCTTTGGCTGTCTGCAACGTACCCATGCCGCTGCCGCCTGCTGCTGCGAAAACGACATCAACACCGCGTTCGAATTGCGCGCGCGCTAACTCGCCACCTTTGGCCGGATCATTCCAGGCGGAAGTGGTGGTACCTACCATATTGCTGGTGACCTCAACCTTGGCATCAACTGCTTTAGCACCTTGTGCGTAGCCGCAAGAGAAGGTGCGTATCAACGGAATATCCATACCGCCGACAAAGCCGATTTTTTTAGACTTACTAGCCATTGCCGCAGCAACACCAACCAGATAAGAG
Source organism: Undibacterium sp. 5I1 (assembly GCF_034314085.1). Lineage (NCBI taxonomy): Bacteria > Pseudomonadati > Pseudomonadota > Betaproteobacteria > Burkholderiales > Oxalobacteraceae > Undibacterium > Undibacterium sp. 5I1. The sequence goes on from NZ_JAVIWI010000001.1 coordinate 4,481,496, forward strand.
CCCTCTTGTTCCTTGAACAGAACTGAGCTGACATTATTGCCTGTGGCAACGCCATCAATCACGACGAATTTAGTATTAGGGAATTCTTTGGCGATGTTTTGCACTGCCTGACTTTGGGCAAAACCAATCGCTGCGATCAGATCGATTTTTTTGCGTGCCAGATTACGTAACACTTGCTCTGTTTGTGTATCGCTGGCGACCTGGACTTCCAGGAAAGAGATTTTGGTCTCTTTTTTAAAGCGTTCTGCACCTTCTGATGCGGATTGATTGAAGGATTTATCAAACTTACCGCCTGCATCATAAATGACGGCTAACTTAGGATCGGCTGCAACAGCGCTGGCAGCGCTGACAACAGCAAACAAGCTCATTATAGTAAGGCAGAGACGCTTGAGTTTCATGGTGATTCCTTGTCGGTCGCAATTGTGTCGGAAGTGTCGAAAATATTGAAAGTATCAGGTCATTGATGTTAGTGCTTTTCAGCCTTGCTATTCAAGGTTCGGTATTACCCGCTGTTTTGAATAACGGCTGCTGAGCACCACTGATATAAATAAAGGATCAAGGGCCAGCAAGCCTAACATGGTCTAACTATTTCAGTAGTTTACTAATAAAAAAACTTTATCGAATTTTAGCTTGCTCTGAACCTTCAGGCAGCCTTCTGTTTGTGCATAAATTCCAGCACGTCATGCCGGTGCGGAATTGATGTTTGAGCACCCAGTTTAGTTACCGTTAAAGCCGCTGTGTATTGCGCTTCGCTGCTGGCGTCTACGATATTTAATCCGTTCGCCAAGCCGACTGCCAGCGCACCCACGAAAGTATCGCCTGCCGCCGTAGTGTCAACCACCTCGACCTTAATAGCAGGCAAAAAGTTGCTCGAATCTTTAGTCGTAATCACGACACCGTGCTCACCCATGGTCAGTAATACTGTGCCGACGCCGCGTTTTAATAACTGTTGCGATGCCAATTTAGCGCTGGCCTGGTCGATGACCGTAGTGCCGCTCAATTGAGACGCTTCGGTTTCATTCACAATCAGATAGTCGACCAATCCCAATAACTCATCGCTTAAATCTTGCGCAGGCGCAGGATTGAGGATCACACCGACCTTGTGCTGATGCGCAATCTGGATGGCGCGCGTGACACTAGCTAAGGGGGTTTCTAACTGGCACAACAAGAGTTTTGCTGTGGCGATGCTGGCGGTCGCCGCCTCTACTTGGGCAACTGAGACGCTAGCGTTGGCACCTGCGGCCAATACGATGCTGTTGTGTCCGCTGTCGTCCACCAAAATACCTGCAACGCCGGTGGCGATGCCTTGTACGGTCGCCAGATTGGCTAGCTCTATGCCTTCAGTCGCGAGACATTGTTTTGAGAAATCGCCAAAGCCATCATTGCCAACAGCGCCGACAAAACTGACATCAGCGCCTTGTCGTGCAGCGGCGACGGCCTGGTTGGCACCTTTGCCACCGGGAATTTGACGGAATTCATGACCATGCATCGTTTCACCGATTGCAGGCATGCGCGGTGTGCGGAACACGAGGTCCATATTGACGCTACCAACAACGGTAATGCGTGGCTTCATTTTGACAATCTCTTGGTAAAAAAATGGTCGCGCAATCGTTTGCGCAACCGATTTCCTATTTAACTATGGTGCGCTTATGCAAGTCAAGAACTAATCTGCAAAGCAATGATATTTTGATTTTTTAAAAATGGTGGCAAATTTTGGACGCTATCTTTTTTGTTGTCAAATGCCAATCAAGGCAATTGTCTTATGTGAACGAATTTGAGCAAATTAAAGCGATTTTGTGATTAATAGGAAAACTTCATTGCAAAATTAATCCGTATTTTTGGATAGTTTCTTGATTGTAATAAGACATATGTTTATAATTTAAAACATATGTTTGTTTTGGTTTGAATTCAAGCGTCTTGCCCGAGATTAATAAGACTGGCTTTAGTTTTGCCATGCTGTTGTTTTTTGTTCGTTATTTGGCCTGTACACCTGTCTGAAACAACGCTCTTTTCAATGAAGCTTAGTAAGGTAATAAATTAAGAATAAATAATACTCACGGTGAGTATTATTTATTGTCTATATGTTTATTGGCCTTCATCTTAATTTTCATAAAAGAGCTGGGGAGTATATGGATTTAATCGTGAGCAAAGCTTCATTTTAAGTCTCTCACTATTTTTGAATTCCCTAAATTACGATTACCTTTGTTTCTGCTTTCATTCCGCCTATCCGTACCTCAGCCTACAGCCCATGTCCGAAATTTCGAAAAAAGATCAGTTGTTTGATATCATCCGCGCCCATCCCTTTGTGTCGCAGCAAGAGCTGGCGCAGCGCCTTCAGTTATCACGGTCGGCGGTGGCAGGACATATCGCCAGTCTGATCCGTGAAAAGCGCTTGCTGGGTCGTGCCTACGTATTACCCGAGCGCCGGCCAGTCCTGTGCATCGGTGGCGCCAATATCGATCGTAAGGTGCGCACCTTGGCGACCTTACAAATGGGTACCTCAAATCCTGTCAGTCAACATGAAAGCTTTGGCGGAGTGGCACGCAATATCGCTGAGAATCTGGCGCGTTTGGGTTGCGTGACTGCCTTACTCTGCGCGACCGGCGATGATGCCGTTGGCGCTGATTTGCTGGCACAAGCCCAGGCATTGGGCATCGACACCAGTGCCAGTTTGCAATTGCCAGGGCAGGGCAGCGGTAGTTATACCGCCGTGCTGGATGCGGATGGCGAGATGCTGTTGGCTTTGTCGCATATGACTTTGTGTGAGTCCCTGGATGCCACTTTTTTAGCAAGTCGCCAGGTGCAATTAAATACTGCGCTGATGACGGTGGCGGACTTAAATTTACCGCAAAGCAGTATTCAATACCTGATAACGCAAGCCAATCAACATGCCAGTCCACTGATACTGGTCGCTGTATCTCAACCCAAAATGGCGCGCCTGCCGGAGGTATTGGAAGGCGTGCGTTTGCTGATACTCAACTTGGGTGAATTGGAGACTCGCGTCGGCTCTCGTCTGAGCGCAGATGGTGAGGAAAAAATCAACGAGGACAAAATACAGCGCGCCTGTCGCCAGTTACAACAGCAAGGCGCGCAGGATGTGATTGTCACCTTGGGCGATGCTGGCGTGATGCTGACCAGCGGTACGGACTGGCACCGTTTGCCAGCGCCGTTGCTAGTGGCATCCGATGTTGTGGATGTGACGGGTGCGGGCGATGCTTTTGCGGCAGCAGTGTGCTGGTCCTTGTATCACAACAATGCAGATCTGTTATTAGCAGCGCAGCGCGGCTTGCATCTGGCGGCCTTGACTTTGCAAAGTGCAGGCACGGTTTGCCCCGATCTGACGCCGGATACGCTGATGGCACTCACTTAATTTACTGCCGAATTTAACTCAATAAAAACTACGCCAACATTTAGGAAATCTCATGCAAAACTACCTCGTATTTTCAAAAGAAGTCGCCCAAGCCAAAGCGGACGGAAAAGCTATTGTGGCCTTAGAATCCACGATTATTTCGCACGGCATGCCTTATCCGCAAAACGTCCAGACCGCACGCGAAGTTGAGCAATTGATCCGTGATAACGGCGCAGTACCCGCGACGATTGCGATTATTGGCGGCAAAATCTGCGTGGGTTTGTCTGACGCAGAACTAGAGCAATTAGCCAGTGCACCAGAGGTAATGAAAGTCAGTCGTCGTGATTTACCCTATGTTTTATCGACGGGTAAACTGGGCGCAACAACCGTTGCCGCAACGATGATTTGTGCGGAGTTGGCAGGAATTGCCGTGTTTGTCACCGGTGGCATTGGTGGTGTGCATCGCGGTGCAGAAACCAGTTTTGATATTTCTGCTGACTTACAAGAGCTGGCGCAAACCTCGGTCGCGGTGGTCTGTGCCGGCGCAAAATCGATTTTGGATTTGGGCTTGACCCTGGAATATTTAGAAACCCATGGCGTCCCGGTAGTGAGCGTAGGCCAAGCTGAATTCCCCGCATTTTTTACTCGCGGCAGTGGCTTTAAAGCCGATTTTCAGTTGGATACAGCGACCGGGCAAGCCGACTTTATCCGTTGCAAATGGGCGCTGGGTTTGCGTGGCGGCGTGGTGATTGCCAATCCTGTTCCAGAAGCTTACGCCATGCCAAAAGCAGAGATAGACAGCATCACGGAGCAGGCTTTGCAAGAGGCGGACGCGCAAGGTATTAATGGCAAAGCAGTGACGCCGTTTTTATTAAATAGAATCAAACAACTGACAGACGGCCGCAGTCTGGTGACGAATATCGCGCTGGTAAAAAACAATGCGATTGTCGGTGCCGCTTTGGCTTTGGCTTTGAAAAATGGTTGATCAGCTGCATTGCGCTGATACTTTGACGCAAGTTGAAGTCGTTTTTTAGCAAGAACTTTGCAGACTACGATTATGGTAATTCAACCCAGATTTTCCATTGGAACAGCGACAAGTGTGCCTTTGGCGAACTGACTGGCTAGACGCGACGACGACGCAAGCTGCATCTTGCTAGGAGGAGCAACAACGCCAGGCAGTTCGCCAAAGGTGCAATTGTCGCTGTAGCGTTCCCACTCAAATCGCGGTGGCGCTATCCCTCTGAAGACCGCACGCCGTCTGCGTTTTTGCGAAGTGGTAGCGGTCTAATGGGAAATCTGGGTTCAATATACTCCCCGTTATTTTTTTAGAAAATGCCTTAATGTCCAATGATCCTATGGATACTTTAGATATACCAATGGGAGTATTTTTTTAATTGAGCGGGAATATTGCTAGCCCGGCGTTGTGTCGCAACACCGCATTCAACGCAAAAAAATAGAATTAGGGATAGAAGATGCTGAGGTGATAACCGGATGCTTTGGTCTGAGATAACTCGAAATACAGTTTGATTTGCTGGTCGCTGGCGGCGCTAAAGCCTTTACTCAACTGGTTTGCTAAATCAGTTTTGTTGTCGAGCTTGGAGTCTAATTTATTACTATCTGACTTAGTGTCGAGCCTATTGTTTTTGTCACTCAAGTACTCTTCGGGCTTAAATACTTTACGCAAGACAGGTTTATCTTTAGCGTCATTTAAAATCAGTTCCACCATTGGCCATGCTTGTGCGGTGGCGCTTTTATTTTGTAACTGTATCGCTAGCGAAAAGACATTCTTATCCGTTGATAAGGCTTGCAACTCATTTGATTCCAGCGAGATTTGATCGATTTGGGCGAGCAAGCTAATTTGGCAATGCAGTAATTTGCAGGCATCGGCCAGCATCGGTTTAGTTTGCGGCACCCAGGCTGCGATGTGATTGCGTGCAATAAATACGCCTTGTCCCAGCAGCCCGACAAACAGGACTAACGACAAAGTAATCATCAAGCCGCGCAGGATTTTGCTACGTCCTTTACGTTTTTCCGCCGCTAAAATAAAGCCCGGTGTTTCGAGATCACTCTCTGCGCTTGCATCCGTCGCTGGCGATGTACCGTCTGATAAATCGTCAGTGATGGAATCTGCTTTACCAGTCGTGTCAAAAGCCAGGCCGTCATGCAAATAAGCCTCTGGTTCACCAGCATAATCATCAGCTTCGGGGTTTGAGTGTCCAGGCTCATCTGCGTTGACGGTAATGTCGGCGCTTGCAGGCTCATACAAATAAGGTTCTTGCTTGTGGTCTGCGGCGCCAGTCTCTTCTTCCGCCTCTGTCGCAGACCATCCTGGTTCATCCATCAAGGCAATGCGAGTTTGTAGTTCTACTTGCCCGATTGCTTCATCATCTAAATTGGTGTCGTCAGAGAGTGTGGTCTTATCGTGCTTGGCAGGTGAGCTGATGTCCTCATCCATCCCGAGATCAAAATCTAAGGAGTCAGCGCTAATTTCTGCTGCTGGAGATTCGGTCACCAGCGCGGTGTTGGCTGCGGTAGTGACTGCGGTACTGACTACCTCGCTGATTGGTGTCTGAGGCGGTGTTTGATCGATGCCAGACGACGAATCTGCTACAGAAACTGCTGTATTCAATTCAGCAGTTTGGAGCAGGCTAGATTCTGCTTTTATCTCTGTTGTAGTGATTTCATGATGCTCAGCGATATGAGAATTGACGTCGGTATTTAAATCACTATCAACATTGACAAGCACTACCGGCGCAACTTGCACCTCGAGTGCGACCGTTGGCGCTGTTTGCACCGTCGGCCCGAGCAGATGCTCGATCCCGTTAAACGTCTGCTGGCAAGAGCCGCAGCGCACCAGCCCGCCATGCAGTTTTAACTGATCATTGGCGACTCTGAAAGTCGTTTGGCAGTGGGGGCATTGGGTGGCGAGTGCCATGTGATGTCGATGCTTAGTTTTTACTGATTAAATTACTTTGTGGGGCTTAGCTAGGTTTTTTTCCGGAGAGCGCTACCCAGCCCTCATGTTCTGCCCAGACTGTGAGTGCAATAAACGGCGCATAAGCTGCGGCAACTTCTTCTGCCTGACGGGCTAAAACACCGGATAAAATCAAAGAGCCACCAGCCGCAACTCGACCAGATAACATCGGTGCCATCACCTTTAATGGGCTGGATAAAATGTTCGCGACTACGACATCAAATTGCGTTCCAACTGGATGGGATGAGGAGAATTGCTCAGGCAGTGTGTAAGTAATATCGCAATGATTGCGTTCAGCATTAAAGTTGGCTGACTCGATCGCTTGAGGGTCAATATCCACGCCGACAACGGCTTGCGCACCCAGCTTTTTTGCCACCATCGCTAAAATGCCAGAACCGCAACCGTAATCCAATACAGATAACTCTTTTGGCGCGTGCGCCTCTAGCCACTCCATGCAGAGGCGAGTAGTCGGGTGACTACCGGTGCCAAACGCCAGACCGGGATCCAGCTCCAGTACCAAAGCCGCAGGGTCGGGAATCTCGTGCCAGCTCGGTACTACCCAAATATTTTTGCCGATGTGGATAGGCTCAAACTGCGATTGGGTCAATCTCACCCAATCCTGATCTTCCACATGGCGAGTCGTGTAGGCTGGAATTGTTGTCAATGCAATCGCTGCTGACGCTTCTGCCAAAATTGCGGCAGCATCGGCGTCGGCAGCAATTAACGCCACCACCCGACTACGATCCCAAGCCGCTTCTTCCGGCTCCATACCTGGCTCACCGAATAACGGTTTCTCCGCATCGGTACCTTCATCCGCATCTTCTACCGACACCGATAAAGCACCCGCTTCCATCAAGGCGTCTGACAGGTTTTCAGCGTGTTCACGCGCTACTTCGATGAGAATTTCTATCCAGGCCATGTTTGAATCTTTCTGCTTACTAATTTACTTCGCTTTTTTGGACAGATCCGGCATTTCTGCCAGCTTATGTTCCAGATAATGGATGTTGGTGCCGCCTTCAATAAAGCGGGCATCTACCATCAATTCACGATGCAAGGGGATATTGGTTTGTATGCCTTCTACTACCATTTCGGATAAGGCGATTTGCATGCGGCGGATGGCTTGCTCACGCGTTGTGCCGTAAGCAATCACTTTGCCGATCATGGAATCATAATTTGGCGGTACAAAGTAGCCCGCGTATGCATGTGAATCTACCCGAATCCCAGGGCCGCCCGGTGTATGCCATGACGTGATGCGACCTGGTGACGGGACAAACTTAAACGGATCTTCTGCATTGATACGACACTCAACTGCATGGCCTTTGAACTCGATGTCGGCCTGGCGGAAACGCAATTTTTCGCCGAAAGCGATATGAATCTGCTCTTGTACGATATCGACACCAGTGATCATTTCTGTCACAGGGTGTTCTACTTGCACGCGAGTATTCATTTCGATGAAATAGAACTCACCGTTTTCATACAAAAACTCAAACGTACCAGCGCCACGATAGCCAATTTTGCGGCATGCAGCGGCGCAACGTTCGCCAATTTTTTCTATAGTCTTGCGAGGAATACCCGGTGCCGGTGCTTCTTCAATTACTTTTTGGTGGCGACGTTGCATGGAGCAATCGCGCTCGCCTAACCAGATCGCATTGCCGTGCTGATCGGCCAGAATCTGGATTTCCACATGGCGTGGATTTTCCAGAAATTTTTCCATATACACTTCAGGATTGCCGAAAGCCGCACCTGCTTCTGCTTTGGTCATTGTCACTGCATTGAGCAAAGCAGCTTCGGTGTGTACCACGCGCATACCGCGCCCACCGCCGCCGCCAGCAGCTTTGATGATGACCGGATAGCCGACTTTACGCGCTGTTTGTACGATTACCTTAGGATCATCCGGTAAAGCGCCTTCAGAGCCTGGCACACAAGGCACGCCAGTTTTGATCATGGCTTGCTTGGCAGAGACTTTATCACCCATCAGGCGAATGGATTCCGCACGCGGTCCAATAAAGACAAAGCCGGATTGCTCAACCCGCTCAGCGAAATCTGCATTTTCAGATAAGAAGCCGTAGCCAGGGTGAATCGCTTGCGCATCGGTCACTTCTGCTGCACTGATGATCGCTGGCATGCTGAGATAGCTCAGATTGGATGGCGCTGGCCCGATGCAGACGGACTCATCGGCTAGCTTGACGTATTTGGCTTCACGGTCGGCTTCGGAATGAACGACGACGGTTTTGATACCCATTTCGCGGCAGGCGCGCTGGATACGTAGCGCGATTTCACCCCGGTTGGCAATTAGAATTTTTTCAAACATGATATGAATTTTACGGTGGCAGTGCTTGCAGCGTTGCAGGCAGTATTTTTATAAAGCACTGATTTCTTTAATGAGATCATATAAAAAAACTGGGTTTAGCTGTGGCTTTAGCTGTGAGACTTTAGCTGTAAATTTAGCCAGGAGTAATCGTAGTGTTCGCCGAGAGTGATCTTGCGGCGATCTTACAACTATCCTACGATAAACAAGGGCTGACCGTATTCAACAGGTTGGCCGTTTTCCACCAAAATCTGTTTGATCGTGCCAGTAAAATCGCTTTCGATTTCATTCAACAGTTTCATTGCTTCGATGATGCAAAGAGTTTCGCCTTCTTTAACGCTTTTTCCGATTTCTACAAACGCGGCATTACCAGGCGCAGAGGAGCGGTAAAAAGTACCAACCATAGGGGATTTGACTACATGACCATCGGGAACTACCGGTGCTGCCGGTGCGCTTGCTGCTACTGGCGCTGCTGCCATTTGTTGAGGCATTTGCTGCATATGTTGCGGCTGCATCATCACAACTTGATTTTGCGGCATTGCAGAAGATTTAACGATGCGGACTTTACCTTCGCCTTCAGTGACTTCGAGTTCTGCAATATCTGACTCGGCGACGAGATCGATCAAGGTCTTGAGTTTTCTTAAATCCATGTGAAATCCCCTAGTGAAGATGTTTCTGAGCGAGCAAAATGGCTCAGAAAACGTGATTAGAACAAGCGCATCAGCGCAATAACTAGCTCAGAAAACAAGCATTGAATGGACATAATTATATGTCATATCAAAGATAATATGGGTAAATTGCGTGAAGATGCAAGAATTTAAAGATTTTTTAGGCTAAAGTCAATCGCTAATCGATAGCCTTCAGTGCCAAGTCCGAGGATCACGCCTGTGGCGACGTCGGACAGATAGGAATGGTGCCGGAAGTTTTCTCTTTGGTGCACATTGGAAATATGCACCTCAATAAACGGAATTGCCACACCAACCAAAGCATCGCGCAAAGCGACGCTGGTATGTGTGAGTGCGCCGGGATTAATAATGATCGCGTTAACTTGCTCTAATCTTGCTGCATGGATGCGGTCAATTAAAGCGCCTTCATGATTACTTTGAAAACTTTGCAGTTCCGCCCCAGCTTCCGCGGCTTGCAATTTTGCTGCACTTTCTACGTCTGCCAAGGTAACTGAACCATAAATATGCGGCTCACGAGTCCCGAGCAAATTTAAATTCGGACCATTCAGCAGCAGCAGTTTGCTTGCCATATTATCAATTCTTTTTCACGAAGATAACGCATTTTGCCGCTATTTACTTGGTATTGGCAAGGAAAACTATTTTGCTACGTTAGATAGTTTTGCAATATCAGCGCGCAATTCCTCCATTTTTAAGCGTCCCAGATACTGTTTTGCAATACTGCCATCCGCCGCAATCAGCACTGTAAATGGCAATCCACCGCCTTGATTGCCTAGCTGGCGCGATAATTCTGTGCCTTCCATCCCAGCCGAAAATACTGGATAAGTAATCTGATATTTTTTGGCAAACTCAGCAATATTGGTCGGACTATCGATGCCTAAGCCTAGTAATTGAACATTTTTTCCAGATAGCTCCTTTTGTAGCGCAGATAACTCAGGCATTTCTTGTACGCAAGGACCGCACCAGGTCGCCCAGAAATTAACGACTAAAAACTTACCCTGCCATTGCGCCAGTTTCTGAGCCTGGCCTTTGCTGTCAGATAGTGTGAGCCCCATCAATTGCGCCACACTGGTATTTTTAGGTGCTACGGGCGCCAATTGCTTATTGGCGGCGACGACGCCTACAGTTGCTGAGGCAATCGCGATCAGTACTGCTGCGATAAGAAAACGTTTATTCATTCCTGACTTTCTGTGATCAATGCTTTAACTGCGGCGATAGAGGCGCGCTCATTGCGTCCGCCATGTTTGATGTCGTCCTGGTTGTATAAAGCCAGATGAACACCTTCCTGTTTGTACATGAAGCTGAGTGTTTCAACTTGTTCACTACGTTTATGGGCACGATTCCCCGTACTATTTTCGGATACTTCAAAGCGGATATCTTTGTTCAGCAAAAAAATCGTGACATCCTTGCTATTGTCGGTAAATAAATGCAAATGAATATCAGAATGCTCGCCGGCGGTGCCATTTAGCGCGGCACCGACCAGGTAGGGATTAAACTTCTCCAGTTCTTGCATGACCTCAACAGCAATTTTTCGTAATTCCAGCAAACGTTGCGGCTGTGTGTCACCAAAGAAAATCGCATTGTATTCACGGACTTCCTGCTCAATTTCTTGATTATCTGGCATCACATCGCCACGAATTTTTTGGTTGCCCAGCAACTGTTTGGCAGCACGCCGCTTGGCAGATCCATAGTCTGCACCATCCTCAGCGATCATACGGGCTGCCAGCGCAGCGATTTCAGCGCGCAGGGAGTCGGGTTCGTTTAGGCTGCTCATCATCATAGGGGCATCATAAACCAAAATACTTTGTGATGTTTCCAGTCGTACGGAATCTCTTGACGGATGTCTTGAGGCGGTCGTCTGTCAGGTAGAATTGCGGGATTCTAAAATTTGCAGGATTTGTGCCAAATCGTTTTAGTCTGTTTGATCGTTTTGATCACACGGAATTATTCTCACGGTCTCGCTAATTCCTGTATTGCACTTATTCGCTTAGGCGCTTCAATAGCGCGATAAAAACCATGCATATTCATATATTAGGTATCTGCGGCACATTTATGGGCGGTCTGGCGGTCTTGGCGAAGGAGGCCGGACATAAAGTTACTGGCTGCGACGCCAATGTCTACCCGCCGATGAGCACCCAGTTGCAAGAGCAAGGCATCGAATTGACGGAAGGTTTTGCTGCGGATCAAATCGCGCTGGAGCCGGATTTGTTTGTGATTGGTAACGTGGTCACACGCGGCAATCCGCTGATGGAAGAAATATTAAACCGCGGTTTGCCCTACATCTCTGGTCCGCAATGGATGGGCGAGCATATCTTGCGCGACAAGTGGGTACTGGCGGTAGCGGGTACACATGGCAAGACCACAACGTCGGCGATGCTGGCCTGGATACTGGAGTCTGCTGGCTATGCGCCAGGCTTTTTAATCGGGGGAGTGCCGCTCAATTTTGGTATTTCTGCCCGACTCTCCGGTTCGCAAGCCTCGGATTTTTTTGTGATTGAGGCGGATGAGTACGACACAGCGTTTTTTGATAAGCGCAGTAAATTTGTCCATTACCATGCGAAGACCGCGATTTTAAATAACCTCGAATACGACCACGCAGATATTTTTCCTGACGTGGCGGCGATCGAAACCCAGTTCCATCATTTAGTGCGCACCGTGCCCGGTGTCGGGCGCTTGATTGTGAACGGGCAGGAAGCCACTTTACAAAACGTGCTGCAACGCGGTTGCTGGAGTGAGAAAGAATTCTTTGCGACCGACGCGTCGGCAGACCAGCAAGGCTGGTTCTTGTCGCTGCAAGAAGGTGAAGATTTTGAGGTGTTTTTCAATGGTCAATCCCAAGGTGTGGTGCAGTGGCAGCTTAACGGTGCTCACAATCGTCTGAATGCTTTAGCCGCGATTGCTGCTGCACGCCATGTCGGCGTCACTCCTGCGATTGCGATTGAGGCGCTGGCGCAGTTTGTCAACGTCAAGCGCCGTATGGAAGTGCGTGGGGTTGAGGGTGGAGTTACTGTCGTTGATGATTTTGCACACCATCCTACGGCAATCACGACAACGGTTGCGGGTTTGCGTCGCAAGGTCGGCGCCGGGCGTATTTTGGCCGTACTGGAGCCGCGCTCCAACACCATGAAGTTGGGTAGTATGAAGCAAGCCTTACCCGGTAGTCTGGAGCAGGCTGATTTGGTGTTTGCCTACGCAGCTCCAACTACTTTTGCAGGAGGTAAGCCGGTGATAGGGTGGGATCTGGCAGAAACCTTGAGCCCGCTGGGCGCCAAAGCATCTGCCTTCAATGATCTGGATAAGTTGGTTAGTGCTATCGTCCAGCAAGCGCAAACGGGTGATCACATTCTGGTGATGAGCAACGGCGGTTTTGGTGGAATTCATCAAAAATTGCTGGATGCGCTGGCAAGCAAAACGGTCACCGTATGATTTTATATCTGCATGGCTTTCGCTCCTCTCCGCAATCATTTAAAGCGCGAAAAATGGCGGAATACATGCACAGCCTGGGGCGTGCAGACGAATATGTTTGTCCTCAATTGTCGGCATCGCCTTTGCTGGCGATTCAGCAGGCAGAGCAACTGATGTCAGCTTATGCTCCAGAAGATATCACCGTGATTGGCTCGTCGCTTGGTGGTTTTTACGCGACCTGGCTGGCAGAAAAATATGGCTGCAAGGCGATCTTGCTCAACCCAGCCGTCAAGCCGCCACGTGATCTGGAAAAGTATGTGGGTGTCACGACCGCTTATCACAGCGACGAGGTGTTTGAGTTTAAAGCGGAATACGTGCCGCAATTGCGCGCATACGAAGTGGCGGCAATCACACAAGCCGAGCGTTATTTTTTGCTGGCTGCGACCGGTGACGAAGTGTTGGATTGGCGCGAAATGACAGCGCATTATCCGGCTGCCAAACAAATTGTGATCGAAGGAAGTGATCATGGCATGGCGGATTTTGTCGATTATCTGGATCAGGTTTTATTGTTTTGTGACGCGGGAATCTGATCTTGGTTTACTGTGTTTGCGATCAACGATATGAGTGACGGCGGCGTGAGTAGTGCTACTTTGAACGCTACCATTTTACGTAGTCATTCGCCTGCTTTTGCCCATTGGCTATCGCATGTTAATGGTGTTCAGGCTTCCGCAAAAATGGTTGATTGGCTAACCAATCGCTCCTCGCTGACGGCCAAGCTAGTAGCCTGTTCAGAGCAATTTAGAGTACAGCGTTTGCATCAGCGTCGGGCAATTTGTCTGACAGATGAGGCGATGCAGATTGGTTTGCCGCGCCGCGCCAAAGTATATGAGCGGGAAGTGTTGTTGCGCTGCGATGGCGAGGCGGTGGTGTACGCACACACTGTGCTACCGTTGACCGCAACTGCCAGTCAGTGGCCATTATTTAGTTCGCTTGGTGAGCGCTCTTTGGGCTCAACTTTGTTTAATGATCCTTTGGTGCAGCGTGGTGATTTGACGTATGCGCGTTTGCGGAAAGCACATCCGCTGATGCGCAGAATCGCTGCCGTAGATGGATTAGATTTGGAGCAATCTGCCAGTCTCAGCCTGTTAGCGCGTCGCTCGGTATTCCGGCGCAAAGGTGGTTGTTTGTTGGTGACGGAGGTATTTTTACCTGCGATTGCTAATTTAAAGAATAGATACTAGTAGGGTGTATTTTTAATCGTCCAGAGAATCATTGGACGTTAAGTAGTATTTTTTCAGATACTCCCATAAAAATGATTATTTTGTAGAGAAAAGAAGTATTGCATGAATTTATTTTTTGAAGAATCCGGTGATTTTAAAGCGGGTAGTGTGATGTCCCAAACCGGCGAGGCATATCAGGTAGAACTCGCCAGCGGCAAGCGCAGCAAAGTGCGCGTTAAAGATGTGCTACTGCAATTTGCTTCACCCGATGCCAGCAGCTTGTTCACACAGGCAAAAACCTTGGCGGCAGAAATTGATCTGGAATTTTTATGGGAAGTCGCAGGCGAGGAGGAGTTTGGGTTTGCCGAACTTGGTGCCGAATATTTTGGGCATGCACCCAAACCGGAAGAAGCCGCAGGTCTGATCTTGGCCTTGCATGGTGCACCGGTTTATTTCTACAAAAAAGGTCGCGGTCGTTATAAGGCGGCGCCAGAGGCGTCGTTAAAAGCCGCATTGGCTGGGATAGAGAAGAAAAAGCAGCAAGCGATTATCCAGGCAGGCTATGTAGAAGAGTTAAAGCAGCATCGCTTGCCAGATGCGTTCAAATCACTGGCCTTGCAACTGCTGTTTAAGCCAGAAAAAAATGGCATCGAATATAAAGCCTTTGCCGAAGCCTGCGATGCACTGCAAATGTCGCCACAACGCTTGATGCTGGCTTGCGGTGGCGTGAAGAGCGCTAAAGATTTGCATTTCTCCAAGTTTTTGTTTGAGAACTTCCCGAAAGGTATTAGCTTCCCGCAAGCGCCTATTCCTGCCTTGCCGGTGGATTTGCCCATAGCGGATGTGCAAGCGTTTTCGATTGATGACGTGACCACGACAGAAATTGACGATGCATTTTCCGTCGTCATGCTGGCTAATGATCAAATACGTATCGGTATCCACATAGCGGCACCAGCGCTGGGCATACAACGCAATGATGCACTCGACATGATTGCGCGCTCGCGTATGTCGACCGTGTACATGCCTGGCGATAAGATCACCATGTTGCCAGATGCCTTGGTAGAGACTTATACCTTGGGCGAGGGGCAGACTCGTCCGGCGCTGTCCTTATATGTGACGCTCAATACCAGCGACTGGAGTGTGATCTCGACGGAAACCAAGTTGGAAGCCATTCCGATGGCATCCAATTTGCGCCACAATGATCTGGACGCCTTAGTCACCGAAGAGAATCTCGCCAATGATGCTGGTGACTATCCGCATAAAGCCGAGATCGCGCAGATCTGGCAATGGGCGCAAGTATTGGAAAAAGGTCGCATGGCGAAGCGCGAAGGTTTTGGTTTAAAGCCAGAACAAACCAATCGCGTCGATTTCAATTTTTATGTAGAAGATGATGTCGTATCCATCGTCCGCCGCAAGCGTGGCGCGCCTTTGGATAAGATGGTTGCCGAGCTGATGATTTTTGCCAATAGTACCTGGGGTAAATTCATGGCAGATCATGGTATCCCCGGTATTTACCGAGCGCAGGGTGGTGGCTCCGGTGGTTGGGCGGCCAAGATGCAAGTGCGCATGGTCACGCATGCTGCGCCGCATCAGGGCTTGGGCGTGGATCAATATGCCTGGAGCACTTCACCACTGCGTCGCTATACCGATTTGGTCAATCAATGGCAGATCATTGCCTGCGTCCAGCATGGTGTTACTGCGCCGCTGGTTGCGCCGTTCAAGCCAAAAGACGCCGACCTGTTTGCGATTGTGTCCGGTTTTGATGCCGCCTATGCCGCCTATGCCGATTTCCAAAATAATATGGAAAGATATTGGTGCTTGCGTTGGTTAGGGCAAGAGAACGCACGTCAGGTTGAGGCAGTCGTCTTGAAGGATGAAGTGCTGCGTCTGGTCGATATTCCATTGATTATCCGCTTGCCGGGTATGCCGCAAATGGCGCGTGGTGCACAAGTCAAACTGGATATTCTGCGTTGGGATGAAGTTGATCTCAGCGTCGAGGCGCGGGTTCTGGAAATGCTTTCCAGCGTCACCGATGAAGGTTTGGGTGAGATGGATGAGAGCGATGACGATACTGCCGCTGCGGTTGATACTGAGGTTGATACTGAAACTCAGACTGCACCAGAAAACGAATCACTGGATCAGTCTGGCAGCATCGATAACAACGCTGATACCTCAGAAGATCAGAAACTTGAAGCCGATACGGTAACGGCCGATGTAAAATCAGATCCAGATCTGGTGGCAGATAATTAATAAAAAATTAGTCAGAACCTGGAAGCTCATAGTTCTGACTAACGTAAAACAAAGCTCTTTCAAAACGACGATATTATTTGTGAAATCCATCTTAGACAATCTGATTCTCTCCATCGCTATCATGGTCTCGTTGGTATTGCATGGGACGATATTGCTACTGCATTTTGTCGCGCCACATCCGGCAGAAGTCGTGGCCGCTGACCCTGGTTTAGAAGTCATCTTGGTCAACGCCAAACACGATAAAAAGCCACTCAAAGCAGAAGCATTGGCGCAAGCCGATCTGGATGGTGGCGGCGCCAACGACAGCGGACGTGCTAAATCACCTTTGCCTGATATGCGTAAAACTGAAAACGGCGACAGCATCATGGTCGCCAAGCGCAAAGTAGAGGAATTAGAAGAGCAGCAAAAAAAATTGATGGATCAAGTCAATTTAAAAACCCGCGTCAACACACCGCCCCCAACCGACAACAAGCCAAACGACGCTAAACCGACCAGCAATGGACAAGATCATGTCGACAGCACGCAGGCGCTGGCACGCATGGCGGCTGAAATTTCGCAAAGTATAGAAGACCAGAATAAGCGCCCCCGTAAAACTTTTATTACACCCAGCACCCAGGCAGTTGGTTACGCGGTGTATTACAAGACTTTGCAAAAGCGAGTGGAAGATATTGGTACCTTGGATTTTCCGCAAAAAAACGGCAAAAAATTATATGGCGAGTTGATTGTGTACATTCCGATTTTTCAGGACGGCACTATTTATGAAAAAGATGGCGGTCCAAAAGTCGAGAAGTCATCAGGTAATCCCGCATTAGACGCCGCCGCTTTACGTATCGTCAGACGTGCAGCGCCGTTTGGTAAATTCCCACCCAATATGCGCTCGAATGATAAAGACGATTTGTGGATAGTGATCACCCGTTTTAAATTTACCCGTGACCAGCAGTTAGAAACCGAATTGCGCGGAGGTGGCAATTGATTGCTCCGTCAGTGCCCGATCGTTATGTGGTGATCGGTAATCCGATTGCGCATAGCAAATCGCCGTCTATTCATGCCAGCTTTGCGATGCAGACTGTGCAACATATCGACTATCAGCGTTTGCTGGCACCGCTAGATGGTTTTGCGGATTGTGTGCAGGCATTCCGCTCTGCGGGCGGTAAAGGTGCCAACATCACCGTGCCTTTTAAGCTGGAAGCATTTGTATTAGCCACCCAACTGACACCGCGCGCACTAGCCGCCGGCGCGGTAAATACGCTCAAGTTTGATGGTGAGGAGATCATCGGCGATAACACCGATGGACAAGGCCTGGTCACTGATATTGTGCAAAACGCAGGCATAGTATTGAAAGCGAAACGTATTTTGTTACTGGGCGCAGGCGGAGCAGCGCGCGGTGCAATTCTTCCCTTATTAGAACAACATCCGGCACAACTCATCATCGCTAATCGTAGCTTGGTACGCGCACGAGAGTTAGTCGCACTGGCACATCAGTACAATCCCGATGCCGCGAGCAATAGCAGAGTTAAGGCAGTGCCATTTGCTGACGCAGCGGGCATCTTTGATGTCGTCATCAACGCCACCTCAGCCAGTTTGCAGGACGATCTGCCGCCTGTTCCTGCCGGTGTATTTGCGTCCCATACCTTTGCCTACGACATGATGTATGGCGCGCAACCAACGACGTTTCTGCGCTATGCCGCCGGGCAAGGTGCGCAGACCAGAGATGGCTTGGGTATGCTGGTAGAACAAGCCGCCGCTGCGTTCCAGTTGTGGCGCGGCGTGCAACCAGAGACGCAGAAAATATTAGCTGATTTACGCATGGCTTTAGCTGTACCTGCACATGCAACTGCACCTGTATCGACAACAGCACCGGAGCCAACATGAAGCGCGTCCTTTTATGGCTGATCCTGTTGCCACTATTATTATTTGTGTTGTTGCAGGCGTATTTCTTATTGCAAATTTGCTGGTGGGTACATTTCAATCCCTCATCTACTAGTTTCATGCGACATCAATTAGATCTGCTACAAGAGAAAAATCCCGACGCCAAACTTCAACAGAAGTGGGTGCCGTACGCTAAGATTTCTAATAACCTAAAGCGTGCCGTGATTGCCTCAGAGGACGATACTTTTGTCGATCATGAAGGAGTCGATTGGGAAGCCTTGCAAAAGGCTTATGAGAAAAATCAGAAGAAGGGCAAGGTCGTTTCTGGTGGTTCCACCATCACCCAGCAATTGGCTAAAAATTTATTCTTGTCCGGCCAGCGCAGCTACCTGCGCAAAGGACAAGAATTAATTATTACCTACATGCTAGAACTCTGCATGGATAAAGAACGTATCTTAGAAATTTATTTAAACGTAGTGGAGTGGGGCGTCGGCGTATTCGGTGCAGAGGCAGCATCCCAGCATTATTACGGTGTGACGGCGGCGGCACTCAGCCCAACCCAGGCGGCAAGGCTGGCCGTCATGTTACCCAAGCCTAGATACTTTGATAAAAATACTGGATCCGGCTACCTGCAAAGGCGTAGTGAACTGATCTTAAGACGAATGAATTCTGCTGAACTACCATGATCAATCAAAAACAATCTGGCTCCATGAGCTTATGGACTATTTCCTTCTTAATGATGTTATTAACTGCAGTAGGCTTGAGTGTTTTATACATGGCGCGTTATGGTGAATTGCCTTTTCCACAGGCTCGGGCCAGATGGAGTAAATCAGCGAATGTGATTTCAACTGAACTAAAAAATGCCAGTGGCATGCAATCGTCCGTTAGTTCGCAAGATACAAGCAGCACGCCAAATGCCAATATGCAGCAAGCTGTAACCATAGATGCTGGTGTGCGTCGTTGCACCGTTAACGGCAAGACGGTTTATTCCGATACTTTGTGTCTGGATAATAACCCCACGACTAAAACGCTCAAGCTGCACGACAATAAGTCCGACGCACCGAAAGCCCCTGCATCAGCAGTAGACAGCAATGATCTGGCTGGACAAGATTTACGTGAAAAAGTTTTGAGTAAAATGCTGAAGTAAATTGCAGTAATACGTCGCCGAAGCTGAGCTGGAAAGCATGCCAGTTCAATTTAAAGAGATGAGTAAATAAGTCTATCAAATAGGTGTGGTGTGTTCATCTGAGCAGGTCGCTCTAGCGCGAAATGGCCCGCTACTGCCAGGAATGTTGTAGATTGTAAAACTACTATCTGGAGCAACCGCAGCATTGCGATTAAGTGCGCTAATCGTGCAAGAGGCACCAACCGATGGCTGGATCAGATTTTGCGCCTGAACAGGCAACAATTAAAGATTTAATTTTCGGACTTGATGTCTTCATTGATGGAACAAAATCTGATGTCTGTGCATGCACATTACAAGCTAGAAAACCGAGCAACGCGAAACTACAATTTTTAAACACAAGGCGGGCGATTTCCACGAGGCTTCCTTTATTTTCTTCTTTTAAATTTTTTTACTAAAACAGTAAAATCCTTATTTAAAGATTTTTGGTGAAATAACCCGCAAATTAAAAAAAATGTGGCTAAAAGTAAACCATTCAAAAATCCCCATGAATCATGCTCAGTTTCAAACATACTTGCCTTACTTGGATTGTTTTTTTCGTACCATAATTTTGTATTTATAGGATTCGTTTTTTTAAACTCTGCACATGCTTCGATGGTATCAAACCACTTGGTAGCAGTTAATTCATAACGACTAATATCATGGGGGCTAGCAGAATACTGATATGTCATAACAAGTATTGGTTTTGGCGCTCCTCCTCTGGAACCACGCGTAAAAGTTGTGCACTCAGAGGAAACTAGCTTACCTGCGCTGAGAACTGGCTGTATCAGTCTGCGCTGTGCTATCTCTCGATTGTTTTGAACAGTCGCCCAAATAAAAAAACAAGCCATTGTCGAAGCAATGAAAAAAAAGGGAGACCAAGATAATTTTGGGGCTCGACTCATGGGATCAATATCCTGGCGGATGCTTTTCCGTTAACGAACACTGGTACTTGTAAACGAATCCCCGTTACCTTTTGATTGAATGCAACCAGATCGCCTTGCATATAAACATTGATGTAGGAATTGATATCAAAATTCGGATCGCTAGGAGTGCGATTCGAAATAACTTGACCACTATAACCAGCCTTAGTAACGCCGCTATTTGAATCGCTAATCAGCAGCGCCCCATCTTCACTGACAGTGGCTCTACCCATTGCGACAAACGTTGCGAGATCGTGATCCCATTGGTAGATTTCCCGCGTTTCACCTGGCTTCAAGTTAATACTATTGGGGATTTTGACCTGAATCGGCGGATCAAATCGAGTGCCGCTCGGTTGTATTGTCCAAGCAGGTGCCATGAATCCGCTGTATCCACTAGGAGGTACCATTGGCAACTTGTCTTGTTGAACAGGGCTGACCACCAATGGACCGACTTTGGAACCATCTGGAAACGTCACACTGTTGGCTTTAACCACCATCTCAAATCCCTCAAACCCCGGTATCTTGAGGGTGACATCCTGATCTCCACCCACAATTTTGGCTTGACTCATCAGCAGAGGTGGTAAGTAGATTGCATGCGGCAATACGTTATTTTGTCCGCGAACGGCCAATGCTTCAAAGTGCAGCGCAGGATATTGATTCGTTTTTATATCTGCTGTTCTTCCATCAATAAACAGGTCTAGTTTGCCGGGTGGTACCTGATCGTCGAAGTGGAAAAATCCGGTGGCGTCCGTTGTAACATCTAGACTGGTTCTACCAATCGAAACACGAACACCCGACAATGGCGTACCTGTATGGTTGAGGACTTTGCCACTGAACTGGGTAGGACCGTCTTGTTGTTGCAGTACTTGGATTTGATAGGTGGCGCCGCTTATATTGGTTTGCGTTAGCGGATTCATTGCTTGTGCCGTGACTAGCACCAAACCTGCTTGCGTACCCGTAACTGGACGCGCTGCCGCCATACCATTTTTGTCCGTGCTGAGTGTCAGTGTTTTATTCTTATTGCCATTTGCATCTATAAAAATGGCATCGCCCTCTTCTATCGTAAAAACTACGCTGGCGTTAGGCAGGCGGTTTTCTTCGCTGTCAGTCACTATCACTGATAACGCTTCCAGAATACTGGCATTGGTTTCACCGTACTGATTCACACCGGCATCAGCGCGAACAAACGCAGGAATACCTTTTTCTGCTGTGGCAGTAAAGACGACATCTTCAGCGATGGATCTAAAAACCGCTCGTGCTCTCATTAACTGCAAATAAAACCGTGCGTGAAACCAACCGTAAAATAGGGAGAAATATGATTCATGATGGATCAAAAACACGTGGTAAGTTCCGGCCGCCATAGGCAACGCGCTCGATTCGTACGACGTTCCCCATGATACGGAATAAGATTGCATAATTTCCCACTGTAGCCATGCGAGCGTCTTCGCCAATGTCCGGGCGTAGTTGGTAAATTAACGGTTCGCGCTGGATCTGATAAAACTTTCCGCGAATGTCGTGGATGAATGTTACCGCGCGCCTCGGATTGTCTTGCGCGATAAAATCAGCAATAACATCCAGATCTCCTTCGATGTAGCGTGATAGTTCTATTTGCATCAATTAGACGAATCCGCAGCGTTGGCGATTGCCTGGTACTTGCGCTCAAGTCGGTTCAATACCTCGTCAGCCGAGATGCCTGGTGTCTTGTCGCTTAAGGCTTCCTGCCAGACCCCGCGAAGCTCGGCAATGCCTTGCATGCGCAAACTGCGTTTGTGCGCCCAGTCTCGCAAGGCGTCACGAATCACTTCGCTGCTCGATGCGTATTCACCGGTCGCGACGGCGGTACGCACGATGTGCACCATTTCTGGCGGTAGGGCAATACTTATTTTCTCTGCGTTAGTCGTCATCGAAGCACCTTTTATGCAAGTGGTATGAATAATTCCTACCATAGTAGCGAATCTGAAGAAATTGGTAAAATTAAATAGATGATCCCGCCAAGGCTGTTTCACTAAAAGCCACATTGGTGGATATTGCAAACACCGCGCATTTAACCGAGATTCTCCAATAGACCGCTAGCACTTCGCAAAAAACGCAGACGGCATGCGGTGTTCAGAGTGATAGCACCACCGCGATTTGAGTGGGAGCGCTACAGCGACAATTGTACGTTTGGCGAACTGCCTGGCGTTGCTCCTTCTGGCAAGAGGCAGCTTGCGTCGTCGTTGCGTCTAGCAAGTCAGTCCGCGATAGGCACACTTGCAGCTGTTCCAATGGAAAATCTGGGTTTAATGGAAAATTTCGGTGTAACGTCCCATGCGGCGCTGCGCTCCTTTGCCACTATATCGCCACTACTCCAACTCCCGTCGCTCCGGCAATTCCTAAATTAGTCAGAGTCAGCATCTCTTCAGCAGAGCCAACACCTTCAGCGAATACCTGGATATCGATACGATTCAAGATATTTGCCATGCCTTTGATAAATGCCTGGTTACTGGCATTGGCGTGAATGTTGCGGATAAAGCTGGCATCAATTTTCAGGTAATCCAGTTTAATGTCGTGGATCAAATTCATACGGCTGAGTTGATGGCCGGCGTGTTTGAAGCCAATTTTGCAGCCATAAGGATGGACGATTTGTTCAAAAATTCTAAAGGCATCCAGATGGTTGAAGACGCCATTTTCTGGAATCTCCAGCCATAAGCGCTTGCATAGTTCTGTGTTGTTTTTCAACAGCGTTTGTACTGCTGCACGGAATGTCGTATCCCGGATTGATAATGCGGATAAATTGACGGCAACCCCCGCCAAACTTGGATTTTTTCTTAACTCGTTTAAGCCCAGATTCATCGCCGCGAGGTCTAACTGTGTGCTCAAACCCAAGCGTTCTGCAACGGGTAAAAAACGTCCCGCTGCAAACCAGATATCATCAAACATCAAGCGTAAAGCTGATTCCTGATGGACGATGTTTTGCTGGAAATCCACTACAGGAAATAGCGCGATCTTGACTTTCTCTTGCTGTAAGGCTTGCTGGATTAAGTTAGTCCATTCTTCTTTAGTTTTCGGTGCCTGCGTGATGTCTAAAGGCAGCGCACGATGGGTGCCGCTGATACCTGTGCTTTCTACGCTGGCGACGGCGCTGTCGATTTGGGATAAGAGTTTGCCAGAGCTGATGCCAAAATTAAACTCACCATAGCCGACGCAAATTGTGTAGGAGTTTTCGGCGACTGCGTTGACCGTATCTTGTATCCGTTTCAGTAGGGTCGTTGCCAGCGGCTCGGCATTACTTTCCCTGCACAGTATTGCAAAGTCCGAGCCGTTTAAGCGGGCGGCAAATCCTTCCTGTAATCCCGATAAGCTATCCGTCAATTGTCCACCGATTGTTCTTAACAAGGAATCTGTCTTCTCGCGTCCCAGTTGTTGATTGAGTTGTGAAAAATTCGCCAGTCGCATCAGTATCAGACTACCAGTTGCGGTATGTTCTTCTTCGATCATGACTTGCAGGCGCGCCATAAAATGCGAACGATTCGCTAGGCCTGTGATGGCGTCGGTATTGGCTTCGCGTTGCAATGCATCCAGTCGGGACGCTTCTTCTGCGAACATGGATTTGAGTAAATTGACGGAGGCATTCATCGCTATCGTGAGCTGGCGAAGTTCTGGCACATCGGATTCTGGCGTGGTGACAAAGCGTCTTTCAGATAATGCATTAGCTTGTTCAATCACGGTATCTAAAGGCCGCTTCAAGCGGCGCAAAATACGGGTGCCGAGGTAGCCAGAAATCAAACCGGCCAGCCCAATCGCTGCCAGCATTTTGCAGGAAGAATCCCATAGCGCTTGATAAGCAAAACCACTTTGCGTGACGATAGAAATGGTGCCGACTTGTTTCCAACCATTGCTGATTTGTGCCTGACCGGGGAATGAGCTGATCGGGAATAACCGGATAAACCAGTTCGGAACACTTGCTCGCTCGGGTTCTGCAACGCGTTCAACCAGCTTTTTTCCTTCTGGATTAATGATGCTGATATTTTCGTAATAGCCGCGATCAAATAAAGCTGTGACGATCAGTTCCAGCTCAACGGTATCGATGTTTTTTTGATTCAGTGATAAGGCTAAGACGCTGGCGTTATCGGCATTTTTCATGCGTAACTGTTCATTTAGATAGGCTCGTGAACTCAGCGTGGAGGCAAGCAAACTTCCTACCGATGCCAGCACGGTACTGAGGATAATGGCGAGCCAGAGTTGACGATACATGGACATAAATTTTTCTTTAAAAACCTTCTCGTTTGGCACGTTCTAACAGATCTTGCCAGCGCGATAGCCGACTAGTGCCGCCGGCACCAGGTTTGGTATTACCTGCAACGCCCGAGTAAATCCCTTGACTGTTAAAGCTGAAGATCGGGATTAAGTCCGGTCGGCGTGATGCTGGACGGATATCGTTGACCAGGCTGTCAAGTATCAATGGCTCGGCGCTACTTGATGGGTAGTAAGCGAGGATCATGTGCGCCTGTTGTGTGCTAGTGCCATCGGCATTGGTGATTTTTGCTTTGACGTAAATCAGGCGTAACTGATTTTCGGGTACGTTCATGTTCAGCAGGGTGAAGTACTTGGCGATGACGTAGTCTTCACAATCGCCTTTTTCTTTCGATAAAAGTTCCATTGGCGTCGCCCAATAATCCTCAACACCCCAGACTTCCTGATCCTCGGTATAAGTGATTTTTTGATTGAAAAAATCATTCACTTTTTCTAATTTGGCACTGGTCGCAAGCGCCATGTTTGTCTGAATCAGGTTGCGCCATTCCAGCAGCAGTTGCTGGTTGCCACCCATGGCGCGTAGCGTAGATTGCAGTCGCGGAAAATCAAGGGCACTCACCGTCAGCAACACACTGCAAGCGAGCAACAGCAATGCTAGTTTGCAGAGGGTATGTGGGAACGTGCTGCGTAGAGACAAATGGTTGGCCCAAGGTTGAGAGACTTATATGAGGTTTTCTATATCAAGCACTGAAGAATTTTGTACAAAATGCGAAGGACCTATCTAGCGTCATTTAAATATACTCCCCATTATTTTTTCTAAAAATGCCTTATTGTCCAGTAAATATATGGACAACTAATAAATACATACTAGGAGTATATATTTAATCTATTGTGTAATGCAGATTGACGCGAGACTTAATTTTTTTGTCGACACAAAAGGGGATTCTCGGTTTAACTCAAATTTCCCTTTGTGAGTGTAACGCGTGGGGGTTAAAACCTCACCTACATATCCACATCGAATTACTAGCTTTTAGTAGACAAAATAAACTAATACTTCATTGCTGTCTCGATGTCATTTGCTACAGATCGCGGCAAATAAACAGCTTAAAAATAATATTGCCCAAATAACTCCCCAGCGCAATGCTGCGGTTTTATTCGGCATAACAATTGTTAATATCATCATGCCCAAGGATATCTGCACACCGCCCATCCATTGGGCAGTCAATCCATCCGCGCTAAAGAGTTGGCCGCGTTTAGTAGTACCCGCAAAATGACCAGAAAAAATCGCCAGTAAACCTAAACCCAGCATTACAGCAGCGAATAAGCCTGTAATGACATAGACAATACGCTTTTGGCGTGTTTGTTCCTGGATTTTTAGGTTTTCAGGATGCTGCATGAACCTAGTCCTCTTTTTATTTTAGTGTTCTGTTTTATATTAACTTTATTCAGTTTGCTAAACAAAGGCTGTAACCTCGGAGGCCATTACTTCGCTAGTTCCGCAAACGCTTTTTTCGCCGCAGCAATCGTCTCAGCGATGACCGCATCGTCATGTTGTGCTGACACAAAGCCTGCTTCAAAAGCTGACGGTGCCAGGTAGACGCCGGCGTCCAACATCAGATGGAAGAAGCGGTTGAAGCGGTTTTTATCGCTGGCCATCATCGCAGCATAAGTCGTTGGAACCTCGGCGGCGAAGTAAAGGCCGAACATGCCGCCCTCTGAATCTGCACAAAATGAGATGCCTGCTTCGTTCGCCGCAGCGCTTAAACCTTCCACTAATTTGCGGGTTTGCGCGGTCAGATTTTCATAGAAGCCAAGCTCTTGTACCAGTTTGAGTGTAGTCATGCCGGCAGCTACAGCAACCGGATTGCCAGACAAAGTGCCTGCCTGATAAACGCCGCCGATAGGTGCCATGTGTTGCATTAAATCCGCGCGTCCACCAAACGCCGCCACCGGCAACCCGCCGCCAATGACTTTGCCTAAGGCCGTGATGTCTGCGTTAATGCCGTACAGCGCTTGTGCGCCGCCCAAGCCAACACGGAAGCCGCACATGACTTCATCAAAAATTAATACGCTGCCGTATTCAGTGCACAGGCGACGCATGGTTTGTAAAAATGCTGGCGTGGCTTTGATCAGATTCATGTTGCCTGCAATCGGCTCAACGATCACACAGGCGATGTCTTTGCCGTAGGCTTTGAAGGCGTCTTCCAGTTGTTGCGGATTGTTGTAGTCGAGCACCAAGGTGTGTTTGGTGAAATCCTCTGGTACCCCGGCGGAAGTCGGATTGCCGAAGGTGAGCAGGCCGCTGCCGGCTTTTACCAAAAGTGAATCGGCATGACCGTGATAGCAACCTTCAAACTTAATAATCTTATCGCGCTTGGTCGCACCGCGAGCCAGACGCAATGCGCTCATCGTTGCCTCGGTACCGCTGGAGACCAGTCGCACTTGTTCTATTGAGGGCACGAGGCGACAGATTTCTTCTGCCATCTCGATTTCGCCTTCGGTTGGCGCACCAAAGCTTAGCCCGCGTGTGGCAGCTTCTTGTACTGCTTTGACGACAGCCGGGTGTGCGTGACCAAGGATGGCGGGTCCCCAGGAGCCGATGTAGTCGATATAGCGTTGATCTTCCGCATCCCAAAAATAGGGGCCCTCTGCACGTTTGATAAAGCGCGGTGTACCGCCTACGGATTTGAACGCACGCACCGGCGAGTTAACGCCGCCGGGAGTGGTTTTTTGTGCGCGTAAAAAAAGACTGTCGTTGGTATTTGTCATAGTTGCGTAAAAAGATGAATGGGGTGTAATGAGGTTAGCGGCGATTACTGTAAAAAAATATTTAATTTGAGTAATGTGAGGTAAGCGTCCAGCAATTAAAAAAAATGGTGAGCCAGTAAAATCCAGACGCTGGGAAGTTATCGCAAGACCTCAGAAAGGTATAGCAAGACCCCAGATTATTCAGGCTCTTTTGCCCAAAAATAACGATCTGGAATTAACCTGCCCATACCCAGCCGTTGGGCGTGACTAATGGCAGCTAGCGTAAATTCTTGGGCTTCTAAAACTGCCTCGGGGATTTCAAGTCCGTTTGCCAATAAGGCGGCAATACTGGCAGACAAAGTTGTTCCTGCGCCAACGTGTGAGCCAGTGATTCTCTGCCAACGATCATTACGGACGACGCCTGCTTCGTTAAACAAAATATTGGCTACTTCATTGGTCGTGGTCGGTGTGCCGGTGACAAACACGTATTCACAACCGGATTCGATCAAGGTCATAACATCGGCCAGCATCTCATCGTCGATATTAGTTTCGGTATTTGAATTACCGGATTCATCGGATTCGCTTACTTCATTTGGTTCACGCCAGGTTTCTGCTAAACGAGATAGCTCTACTGCGGAGATCAGTAGTACGGTCGCTTGAGGTATCAACAATTCACGTATGGCCAATAACAGATCTTCAGCTTCCGGGTCGTCTGGCATGCCAGAATTAAACGGATCAAGTACCAATGGCAAAGCGGGATAATCAGACACGATCTCCGCAATGACGGTGACATTTTCTACGCTGGCGATTTGGCCGACTTTAAACGCGACAACTGGCATGTCCTCCAAAATCGTCCGGGCCTGGTCAACAACCAGATCGGCTTCCATCGGGTGAACATCGTCAATTTGAGAGGTGTCTCCAACCAGAATCGCAGTGATCACGGGCAAGCCGTGGCAGCCCATCGCTGCAAATGAGGCTAAATCTGCTTGGATGCCGATACCAGACACGGGATCCGAGGCACCAAACGTAAGAATGAGAGGAGAAATTTGGTTTTGCACGGTGGGTAGATTAATATAGGCGACTTTGTGGAGATGATTGCACGATATTCTGTACTCGTGGCGCGTATTTGGCGTGCTTAAGTAGCAAAAAATTCGTACGATAGTCTCTGTATTTTACTTGATTGAAGGGTTTTGGTCGTGAGCGATAAACAAACAACAACTGCAGAATTTAAGACTTGGATGTGCCTGATTTGTGGTTGGGTGTATGACGAAGAAGCCGGTTTGCCCGACGAGGGCATAGCGCCCGGAACACGTTGGGACGATGTGCCGATGAACTGGACTTGCCCTGAATGTGGCGCCCGTAAAGAAGATTTCGAAATGGTGGCGATGTAAGATAGTTAAAATTTAATTTTATTGCTTAAAAGATAAATTTCTGAATCATTTGACGCCGGTTGTTGCAGTTGAATGTTTATTCATGGAAAAAGTGTCGCAAGTTTCTTATTTTTTGTTACAGTGTTAGATGATTTTTAACGCAGTTTATTAGAGATAATCTTATGTCAACCTTGACAGGTAATGAAAGCTTGAAAATTATGGTGATCGACGACAGCAGCACGATTCGTCGGTCGGCAGAGATTTTTTTGGGGCAAGTGGGTTATAAAGTGGTTTTAGCGGAAGACGGCTTTGATGCGCTGGCTAAAATTAATGATTCACACCCTGATTTAATTTTTTGCGACATTTTAATGCCAAGACTGGATGGTTATCAGACTTGCGCATTGATCAAAAAAAGTGCCAGATTCCGCGACACGCCCGTTATCATGCTGTCTTCTAAAGACGGTTTGTTTGATCGGGCGCGCGGCGCTATGGTGGGGTCGGATGAATATCTTACCAAACCGTTTACTAAAGACAGTTTGCTCAAGACAGTTCGTAATTACACATCCGGCACGCCATCCAAATGATTTCAAAGTAAGAATATTGAGGTAGAAATAAAATGGCTATACAAAAAATTCTGGTAGTGGACGATTCTCCAACTGAGCGTTATTTCTTGACTGATATTCTGGTCAAAAATGGCTTCTCGGTTTCTACCGCAGAAAACGGCGAAGAAGCGTTGACAAAAATTAAGGCAGACAAGCCACAACTGATTTTAATGGATGTAGTGATGCCAGGTCAAAATGGTTTTCAGATCACGCGCGCAATTGCCCGCGATCCTGAGACACAAGACGTCCCAGTGATCATTTGCACTAGTAAAAATCAAGAAACCGATCGCATTTGGGGTTTGCGCCAAGGCGCGCGTGACTATTTGGTAAAACCTATCGACCCACAAGAGTTATTGGCGAAAATCGCCGCTCTTGGTTAATCGTTCACGTTATTGAACTTTTCCGATAATCACCTCAGAAATTTATGGACCAAACTCCTCGCGACATAGACCCGCCTGCAGCGGTGACACGCTTAGATGGTGTAAGACCCGATAAGGCCTTACGCCGTACCCGTTTGCGGGAGTTTCAGGCACAGCTAGTCGAGCGCATGCAAGCGGCGCAGACTGGTACTCGCCTCAGTGCTAGTCAGCTCGGTGTGATGATAGGTCAAGTGCGTTATTTATTAGATCTGCGAGAGGCGGGTGAAATCGTGTCCGCCGGATCGATGACCAAGGTGCCGCTGACTAAAGACTGGTATCTCGGGTTGTCAAACATACGCGGTAGCTTGACCAGTGTTGTCGATCTCGCGCGCTTTGAAGGTCGTGATGTTACAAATGTAGATAACAGTTGCCGCGTAGTCGCTTTTGCACCTAGCTTATCTTTCAATAGCGGGCTATTAGTGTCACAAGTGTTGGGCTTGCGCAACGCTACTGATATGGAAGAGCAACTGGTATTAGATAATGGTGGTGAACCCGGCGATAAACCATGGGTAGTAAAGAAATATCGTGACAAAGATGCAAATGTCTGGATCTCGCTGAGTCTTGCTGCCTTGGTCCAGAGCCAAGAATTTCTGCAGGTTGGTTTGTAATTTTGTAATTCGTCAGCTCTCATAAAGTATAGCTGGCCGCTTCTCAATCGTTTAGGAGACCTAGTAATGGCATTTAAACTACCGTCCTTGTCAAAGAAAAAACAAGATCAAGAGCTTGACTTAGCTGAATCGGGCGTTCGGGAGTTAAATGATGCTGCCGATTCGATTGAAGAGGCAAGTAATGTAAAAATGCTCCCGTCTGATACTGCAGAAACTTTGCAAGAAGATTTACAGCCGGATCAAGTCGCTGTAGCACCTGCTGAGCGATCTGCGGTAGCGCATGCTGATGCAACTTTTATCGGCGATGTAATTGAAAAAGGTGGCGATATAAGACTGCCTCTGATTGGTGGTTTGCCTCTGCAACGACAGATTCGCGTATTGTTGATTTTGATGATTGCATCACTCTTAGCTGTTGCTCTTTTCGTGTACTTAAACTCCACGCAGTCGACATTGATTTCTACTCAAGCGCAAATTGCGGGTGAGGCGCTGATGCATTCCCAGCGTATCGGTAAAGCCGCACCAAACTCGATCCAAGGTAATCCAGCTGCGTTTAAGCAATTGGATGAAAGCCGCCGGGAATTAAATAACGATTTGAATATTTTGTTGAACGGTGGTTCTTATCAAGGCCGTGACGTGAGTAGGCCAGATTCAACGCTTGAGCCGGTATTGAAAGATACTCAAAAAGCTTGGAAGAACTCCGATAAAGCCGCTGATACGATTATGAAGTTGCGTAAAGAGCTGACAGGTTTCGGCCAGACGTTACAAAAACTGAATGGGTTATCTGGTGGTTTATTGGAATTAACTGAACAAATCTCTACATTAAAAGTGCAAGGTGGTGGTAGTTCCCGTGAAATTTCTGCCTCTGGTCAGTTAGTGATGTTGACGCAACGTCTTGCCCGTAGCGCAAATGAATTCTTGACCTCCGAGGGTGTTAATCCCGAAACAGCATTCTTGTTAAGTAAAGATACCAATACTTTCCGCGACCTGGTGGATGGATTTTTGAACGGCAGTGAGGTTTTACGCCTTACAGCAACAAAAGATGCAGATACACATGAGAAACTGCTAGAGCTGCAAAAATCTTTTGCGGAGTACCAAGCATCAGTTTCCAGCATTCTAGGTAATCTGCAAAATTTTATTGCTGCTAAACAGTCAGAGCAATTATTGTTTAATGAGAACGAAGACTTAAAACAAAAGCTTACTAAGTTGCAAAAAACGTACACCGCACAGCAAGATTCAACCAGTATCTATTTTATATTGATGTTGATTAGTGCGGTATTCGCGTTGTTATCGGCTGCTGGCATTGCGTTAGTGCTGTTGCAAGATAGTCGTAATCGTACAAAAGAAGCGAATGAACGTCGGGTTGAAGCTGGGGCACAAATGTTGCAGGCGCAAAAGCAAGAGGAAGAAGCAAAAGCTGCAAATGACCAAAATCAGGCTGCGATTTTACGGTTAATGAATGAATTGCAAGAAGTTGCGGATGGTGACTTGACGATTCAGGCAACGGTATCAGAGGACATTACTGGCGCGATCGCCGATTCGGTTAACTACACGGTGGAAGAGTTGCGCGGTCTGGTTGGTCGTGTAACGTCAACAGCAGCGCAAGTTACTTCAGCATCGAATCATGCGCAAGGTATTTCAAACGATTTGCTGGAAGCATCACAGCAACAATCACGTGAGATTTCTGATGCGGGTCAAATCGTTGTGACAATGGCGCAGGATATTACTGATGTATCACGCTCAGCTAATGAATCGGCCGAGGTTGCGCGTCAATCCGTTGCTGCGGCAGAGCAAGGTTCCCATGCGGTGGAAAATGCGATCAAAGGTATGAACGAGATTCGCGAGCAAATTCAAGAAACATCCAAACGAATTAAACGACTGGGTGAATCCTCACAAGAGATTGGTGAGATCACAGAGCTGATTTCCGATATTACCGAACAAACTAATGTTTTGGCGTTGAATGCGGCGATTCAGGCAGCTTCAGCAGGTGAGGCAGGTCGAGGCTTCTCGGTGGTTGCGGAAGAGGTTCAGCGACTGGCGGAACGTTCAGCTGAAGCGACCAAGCAGATTGGTGCGCTGGTTCGTACGATTCAAACGGATACGCATGATGCGGTTGCTGCGATGGAAAAATCAACACAAGGTGTGGTTGAGGGAGCGAAGCTATCCGATGCTGCTGGTACGGCCTTGTCTGAAATTCGGAGCGTTTCTAATCGTTTAGCGGAACTGATTCAAGGCATTTCTTTGGCGACCGAGCAGCAAGCGACTTCTGCGAATGGCGTTGCGCAAAATATTCAACATATTTTGACGATCACAGAGCAAACTCAGAGCGGTACGCAACAAACTGCGCATTCTATTAGTGAATTGTCGATGTTGGCTGAAGAACTTAGAAACTCGGTATCTCGCTTCCGAGTTGCTGCTTAGTTACGTAACTAATTTTGTTCGCTAACTTCTTCAGCTAATGGCTGTTTTATAAATATGTGTATTGATGTGCATATGCAGTCAAATCATAAATGCAAGGCGATAAGCGAAGGTTTATCTCCCTTTGAGTTTGCGGGGTACGCATGACATCTGATTTTTCAAATTCGCAAGAAACTTCCCATGACCAGTTTGACATTGGCCCACTATCTTGGGTGATGGGGGAAGTTCGCGAAGCCATAACCAGTGCTGGAAAATTACTGTCGGATGCGGTTGTCCAAGATAGCGACAGCAAATCCACTATGCTCTTGCATGCTAAAAGCTACTTGCATCAGGCGCATGGCGCTTTGCAAATTGTTGATATCGACGGTGTCTCTATCGTTACGGAGACAATAGAAGACCTGGTCGAACGACTGCAAACAGGACAGTTAGGTATGTCACAACCGCACGTTGATGTGATCAACGACGCTTTTCATGCTATTTTGCGTTATCTGGAAGACTTATTATCTGGCGGTGCTCACCAACCTGTGCGCTTGTTTCCATACTACCGTGCTTTGCTGCAACTAAAAGGTGCTGAAAGAATCCATCCTGCTGATTTGTTTTTTCCTTCATTGTCAGTTCAAGAACATATTCCTGAGCTGACGCTAGGCTCTAACATCGTTAAGGTTGATTACAGTCATCTCAGACAGCGGTTTGAGAAACTTTTGCTTGTGGTATTAACCAACAAAGATAATGTACAGCAGTTGCAAGCTGTGCAAACCATGCATGATTTGATTGCTGAGGTAGAGCGAGTACAAACAACTCCTCAGACGAAAGCCTTTTGGTTGGTAATGCGCGGCTTTACAGAAGCGGTAGCTAAAGGCCTGATAAAAAATGAACAGTATGTAAAACAAATTTTCGGACGTATTAATTTACAGATACGTCGCTTGGTTGACGGTGTCTCTAGCATTCCTGAGCGCTTATTACGCGATGCCCTGTTTTTCATCGCGCAGGTTGATCAGCCCTCTGAATTTGTTGCGCAAATTCGTCGTGCCTACCAATTAGATAATCAAGTTCCGCTCGATTATGATCAAAAGAACTACGGGGAAATTCCTGCAAATATTCTGGTAACGGCCAAAGAACAAGTTGCAAATTTAAAAAATTTGTGGGGCAGAATTGCTAACGGTGACATGAGCGTTGCGGATCGCTTTTCACAAAAAATGAAAGATCTAGCGGATAGCTGTTCGCAGCTTAATTCGTCTTCACTGTCCAAGCTGTTACGCGAATTGAGCGGTATTTCGCGTCACGCCGCGCATACTTCAGATAATAGTAAGATTGGCATTGAGTTAGCTACAAGCTTGTTATTTGTTGAGAATGCTTTAGACCATATTACTCGCTTACCGGCTCACTTCTCAGAGCGTGCAGATGAAATTACGGCGCGCCTATTGTCGTTAGTGTCTGGAGACGAGCCACCTACCCAAGCGGCATGGATGGGTGAGATTTCTAGAGAGGCCCAACAAAGACAGACGATGTCAGTCTTGGTTGCCGAGATGCAGTCCAGTTTGCGCCAGGTTGAAAAAGTCTTGGATGAATATTTCCGCGATCCTAATAGTTTAGAGGCACTGACTCCAGTAGACCCAATTTTGCACCAGATCGGTGGCGCGTTAGCTATTTTGGATCAAGATGATGTGATGCTTGCTGTAGAGCATACGCGTAAAGTGATAGGACAATTTGCCGGACTTGCTGGCACTGAGCATGCTAAGAATGCATATCAAAATGTGGCTCAAAACATTGGAGCCTTGTCATTTTTTATCGAAATATTACAATCGCAGCCTGATACCGCAAAGAAAAAATTCAATTTCGATCCGGATGCAGGTTTACTGCGTACGAAACTGCTAGACAAAAATTCTGACAAAGAATTACTACCTACCTCACTCAATATAGCTCTGTCGTCTTCTGACTCAACTAAAGTTGCTGAAATCAATCATAGTACAAGTCATTTAGCTGACGTCGTTACTGCGGAACAAGAGCTGTTAAATCAACAGCATCAATCCGACATGCTAGTTGCTTCTTTGGTGGAGCAGCCTAGTAATTTCGAGCTTCAAGCACAATTAAAAGACTCACTGGAGTCTGAGCGTTCGGTTGCTGCTTTGTTGGACGATGCAAATGCGAATACTAGAGCCAATGCTGCGATTAATTTGTTAGATAAGGCCGGTGCGACGATGTCGCAAGATTCTTTGAACGACATCGTTGCAGCGACGACGCATACAGTCACTGAATCTACGCCAACTTATGTACCTGAATTGCCTGAAGGTGATGAGGCAATTGATGCCGAGTTATTGGAAATTTTCCTGACAGAAGCGGATGAAGTATTAGAGTTTGTCCGCAAGACTGTGCCTCACTCCAGACACAATCCAAATAATCAAGAAGACCTGACTAGCTTGCGTCGCTCTTTCCATACTCTAAAAGGAAGTGGGCGGATGGTTGGTCTGACCGTCTTTGGTGAGGCCGCCTGGAGCATAGAACAGGTGATGAATCTGTGGCTATCTGAGTCGCGAAACGGTAATGAAAATTTATATGCATTGCTTGATAAAGCTGCGGATGAATTAACTGTATGGGTAGAAGATTTAAAGCAATCTGGCTACTCAACGAGAAATGGTCATGCTGTTATTGCCGCTGCTGAGAGGATGAAGGCGGGACAAGATTATTCATATATAGAAGAGCGGCAAGCTACGCCATTAAGTGAAATAGCAAATGAAGTAGTTGGCACCCCAGCGTTACAAGAAAGTATCGATGCTGAGCCTGAAGTTTCTGAGATAGTAGCTACTCAGGTTGTAGAGGAAAATACCTCTGCGACTGAACACGAGTCAGTAGAGGAAGTAATCCAAGCGATCGCACTCGAGGACGAGGCGGACGATTTACATAGTGAGGCATTGACTGAGCATGCTGACTTGGCCGCTTTTGTGGCAGAAATACCTGCACATGCCGAGTTGCAAGAGCAGGACAGTCCAATATTAGACGAGCCTTCGCATGATTTGCTGGTTGCGTCTCCGAATGCGGACAATCTTCCTGATTTAAATGTTGACGATGTTTTGCCTGTTTTGCCACTAGCCGAACACTTGGACGACAGTAAGTTAGATTCGACAAGCTTAAATTCTGCCAACCTAGACGTAACGAATTTAGATGCTCCTGATCAGGTCGCCGATACTCAAGATACTAATCAAGTTAGCGAATCTGCAGATACAGCTCATGCCACTGCATTGACTGATAATTTGATCGGCACTAGCAGTGCTCAAATTATTGAATTCCCTGATTTGTCCAAGCCTTTATCGACGCAAGATGATAATGTCAAACGTATTGGCGATATCGAAATTAGTTTGCCATTACACACGATTTACATGGCAGAGACGGATGAAATTGTTCGTTTCTTGGCGCAGGACTTTGCAGAATGGCGACACGAGCCACATCGCCCAGTATCTAAGCACGCAGTTCATGCAGCACATTCTTTGGCTGGTAGTTCTGCTACTGTCGGATTGAAAGCGGTGCAAGAATTAGCGCATTGTTTAGAAATGGTTTTGCAGCGCTTGGAACGCCACCCTGTCACTTTAGATAATGCTGAATATGACGTAGTAGATCACAGCGTCGATGCTGTTAAATCGATGCTGCAAAAGTTTGCCTTATCAGAAATGGCTGAGCATGCGCCAACTGAAGTACGTCAATTAGAGAAATTGCTGCAAGCAATTATCGGGCGGTCAGATGCTGGTGCCGATGATGAGTTCATTACATCCACAAATGAAAAACTTGATTTAAACGACCTTAGCGAATCACCTGATATTGTTGAGACTAAGGATTTAGCTGCTCAGTCCGATTCTTTCGTAGAAAATTCAATCGATACTGCAGAGGATGTTTCTGCTGAAACCACTGAATTTGAAGCCTCTGAAGTACATGGAGAAAATGCAGATACTTCTCTTGTTGATATTTCGCAGCATGATGTCCCTGAATTAACTGCATCTTTAGGCAATCAAGACTTAGTTGCTACTGAGCACCCCGTGTTAGAAGTTGCTGAGATGCCGGTAGTTGAGGATACTCATCAAGCTACCTTGGCTTCACCTCCAGTTCTAGAGTGGAGCGAGCCAGACCCAGAGCCGGAAGTTCAAATCATAGAAGTTATAGCGCAGCCGCTGGAGACCCCAGCGCCTGCAGATTTATTGGTAGACGCTACTGTTGCCAGCGCATACGAACCTGCGGTATTGAGCTCAGATCCTGATCTACGCATTAAAGATGATCTCGATCTTGATTTGCTGCCAGTATTTATCGAAGAGGGTCACGATTTGTTGCCTATGGTTGGGCAGCTATTGCGTACTTGGAAGCAGCAACCAGAAGAGATCGCGGTACCACAATCTATTCTGCGTTTGATGCATACAATCAAGGGTAGTGCTCGGATGGCTGGTGCGATGGAATTGGGTCAGCACACTCATGATATGGAAACTCGCCTTGAAAACCTGATGCACGCAGGTGCTGGCGGGGTGGCACGATTATCCTTGATGGATGATCTGCTGATGCGACACGATTACAGCATGCAATTGTTTGACCGTTTGCAAAATCCAAATGCGGTCGAAGTACAAGCGCCAGCAGCACCACTTACAGCAGCGCAAGAGCTAGATCAGTTCCAAGAGACTTTGAGTGCGCCAGTTGCTGAAGTAGTGCAAACACCAAGAGAATTGGTAAGCCTGACCTCGATTTTGCCGCTGCAGTCTTCCAGTCCGTCATTTAATAAAGCGGTCAGTTCCACGCCTCGTACCACTGTGCCAGCGGCTACAACACCCGCAGCACCGGTGCCGTTGGTGCGGGTACGGGCAGATATTCTGGATCGTCTGGTCAATCAGGCCGGTGAAGTTTCTATCTCTCGCTCCAAACTAGAAAATGAAGTAAGCACCTTACGTACTTCGTTAACTGAATTGACCGATAACGTAAATCGCTTGCGCGATCAATTGCGTGAAGTAGAAATTCAGGCAGAAACGCAAATTACATCGCGTATGGCGATGTCCGGTGATCGTGAATTTGATCCATTAGAATTCGACCGGTTTACCCGTTTGCAAGAACTGACACGGATGATGGCAGAGAGCGTCAGCGACGTATCTACTGTGCAAAATAACTTGACTCGTACGATTGACAATGCATCCAATGACTTGCATGTGCAAGCGCGCCTGACGCGTGATTTGCAGCAGGATCTGATGCGTGTTCGTATGATTCCTTTTGCTAGTATCTCTGAGCGTTTATATCGTGTGACACGTCAGACTTCAAAAGAGGTTGATAAGCGCGTCAATTTAGATATTCGTGGCACCTCAGTTGAGATCGATCGTAGCGTGTTGGAAAAAATGGTTGGACCTTTCGAACATTTGTTACGTAACGCTATTGTCCATGGCATTGAGTCACGCGAATCACGTCGTCAAAATGGAAAAGAAGAAACAGGTGAGTTGCTAGTTGAAATTCGTCAGGAAGGTAACGAAGTGGTGATCCACTTTACTGATGATGGCCAAGGTTTGAATCTGGCACGTATCCGCGAAAAAGCCAAAACGGTAGGTTTGCTTGGCTATGACGAAAGCGCTAGTGATGCTGAAGCCGTCAACATGATTTTTGAGCCTGGCTTCTCAACTGCCAACGAAGTAACCGAGTTAGCCGGGCGTGGTGTTGGCATGGACGTAGTTCGCTCCGAAGCGGCATCCTTAGGCGGTCGGGTTGAAGTAACTTCTGTCGAGGGTAAAGGTGCGCACTTTACTATTCACTTACCACTGACTTTGGCTGTGACTCAAGTGGTTATTTTGAAGTCAGGTGGAAAAACATTTGCAGTGCCGTCCGTCTTGGTAGAGCAAGTACAGCAACTGAAATCGGCTGTATTAGCTAATGCCTATAACGACGGCGCAATCATGTGGCAAGGCAATCGCGTTGCCATGCATTATTTGTCTACCTTGCTTGGTGAGAATGAAGTTGCACCGACTTCTCAACAATACACTCCTTTATTGATTATGAAGAGTGGTGCTGAGCGCGTCGCAATTCATGTTGACGATATCGTCGGTAACCGCGAGGTTGTGGTTAAAAATATTGGACCACAATTAGCGCGTATGGCAGGTATTGCTGGCGCAACGGTGTTGGGTTCAGGCGAAATTGTTTTAATCCTTAATCCTGTGCCTTTGGCATATAGAATGGAGCACGAACATGCTCGCCATCCTAGTGCAACACCAACGCCAGAAAATCCAGAAATGGGTGCCGTCGCTAATCTCAATACCGAGCCAAGTAAAGTCCAATCGGTCCCAGTACAAGGTTTGCGGACTCAGCACACCATTATGGTGGTGGATGATTCGTTGACTGTACGCCGGGTGACACAACGCTTGTTGACGCGTGAAGGCTACCAGGTTGTGTTGGCAAAAGATGGCATTGATGCGCTGGAACAATTGCAGTCGGTTACTCCCGATGTCATGCTGGTAGATATTGAAATGCCACGCATGGATGGCTTCGATTTGACGCGCAACGTACGCAGTGATGCACGTACCAGTCATATCCCTATTATCATGATTACCTCACGTACTGCGGATAAGCATCGCAATTACGCGCAGGAGTTGGGTGTAAATGAATATTTTGGTAAGCCGTACCGCGAGGATGATTTATTGGGAGCGATTGTGCGCTTCGTAGGTAAAGAAGCCGTTGTCATTTAATTCTCTCCACCTGAGAAGTTCAATTTTAGATCAGCTTCTTGATTAAACTTCTCAGTAAAAATGTTCTGACGAGTCTTAAAAATGCACCCTAATCAGGTGCATTTTTTTCGTCCGGTTTTTTCACAACGGCATAGCGTGCCAGTGTCGCCTTACGCGCCTGATCATGAGCAATCACCGGCATAGGATAATTTTTACCTAAGCGGATACCAGCAAGTTCCAAGACCTCAGTTGTCTGTGTCCAGGGCGCGTGAATTTGCTTGTTACTGAGCTTGCTTAATTGGGGTAAATACTTGCGAATGAACTTAGCTTCTGCGTCAAATTTCTCTGATTGTGTTACAGGATTAAAGATGCGGAAATAGGGTTGCGCATCACAGCCAGAAGAGGCCGCCCACTGCCAGCCACCATTATTTGCCGACAAATCAAAATCATTTAAATGTTGCGCAAAATAACGCTCACCCCAGCGCCAGTCTATCCCAAGGTCTTTGATCAGAAAACAGGCCGTCACCATTCGTAAGCGGTTGTGCATATAGCCAGTTTGATTCAGTTGCAGCATGGCAGCGTCGACTAATGGATAGCCAGTACGTCCCTCACACCAGGCCGCGAATAAGGATTCTGCGCGAGCGCCACTTTCCCACTGGATGGCGTCATAATCAGGTTTAAAAGCATGACCAACTACGCGCGGATGGTGATTCAGGATCATGAAATAAAAATCCCGCCAGATCAGTTCATTCAACCAGGTTTGTGCGCCCGATTGGTCTGCCACTGTACGCACGCAAGCCATCGCCTCTCTGACCAAATGGCGCACTGAGACAGTCCCAAACCGTAAATGTACCGATAGATACGAGGGACCTTTAACTGCCGGATAATCCCGCGCCACATCATATCGATGAATTCGATGTAAAAAATCCTCAAGCAATTTGGCTCCGCCGGACATGCCTGCCGGTATATTCATATGGGAGTCGCTTGTGTCGCTGAACCCCATTGCCTGCAAGCTTGGTATGCTTTCATCCAGAAATGCTCTTAATCGGTCAGCATAGGTTTCAAGCGGATAAGGCTTGCTATAAAAGTCGCTGCCTTCTGCATAGAATTTTTTTAGCCACGCGTTTTTGTAAGGCGTAAATACTGAAAAAGTTGTGCCAGCCAAGGACAAGACCTCGTTTTTTTCAAAAATCACCTGATCCTTGCAGGTGTGGAGTGCGCAGTTAAAACTGGCTAGCCGAGTTTTAACAATGTTGTCCCGTGCAATTGCCTGCGGTTCGTAGTCATGATTAGCGAACACGGCAGAGGCACGCAACTCCGCTGCCAGTCTGGGTATTTCTTCCTCAGAGTCGCCATGCAGGACTATCAGACTCCCGCCCATTTTTTTCAGCTCTTTCGCTAATTCTTTGATGCTTTCGTAGATAAACCAGACGCGCCTGTCGTTGGCAGGCAGTCCTTGCAAAATCGTGGCATCAAATATAAAAACACAATATACCGCTGCGCTGTGTTTCAGCGCGGCATATAAGGCAGCATGGTCAAAGCTGCGTAAATCACGTCTGAACCAGACTAAAGAAACGGGCAAAATATCGGTGGAAGCAGGATGGGTTGTCGGGGAAGAAGAGGTCATTTTATGAATTAATTGACATGATTTTCAGGTGGCAATGCGAGTGTTTGCGCACCTTAGCACACATCGAAAAAGCACGCCAAAAATGCTAAAATGTCGCCATGGCGAAGCAAATTAAACCCCCGAAGTCCGACAATCCAGTGCGACAAGAGCCCGAGGCTACTATTGCGCCTGATCAAGTGTCTCCTGCGTCTTCTGGCGCATCTGCTCCAAACTCTTCTGAGCCGCAACACCAACCGCAAGCAAAATCTGCAGCGGAATTAAATCTGACCAATCATTTTTTGATCGCCATGCCATCCATGCTCGATCCGATTTTTGGTGGAACCGTGATTTACCTGTGCGAACATAATCAGCGCGGCGCTATGGGCTTAGTGATTAACAGGCCGACTGATCTGACAGTCGCGGGCCTGTTTGACAGGATTGATCTTAAGTTAGAAATTATCCCCAATTCCCATCCCATGCGTGAGAAGCCTGTGATGTTCGGCGGCCCCGTGCAGGATGACCGGGGCTTTGTATTGCATGCTCCGGTTGGCAAGTTTTCTTCCTCACTCAAGGTAACCGACGAGATTGCTTTCACCACATCGCGCGATGTACTGGAAGCCGTAGCTTCTGGCGATGGGCCGGAACAAGTCATGGTCAGTATTGGTTATGCCGGATGGAGTGCGGGTCAGCTTGAACAAGAAATTTTAGCCAACGGCTGGTTGACGGTAGCAGCAGATGCCAAAATTTTATTCGACTTGCCGATAGAAGAGCGATTTCTGGCAGCGATAAAATTACTCGGCATTGATCCGCTGATGCTCGCCTCCGAGGCAGGACACGCCTGATGACAAGTCTCGCTATGTCTGCTCCAGAATCGATTAATTCTTCCGTTACTTCCTCCGTTATTGTTCCCGGTTCTGCACCTTGCTCTAACATTCTTACAGGCACGATATTGGCATTTGATTTTGGTTTGAAGCGTATTGGTGTTGCTGTTGGTAATACCGTGCTCAGACAGTCGCAGGCGCTCTCCATAATCAGCGCTGCTACCAATGATGCTAAGTTTGATGAAATTGCTGCGCTGATCAAATCCTGGCAACCTATTTTATGTGTGATTGGTTTACCCATGCATCCCGACGGTGCCGAACATGAAATGACGCAGCGCTGCCGGCGGTTTGCTAATCAACTGCATGGCCGGTTTTCCGTGCAGGTGGAGTTGGTTGATGAACGCTATTCTTCCGCCGTCATCCATGCTAAACGTGGTGAGCGTATTGATGCACAAGCTGCGGCACTCATACTGCAACAATATTTTGATGCCACGAATTAACCTCACTAATTGACTCTACTAAATAAATCTTGCCATGACCACTACGAAGCAGTTACCAGAAGCAGAGATGCTCTACCAGCAATTGCTGGCACAAATTAAGGCGCGTGTTGCCAACGATGATCATCTTGCGATTGTCGGTATTTATTCAGGTGGTGCATGGCTTGCTGAGCGACTTACCGGCGACTTGGGGCTGCAGATCAAACCTGGATTTATCGACGTCTCGTTTTATCGTGATGACTATGCCGAAA
Organism: Undibacterium sp. 5I1; assembly: GCF_034314085.1. Classification (NCBI taxonomy): domain Bacteria; kingdom Pseudomonadati; phylum Pseudomonadota; class Betaproteobacteria; order Burkholderiales; family Oxalobacteraceae; genus Undibacterium; species Undibacterium sp. 5I1. Next base: position 4,523,877 of record NZ_JAVIWI010000001.1, read on the forward strand.
AAGGTTTGCACGCCGAGGTCAAGCCGACCCAAATTCCGTTTGATGTGAACGGTGCCAGCATTATCTTGGTCGATGATGTGCTCTACACCGGTCGCACCACGCGGGCAGCGATTAACGAACTTTTTGATTACGGTCGCCCCGCAAAAATCATGCTGGCTGCTTTACTGGATCGTGGTGGCCGCGAACTACCGATCGCCGCTGATTTCGTCGCCCACACTGCCGAATTTGAACCCTCTTCATCCGTCAATCTGCGACGTGCAGATTCAGGACAACTTAGCTTCTCAATCGATCATGCATAATCCCCAACTCAATAAAAATGGCGAACTCCAGCACCTGCTGACGATTGACGGCTTGCCAAAATCCATCGTCAATCATATTTTGGATACCGCCTCCTCTTTCGTCAGTATCAGCGACAGAGAAGTTAAAAAAGTCCCTCTGATGCGCGGTAAAAGTGTCTTCAACCTGTTCTTTGAAAACTCTACCCGTACCCGCACCACGTTCGAGATTGCCTCAAAACGTTTGTCTGCTGATGTAATCAATCTTAATATTTCCGCCTCCAGTACCAGCAAGGGCGAATCGTTATTAGACACGATAGACAATCTGGCTGCGATGCATGCCGATATGTTTGTTGTGCGCCATGCCACCTCCGGCGCACCGTTTCTGATTGCCAAACATCTCAATGACACTAAGCAAAATCATGTACATGTGATCAATGCCGGGGATGGACGTCATGCGCATCCGACCCAAGGTTTGTTGGATATGTACACTATCCGTCACTACAAAAAAGATTTTACTAATCTGACGGTCGCTATTGTCGGCGATGTATTGCATAGCCGTGTTGCGCGTTCTGACATCCACGCACTGACGACCTTGGGCGTGCCAGAAGTGCGCGTGATTGGCCCACGCACTTTGTTACCGGGGGGATTAGAACAGATGGGCGTGCGCGTGTTTAATAATATGGATGAAGGTCTCAAAGGCGTCGACGTGATCATCATGCTGCGCCTGCAGAATGAGCGCATGAGTGGTGCCTTACTCCCTTCCGCGCAAGAATATTTTAAAAGCTATGGCTTAACACCGGAGCGACTGGCATTAGCAAAACCAGATGCCATCGTGATGCATCCAGGTCCGATGAATCGTGGTGTAGAGATTGATTCTGCGGTCGCCGATGGTCCGCAGGCAGTGATCTTGCCGCAAGTGACATTTGGGATCGCGGTGCGGATGGCGGTGATGAGCATCGTCGCTGGTAATTGATATTATCACGTAGAAAATAAAGAAGAAAAACCAGTATGAAACTACACATCAAAAATGGCCGAGTGATTGACCCCGCCAACCAGATCGACGGCGTGCAGGATATTTATATTGCCGCTGGCAAGATCGTCGCCATTGGTCAGGCGCCTGCTGATTTTGTCGCGAATAAAATCATCGATGCGACCGGATTGATTGTCGCGCCAGGCTTGGTCGATCTCAGCGCCCGTTTGCGTGAGCCGGGTTTTGAATATAAAGCCACTTTAGAGTCCGAGTTGCAAGCTGCCATGCGCGGTGGCGTGACCAGTCTGGTTTGTCCGCCAGATACTGATCCAGTACTGGACGAATCCGGTTTGGTCGAGATGCTCAAACAACGCGCCAAAATCCAAAACAAGGCACATGTTTATCCCTTGGGCGCACTCACCGTTGGATTGAAAGGCGAAGCCCTGACAGAAATGTCTGCGCTGACCGACGCTGGTTGCATCGGCTTTTCGCAAGCGGATGTCACCATTGCCGACACCAACATACTGCAACGCGCACTGCAATATGCCAGCACTTTTTCTTATACCGTCTGGCTGCGTCCGCAAGATGCTTTTATCGGTAAAGGTGGTGTTGCCCACAGCGGACCGCTGGCATCGCGCCTTGGCTTATCCGGTGTGCCCGTTATGGCAGAAACGATTGCACTGCACACCTTATTTGAATTGATGCGTGCGACAGGTGCCAAAGTCCATCTATGTCGTATTTCATCTGCTGCCGGGTTAGATCTGGTGCGGCAGGCAAAAAAAGAAGGTTTGCTCCTCACTTGCGATGTCGGCGCGCATCACGTTCACCTGACCGATGCCGACATCGGCTACTTCGACGCCAATGCCCACCTCACGCCGCCACTGCGCAGCCAGCGTGACCGCGATGCGATCCGTAGCGCATTATTAGATGGCACGATAGACGCCATCTGCTCAGATCACACGCCGGTCGATGATGATGAAAAACTGCTGCCATTTGCCGAGGCATCACCCGGTGCCACTGGTTTGGAATTACTCTTGTCGCTGACTCTGAAATGGGTAGAGGACAGCCACGGCACAGTCTCCATGACGCAAGCTTTGTCGACAATCACCAACGGTGCCGCCAAGGTCGCCAGCTTGCCTTGCGGTGTGTTGAGTGTCGGCAGCGTCGCCGACCTGTGTCTGTTCGATCCAGCAGCCCGTTGGTTGGTCGAACCCAAAGCCCTGACTAGTCAAGGCAAGCACACGCCATTTATCGGCTATGAACTGCCCGGCATCGTCAAAGCCACCATCGTATCTGGTCATGTTGCGTATGAAGTGGTCTAGCCAAAGTCGCTAGTCCGTACACAGTTGGCTGACTAACTGAAGTGCCTGTTGTTTGGCAAAAATAGGGGAGTATGGGTAAAAATCATACTTAATGTCCAAATAATATATGGACAATTAAAAATACCTACTCCCAGTATATATTTAACTAAAATAGGACTTACGCAAAATTGTCCCAACAAGGCGTAGCGATGACGACAGTGCTTCGCTACGGCTAGGTGCTGCAACGCGGTCGGGGCGGTTTTGCGTAAATCCTGTAAAAAAGATACAGGGTAGGCATGATAGCTTGGCGTTTTATACGTATCATCGTTCACTTGTTTGCGGGCATGCTCACCTGCGCGGCGATTTTTCCATGGACTAGCACTGCAACGCACGAGGCGCTAATCCGCCGCTGGTCTAAAAACTTACTTACCATTTGCAAAGTCAGAGTGCGCTTGATTGATCGCGCAGCCGACTCACCGTCAGCGCACGCGTCTTCCAACGTGCTGGTTGTATCCAATCATGTTTCCTGGTTAGATATTTTCGTATTAAATACGCTGCAACCCTGCCACTTCGTCGCCAAATCCGACATCCGAAAATGGCCACTGGTCGGCTGGCTGTGCGAAAAGGCGGGCACGATTTTTTTAGCCCGCGGCAAGCAACGCGAAGTACGTCGCATCTATGAAGGCCTGGTACATCAGATCGAAGCAGGCAAACGCATCGCCTTTTTTCCAGAAGGCACCACCGCAGCACAGGGTGCAATTTTGCCGTTCCACGCCAATCTGTTTGAAGCCGCCATCGAAGCCCGCGTCCCGGTCCAACCCTTTGCCATCCGCTATGTCGATGCTCAAGGAGCATTGCACACCGCAGCGGATTTTATCGGCGAGATGACCTTTGTCGAAAGCATGCGACTGATTTTGCAAGGCGGCGGCATGACAGCCGATCTGATTCGTCTACCACTCATTTCAACTGAAAACGCACACCGGAGAGAGGTAGCACAAGCGGCTTGGGTATCTGTCGGCGAGGGCTTAGGTTCGTAAGCTCAATAATCGATACAAATTTTTACTTCTGGCCGCTACGTATCGAGCACAGAAGTGACAGATTTTTTCCAGTGTTTAAAAGAAACATTATAGAATCCTTACGGCTGTACCTTATCTTTAACCCAACCAAAGGAAAACGATTATGTCAAAACTATTGGATTATTTGAATGTGCTCGATAAAGATGCTTCCGCTCGTGATGCACACAACGCAGATCCTGCAGGCGCAATGACCACTTTTGGTTTGACTGAAGAAGAGCAGGACGCGTTTATGTCGGGTGATAAAAATGCCGTCGCAGATTTGATTGGTATTTCTGCCGATGAACTTCCGAGCATTGAAGTTACTCAAGGAGTTTAAAATTTAGATTTAGAATCTTCTATTCTAAAAAACACTTGGAAGGGGACGTATTTTGAAAGTGACTGTATCAATTATTTTTCTGATGCTACTGACTTTTACATCCTCTGTATTTGCAGATAGTGCCGAAGAAATTGATCAACAACTTCAACTCTTTTTACAATATATAGACCGGGATATAGCAAAGGCCACTGTTGTATTGCAACATTTAACAGCCGAAAAAATACAATTTACTCAAGAGCAATCTAATAAATTTGTATTGTATAAAGCTTCATATTTAGGATTTGTGGGGCTTCATAAAGAGCGTATTGATATTGTTCAGTCAGTAATCGGAAATATAACTGATCAGAATCTTAAAGTTAAATTTTTAAATCAACTATCCGCATCTTATACGGCGCTAGGAGAATATGACAATGCACTAAATGCAATGAATCAAAGCATTTTATTACTGCCAACGATAGACAGTTACACCGCACAAATCGGTATTCTCCATTCGGCTGCAACTCTTCTATCTTCTCTACGCGCTTATGATGATGCGTTATCTTATGCTGACAGGATAATTAGCCTTCCCAGCCCCCAAGGTAATTTCCAAGCTAAATGTATCGGCTATGCGAATAAGGTACAGATCAATTTTGAACGTGGAAATCATGCTGATGCTCTTTCTTTAATGAAAGATGCAATCGACAGTTGCAACGCTAATGGTCGGAAAAGTATTGTGCTGTTTCTTAGGGGTTACGAGGTAATTGATTTAATTGAGGAGCACTCATATCAACAGGGAATCAAGCTGGGGCTACCTCTACTGATTGAATATTCCAAAGCTGATCAAAAATTAAATAATTTTTGTGAACTAGAGGAGGCCATAGCAAAGGCGTATCTGAAAATTGGGAATTTCTCGCTTGCAGAGACTCATGGTCTAAGTGCGTACGAGCATGAAAAAATAAATCAGTCTATGCAAGTCAGGCAAAAAATTAATACGACTATGGCACTCATTAAGCGCGCTCAAGGGCAGCTAGCTGCTGCTTTAGAATATTCTGACGCTGCATTAGTACTTAAAGATAAAGTATTGAATGAGCAATTGCAAAAAAGCGTTGCCTACCAACGTGTCAAGTTTGATATGCAGGATAAAGCTAATCAAATGAGTTTGCTGGAGGAGAAAAATAAGGTTCTTCGTATAGAGCAACAATTAGAAAAGCGTAATAATCAATTGTTGCTGATAGCAGTAATTTTTGTCATGGGATTGTTGCTATCCATTTTGATCTGGTTGATGAAAACCCTGGAACAAAAAAATCGCTTTCGTCAATTTTCCCAAACAGATGGCTTAACGCAGGTCGCAAACCGTATGCACTTTATGACTTGTGCGACCGATATTTTTGAAAAAAATTCTAGTGGGATGAGTATCATTTTGTTCGATATGGATTTGTTTAAAAAAGTGAATGACACTTTTGGTCATGCTACAGGTGACTGGGTCTTGAAGACAGTGACCGAGGTAGTGCAGTCTCAGCTCCGTAAAGTAGATTTGTTCGGACGGCTTGGAGGTGAGGAGTTCGCCATTTGTATGCCGGACTCGAATTCAGACACGGCCCTGCAGTTAGCAGAGCGCTGCCGCAATGCGATTGAATCTATTGACACCACCGCAAGCGGTCATCAATTCAAATTGTCCGCTAGTTTTGGCGTCGCCAGTTTTCCTGTCAGCCCAAATCGTACATTCAAAGCGACGCTGGAAGCAGCGGATCAGGCCTTATATTTGTCTAAATCTCGGGGGCGTAACTGTGTATCCGTCCATCATCAGTAGTTTTTTATCTAAAGAACGTCTATGTCCAATCAAAAGCAAGGTAAGTTAATTTGTGTTGGCACTGGTTTAAGAATGGCTGGGCATCTGACCCCAATCGCTCAAAGCTATATTGAAAACAGCGATGTGGTCGTTGCTGTCGTGCCTAATATTTTTACCCGCAAATGGCTGCAAGATATCGCTAAAGAATATATTTGTTTGCTCGGCTATTACAGCGATGTCGAGATCGAAGGTAAAGATCGGCGTGATACTTATCGCCGTATGGCCGACACAATTCTGGATCAGGTGCGTGCCGGTAAAACTGTCTGTGCTGCGTTCTATGGGCACCCCGGCATTTTTGCCTGCATCGCTCACATGGCAATTGCCGATGCCAGAGCCGAGGGTTATAGCGCCGTGATGGAGCCTGGCATTTCTGCAGAGGATTGTCTGGTGGCAGATATCGGGATTGATCCGGCCAAAACGGGCATGCAGTCTATGGAGACAACGCAGTTTATGATCTACCAGCATGTGCTTGATCCAACCTGCCTACAAATCTTGTGGCAGCCTGGCTTAGCGGGTGATTTGAGCATGAAGAAGTTTGAGACCAATACCGCGCACTTACAAATACTGGTGAATAAACTGGCTCGTTACTATCCTCTGGAGCACGAAGTTATTTTGTACGAGGCCGCCACCAATCCGATGGAAAAGACGCGTATTGATAAAGTGCGTTTAGGCGACTTACCAACGGCGATGCTCAAAACAATTACGACGTTGGTGATCCCGCCAGCACAGACGATGCAATTGGATCAGACGATCGTGGATCAATTGAATGCGATTGCAGAGGCGAGTAGAGTGAGTCAGCAAGCAGCGTAAGCTTGATTGCCTCGTTATGGAATTAAAACTATAGGATGCGCCATGCGCACTCTAAGGTTAAAAGCATCGTCCAATGATTATGCTGCTTGCAGGTCATTTTCGTGCCAGAAGCCGCAGAATGATTGGACACTCCGTTTGACATTTTTTAAATCAAAGTCGGATAGATCATCTAGCTTTAGCCCGGTTTTTGCTGCTGGGGGCAATCGACTTGTACTACGCTGTGATCATTAAGGCATACCGCCGTCAGCTTGCCACCCCAGACGCAGCCAGTGTCTAAACTCAACAAGTCGTCACGAATGATCAAGCCCAGTGTTGACCAGTGCCCGAAGGCAATCGGTTCGCCTGCGGTCTGACGACCTGGAACGTCAAACCAAGGGAAATAACCATCAGGCGTATCGCCCATGCCATCTTTGCTGGCAAAATCCATCAGCCCATCGCTGCTGCAAAAGCGCATGCGAGTGAGGGCATTGACGATGCAGCGGTAGCGGTCTGCGCCTTGCAGAGTATCGCTCCATTGATCGGGTGTATTGCCATACATCTGACTCAAAAAATCCACATAGTGATCACCGCGCAAAACCGTTTCCACCTCGTGAGCCAAGTTCAAGGCTTCTGTTATTGTCCATGCGGGAAAAACGCCAGCATGGATTAGCAGATGACCTTGCTCCAACAAGGCGAGCGGGCGATGACGCAACCATGTCAATAATTCTTCCCGATCGGGTGCCGCTAAGATATCGTCGATGGTGTCGTTGCGATGGGCTTTGCGGATGCCGTTGGCGACGGCGAGTAAGTGCAGATCGTGGTTGCCCAGCACGCTATTTGCGCGTTCACCCAGACTGCGTATAAGGCGCAACGTGGCTAAGGACTTCGGGCCACGGTTGACCAGATCGCCCGCAAATAACAGACGGGGAGCCGGGGCTTGCTGCGGTACATCTTTGTCTATCAGCGCAATCAGTTCTAACAACTGATCATGGCAACCTTGGATGTCGCCAATGACAAATACCTTGTTAGATTGGGCTGAGGTAGTCAATGCTCTGCACCTAAACGTTTAGATTCTGATCGACTAATTTGCGCATCTTGCTTTTGCTTGTCTCGCATACTGACTGTCATCATCGTCGGCCAGCCGATCAGATGTTGCTCGGTAATTTCTGCTAGCCCGCGCATCCACTCTGGCGATTCATTCAGGCAGGGAATGTAATTAAATTCTTTACCGCCGGCATGCAAAAATTCATCACGGACTTCCATGGCTATCTCTTCCAAGGTTTCTAGGCAATCGGCGATAAAGCCGGGACAAACCACATCAATACGTTTGGTACCTTGTTGTCCGAGCGCTTTTACTGTGGGGGCTGTATAGGGTTGCAGCCATTCTGCGCGTCCCAGCCTTGATTGGAAAGTCACAACATATTGCTCTTTAGTCAGACCTAATTGTTCCGCTAATAAACGGGCAGTTTTATAGCATTCGCAATGATAGGGATCGCCGCGCATTAAAAATGCTTTTGGCAATCCATGAAAACTCATGACCAGTTTGTCAGGGCGACCATAGCTTTGCCAGTGGTTCATGATCGAGAATCGGAGTGCGCGGATGTAGGAATCATGGTCGTGATAACTCCTGACCATACGCAACTCGGGCATGTTTCTAATTTTTTGATAATGCTGAAAAACTGCATCTGCATTGGCACCGGTCGTCGTCGCTGAATATTGCGGGTAGGCAGGCAAAATCAAAATCCTGTCATAGCCATCGGTTTTCAATTTTTGTAAAACAGTCGGGATATTGGGCGAGCCATAGCGCATTGCATGGGTCACATGCACTTCATGTCCACGTTCTCCCAAATAGCCTTTTAAGAGCACCGCTTGTTTTTCAGTATGCACCTTTAACGGTGATCCATCCTTGGTCCAGATCGACGCGTATTTAGCCGCAGATTGTTTGGAGCGAAATGGCAAAATAATTAAATTTAAAATCAGCCACCAAATCATGCGCGGTACCTCTACCACCCGCGGATCAGATAAAAATTCTTTCAGATAGCGACGCACTGCGGAAGTCGTCGGCGCATCTGGTGTGCCAAGATTGATTAAGACGACAGCGATTTTGCCTATTTTGCCGTGGGTGTGATCTGGTTCTTTGAGGAAGCGCATAGTTTTTTATTAAAGTTTTTTAAATTAAGATGCCAGCAATTCTCTGGCATGTTTGCGCGTGGTTGCGGTGATTTCCAGTCCGCCCAACATGCGGGCAATTTCTTCTACCCGTTGTTTGGAATCGAGTCTGGCGATCTGTGAATGGGTTTTGCCATCATCACTGTTTTTGCTGACTTCAAAATGTTGATTGGCCTGACTTGCGACTTGCGGTAAATGAGTCACACAGAGTACTTGCCGGTCCTGCCCTAAACGTTTTAGCAGACGCCCGACGACTTCGGCAACACCGCCACCAATGCCGCTATCCACCTCGTCAAAAATCAGTGTCGGCGTGGCGGTCGCGCACGAGGTGATCACTGAGATTGCCAGTGAAATCCGCGCTAGCTCGCCACCGGAGGCCACCTTTGCCAATGATCTTGGTTGTACACCAGCATGACCCGCTACTTGAAATTCGATTTGCTCCAGGCCGTAACTGGCTGGTTCACATTTAGATAAAGCGATCGCAAACGACCCGCCACTCATACTCAGATCTTGCATTGCTGTCGTTACTGCTGCAGATAATTCTTGGGCTGTCTGACGACGTGCTTTGGATAACTGTTGTGCATTTTTTTTGTAGGTGGCAAACGCTTTTTCTTCCTGCGCTTTGAGTGCCTGAATATCTGATGCATCTGCCAATTGAAGCAACTGTTCGGACAAGGTCGCAAACTCTAAATGTAAGGTCTCAGGCGTCACATGAAAGCGGCGTGCAGTGGAATGAATGCTTTCCATCCGCGCTTCTACCGTACGCAAGCGTGCCGGGTCAAGTTCGATCCGGCTCAGATAATCATTTAATGCATAGCTAGTTTCTTGCAAGTTGATGCGGGCAGAATCTAGTACGTCAATCACAGGTTGCAGAGCAGGATCGTAATCCAATAATTTGGATAATTTTTGTTGCAACGACGATAGCTGCGACAGCATAGGGTGATCGGATTCGGTGATTAGATCGGCAGCTTCTTGCGCTCCTTCGAGCAGACTGGCGGCATGTGCCAGACGGCTATGTTCATGGCTGATGCTTTCCCATTCACCAGGTTGAATTTGTAGCTTATCGAGTTCTTTAACCTGCCATTCCAGACGTTCTTTTTCTAGCAAAACGTTTTTGGAGTCGCGTTCAAACTCCTCTCTTTGTTTGACCAGATTGCGCCAGGTTTTAAATAATTGTGCGACTTCTTGCGCGGATGCTTGCAAGCCACCTTGCATATCCAGCAGCGCCCGTTGCGCATCACTTTTAAGTAAAGACTGGTGTGCATGCTGACCATGAATGTCGACTAACAAATCGCCCAGTTCACGTAACTGTCCTGCGGTAGCGGTGATGCCGTTGATATAGGCTTTGGAGCGACCAGCGTTGTCGATCACCCGACGCAAAATGAGTTGATTGTCGTCATTAGCAAAGTCATGCTCCGTCAGCCATACGGATGAATTGGCGTCTAAAGAAAATTCTGCACAGATATCGGCACGAGCGGCACCTTCACGCACCATACTGGCGTCGCCACGTCCGCCTAAAGAGAGGCTGAGGGCATCAATCAAAATGGATTTACCAGCGCCGGTTTCGCCCGTGAACACGGTGAAGCCAGCAGAAAAATCGAGTTCTATCGCATCGACGATAACAAAATCACGGATAGCAAGCGTGCGCAGCATAAGGGGATTCGGTGTAAAAAAGAGATAACAAGAGGTGGAATGAATGCAAAAAATGCGCTGCTATCAACCGATAGCTGGTGTCGTTCTACGCTAGCTATTTTAACGTAAAGCGCCCTCTACTGACGGGTACTCATTCCAATGCAATTTCTGCCGCAAGGTGTCGTAATAGTTCCAGCCCTTTGGATGTAAAAAGGTGACCGTATGAGCGGATCGCTGGATCACGATTCGATCTTTGTAGATTAGGCTGGCGAAGGATTGCATATCAAAATTGACGCTGATATCTCGGCCTGCGACGATTTCAATTACGATCTCACTGGAGTCCGGCAACACTATCGGGCGATTGGACAGGGCATGCGGCGCAATTGGCACCATCACAATGCCGCTCAGGCTAGGATGCAATAAGGGGCCACCGGCCGAGAGCGCATACGCCGTTGAGCCAGTCGGAGTAGAAACGATTAGACCGTCCGAGCGCTGGTTGTACATAAAATGCTGATCGACATCGACCCGCAATTCCACCATGCCAGACCCGGTGCCACGCGATACCACAACATCATTAAATGCCATTCCGCTAAAAATCTGCTCGCCGTCACGGATCACAATACCTTGCAACAAACTGCGTTTTTCGGATTCATAATTACCTTCCAGCATTTCTGTAATGACGGGCAGCATGCGGTCCAGCGGGATATCGGTAATAAAACCAAGCCGCCCCTGATTGATACCGATTAGCGGCACATTGTAGGGGGCAAGCTGGCGGGCGATCCCTAACATTGTGCCATCGCCACCGAGGACAATCGCGGCGTCAGCGTTTTTCCCGATATCAGGTACCGACAGCACGCTAAATCCTTCTACTGAGATATTTTGTGCAGTCTCTTCGTCGAATACGACAGTGTGACCGGCCTGGCCTAAAAAATCGGCTAGCTCAGTCAAGGATTCGATAATGCCTGCGGCGTTATATTTGCCTATCAGTGCGATGGTTTTAGACGAAGAGGTCATAAAGGTTGGTAATGTGAGCACGGATGACGGACTGAAAACCTGTAAAAACCCCATAATCGAGCGCCCCGCGTTGTAGGTGTTGCAAAGCCTTAAAGCCTCGCAATACCGACGTATTGCTTTGTTTTGTGCCTAGCGCGGCATCTCGATTAAAGGATTTTAGAAGTTTCCGATTGACTCAGATTAGACCATAATTGCGTTTGATTTGGATATTCCAAATAGCGACAAGCCTCTGCAATTCGCTGTAAGTGGGCGAAATTCCCAAAAAATAGATGAGAAGTGACGATGAGTAGTCCTAAGATTCAGGCAGTGCTGTTCGATTTAGACGATACCTTGTGGCCCGTCGCACCAGTGATTCAATATGCCGAGGCGAGCTTATACCAGTGGATGATGTTTAATACGCCAGAAGTAGCACAACATTATTCGATCGACCGCATGCGCAGTTATCGCGAAAAGCTGGTCAAAACCAATCCGCGCTTCCAATATGATTTGTGGTCGCTGCGCCACGCATTGTTATCGAAATTGTTCCAGGAATTTAAAGTTGATGTGGTAAAGGCTGATGAAGCTATGGCGGTCTTTGCCGATGCCCGTAACAAAGTCAGTCTCTATGATGACGTAGTACCGGGTTTACAGGCGTTGAGCAAGCGCGTCAAACTGGGTTCCATTTCAAATGGCTTTGCCGATTTGCATGTTATTGGTCTGGCGCCTCATTTCCATGTTTCACTCGCAGCCCACAAATTTGGCTGCGCCAAGCCCGATCCAAGAATCTTTAGTGCTGCATGCAATGCCTTAGATTTGTCACCAGAACAGGTGATGTATGTCGGCGATGACTTACTCTTAGATGTAGAGGGCGCGCAACGCGCCGGTATGCAAGGCGTCTGGATGAACCGCCACCAAGTCGCACAAGACAAGCCACATCATGCACATATTAAGCCAGATGCCGTGGTAGCGAGTGTGCATGATGTGCTAGCGATGTTTTTGGCTTGAGCGTATTGACTCGATGTTTGAATCAAAATGCTGCGAATCTAAAAAAACTTAACCACTGTATTTTGATAGTTGAGTAGTTAGACTCGATCTGATAGTCGCCGATATAAAGGTAATCAGTGATTAGATCGAGCGCTCATTCACCTATATTATTTACCAATATTGGCGTCTAAAAAGTGGTCTACTTTGTTCCAAAAATCTAATCGGTTTTTGACCAATCCCCAGCCATGACCTTCCTCAACATATTCAATCCACTCAACTGATGAGTTTGTCTTGCGGACGGCAGCTAAGAAGTCTTTCCCATGAGCGATAGGAACACGTCTGTCTGATCCACCATAAGCAAGTAGCAGCGGTTGCCGAATACGATCTGCTATTTCAACTGGTGAAGTTTCTTTTAGTTGGGCTGCGTCTTTTACTTTGTCGCCAATTAATACAGGCATTCCGTAGTTTTGCCATTGAGCGTCGGCATCGCTATTCCAGTTTGACTGGTACATTAAGTTTAAATCCGTTACACCAACCCAATTCACGCCACAACGAAATAATTCTGGATTTTTTGCTAGTCCCATTAGTACCGCATATCCGCCATAACTAGCCCCAGCGATACAGATACGTTTCGGATCGGCGATTCCTTGTTGTATCGCCCATTTTGTACCATCGGCGATATCATCTTGCATAGCAAGGCCCCATTGTTTCCAGCCTGCTCTGAAATGTTTATATCCGTAACCGGTGCTACCACGGAATTCTGGCTGCAATACCGCATAGCCTTTAGACGCTAAAAACTGTACTTCCGGATCCCAGCCCCAGTTTACTCCGCGAACAAACGGACCGCCATGCACTAAAACCACCATGGGTAAATTTTTATTGGCTTTGCCTTGAGGCAATGTTAAATAAGCCGGAATTTCTAATCCATCTCTTGCTTTGTATCGCACCATATCTTGTGCTGCCATTTTCTTTGATTCTATGTCGGGATGTTTTCCTCCAATTAAATCTAACTTCTTAGTTGTTATATCGTAAATTAAAAATGTTGCTGGCTGCACATCTGAGTAGGAGCGTATTAGAACATTCTGACTCACTCCATTCCTTGAGATGGATAAGTCGTTGATGGTATTTGGTAATAAAGTATCGATCGACGTTTGAATTTTTTTCATTTCTTCATCAAACCAGATCGTTGATGAAGCATCATTTTCGTAACGAACGCCCAACAATTTTTTCTTGGAGAAATCAAAAATCATTGAACCGTCAAAATCGTAACCAGTAATTGAAACCAGTGGGTTAGGATCAATAGCATTCTTCTCTAAATCAAAACGGTATAAAGCACTTGTATCGTGACCGTTTCGAGCGGTTACATATAATGATCCGTCCGGGCCGAAAGAAAATGGCGTGAAACTTCCTTCTTTGAAGGTATTGAATTGAGATAATTGACGCCATTTTTCTGTTTTGGGATCGAGATAGTAAATGGTGCTGACACCCTCGTTTGTAGTTATATTGATGCGCGGAGTACCAAATTGATCAATCAACCATTCTTTGCTATCCCCAGGTCTTGTTATGCGTTCAACGGCTCCGGTTGTTGTGTCTAGTCGTATTAGCGACAATGCTTTTAAATCATAAACAGCATCCCAAACCGGATGCACGACAAATACACTATTTGATCCCTTACTAAAATCGACGGAATAAAAATAATTGTCTGCGCGCAAAATGCGGCTTTTAATGATGGTTCCAGTAGTAAATTCTTCTCCCCAAACACGATCAACTAAGGTTCTTGCCCCTGATCCATCACGGTTTATCGCATACAGACCTGGGAAAAATCGATTATCACCGATGCCTACATTCTTATCCTTCGTACTAAATACCAACCTGTCATCATTTACCCAATGAAATTCGTCGATATCTGCATTGCTGAAGCCACTAATAATTTTGGACGATTTTGTTGCTAGATCTACGACCGCCAATTGCATACGTCCACTTTTTGTTGCAACTAATACCCCCAGATATTTTCCGTCTGGCGATAGGGCGGCTTTATCTAATTTTGGATTTTCAAAAAAAATGTCAACAGAGGTTTGTTCTGCGCTAGCTCGTGAATTTGATGCTGTTGAAAATAAAATGACACCAATTATCGCAATAGTAAAAATTAATTTACTCCGGCCAATGAAATTACTAATCATAAATTTTGATTTGATTTTTTGAAAAAGAAATCAATCATAGCCGAGGATAAATAATGTTTTTATGTAAAGTTAATTTATTTTCACAATACTGCAAATTAAGACCAATAGTGTCGTTAATCAGTAACGAAATATATTGGAATTTGGCGCTATTAATCAAGCTACTAACTTAGCTATCCGCATTAACTAGCCGATGGTGGCGAAGTCGAACTGAGTATCGCCGCAACAAAAATGACGATCAACAAAATGATCGCTTCTGCTTGCAGTATTAAAGTAAACCGCCGCTCTGTCGGATGTTGCTTAGATTTTTCTAATGCCTGCAGTAAATCAGGCATCACATAAAAACGGTTATATCCGCCTAGTGCTGCGGCACCAATTACCAGTGCAATTTTAAGTAGCAGAGTAATGCCGTACGCACTGTCTGTGATTGCGCTGACACTGTTGACGTCACCTAGCCCTCGCCATACGTTTAGGCCACCGGTTATAAAAATGCCGACTAACCCCCAGCTAGCAGAGTGCGACAGTGCAGTGACATAACTAACGCAATCGCGTCGGTGATCTTGCAGCGAGCCTACCGGTTTGGCGAGCACGCTCAATCCCGCGATCAGTACTTCTCCAACCCATAAGCTGACCAGTAGCAGATGCACCCAATCGATCATCACTGACCAGGTGAAATCACCGGATATCACCGCATGACTAACGACACTGCGGCTGTAAGCAAATACTCCGATGCAGATTGCGAGGATGATTTTTTGAGTCCGTAAATACTGATGAGATGTCGTTCGTTTCGATAGGAATATATTGATAAAAACGACCATGACCAAGGCGGAAGCGCCGACCAAATAAGCGTATCCAAAATGGGTACTGGTTGCCAGTGCGATGCCGGCATCCCATGACGCTAGTAGCGGCAGTTCAGCCATAACCGCAGCTTCTATCCACAGTGCGCCGGTACTGGCGAGTAGTGTGATGATTGTCGAGATTGTCAGGATGCGCTTCAAGCGTGACGCAGCAGTAAGTGCCCAGGATGATGGTTGCCTTGTTAATCCCGCAAGGCTCTTCCGGTTGCCTCCCCAGCTAAGCCCAGAGCTAAGCCAGACTTGTGACGCCAGCGCGCCAAGCATAATCGCAAATGCCAGATTTAACGCCCAGGTAGCCAGATGCTGTATCACTCCTATTTCTGCCACTTACTTCACCTTAAAGCTAAATGTGCCTTTGGTTTTATGACCGTCTTGCGTCATGACTGTCCATTGCACCTGATAGTCTCCTGCGGACAAGTTGGGTACAGCAACCGAGATGATTTTAGGATTGGTTTTATCAACGATACTTTTGTCTAAAGCCAGCGCGTTTTTTTTGGCATCTAGCAATTGTATTTTGCTGAATGTCTCTTCCAGATTTTCATTAAACTGGATACGGATTTCTTTTGGTGACTGATCTAGCACCTCGGCCGCTTTCGGTGATGACGATTCCAGTTTGCCATGCGCATGCGCGTGCAGCGAGGTAAGTCCTGCCAACAATAAAAAGCTTGTGGCTACTAATTTTTTGATGTTTCTTGAGTTCATATTGAGTCCTGATGACGGATGATTAAGGATAACTAAATAGGGACAACTAAGTGAGGACAACCAAGATACCTTAAGGATGATGCATATGTCCCTCGGGCTTACGGATTTGTACTTCAATCTCTTTTTCAGGCTTGATGTTTTCTGGCGCCGCTTGAGTCCCTTCCGGTGAAAGACGTTTTGCCTCAGGCAGCGCGCCCACCCATTCAAATGCGACCGTACCTTTGGGATGCTGATACCAGCCCGGATCTTTATAGTCGCCCGCAGCTTGATTTTTACGTACTTTGACGACGCTAAACATACCACCCATATCGACAGAACCAAATGGGCCGTCGCCCGTCATCATCGGTGCGGTGTTATCCGGTAGTGGCATTTGCATCTGGGCCATATCCGCCATACCACTGTCGCCCATTGCCATGTATGCAGGCACTAAATCGGTAATTTCCTTTGCGACTTTGGCGTGATCAACGCCGATCATGGTCGGTACGGTGTGCCCCATGGCATTCATGGTGTGATGCGATTTGTGGCAATGAAATGCCCAGTCACCTTCTTCATTGGCGACAAATTCGATCTGACGCATTTGTCCTACCGCGATATCGGTAGTGACTTCTGGCCAGCGTGCGGTTTTCGGGATCGCCCCGCCGTCGGTACCGGTGACCTGGAACTCATGTCCGTGGATATGAATCGGATGGTTCGTCATCGTCAGATTGCCGATGCGTATTCTTACCTTGTCATTTTTGCGCACGACCAAGGGATCAATGCCGGGGAAAATCCGGCTATTCCAGCTCCATAAATTAAAATCCAGCATCGTCATAATCTTAGGCGTATAAGCCCCGGGATCGATGTCGTAAGCATTCAACAGAAATACAAAATCACGATCAACCTCATCGATTAGAGGATGTTTCGTTTTAGGATGGGTAATCCAAAATCCCATCATGCCCATCGCCATTTGCACCATTTCGTCGGCATGCGGGTGATACATAAAGGTGCCGGGACGACGTGCCACAAACTCATAGACAAAGGTTTTTCCGGGCTGAATTGACGGCTGGGTCAGACCAGATACACCATCCATCCCATTGGGCAGGCGTTGCCCATGCCAATGTACGCTGGTATGTTCTGGCAAACGATTTGTCACAAAAATCCTTACCCGGTCGCCTTCAACGACTTCGATCGTCGGGCCCGGCGATTGACCGTTATAACCCCATAGATGTGCTTTAAAGCCGGGTGCCATTTCACGTACGACTGGCTCTGCGACCAGATGGAATTCTTTGATGCCATTATTCATCCGCCAAGGCAGCGTCCATCCATTGAGTGTCACCACCGGGTTGTAAGGTCTGCCCGTAGTCGGGTGTAGTGGCGGCATGGTATCCGGTGTGATTTGTGTGGCTGGTTCGGGCAATGCGGCCATGGCCACTTTGCTCACAGAAGCGCCGGTAACTGCGGCGGCGATGGTGCCTGCCACAGCGCCAGCCATCGTACCCATACCACTTAAAAAATGTCGACGATTGGTCATAATAATTCCTTAGTGTTCTGCGGCAGAACCGGAGACAGAGATCACTGTGGATTGTGATGAAATCATGCTGGGCTTGCCAGTCATGCTCATCTCCAGATCCGCTTGTGCTAGCCAAAAATCTTTGAGCGCATCGATCGCGCTATTGACGCTGGTAATTTGTGAGCGCGCATCGGCCAGCAGATCAAATACGCTGATAAACATGCCGTTATAGCGGAGTTGATTCTCTTGTGAAATACGTTTTTTTAAGGGAACGACCTCATCCCGATAATGCCTGGCGATGTCATAACTGGCGCGATAGTTAGCATAGGCTTCCCTGATTTCAGAGCGGGCTTCCAAAGCAGTCTGGTTGGCTTGATTGACTGCCTGCATGTAGAGCGCCTCCGCTTTGGCAGTGCGTGCCGTGCCCCAGTCAAATAGTGGTAACTCTAGGCGTACTTCATAACCATGTTGCGTCGCTTGTTGGTTGGAGGTATTTCGTACGCCACCGAGCTCCAGTACGTTGATAAAGCGGGTAACTTTGTTCAAGCCCAAACTCTCTGCTAACTGCTGCGTATTCAGCTTAGCTGCCTGCACATCCAGTCGTTGGACAACGAGCTTGTTTATCACCGTTGCTTCTTCATCCGATTCAGTCTTAACATCAGTCAGAGTCAAAACATCGGGAAGATCAGGTAAGCGCTCAGGTAGTTTGAAACTCGTTACGCCAGTATTTTCCTCACTGAATTGATCTATTCCAAGCAAGCGAATCAAACGCTCGCGACTGCGGATACGGGCTTGATCCGCACGCGCCAAATTGAGCGCTGCGTCGGAATAAAAGCTGAGTTCACGCGCCTCTTGCAGGGAATTAAAGTTGCCCGCTGCTTTCATGCGCTTGGCCAGTTCTGCGCCGGCTTCGGCAGATCTTTTGACTTGTTGAAGATAGCGTACCGACTCTTCTGCTGCCACTGCGATGAAGTAGGCTTTACGGGTTTCTGCCGCCATGATCAGCATCTCCATCATGACCTGACGCTGGGTTTGCTCAAAGCGATGACGCTCCATTTTGCTAGTGAGTGGCATCGCAATCAAGCGGGCAATATTGAAGCTGATGCCCCGATCAAATTCAACTTCATCACCGCGTCGCAAGCGGCTAAAGCTGAAACCAGGATTGCTCATGCGACCTGCCTGTACCAGATCAGATTCAGCAATGCCCAACGTATCAAATGAGGCCTGCAAGCCTTTGTTATTCAGCAGCGCGAGTTGCACCGCCGCGTCAACCGTTAATGCTTGAGCGAGTAATTCTTTATTGCGGTCGTTGACTTGCTGCCGGTCTACATCACTTTTAATCCACTGCACGTTTTTATGCAGTTTGTCGGTAGCTGTTTGTTGTACAACGGCGAAGCCACCGTCCTGGCTAAATGAGGCGCAGGCAGAGAGCGTGATGCACGCCGTAAATGCCGAGCAGCGTTTTATGTAGCCGCGCGATCGCTTTGGTAATAGATAAATAATGTCCCAATATGCATAGGACGATTTCAGGTAATTCATGCGATACCTCTTGGTTAGTCATCCAGCGAATGGTAGAAATTCCCATTGATGGAGACAGAAAAAAGTAGATTAACTATGGCTTATTTAACTATGGCTTATAGTTTTGGGCTTACAGCATGCGAGTGCTGACACTGTATGACCGCAATGACAAATTGCGGACGCGACAAGACACTGCTTAAGCGAAAAATCGAGGAGGGCGCTCTGGACCGTTGGTAATAAATCCAACGTGGGAGATGGTTTGAAAAGCGATACGTTCAGATGCGGCTGCATTGACTTGCGGTTTGATCGCATCACTCAGAATCACAGCACCGACACAGCAAGCGGCGCAGGCACTACATTTATGTTTGACCGATAGATTGGTATCGCCACTGTGGTGGCTATGGCTATTGTTGCTGGCTGTATTACTCACAGTATTACTTAATGCATTGTTCACCTGATCGCTTAGCATATCGTGATGCATTTCATCATGCATAACTTGCTGATCTGATGGACTTGCGTGTTGTTGCATTGGGTGTGATGGGTTCATATGATGCTGACTGCCGCACATCAGCATAGACGCCGCCGCCAAACCTTGCAGCGGGATCGCAATCATCAATATCCATAATAAGAATAGTCTGACGGGCTTTTTCATATGGCGACGATTATAGCGGGAAAATACGCTAGCGGACATCGCGCCAGTGTTGATGCGATTCCATTTGGTTTCTGTTTTGATCTCAGTCCGCTGCACAATTGCCTATGGGTTATTAATATACTGTCATATGTATATATAGAGTGTCCATATAAAGTCTGGACGATAAGAGATATTTTATAAAAAATAGGGGGAGTATATTTTTTTACGTAAGAATGTAGTGCTGGATGATTTTGCCGTATGTCGGTTAATTCAGATGGACGTCACGTTTTCTAATCGGTCTTTATATCGATCCTTGGTTCACACGTTTAGACAAAGCCTCGGCACTCTCTTTACGTTCGCTGTATCGATCCACCAGATACGGTGCGACATCGCGGGTCAGCAGCGTGAACTTCATCAACTCTTCCATCACATCCACCACACGGTCGTAATACGCTGATGGCTTCATCCGTCCCGCATCATCGAATTCTAAAAATGCTTTGGCGACTGATGATTGATTGGGTATCGTCAGCATACGCATCCAGCGACCCAAAATGCGCAACTGATTGACAGCATTGAACGATTGCGATCCGCCGGAAACTTCCATGACTGCCAGCGTTTTACCCTGTGTCGGACGCACAGCGCCGATTGACAGAGGAATCCAGTCTATCTGCGCTTTCATAATCCCGGTCATCGCGCCATGGCGTTCTGGCGAGCACCAGACCATGCCTTCCGCCCACAAAGATAAATCACGTAACTCTTTGACCTTGGGATGATCCTCTGGCGCGCCGTCCGGTAAAGGCAAGCCTTGTGGATCGAATACGCGTACCTCACCACCCATCGCTTCTAACAAACGAGCCGCCTCCAGCGTTAGTAATTTGCTATACGAGCGCTCGCGTAGCGAACCATACAACAGTAAAAAACGCGGCGCATGTGTGGCAGGCGCTGCGGGTCTTAACTGTGTATTGTCAGGTACTGTAAATAAGTCCTGATCCAGATTAGGCAGATCATTTAGCTTGGACACGGCGAGCCTCGTTATCAATCAATTCGATCACTTTTTCGCCATCTTCTTTGACGAATTCACCCAGTTGCGGTGACGGTAAAATATCTAACACCAGTTCGGACGGTCTGCATAGCTTAGCTCCCATTGGCGTGACGACAATCGGGCGGTTGATCAGGATGGGATGGGTCAACATAAAGTTGATTAGCTCATCGTCAGTCCATTTGCTGTCGTCCAATTTGAGCTCTTCGTACGGCGTCCCTTTTTGTCGTAGCAAGTCACGTACCGGGATGCCCATGGCCGCAATTAACTCCAGCAATTTATCGTGACTTGGCGGCGTGATCAGGTATTCAATGACTTCTGGCTCGATGCCGGTATTGCGTATTAAGGCCAGCGTATTGCGCGAGGTGCCGCATTTGGGATTGTGATAAATCGTGATCGTCATGGAAGTCCGCCTAGGTAATTAAGTGATTAAGTAATTAAGTAATAGTTAGCTTAAAAAATATTGCGAGTAGCCGGAATGATTTAAGCAAAATCGTTGGGCGCAAGCTTGCTTGCTATGCTTTTACTTCTGACAGCGGTGCTGGATAAAGCCAGCAAAATAGCAGCGTTGCAGCGGCCGCCCCCAGCAACTGAGCAGCGATAAAGCCCGGCGTATCTGCCGGTCTGATTCCTGCAAAGGTATTGCTCGCGGCACGCGCCAGGGTCACTGCCGGATTGGCAAACGAGGTCGAGGAGGTGAACCAATACGCTGCTGTGATGTAAGCGGCAACGGCAAATGGCGTTGTATTAGGCTTGCTGCGCGAGCAGCCGATGATGGTGGCAATCAAACCAAAGGTCGCAACAAACTCACTCCACCACTGGCCAGCGCCAGTTCGTACATGTGTTGATGCAAAAAATAATGGATCATCAAACATGTAATGTGCAGCTGCCACACCCGCAAATGCCCCCACAATTTGAACGGCGATATAAGCTAACAATTCTGATGAGGGCAAATTTTTTTGCCATGCTTCGGATAGGCTGACTACCGGATTAAAATGCGCACCCGATACCGCGCCAAACATCAAAATCAAGGCAACTAAACCAGCCCCGGTCGCTATCGCATTCGCCAGCAGAGCGATTGCAACATTACCAGCGGACAAGCGTTCGGCCATGATGCCAGAGCCGATCACAATCGCGAGCAAAAACGCCGTACCCAGACCTTCGGCGACCAGACGTCGGGATAAGTTCGCTTTGATCCGATTATTAGCGGAGATTTGGGTCATAGGTTTGCAGTACTGCCGCGATTATTCTCTCGCTCGGTGACTTGCTGATCCATCGGTGCGCAGGTCGCATTTGGAGAGCAAGGATTTCCGCCACAGCAGTTTTCCGTCAAAAAGCTGATCAGATCATTCATCACCGTAAAATTGGCGGCGTAAATCATAAATCGCCCATCTTGTTGCACCGTGATCAAACCGGCATGCATCAGCTCTTTTAGATGAAAGGATAAAGACGATGGCGCAATGCCAAGGAGTTCGCTGATTTTGCTGGCGATGACGCCGCTGGGGCCACTTTGGACTAGCAAGCGGAAGATCGCCAGGCGGGAATCTTGGGCAATCGCGGCGAGGGCGCTAACAGCTTGTTTCGTTTCCATATTTAATTCCCCTTGTTTTAACCCAGATTTTCCATTAGACCGCTACCACTTCGCAAAAAACGCAGACGGCGTGTAGTCTTCAGAGGGATAACACCACCGCGATTTGAGTGGGAGCGCTACAGCGACAATTGCACCTTTGGCGAACTGCCTGGCGTTGTTGCCCCTCCTGGCAAGATGCAGCTTGCGTCGTCGTCGCGTCTAGCCAGTCAGTCCGCCAAAGACACACTTGTCGCTGTTCCAATGGAAAATCTGGGTTTAATTTTCTATTTAATTTCGATAATTCTATATTAATTGAAATATCAAAGTAAACAGATATTATGAAGATGCAGCGAGGGAAAATTTGAGAATTGCATTAAAAGCACCAAATAATAAGCGTCTTGCTTCATTGCAAGCGAATATGGGTTTATATTTCTATGTCATTGATTACAACGCTCGCATAGAATACAAACATGCAACTCGATATTCGCGCACAAACATTACTTAAAGCTCTGGTAGAACGCTACATCGCTGATGGTCAGCCGGTGGGTTCGCGGGCGCTCTCAAAAATTTCTGGATTGGAGTTGTCTCCTGCCACCATTCGTAATGTGATGGCAGATCTGGAAGAAATGGGCTTTGTCGCCAGCCCGCATACGTCGGCGGGACGGATTCCGACCCCGCGCGGGTACCGCGTGTTTGTGGACAAACTACTGACCGTGCAGGAATTTGATGGCACTGCGCTGGAGTCGCGTATGCAAGCGAGCGTGTTTTCTAATTCCCCACAAAAAATTATTTCTAACGCGGCTCAGGTGTTGTCGTCGCTATCGCAATTTGCAGGTGTAGTCATGACCCCGCGGCATGAATCAACATTCCAGCAAGTCGAGTTTTTACGCTTATCTGAAAAGCGGATTTTGCTGGTCGTGGTCGCGCCCAATGGCGAAGTGCATAACCGCTTGCTGCTGACCGATGTTGATTACAACTCCTCGCAATTGGTGCAGGCCGCGAATTATCTGAATCAAAATTTTGGTGGATTGAGTTTTGAAGACGCTCGCTTACGTATCAACACTGAATTACGCCAATTGCAAAACGATATGACGCGCCTGATGCAAGCGGCGGTCGAAGCGGGCAGTGATGCGATGTCAGATCAGTCGGACGAGGTGGTGATTTCGGGCGAGCGCAATTTGCTCAATGTGCAGGACTTGTCGAATAATATGACTTCTTTGCGTAAGTTATTTGATATGTTCGAGCAAAAAACCGGACTGATGCAATTGCTGGACGTGTCTAGTAAAGCGACCGGGGTACAAATTTTTATCGGAGGCGAATCGCAACTCGTACCGATGGATGAAATGAGTATTGTCACTGCGCCTTATGGCGTGAACGGTAAAATTGTCGGCACGCTTGGGGTGATAGGGCCAACTCGTATGGCTTATGAACGTGTTATTCCTATTGTTGATATCACTGCAAAGCTACTCTCAAATGCGCTAAGTCAATAGCCGATATCCAGTATCCAAATTCCAAATAATGAGGTTGTTATGAACAACAAAAATATCTCTGTTTTAATTGTTGACGACAATGATATGACTCGTGAGGTTTTACGGGTAGTACTGCGCAGCGAGGGTTATAACGTCGTTGGCGATGCTTCTGATGGTGGGTCGGGTTTGGAAATGGCGATCAAACTCAATCCGCAAATTATTCTATTGGATGTAGTTATGCCTAAAATCGGCGGCTTAGAAATATTGCCAAAAATGAAGGAAGCATTGCCAAATGCGATGATTTTGATGGTGACTGCGAATAAAGATCAAGCCACGGTGACGGAGGCTGTTAAAGCCGGTATTCACGGCTATATCGTAAAACCTTTTAATTCACAGCGAGTGATTGATGCAGTGGCAGGGGTAGTAGAAAAAATTCGTAAGCAAAATGCTAGCAGCGAAAATACCAGTAGCGACGTTTGAGTACGAATTTGATCAGTAAATATCAGTAGAAGCTGATACTTGTGTTCTCATTTTTTATGATTTGCGATTTCTGTGTTCGCAATTTTGTTTGGTGCAATGACCATACATCGCTAGCGAATGTTCAGCAATAGTAAAGCCACGCTCCAGTGCAACGGCATGTTGTTGCTTCTCAATTTGCTCGTCATAGAACTCTTCTACCAAACCGCAGTCCAAACAGACCAAATGGTCGTGATGCGAACCTTCGTTTAGTTCAAAGATGGCTTTGCCGGTTTCAAAATGATTACGATTTAACAATCCGGCTTGTTCGAACTGGGTTAAAACCCGATATACCGTCGCTAAACCGACATCCATATTTTCATTCAGCAGAATTTTATAAACATCTTCCGCTGTCAGATGGCGAACTGGGCTACTTTGGAAAATTTCTAAAATTTTCAGCCTTGGCAAAGTCGCTTTCAGGCCGCTGGATTTGAGATTGGGAGTGGTATTCGTCATGTTTTCGGTCAAAAAGAGTGTATCTGCTTTATGATATCGGGTTTAGAGCTTAACTCAAAGCGAATCTCAGCATAATCCCGGCGTAATTTCAGGGTGGTTTTTTGGGGTTTTAATCGACGTATATCAAGCTTGCATCAGTGAGTGATTTCATTATGCTGCTTTATTCTAAGATTCTTTCGCGCTGTATTTGTGTTCTTTGTGTAGGCTCTCACTTAAGTTGCCACCTAAGTTACTACCCAAGTAACGCCAAAGTTAAACGTAATAAATTAGTAAGTAAGATTGATATAAGCTGTTTGAATTAATTATTTTTTGCAAACTGTACACCGTTGCACATCACATTGAGGTTATTTATGCGATTGTTGTTTTCTGAAGTATCCCGAGGTACCGCGCAAGGTTTGACTGCTCTCGCTTTGGCGTTTGGTGTAGTTGGTGTCTCTGGCTGCGCTATGCTCAATCCTATGGTGGATACACCGCCAGTGACCAAGCTCCCTAGTTCCACTGACTCCGCAGTGACGGATGCTGGTAACAAAGACGGCGCCAAACTCAATTCTGCTGATGGCGCACAAAAAACGACGCCAACAGGCGTATCCAAATTTTTAGGTTACATCTCGCCTTACCGGATTACGATTCAGCAAGGTAACTTTGTCTCGCAAGAAATGGTATCGCAACTTAAAGAAGGCATGACCCGTGAGCAAGTCCGGTTTTTGCTGGGTACGGCATTATTGACCGATATGTTCCACGAAGACCGCTGGGACTACCCGTTCCGTTTATTAAAGCCGAACGGCGAATTACTCACCAGCCGCGTGGCGGTATTTTTTAAGAACAATACTGTGCAACGTTTTGAGGGTGGTAATTTGCCCAACGAAAAAGACTACTTAGCCAATATTACGACTTCTGCAATTGGTGTGAGAGCTGAATCTTCTATCCTGACGACGGATAAAGATAAGAAAAAATAATCAAGGTATTCCGATGACAGTATTAAAAATCGCCGTGACCGGTGCATCTGGTCGCATGGGTAAAATGTTGATCGAGACCATCACTGCGGCAGATGATGTTGCACTGGTCGGCGCACTGGATTTGCCTGGATCGCCTGCTTTGGGGGCTGATGCCGGTGCCAGTTTAGGCAAGCCAGTTGGCGTTTTAATTGAGTCTGATTTGTCGACGGCTTTGGCAGATGCTGATTGTCTGATCGACTTTACCCGTACTGAAGGCACCTTAACGCATCTGGCTTACTGCGCGGAACATGGCATTAAAATGGTTATTGGTACGACGGGTTTTGATGATGAAGGTAAAGCAGCGATTGCCGCTGCAGCGCAAAAAACGGCGATTGTATTTGCGCCGAACATGAGTGTCGGCGTGAATGTGACGTTGAAGTTGTTAGAAATGGCAGCCAAGAATTTTGCGCAGGGCTACGATATAGAAATTATCGAAGCGCACCACCGTCATAAAGTTGATGCGCCCTCCGGTACCGCATTAAAAATGGGCGAAGTCATCGCAAGTACACTAGGTCGTGATTTGAACGAAGTCGGCGTGTTCGCACGAGAAGGTGTCACCGGCGAACGTGACCCTTCTTCGATCGGCTTTGCCACCATTCGTGGCGGCGATATTGTCGGCGACCATACAGTGATGTTCGCAGGGATTGGTGAGCGGGTAGAAATCAGCCATAAATCGTCTAGCAGGATTAATTATGCCCACGGCAGTTTGCGCGCAGCACGGTTTTTGGCGGATAAGAAAACTGGTTTGTACGATATGTTTGATGTGCTGGGTTTGAATTCAGTAGCTTAGTAGGAGTTACGCAAAACCGCGCCAGCCGCGTTGCAGCGACTAGCCGTATTAAAGTACTGTCTTCGTCGCGATGCGTT
The DNA here is from genome assembly GCF_034314085.1 of Undibacterium sp. 5I1. NCBI lineage: Bacteria > Pseudomonadati > Pseudomonadota > Betaproteobacteria > Burkholderiales > Oxalobacteraceae > Undibacterium > Undibacterium sp. 5I1. Next base: position 4,550,499 of record NZ_JAVIWI010000001.1, read on the forward strand.
TCCGGGACAATTTTGCGTAAGTTCTATTTTGGAAACACAGAGACTATTTAATTTATTAACCGACGATCTTTTTAACGAGTCCTATGATTTTTGATTACTGGTCCCAAGTTGATGAAATAAGCCACGCAGTAGCTTATTTTTTGATGGCGATGTCCCTCGTCAGCTGGTTCATTATTTTTTATAAAACCTGGTCGTTTTGGCGCGTTCGCAAAACCGCGCCAGTTGTTGAGTCTTTTTGGAAAGCGCCAAATATCAATGATGCGCTTAGCCTGATCAGTCATGCTGATAGCGAAGACATTTATGCTTCTCTGGCGAGAAGAAGTATGGCGGCTGCGGACCTAAAACTCTCTACAGAACCAGCACGCGCTAGCGCAGGACTTAATACTAATTCTGCTTTAAGCGACATTCTTACCCGGGTTTTGCGGCAAGAATTAAACCGTGTTACGGTCAAACTGGAATCTGGCTTAAGTATTTTGGCCTCCATCGGAGCGACTGCACCTTTTGTCGGTTTGCTCGGCACGGTGTGGGGTATTTTTCATGCGCTGACGACGATTGCAAATAATGGTGCCGTGCAGATCGCGCAAGTAGCTGGTCCGGTCGGCGAGGCATTAATCATGACGGCATTAGGTTTGATGGTGGCGATTCCTGCGGTATTGGCCTATAACGCTTTTAACCGTATGAACCGTATTACCATGGCAGAGCTAGATGCTTTTGCGCATGATCTGCATGCACACCTTAGTCCGCGCGGATAAGAGCGTAACTCGGCTAACGTCAGCAATAAACTAACCACAAGCTTGCCAACGTAGTAAATAAAAATCTCAACGCATTATGGCCTTCGGTAAATTCAATCAGGCAAGTGACTCGGCAGCAAAAACACCGGCTGCTATGGCCGATATCAACGTCACACCGATGGTGGATGTCATGTTGGTATTGCTGGTAATTTTTATCATTACCGCCCCTTTGATGACACAAGCTATCAAGCTTGAATTACCTATTGCAAAATCAAATACGGCCCCCCAATTGCCAAACAACATCACCATCTCATTTGACTCTAAAGGCGTTTTATATTGGGATAAACAGGTCATTACTTTTAAAGATTTAAACGTAAAATTAGCAAAAGCAGCACAAAAATTACCGCAGCCAGAATTGCAATTGCGTGCCGATAAAGCAACTCGCTACGAGATCATTGCCCAAGTGATGGCGGCAGCCCAAGAACAAGGTTTGGGTAAAATTGGTTTTGTGACTGAGCAGCCAGGCCAACCACTCGATCAAAAGTAATCTACAGCGTTATCCTTAATCAGGATGCCACCTGAACCAGTTATAATCAAAGGTTCAAAAGATCCCCTCGCATTTAGAAAATATAGCCCGCCATGCAAGAAAAATACAGCTCAGTTTATAAACCAGCCGACATTGAGCAATCTGCGCAATCCCATTGGAAAAAAATAGACGCTTACAAAGCGGTGGAGAACGATCCACGCTTCCCAAAAGGGAAGTACTACGCTTGTTCTATGCTGCCTTATCCATCAGGTAAATTGCACATGGGGCACGTGCGCAATTACACGATCAACGACATGCTGGCGCGTCAATTGCGCATGAATGGTTACAACGTTCTGATGCCGATGGGCTGGGATGCTTTTGGTTTGCCGGCAGAGAACGCTGCAATCAAAAACAAGGTGCCGCCTGCCAAATGGACTTACGATAATATCGCCTATATGAAGACCCAGATGCAAGCTATGGGTCTGGCGATTGACTGGTCACGCGAAGTAGCGACTTGCTCGCCTGAATATTACAAATGGAATCAATGGTTGTTCCTGAAAATGCTGGAAGCTGGCATTTGCGAACGCCGTACGCAAGTAGTGAACTGGGATCCGATTGACCAGACCGTGCTTGCAAATGAGCAGGTGATCGACGGGCGCGGCTGGCGCTCCGGTGCTCTGGTCGAGAAGCGCGAAATTCCAGGCTACTACCTGAACATCACCGACTACGCGGAAGAATTGCTGTCTGCAGTCGCCAATCCGGAAGATCCGAATTACCTGTCCGGCTGGCCAGAGCGCGTGCGCCTGATGCAGGAAAACTGGATAGGTAAATCCGAAGGTGTACGTTTTGCCTTCACACATGACATCAAGGACGCCACCGGCGCATTGATTCAGGACGGCAAGATGTACGTGTTTACGACCCGTGCCGATACCATCATGGGCGTGACCTTTTGTGCGGTGGCACCGGAACATCCGTTGGCAATTCATGCTGCTGCCAGTAATCCGGGACTCGCTGCCTTCATCGAAGAATGCAAAAAAGGCGGTACGACCGAAGCAGAAGTTGCAGTGCGTGAAAAAGAAGGGCAGCCAACGGGACTGTTCGTCACGCATCCGTTGACAGGCGCGCAAGTTGAAGTTTGGGTCGGTAACTATGTGTTGATGAGTTACGGCGATGGCGCGGTCATGGGCGTGCCTGCGCATGACGAGCGGGACTTTATTTTTGCGAAAAAATATAATCTGCCGATTAAACAAGTAGTCGCTGTAGAAGGTGAAACCTACTCCACCGATGCATGGGCAGAATGGTATGGCGACAAGCAACGTGGCTTGACCATTAATAGCGGAGACTCTAACGTTGACCTAAATGGATTGACCTGTAGACAGGCGGTCAGCAAGGTCGCCGAATTAATGTCAGCCAAAGAATTAGGCGAAAAGAAAACTACCTGGCGTTTGCGCGATTGGGGCATCAGCCGCCAGCGTTATTGGGGCACGCCTATCCCTATTATCCATTGCGATGCTTGTGGTGTGGTGCCAGTGCCGGAAAAAGATTTACCCGTTGTGTTACCAGAAGATTGCATTCCTGATGGCTCAGGCAATCCGCTAAATAAACGCTTAGATTTTTTGCATGTTGATTGCCCAAGTTGCGGCAAGCCAGCTAAACGAGAAACGGACACCATGGATACCTTCGTTGATAGTTCCTGGTATTTCATGCGTTATTGCGACGCGAGTAACGACCAGGCCATGGTTGCGGAAGGTAGTAAATACTGGATGCCGATGGATCAATACATCGGCGGTATCGAACATGCGATTTTGCATTTGCTGTATGCGCGCTTCTGGACCAAGGTCATGCGTGATCTGAAGTTGATCGATGCGCACGAACCGTTCGCCAAATTGCTGACGCAAGGCATGGTCTTGAAGGGCGCGTTTTTCCAAAAACCGGAAGGCGCAGGCAAGAATTATTTCTGGGAAGAAGAAGTCAACGTCATCACCAATGAGCAAGGTCAGATCACCGGCGGAACCTTGAAGTCGGATGGGTCAGCACTCGAATACGAGATGACTACCATGTCTAAATCCAAGAGTAATGGTGTCGATCCGCAAGAACTCATTAATCAATACGGTGCAGATACAGCACGTTTGTTTGTGATGTTTGCCTCGCCACCTGAGCAGACTTTGGAGTGGAACGACTCTGGTGTTGAGGGTGCGCATCGCTTCTTGCGCCGGGTCTGGACTTTCGGTTTTAAAAATGCTGAGTTATTGCGCCCTGCAAGTTCAGTCAGTACTGACTTAAGTACTGACTTAAGTTCGAACTTATGTGCCGACAGCAAAGCGCTACGCCGCGAAGTACATATGATTTTGCGCCAGGTAAGCTATGACTACGAACGTATGCAATACAACACGGTCGTGTCCGGCGCGATGAAATTATTGAATACGATCGAAGCCTTTAAGCAAGAAGGTGCTGGTCATGCAGCGGTTTTGAGTGAAGCCTTTGGTGTCTTGTTGCGTGTTTTATATCCGGCATGCCCGCACTTGACCCATGTCTTGTGGGAAGAGTTGGGTTATGCCGCTTCTTTCACCGATATTCTCAATACCCCTTGGCCCCAAGTCGACGAAGCGGCTTTGGTACAAACAGAAATCGAAATGATGATCCAGGTCAACGGCAAGCTACGCGGTAGTATCACGGTAGCCAAAGATGCGGATAAAGCGACGATAGAAGCTTTAGCCTTGGCGAATGAGAGTGTGCAACGTTTTGTTGAGGGTACGCCGAAAAAGATCATTATCGTACCGGGTAAATTAGTCAATATCGTTCCTTAATATAGACGGGTAATTTTATGATCGTTAATTCGAAAGCGGGCGATATGCGTAATGAGAAAGACTCTACAACAAGGTCTGATTGGATGCGGAAATTGCTAACCTTTTTCAGCATCGCGTCAGTTGCTGTAATTTTGTCCGCCTGCGGCTTTGCGTTGCGTGGTCCGGTGACTTTTCCGTTCTCTAGTATTTATATTAGCTTGCCAGATACCTCACCGCTTGGTGGTGAGTTGCGGCGGAATATTCGGGCCAATGGCAATACCGTGATTTTTAACGATGTCAGAAGCGCCGATGTGGCATTAGAAGTTTTGGCAGAAACACGCGAGAAAGTGATCTTGTCTTTAAATAGCCAAGGTCGTGCACGTGAATACAATTTGTTGTACACATTTAAATTCCGTGTGCGCGACAAGGCTGGTAAAGAGTTGTTAGAGCCAACCAGCATCCCACTCAAGCGCAATATCACGTTCAACGAATCTGCAGTCTTGGCGAAAGAGTCTGAAGAAGCTCTGTTATACCGTGATATGCAAAGCGATCTGGTGCAGCAAATCATGCGTCGCCTAGCTGTACTGAAGATGGAATAGCGTATGCAATTGCGCTTTGATGCAATCGATGCTCACCTGACTAAATCACTGGCGTCTTTGTACGTCATCACCAGTGACGAGCATTTGTTGGCATTAGAAACCGCGGACAAAATCCGTCGTGTCGCTAAAACACAAGGATTTCTGGAAAGAGAAATTTTAACTGTAGAGCGTAGTTTTAAATGGGGCGCTCTGCTGTCAGTGAATCAATCACAATCCTTGTTCGGCGATAAAAAGCTGATTGATTTGCGCATACCCACCGGCAAGCCAGGCAAAGACGGCGGCGCTGCACTACAAGAATATGTCAAGCATCTATCTCCCGATAATCTGACCCTGATTACCTTGCCAAAACTCGACTGGGCGACGCAAAAGGCTGCCTGGGTGACGAGCTTGCAGCAGGCGGCGGTGTATATCGACATCCCGATGGTGGAACGGGCACAACTGCCTAATTGGATCTCCTTGCGTTTATCTGCACAAGGGCAAAGCGCTGATCGGCTTAGTCTGGACTTTATCGCGGACAGAGTAGAAGGTAACTTGCTCGCCGCACATCAAGAGATTCAAAAACTCGCTTTGTTGCACCCCCAAGGCAAACTTAGTTTTGAGCAAATACACGACGCTGTTTTAAACGTCGCGCGCTACGATGTGTTTAAAGTCAACGAAGCCATGTTGGCTGGCAACGCCGCCAGACTGGTGCGCATGCTAGAAGGTCTGAAGGGCGAGGGCGAGGCCTTGCCGCTGGTACTATGGGCAGTTGCCGAAGAGATCCGGACTTTGCTTAAAATCAAGTCTGGTATGGCACAAGGCAAGTCGCTTGGCATGCTGCTGAAGGAATTTCGTATCTGGGGCGCGCGTGAAAAATTGATGGAGCCTGCGCTACGCCGGGTGAGTTTGGCGACCTTAGAGGCGGCACTGCAAGAGGCAGCGCAAGTCGATAAGATGGTCAAAGGTTTACGCGCCAAGGCATTTGCCGGTGACGCCTGGGATGCCTTGCTGCAATTAGGTCTACGTGTTGCCCGCGCATAGGATAAATACGTAAAAACAGGGGAGTATGTCTAATAAATGGCATTAACTTCCAGACAATATCTGGACGTTAAAATATACAGTGGGTAGTATATATCTTCTCTTAACTCACTTTTAAAGCGCAAGCAGACATAGACAGACCGAATTAAAAGAACTGATATGGATATCAAAACCTACATGAAAGACCTTGGCATACGCGCTCGTAAAGCGTCGCGCGCCATGGCAAAAGCAAATACGGCTGCAAAGAATCAGGCGTTGTTATTGATTGCCGCGGCGATCCGGCGCGACGCAGCGATTTTGCGCGGAGCCAATGAGTTAGATCTTGCTGCCGCCCGCACAAATGGGATGGAAGCGGCGATGCTAGATCGTCTGACCTTATCCGACAAAGCCATCGCCAGCATGGCGGAGGGACTGGAGCAAATCGTCAGTCTGTCAGACCCGATAGGCGAAATCTCGAATATGAAATTCCGCCCGACTGGGATTCAGGTTGGTCAGATGCGCGTGCCGTTGGGCGTGATTGGTATTATTTATGAAGCCAGACCAAACGTTACAGTCGACGCGGCAGGCTTATGCATTAAAAGTGGTAATGCCACAATTTTGCGCGGCGGTTCTGAGGCAATTCACTGCAATCAGGCACTTGCACAATTGGTCAAAGAAGGTTTAGCCGGTGCTGGTTTGCCATCCGACGCCGTTCAGGTAGTTGAGACTATCGACCGTGCTGCGGTGGGCGAGCTGATCACCATGCCAGATTATGTTGATGTTATCGTCCCGCGCGGTGGCAAAGGTTTGATCGAGCGCTTAATGCGTGAATCCAAAGTGCCAATGATCAAACATCTGGACGGCATTTGCCATGTGTATATCGACGATAAAGCAGATATGCAAAAGGCGCTGGATATTGCGTTCAACGCTAAATGTCATCGCTATGGCACCTGCAATACGATGGAAACCTTATTGGTGGCGCAAGCTATTGCAGCGCAGGTATTGCCCGCCTTAGCCAAACTCTACGCCAGCAAACAAGTCGAATTACGTTGCGACCCTGCTGCCGCAGCAATACTCAGCGACTATCCTCATTTGGCGGCTGCGAATGAAGAGGACTGGAGCACAGAATATCTGGCAGCGATTCTTGCTGTTAAAGTAGTCAAAGATATGGATGAGGCGATTGAACACATCAATCACTATTCATCGCAACACACTGAGTCCATCGTGACGGAAGATTACACGCGCGCCATACGCTTTCTGCGTGAAGTTGATTCAGCCTCGGTCATGGTCAATGCATCGACCCGTTTTGCAGATGGCTTTGAATATGGCTTAGGTGCAGAAATCGGCATCTCTAACGATAAACTACATGCACGTGGACCAGTTGGATTAGAAGGTCTGACTTCACTTAAGTATGTGGTATTTGGTAACGGCGAAGTTCGTCAATAATAAGTAACAGGAGAAATGCATGCTCTGGATTAAAGCACTACATATCGTTTTCGTGACGTCCTGGTTTGCAGGCTTATTTTATTTGCCGAGGATTTTCGTCAATCTGGCGATGGAGAATCAGCCGGTTACGACCGAGCGACTGCTGCTGATGGCCCGCAAGCTGTACCGGTTTATGACCATACTGGCCATTCCAGCGATAGGTTTTGGGTTGTGGTACTGGATTGCCACAGGTATCGGGCGTGGTCCCGGCAGCGGTTGGATGCATGCCAAGCTTTTTATTGTGGTGTTGCTGATTGGCTATCACCATGCCTGTGGCAGTATTCTGAAAAAGTTTGAACAAGGCAACAATAAACGCGCGCATACTTGGTTTCGCTGGTTTAATGAAGTGCCAGTCGTTTTGTTATTAGCTGTTGTGGTGTTGGTGGTAGTGAAGCCGTTTTAGTCCGCTCGTTAAATTCTCAAGGAAATATTGATGAACAGAGTTTGTGAATACTATTTTGCACCGCAGTCTCCTTGGGCGTATTTGGGGCATCAGCGCTTTGTTGATCTGGCAAAAAAACATGCAATCCGGATTGATCTTAAACCGATTGATTTAAGCAAAGTGTTCGCCACTTCGGGTGGTTTGCCTTTAGCTAAACGTGCAGCACAAAGACAAGCCTATCGTCTGACAGAAATGCAGCGCTGGAGTACGCATCTGGATTTGCCGATGAATTTGCAGCCGACCTTTTTTCCGGTCGCAGGCGATTCTTCTGCACACTTGATTATTGCAGCGCAATTGGCACACGGGACTGAGACCGCACTCAAACTGACTGGTGCGATCATGCGAGCGGTCTGGGCAGAACAAAAAAATATTGCTGATACGGATACCTTGGCCGCGTTAGCACTTGATTGCGAGCTCGACGGTAAAGCTTTAATCAAATCGTCAGAAACCGCCAGCGTGTTATCTGAGTATGAGCGCTTTACTAATGAAGCAATCGCCAACAATGTATTCGGCGTGCCTTGGTTTGTATTCAATGGCGAGAGCTACTGGGGGCAAGATCGCTTAGATTTTTTGGAGCGCGTTTTTCCGGAATAGTGGTTAGCAGTTGGCATTACGATCAATAGAATGAAGTAATGAGGCGAGCGAATGCTGCACGCACTCACCTTAGTTTTAGTGCTGAGAAGCAGATGTAAATACCGGCTAGGCAAGAGCTTTAGCCTTTAAAAATTAACTTGGATAAAAGGTTCCCCATGACACGTTACTCGTATTTTTGCCCTTGCCCCCGTGGCCTGGAAGTCGCTCTCGCTGAAGAGTTGAATGAAATTGCCCAGCTGGATAAAACTTTGCATGTCCACACGCAAGTTCCCGGCGGTGTGCATTGCTCTGGTGAATTGCGCGATGCCTATAGCATCAATTTGCATTCACGCATTGCTTCGCGTGTGTTATTACGGATGGCGCATTCTGGCTATCTCAACGAAAACGATATTTATGATCTGACCCTAGAGCAGCCATGGGAAGATTGGTTTGGCTACCACCACACGATTCGTGTCGATGTGACCGCAGTCAAATCGCCATTAAAAAGTTTGGAATTTACCACCCTCAAAATTAAGGATGCGATCTGCGATCGTTTCCGCGATCAATTTACACAGCGTCCTTCGGTTGATACCAAAAATCCGGATATGCGCATCGTCGGTTTTGTGGATGCACGCAACTTTACTTTGTATCTCGATACATCAGGCGAGCCTTTGTTTAAACGCGGCTGGCGCTTAGAGACAGGCGATGCCCCTTTGCGTGAAAACCTGGCAGCGGGTTTGTTGCGGACTGCAGGCTGGAAACCCGGCGTGCCTCTGTTTGATCCTATGTGTGGCTCGGGCACTATTTTGATTGAGGCGGCACAAATGCTTGCTGGTATTCCGCCAGGTTTGCGTCGTGAATTTGCGTTTGAAAAGTTTGCCGGTTATAAGCAAGACGAATGGCAAGCGATCAAGGACAGTGTTAAGCCAAATCACGTGCCGGAAGAGCCGACTATTTTCGGCAGTGATATCTCCGGCGACATGATCAGCATGACGCGTAATAATTTGAATAAGGCAGGTATTCGTTTTGACGTGCCGTTGAAGCAAATTGAAGCGCAAGAGATCAAAGCGCCAACTGAAGTACCAGGTATTTTGCTGACCAATCCGCCCTATGGCGAACGTATTGGCCTACGCGGTGATAGTTCGGTAGAGCCTGATGCGATGGCGACCGATTTTTTCAGTGCATTTAGCAGCACGTTAAAACAAAGGTTTGCTGGCTGGAGTGTTTTCTTGTTCACCGCTGATCTGGGTTTGCCAAAGATGCTGCGTTTAAAAGAGTCGCGCAAGACACCTTTCTTCAACGGTGCCCTGGAATGTCGCTTGTTCCGGTTCGATATGGTGGCGGGCTTTAACCGCCGTGAAGAGGCCAAGCCTAAAAACTTGTCCTAACTCCACATAAAAACGGGCGAACGCTGCACAGCAGGTTCGCCCGTTTTACTTTATGCTTTGCCATCTACGTCGCGTCATCAATCATAATTTACGCTGTTTTATATAATCCGGCCGAGATCTAGATTGGTCTCATCTAAAACAAAACACATCAGGAGATTAATCTATGTCTAACGCTTTCCCCCTCGATTTAAAAGACAGTAGTTTATTGCGTAATCAGGCTTACATTAATGGTGCCTGGTTTAGTTTTAGTGATAATTTTGAAGTCAATAATCCAGCGGATCAATCAATTATTGGTACCGTTCCCAACCTGAGTGCTAGCGCCGCACAAACGGCAATTGACGCTGCGCAAGCGGCTTTCCCAGCTTGGGCTGCCAAGACCGGCAAAGAGCGCGCTGCGGTAATGCGTAAATGGTTTGATCTGATGATTGCCAATGCCGATGATTTGGCGATGTTAATGACTGCTGAGCAAGGCAAACCTTTAGCCGAAGCCAAAGGAGAAGTAATTTACGGCGCCAGTTTTATCGAATGGTTTGCCGAGGAAGCAAAGCGGGTAACTGGCGATGTCATGGCATCGACCTGGACTGACAAACGCATGGTGGTGTTAAAACAGCCTATCGGCGTTTGCGCATCAATCACGCCTTGGAACTTTCCGATTGCCATGATTACGCGCAAAGTCGCTCCCGCGATTGCGGCTGGTTGCAGCATCGTAATTAAGCCAGCGGAACAAACCCCGCTATCTGCCTTGGCAATGGCGGAGTTGGCACATAGAGCCGGTCTGCCAGCAGGCATTATTAATATCGTTACCGCTGATTCAGAGCGTTCTATTGCCGTTGGTAAAGTATTGTGCGACAGCCCGGTTGTTCGGCATTTATCTTTTACTGGATCAACTCCAGTAGGGCGTATTTTGATGCAGCAATGCGCACCGACAGTAAAAAAATTAGCTCTGGAATTGGGCGGGCATGCGCCATTTATCGTATTTGATGATGCTGATCTGGACGCGGCGGTGGAAGGTGCGTTGCAATCAAAATTCCGTAATGCCGGACAAACTTGTGTGTGTACCAACCGCTTCTATGCTCATGAGTCGATTTACGACGCCTTCGTTGCAAAACTGGCTGCGGGCGCTAAGAAAATCCAGGTCGGTAACGGTATGGAGTCAGGCATCAGCCAAGGTCCGATGATTGATGAGCAGGCGGTAGCCAAAGTAGAAGAGCACGTTGCTGATGCGCTGGCGAAAGGCGCTACGATTTTAGCTGGTGGTAAAAAACATGCAGCCGGCGCTTTATTCTATGAGCCGACGGTACTGTCTAACATTACCAATACGATGAAAATTATGGTCGAGGAGACCTTTGGCCCAGTAGCTGCCGTCATCAAGTTTACAACCGAAGATGAGGTGATTGCGGCGGCTAACAATACTGATTTTGGACTGGCATCGTATTTCTATTCCCGTGATATTGGTCGCGTATGGCGCGTTGCTGAAAAGCTGGAATATGGCATGGTCGGTATTAATACTGGTTTGATTTCGAATGAGGTCGCGCCGTTTGGTGGGGTTAAGCAATCTGGCCTGGGACGCGAGGGTTCTAGCTATGGAATGGATGAATATCTTGAGATGAAATACTTGTGCATGGGCGGTATTTAAATTTCCCTTGATGATCCTGATGAATAAAATTCTGCTAATTGCGATTGAATATGTCTAATAGTCCTACACCAGAAGCGACTCCGCCAGCAGCACTGCCTTCTCACTTGCAAGTGGTGAGCGCTGGCGCTCTCGCAACGCTGCTCGCAGCGCTGGCAATGTTGGGGCCATTTTCAATTGATACTTATCTGCCCGCATTTCCGGCAATTCAGTCGAGTTTGCAGGCGAGTCCAATTGAAGTTCAGCAGACGTTGACTGCCTACATGCTGTCTTTTTCCATCATGACCCTATGGCACGGCGCTTTGTCGGACGCGTTCGGGCGCCGGAATGTAATTTTGGTGTCGCTGGCTGTTTTTGCCGTAGCTTCCTTTGGCTGTGCATCTGTCCATACGATTCATTATTTGTGGGGCTTTAGGATTTTGCAGGGTGTTTCTGCGGGCGCTGGTGTGGTGGTTGGACGCGCAATTATCCGTGACATGTACTCAGGTGCTCCCGCTGAGCGCTTGCTTTCTCTGGTAACAATGATTTTTTCTATTGCTCCGGCAATTGCACCTATTTTAGGCGGTTGGATAGTCAGCTATTTCAGCTGGCGTAGTATTTTCCTCTTACTTTTTGTCTATACCCTGATTTTATTTTGGGCGTGCTACAAGCGGCTGCCAGAATCTTTGCCTATCGAAAAGCGTCAGCCTTTCAGTGCAGAGTTTTTGTGGAAAAGTTACAAGATGGTGTTTAAGTCCCCGCTATTTCATCTTAAAGCCGGCACGATTGCGTTTAATTTTGCAGGCCTTTTTTTGTATGTTTCCGCCGCGCCAGCGTTTATTACTCAGCATTTAAAGCTGGGGCCAGATCAATTTGGCTGGCAATTTATTCCCTCAGTCGCAGGCATATTTTTAGGTGCACTGGCGGCGAATCGCCTTGCAGGGAGAATTTCTGTTTGGAAGCAAGTCAATATCGGCTTTTGCTTCCTGATCGGAGCCTCTTTATTTAACGTGATTTACCACGCGATTTGGCCAGCTATGCTGCCCTGGTCAGTGATGCCCTTGTTTTTCTACTGTTTTGGTATGTCGCTGGTTGCTCCTGGCGCTACCTTGCTTGTCCTCGATTTATTTCCTACAATCAGAGGGATAGTGGCCTCTTGCCAGTCTGCTGCTGTTACGATGCTTGGAGCAGTAGTGGCGGGTATGGTAGCGCCTGCACTGGATCATTCCAGCCTGACCTTGGCTATCGGGCAATTGGTATTTGCATCTCTGGGAATGATCTCTTGGTACTCGGGGCGTTTGTACTGGCGCAGTATGACAAATCAGAAGCAAAATGCATGGGAGACCGTGGGATAAAAACATTTAATTTATCGGACTTGAAATAAGTACACATTGCCTTACTTAGTTGGTGCTCTGCAGCATTTTGAAATTTTGACTATAATGCGAACCAAATCGAAGTTAAGCAGTCCAACGATTTAGCACGTTGTAGTTGAGAAGGGCTCGTGTGTGTTTTGTGCGACAGCTTGTTGAACGTAGGTAGTTAATATCACTTATTTCATCAAGTTGTCATTTTCCGCAGATATGCTAGAACATGTCATTGGGTTATTTTTAAGGACTCAAGGCTGTTAAAGACCTGCAAATTTGTTTTTGTGCACTCGATTTGTTGTGTTGCAGCAAAGACTAAACTTACTATTTTCTGGATATTACCCTATGAAAAAATCATTACTCGCACTCGCTCTAATGGGTGCTTTCTCTGGCGCAGCATTCGCTCAATCTTCCGTCACGATCTACGGTATCGCTGATGCTGGTTTCCAAAGCCTAGATACCGGCTTGGCAGCAGGTAAGACATCTAAGATTCAAAGTGGTCAAGAAAGTGGTTCCCGCCTTGGCTTTAAAGGTACTGAAGATTTGGGCGGCGGTCTGAAAGCCAACTTCGTGTTGGAAATGGGATTGAATATTGACGACGGTAGTTCGGCTCAAGGTGGTAAAGCATTCGGTCGTCGTTCATTAGTCGGCCTGTCTGGTGATTTTGGTGCTGTTGACTTAGGCCGCGATAAAACGCCAGCTTTTAAATTCTTCGACAATTTTGATCCGTTTGCATCTGGTTTCATTAACAGCGGTAACGGTTTGTCCGGTAATACGGTGTACTTCGTTGGCGGCGATACAGCGAATACAGCTGGTGCATCTAATGGCCGTATCACAAATGCAATTATTTACTCTACACCAAGCAACCTGAATGGTTTCTCCGCTTTGGCTGGATATGGTTTTGGCGAAGTCGCTGGCGATACATCTGCTGGCCGCTCCTTAGGTTTGAATCTGCGCTATACGGCAGCAGGCTTTGATATCGGATACAACTACACTAAAGATAATCAGCAAGCAGTTGTTGGTGGTCCAATCAACGGCAAAAAAGCAAACACAATCGCAGCTACATATGATTTTGGTATTGCTAAGCCAATCGTAATTTATCAAAAAGTACAAGATGATGCAGCTTTGGCTTTGGATAAGAAAGTATTTACAGTTGGTGCAACAGTTCCAGTTGATGCTTCTAACAAAGTAATCGCAACTTATTCCAAAGTTAAAGATTCAACACGTATCAATACAACAACGTTCAACACAGTTGGCGATGCTAAACAGTTCGCATTGGGTTACCAATATGCGATGTCCAAGCGTACTGATTTGTACGCTGCTTATGCACGTACAACTCAAGATGCTAACTCTAAAGTATTGACCACAGTTAGCGGTGCTGACGTTAAAGAGCTGACATTTGGCATTCGTCATCTGTTCTAATCACATTGTGGCTTAGGCCTGAATTGATTTAAAAGTAATTGATGGGGTAGTCAGAAATGGCTACCCCATTGTCTTTGTTGTATTCTCGCGTTAACTCCATTTTAATTTCCTAAGTATGTCTGACACCAAACCTGCCGACGTTACATCCAAACCACTTTTTTATGATCCGGCTGAGCGCCGTATTCGTAGTTTTGTGACACGTGCCGGGCGCTTATCTGATGCGCAGGCGCGTGCTATTGCGACGCTGGGGCCACAATTTTTAGTCCCTTATCAAAAAACTATATTGGATGTAAATAGTCTTTTTGGTCGCACGGCACCTACCATTTTTGAAATTGGTTTTGGTATGGGCGAAACGAGCGCCAAGATTTCTGCCAGCATGCCCGAGAAAAATTTTATCGGCGTTGAAGTGCATACGCCAGGTGTTGGTAGCTTGCTCAAGCTGACGGATGAATTGGGTTTGTTGAATCAGCGCATCATCCAACATGATGCGTTCGAAGTTTTGACTAATATGATTGCGCCAAACTCTTTAGCAGGCGTCCATGTCTTTTTTCCGGATCCATGGCATAAAGCGCGTCACAATAAACGTCGTTTGATCCAAAGTCCTTTGGTCGCTTTACTAGCCTCGCGGATTGCTCCCGGTGGTTATTTGCATTGTGCAACGGATTGGGAAGAGTACGCAGTACAGATGTTAGAAGTGCTAGGCGCAGAGCCAACTTTACAGAATACGTCTGAAGGCTATGCTCCGCGTCCGGATTACCGTCCTGTGACTAAATTTGAAAATCGTGGCTTAAAATTGGGCCATGGTGTCTGGGATTTGGTATTCAGTAAAATATAAAAAGAGCGTTGCTCTCTGCTATGTTGAGTCAAAATCTTGCTCTGCAAAAATATGGTGATACATAGCAACTGTAGTAAATCGTTATAATGATTTCATGCTAAAACAAAGAACTATCAAAACATCAGTCAAAACAATCGGCGTAGGCGTGCATTCTGGCACCAAAGTCGATTTGATTTTGCGTCCGGCACCCGCTGATACGGGTATCATTTTTACCCGCATTGACCTTGACCCACCGGTTGTTTTCCACGCTACGGCACTCAATGTCGGCGACACCCGTATGGCATCGACCTTGTCGAATAATGGCGCTAAAGTTTCTACTGTTGAACACTTATTGTCGGCTTGTGCTGGTCTTGGTATAGACAACTTATACATTGATGTGAGTGCTGAAGAAATTCCTATCATGGATGGCTCTGCCTCTTCTTTCGTCTATTTATTACAGCAAGCAGGTATGCAGGAGCAGAATGCTGCGAAGAAATTTATTCGTGTTTTAAAGCCTGTTGAAATACGTGAAGGTAGCGGGAAAAGTGAAAAATGGGCACGCCTCGAACCATTTAACGGCTTCAAACTGCATTTTTTTATCGAATTTAATCATCCTGCAGTCGATGGCACGACCCAAACGGCCGAAGTCGATTTCGCCAAAGTCTCGTATGTGAAAGATGTTGCGAGGGCGCGTACTTTTGGTTTTATGCAAGATGTGGAAATGTTGCGTGGGATTGGTCTGGCGCGTGGTGGTTCTATGGAGAATGCCATTGTGATGGATGAATATCGTATCCTTAATGCAGATGGCTTGCGCTTTGATGACGAGTTTGTGCGCCACAAAATATTGGACGCCATTGGCGATCTCTATCTGATCGGCCATCCTTTTTTAGCGAGTTACACAGCGCATAAGTCAGGACATGGTTTGAATAATCAGCTGTTGCGGGCTTTATTAGCTCAGCCAGATGCGTATGAAGTTGTGACGTTTGATGAAATAGAATCCGCGCCAGATTCTTATGGTTTGCAAGAGCAGCGGGAATGGGCTTTAACCTGATATCTTGACTATACTCCTGCCTTGTATAGTAAAAATATGCCGTATCGTGCAGTAATTCTCTGGACGATTAAAAATACTCCCCATTTTTATTGATTATGTTTCACTCTGATGCCGCTTCACCAGATTGTGTAAAGCGGCAATCAGACCCGCATTTTGCGGCGTATTTTCCAAGGTATTCTCAAGCACATTAAACGCATTCACCGCCTGGTTCGACAGGCTACATTGCTTGACGTAAGGTTTGGGCTCGACTTTTCTCTTGACTTGTACTTTGATACGGATTGCGTTAATCTGCCATCCCCGCTGTACTAAAGCGTCTTGTAATTTTGGACATTGTTGTTTCAGCTTGGTGGCTAGCGCAGCGTTAGGCGCGGATAGAGTTAACTGCCCTTCCTCCAGTTGCAGCACATCACAGGCATTGAACATCGCGGGCAACAAGTTTCCACAGTCTTTTTGTAATTTGGCATTGCGCCTGATCGTAGGTAATAAAGGCGAAATTTGATCGTTGCTACGTAAAAAGTCAGCGGCGCCAGTGGTTACTGGCAACTTGCGGCCGCGCTTGATGTTGAGTCTATAGGGAGGTGGTGAAGATGCTTGCATGGATGGAACCTTACCACAAACAACCAGATTTGATCGAGTTGCCTGCTCACGAGCGGATGAGTGCTTTGCCGACACTCACATTGCTGCCGGATTATCTGCTAAATAGTTGTTTTATTTCTTCTCTTATTTGTTCTATTAGTCATGGAGTGAATTGATGCAAATCATCGTCATGCATTCACGCTTTACCCAAGCCAAATCCATCACCCTCAGTTCCCGACATATTATCGTAGCCGTTGTTGGCTTTTTATTGCTGACCATTTTGTGCTCCGCTTTGATGGCGGCATTGACGTTACGCCTTGCCAGCGGAGAAATACCGTTTTTAAGCAACTACGTCCCAGTCGCGCTGGTCAATGACCCCAATGCTAAAGACCGTTATGTGAAAGAAAATATTGCCGCAATGGCAGTCAAGCTAGGGGAAATGCAGGCGCAGTTAATACGTTTAGATGCCTTGGGCGAGAGAGTGCAAGGCTTGGCAGGCGTCAAGCCCGAAGAATTTAATTTCCGTGAAGTCCCAGGTCGCGGCGGACCAGAAAATTCCTCAGCTCCCGCAAAAGAACTGAATATGAGCGAATTCCAAGCCGCATTAGATGCGATGGGGAAAGATCTTGAGAATCGCTCTGATTACATGAATGTGGTGGAAACCAAGCTCATGGGTTTTAAAGTGCAATCCAAATTATTGCCGACCATTACACCAGTTAATGTCAGCTACAACGCGTCTGGCTTTGGCTGGCGGCTTGATCCATTCTCAGGGCGCAGCGCTTTTCATGAAGGTATTGATTTCCCCGCGCCAACCGGCACGCCTATAGTCGCCGCGGCAGGCGGCGTGGTAATTGCGGCTGAATTTCATCCAGAATTTGGCAATATGATTGACATCGATCACGGTGGAGAAATCATTACCCGTTATGCCCATACGTCCAAAGTCTACGTAAAAGTAGGGGATATCGTGAAACGCGGCCAACATATTGCCGACATCGGTTCGACTGGGCGTTCCACTGGTGCGCATTTACATTTTGAGGTGCATGTCAAAGGCATACCGCAAAACCCTCATAAATTCCTAAGTGCCGGCGCTAATCAAGCTAGCATGGCCGAGCTGGGGCAAAAATAAGTCTCAAATAAAGATGCCTGAGTGGCAATCCTGAATTTTTCGCCTCTAGCCGTAATCCAGCGGGTTTAATCAGTTTGTTGTTTAAAAAGTAATCATTGGCTTGCAACTACTTTGTAAGCTAACAAGATAATTTCGAGCGATCTCCACTTGATATTGTTGCCTTTGTCTCCAATTCTTCCATCATGCTTAATTTTGTCATTGTGCAATTGTTAGTAAATGATGCGCGCATGGTAAAATCGAAAGTTAGTCTATTGTTGTTGCTGTTGTAAATTCGTAGCGCTAGTGTTAACGATGTACGGGCGCCGTCAGCAATTTTTTCAGAATTCACTCATCCATTCATAGCATGTCATTCCTGACCAAAATATTCGGTAGCCGCAATCAGCGCCTTCTGAAGCAATACCAAAAAACCGTGCTTGATATCAACGCACTGGAACCTACGCTGGAAGCCTTGTCGGATGAGGCATTAAAAGCCAAGACGGAGGAGTTTAAAACCCGCGTTGCTAATGGCGAGACACTAGATGCAATCCTGCCAGAGGCGTTTGCCGTTTGTCGTGAGGCAAGTAAGCGTGTTTTAAAAATGCGCCATTTTGATGTGCAGATGATAGGCGGTATGGTGCTGCATTACGGCAAAATTGCAGAGATGGGCACCGGCGAAGGTAAAACTTTGATGGCGACTTTGCCAACTTACCTGAATGCCTTGTCCGGTAAGGGTGTGCACGTGGTAACCGTCAATGATTATCTGGCGCAGCGTGATGCCGAGTGGATGGGCAAATTGTACGGCTGGTTGGGCTTGACTACCGGTGTCAACTTATCGCAACTCGATCATGATGATAAGCAAGTTGCTTACACATCCGATATCACTTACGGTACCAACAACGAGTTCGGCTTTGACTACCTGCGCGACAATATGGTGTATGAAGCCAAAGACCGTGTACAACGTGGTCTGAACTTTGCCGTCGTCGATGAAGTCGATTCAATTCTGATCGATGAAGCGCGTACCCCACTGATTATCTCTGGTCAGGCTGAAAATCACACAGAGCTGTACTACAAAATTAACGAAGTCCCTAAGCTGCTGACGTTGCAAATCGGTGAAGAAAAACATGACGGCACCGGCAATGTTGAAGTTCCTGGCGACTACACTAAAGATGAAAAAACGCATCAGGTATTACTGACCGAAGCTGGTCACGATCACGCTGAACGTATTTTGACGCAGATGGGTTTGCTGCCAGAAGGCGCGTCCCTGTACGACGCTGCCAACATCACTTTAATTCATCATCTGTACGCTGCTTTGCGTGCGCATGCTTTGTATTTCCGAGATCAGCACTATGTCGTACAAGATAATGAAATCGTGATCGTCGATGAATTTACTGGTCGTATGATGACAGGACGTCGCTGGTCTGATGGCTTGCATCAAGCTGTTGAGGCCAAAGAAGGCGTGAAGATTCAGAATGAGAATCAAACGTTGGCATCAATCACCTTCCAAAACTACTTCCGTATGTATAACCGACTGTCCGGTATGACTGGTACAGCCGATACAGAAGCGTATGAATTCCAGGAAATCTACGGACTGGAAACGGTCGTGATTCCGCCAAACCGTCCATCCCAACGTAAAGATCGTCAGGATCAGGTTTACAAGTCAGCCCAAGAAAAATACGGCGCGATGCTGGTGGATATTCAAGATTGTTACGAGCGCGGTCAGCCGGTCTTGGTGGGTACGACATCGATTGAAAACTCTGAACTCTTGTCTGGCATTTTGGAAAAAGCCAAGTTGCCACATAATGTGTTGAACGCCAAGCAGCATGCGCGTGAGGCAGAAATTATTGCCCAGGCAGGTCGTCCAAAAGGCATCACCATCGCCACCAACATGGCGGGTCGTGGTACGGATATCGTCCTCGGCGGTAACGTCGCCAAGCAAGTGCAGCTGATCGAAGCAGACGACAAACTGTCTGACGCGCAAAAGCAGCAAAAATCTCAGCAACTGCGTGATGAGTGGCAGTCTTTACACGAGCATGTTGTCAATGCCGGTGGTTTGCATATCGTCGGTACTGAACGTCACGAATCACGTCGCGTAGATAATCAATTGCGCGGCCGTTCTGGTCGTCAGGGCGATCCTGGATCTTCCCGTTTCTATTTGTCTTTGGATGATCCGCTCTTGCGCATTTTTGCAGGTGATCGCGTACGCGCCATCATGGACAGACTCAAAATGCCGGAAGGCGAACCGATTGAAGCTGGTATCGTCTCCCGCTCGATTGAATCTGCTCAGCGCAAAGTAGAAGCGCGCAACTTTGACGTGCGTAAGCAATTGCTTGAGTACGATGACGTCGCCAATGATCAGCGCAAAGTGATTTACCAGCAGCGTAATGATTTGCTGGAAGCACAAGACATGTCCGAACTGATTTCTTCTTTGCGTGCGGGTATGTTCGCCGACGTGGTGCGCACTTATGTGCCAGCAGAATCGGTGGAAGAGCAATGGGATATTCCGGCATTGCAAGCAACGCTGGCAAGCGAATGGGCGCTGGATTTGCCTTTAGACAAAATGCTGGAAAATGAGCAAAGTCTGAATGATGAAGACATTTTAGAGCGCGTACAAAAAGCAGCGGATGAAGCTTACGAGGCAAAAGTAGCCTTGGTCGGTAAAGATTCTTTCGCAGGATTTGAGCGTAGTGTGATGTTGCAGAGTATCGACAGTCATTGGCGCGAACATCTGGCAGCGCTCGATCATTTGCGCCAAGGTATTCATTTACGCGGTTATGCGCAGAAAAATCCTAAGCAAGAATACAAGCGCGAAGCGTTTGAATTATTTGGACAGATGCTGGATTTGATCAAAAATGAAGTCGTCAAAACGGTTTCGACAGTGCGTATCCAATCACGTGAAGAAATCGAAGCTGCTGAAGAAAAAATGACACAATCACAAGTTGAGAATGTTCATTTTCAACACGCAGATTTTGATGCAAATGCGACCCCGGAAGAAATGTTGGCACCGACCGCTTTGGCTGAAAACAATGATCAGGCCCAAATGGAATACGCTCTCAAGGTTGGGCGTAATGATCCTTGTCCTTGCGGTAGTGGCAAGAAATATAAGCAGTGTCACGGTAAGCTGGCTTAAGTTGATTATTTAGGTTGATGATTTAGCTTGTTTGCACTGATGCAATAGAAGCATGTGGCACAAAATAAAAAAGGCGGAGATTTCCGCCTTTTTTATTGCCTGCTACTTTTTCAGAATTTTTAACTGAGTTCTTAGTAGATACGATTCTATACATCCAAAAATCAGTAAATTATATACTCCCTATTAGTATAATTAATTGTCCATATATTTATTGGTCATTAAGGTAATTTTATGAAAAAACTGGGGGAGTATATTTAAATTTAATCGCCGAAGATATCGTAAAAAGAAATATTTTTCCGTGTTGCAACGTAAATTTTAAAAATACGACCCCTGCGTACGCTTGTTTTAATGTTGTTTGTCAGAATTTGTATACACTCAAGCCTGTTGCATTCAATTGCTGTATTTAAAATAATCATTTGCCTATGCCACATAATATTTCCCTCATCACAACGATTGCCTCCGCCTTTGGATTGGCGTTGCTAATCGGCTTTATTGCTGTCCGTCTCAAACTGCCCGCATTAGTGGGTTATCTGATTGCCGGTATTTTGATAGGTCCTGCCACGCCCGGCTTTGTGGCCGACGTTAATCTGGCAGGGCAACTGGCAGAAATTGGTGTGATGTTGCTAATGTTTGGCGTTGGCTTGCATTTCTCGTTAGAAGATTTATTGTCGGTAAAGCGAATCGCCTTGCCCGGCGCGATCGTACAAATTGTTGTTGCTACTGCGATGGGGGCAGGCGTGGCGTATTGGTGGGGCTGGGACTTGGGGGCGGGGATCGTATTTGGCCTGGCATTGTCGGTTGCCAGCACGGTAGTCTTATTACGTGCGCTGGAAAGTCGTAATGAGCTGGATTCAGAAAATGGCCGGATTGCAGTCGGCTGGCTGGTGGTAGAAGATTTAGTGATGGTGTTAGTGCTGGTCTTATTGCCGCCGCTGGCTGGTTTGCTCGGTGCAGAAGGTGCTGATCATGCTGCCGTACCAGCGCCACATCACAGTCTGGGAGTGACGATCTTAATCACGCTGGCGCAGGTGGTCGCCTTTATCGCGTTTATGCTGATTGTGGGACGACGACTCTTCCCTTGGATATTGGCGCAAGTAGAACGGACTGGTTCGCAAGAACTGTTCACGCTGTGCGTGGTAGTTGCCGCAATCGGAATTGCTTATGGGTCGGCGATGTTGTTTGGCGTGTCGTTTGCACTCGGCGCTTTTTTTGCCGGGATGGTGCTGCGCGAATCCGAACTGAGTCTGAGAGCTGCCCAAGAAACCTTACCCTTGCGTGACGCCTTCGCCGTGCTGTTTTTTGTCTCAGTCGGGATGCTGTTTGATCCACGTATTTTGCTCGCCCAGCCTTGGCAAGTATTAACGGTAGTGCTGATTATTATTTTTGGAAAATCAGTTGCCGCTTTCTTGTTAGTACTGGCATTCCGCTACCCGCTCAATACGGCACTGACAGTCTCTGCCAGTCTGGCGCAGATCGGGGAGTTTTCATTTATCCTTGCAGGCTTGGGAGTCTCGCTAGGATTGTTATCAATGGAAGGGCAAAACCTGATCTTGGCTGGAGCGATTATTTCGATTGCGCTCAACTCCTTGGTATTTAAAGGCTTGGACTTATTTAAACACAGCAAGGCAATCAAGTCATAAAGCAAGCCATGAAGTAAATGGATACAAAACTCAGCAAATAATGTTGTAAATAATGACTACGCCACAAGTCAACACTACAAGTCAATACACCTAATCAATGACGCATTTTTTTGCTCACTCCAAAGCTCGCAGCCATGGATTTTATGGTTGGGTATTATCGTTGGCGTTACCGTTGGCCTTATTGCTGGCCTTATTGCTGGCATTACTGCTGATATTTATTTCGTTGCAGTTATTGATGTGCAGTTTAGCGCAGGCTGAGGAAGTTTCAAAAGCAGTTGCGCAGCCTGACTGTAATCGCCCATTTACTCTTGCACTGCATGATCACGGCTTGCTGTACTCGGCAAAAACAGGCGAGGGAATTGATAAAGATATTGCGGACGAAATGAGCCGGCGTAGCGGTTGCAAAGTCATTATCAGCGTGTTGCCACGTGCACGTATCTGGCAATTGATTGAGTCCGGTGCATTAGATTTTAGTTTGTCCGGTATTAGTAACGCAGAGCGCGATCGCTTTGCCAGTTTCGCTTGGTATTTTTCGAACAAATATTATTTACTGGTACGCAAAGAACTCAATATCCAGCAACTGAAAGATTTTGAAAATAATCCTGATCTGCAACTGGGGGTGATCCGTTCTTTTCGATACAGTCCTAACGCGAATCGTTTATTGGATAAATTACACGCAGAGCAAAGAGTCCGCTATGCATCGGATTTAGACCCTTTGTATCAGATACTGGAAGCCAACCGGATTCAGGCAATGATCATTGAGCCTTTTGATTATTCTCAGGTCGCAAATACAGCGATACGTGATCACACGATCGTGATTGATATGGACGATTCTTCAGTGCCGCATGGGTTGATTATGTCCAAGCGATCTTTGTCTGCCAAAGAACAAGAAAAATGGCGTGCCTTGATAAAAGGCATGCGCGAAGACGGCAAAGTCCTCACCATTTTTGAGAAATATTTTCAGCCAGAACTGGCTAAAGCGATGGTCAATTTTTAAATATAATGAACCGGATGAACCATCAAACTAGTCACTATCTAAATCATCAACTGAGTCGTCACTTTAGCCGCCAGTTAGTGGTTTTGCTCATTCTGAGCATGTCTTTAGGACTCAGCTATTTACTCTGGAAACATGAGAAAAATAATGCCTTGCTAGAGGTTCGCGCCACATTAGATTTTAATGTACGTGATATTTCTGGCCGCATACAGCAGCGTATGGCTTCGTCCGAGCAAGTGTTGCGTGGTGCGCAAGGTGTGTTTACGATTTCAGAATCGGTACAACGTAAAGACTTTGCTAATTACATCAATATGCTGCAGCTGGGTGCTGATCATGCCGGGATGGAAGGTGTCGGTATTATTTTATCGGTTGCTAGCGATAGTTTTGAGCAGCACATTGCCGTTATGCGGCAACAAACATCCGGCGAGTATCAAATTTATCCGCTACCCAATCCGGCAATCACATTTGCTGCGCCCATCATTCAGTTAGAACCTGCAATAGGTCGCAACCGCAAGATGCTTGGCTTTGATACCTATTCAGACCCCGTGCAGAAAGTGGCGATGGAGCGCGCCCGTGATTCTGGTGCGATTGCCGTCACAGCGATGCTTAAGTTGCCGGCAGCAGACAATGTGCCCGCACAGAATGGCTTCTATATTTATCTGCCGATTTACAAAGATGGCAGCCCGCACGACACGCAAGAGACACGGCGCGCTAATTTATTGGGCTGGGTGTTCGCCCCTTTTCGTGTTGCCGAAGTCATGGCCAGTTTGTATGGCGAAAATCCGCGTGCAACCGATATATGTATTTACGATGGGGTTGAGCCGACTGTCGCCAATTTGATGTATGACTCTGCCACTCTGCGTCGTGATGCCAGCGTAACTAAGCCAGCACGACTAGATCTGAACAAGGTGATTAAGCCCCAGTTGCTGCAAGCGACTGAGTATGTCAGCAACGGTGGTCGCTCCTGGACGATTGTGATGACCAGCTCATCGGGGGTGGAAAAAGCAATTGGTAACGATAAATCGACCTTGATCGCAGCCAGCGGTATTTTGCTTAGTGCGTTGTTGTCCGTGCTGGCCTGGGTGTTGTTGTCCGGACGTGAACGGGCGTTGACACTAGCGCGAGAAATGACCAAAGAGCTGCGCGAAAGCGAAGCACGTTTCCGGTATCTGGCGCAGTACGACGAGCTGTCTGGTTTGCCAAATCGTGCGATGTTCAAGGATCGTCTGAGGCATGCGATTGTGCAGGCAAAACGTGACAAAAGTTTACTAGCACTGATGTATCTGGATCTGGATAAATTTAAACCCATCAATGACAATCTCGGCCATCACGTCGGGGATATGTTATTGCGTGCGGTAGCAGAGAGAATGCAGCAATGTGTACGCGAGTCAGATACCGTTGCCAGAATGGGCGGTGACGAGTTCATGATTCTGTTACCTGTGATTGAGCTAGAGCAGGACGCCTTACTCGTCGCAGAAAAAATCCGTGCCACTATCAGCGAACCATTTGAAGTCTCGGGCGGCCACATCTTGCAAGTCTCTTGCAGCATCGGCATCGCATTGTATCCGCAACATGGCAATGATGAAATTGAGTTGTCGAAGAATGCCGACAATGCAATGTACCGTGCCAAGGAATTAGGGCGTGATCGGGTTAAAGTTTTTGACCCGGCTTGACACCTCTTTGCTAGTTGGTATTCCCCAAAGCGATTCGCAAACGTTGTACTAATTCCAGCAAGCGCGGTCTGACTTCGTTCAGCAAAAAATCGGGCGATAAGCTAAACGCCGGACCGCCACAATTGACCGACACAGGCGCCATGCCATTGCCGGGATAAAACGCTACCGCAATCGCGTTCACATCTTTTTGCCAGCTACCAAAGGAGGTGCAACAAGTGAGTTGGTCGTACTCGTCCAGCGATTGTTGTATGCCTTCTTGCACCGCAGGCCATTGCGCCTCGTCGGCCTGGCGTATCAATTCTAAAATCTCATGTCGCTCATCGGCCTTGACTGCGGCCAGATATGCCCGCCCCATTGCGGTACTTGCTAGTGGAATCCGCGAGCCTATATCTAGGCTCAAGGTCAATGCAGTCTGGCTGCGGCAATTCTCGACATAAATCATGCTAAGCCGGTCGCGCATACCCAGCGACACCATGCCTTGCGAAAAATCTGCCAGCTCCTGCATCAGCGGTCGCGCCAGTTGCCTCACGTCTAGTCGCGCCAGCATCGCGCTGCCCAGCGCCAGTGTGGCCGAACCCAAGCGGTATTTGCCCATGCTTGCGACGTAATCCAGATGCCCGGTTTTGGTCAGTGTGTAAGTCAGGCGCGACACCGTCGATTTAGGTAACTTGCAGCGTTCTGCCAACTCCTGATTTCCCAGCGCCTTATCCCCGGATCTAAAGCAAGCCAGTAGCTCCAGTCCACGTGCTAAAGCGGTGACAAAATGACGATCTTCTTTGGCTTGGGTGCTTGCTGCACTGAGGGATTTTTGGTCTGGCTTGATCAGATTTTGCATGCGTCTTGACAGGTGATGTGGGAGGAAATACAGTGAATTATATTTGCGGAACTTAATTCTGCATAGCGGAATTGTCGTTGTTGATAGATGCAGACAAGACAAAGTGATTAGAACGAATTGATTAGAACGAATTGATCAGACAGAGTTGATGAGGCCAAGCGCTCAGGCTACGCGATCAAACCAAATAACAGGATTCTTATGAATGAAAACAAACAAGCCGCTGGCGCACCCAGTACGCGCCCCGCGTTTAATTCCGGTGATCTGATTGTCGGCGTCATCGGCTGTGGAGTGATGGGGCGAGGCATCGCGCAAATCGCTGCGCTCGCTGGCACACAAGTCAAGCTGGTAGATAGTCGCGCCGGTGCAGCTGAGGCCGCACGTCAAGAGTTGATCGTCACTTTTAGCAAGCTGGTAGAAAAAGGTCGTCTGACGCAAGCCGCCGCGGATGCAGCCGAGCAGTGTTTGCACGCCTGCAATCAGTTGCCCGATCTTGCTGATGCGCACATGATAGTTGAAGCGATTGTGGAAGATTTGACGGCCAAGAAAACGCTCTTCCACCAACTTGAATCCATCATCAGCCCGACCACGATTTTGGCGACCAATACATCCTCCTTATCGGTAACGGCCATCGCTGCGGGTTTGCAATTTCCGCAACGGGTTGCTGGCTTCCATTTCTTTAATCCGGTACCGCTGATGAAGATCGTCGAAGCCATTGGTGGCTTTTTGACTGATCCAACTATCGTCGACTATCTGATCGCTCTCGGCACACATTGGGGACATGCCACAGTACGCGCCAAAGATACGCCTGGCTTTATCGTCAATCATGCAGGTCGTGGTTATGGCACGGAAGGTCTGCGGATTTTGGCGGAAAATACGACGGATATTCCGACGCTGGATCAAATTTTGCGGGACTGTGCGGGCTTCAAATTAGGCCCGTGTGAACTGATGGATTTGACCGGGCTGGATGTCTCACATCCGGTGATGGAATCAATTTATCAGCAATATTATGAAGAGCCACGATTCCGGCCGCAAGGATTGACGCGTCAGATGTTGACTGCTGGTGTGATCGGTAAAAAAGTCGGGCAGGGCTTCTATCAATACGATAATGCCGGTAAAAAAATCAGTGTTGATAGCGCAAAGCAATCAAGCCTTTTGCCATCATCGATCTGGATTAGTCCGGCAGATAAAGCGACCAGCGCAGAAATACGCACGCTGATTATCCAACTGGCGACACAAGCAGGCGTAGCAATCGAGCTCCATGATAGACCGAGTACCACGGCCTTATGTATTGTCACGCCCTTGGGTGAAGATGCCAGTACCTGTTGTGCCGATCACGCATTGGATGCTAGCCGCACTGTGGCGGTCGAAAGTTTGTTCGACTTCAGCAAGCGCCGCGTCGTGATGACAACGCCTGCGACAACACCTAGTTACCGCGCCATGGCGTGTGGTTTACTCGGCGCAGATGGCGCTGCTGTCAGCGTGATCCGCGACAGCGCTGGTCTGGTCGCGCAACGAGTAGTAGCGCACATCATTAATATCGCCAGTGATATTGCGCAACAAGCGATCGCCAGTCCGACCGACATTGATCGCGCCGTCAAATTGGGATTGGGTTATCCGCATGGTCCGTTGGCTTGGGGTGATGTCATCGGTGCCAAGACCGTGTTGACGATACTCGACAATTTGCTCAAACAGACAGGCGATCCGCGTTACCGCGCCAGCCCTTGGCTGAAACGCCGGGCGCACTTGGGACTGTCTTTGCATCATGAGGAGGCTTGAGTTTGTTAGCGTTTAGCGCAATCCAAGCGGGTATAAATAGCGAATGCAGTATTGAGCAGATGCCAGGCGACAAGCCTAATTAATCAACGTTAATGGATATACTCCCATTAAAATTTTATAAATATGGTTGATTGTCCAGACTTTATATGGACGATTAAAATATACCCAGTCAGAGTATATAAATAACACTAAGAGCGAGACAACGATGAATCTTCATTTCACCCCAGAAGAACAGGCATTCCGGCATGAGGTAAAACAGTTTATTGCCGCGTCCTTGCCTGCCGATATTCAACACAAAGTCCACAACGGCCTCATCTTGGAGCGCGACGATTATGTGCGCTGGCAGCAGGCTTTGCATGCGCGTGGCTGGGGCGGATCATCCTGGGCAAAAGAGTTTGGTGGGACTGGCTGGTCGGCGGTACAAAAGTATATTTTTGAAGAAGAATGTGCCGCCGCCGGTGCGCCACGCATCGTGCCCTTTGGTGTGAAAATGGTCGCGCCGGTGATCATGGCGTTTGGTTCGCCCGCACAGCAACAACGGTTTTTGCCCGGCATTTTATCGGGTGAAGAATGGTGGTGCCAGGGTTATTCCGAACCGGGCTCTGGTTCGGATCTGGCTTCAGTCAAAACATCGGCACAACGGGAGGGCGATCACTACCTGGTCAACGGTCAAAAGACCTGGACTACCCAAGCCCAATATGCCGACTGGATATTTTGCCTGGTGCGCACTGATAATGAAGTCAAACCGCAGCGTGGCATTTCATTTTTGCTGATCGACATGAAGTCCCCCGGCATTACCGTGCGTCCCATCATCACCATGGATGGCGCGCATGAGGTCAACGAAGTCTGGTTCGACAATGTGAAGGTACCGGCAGAGAATCTGGTCGGGGAAGAAAATGCTGGCTGGACTTATGCCAAATTTTTGCTCGGCCATGAGCGCACCAACATCGCCGGTATCGGGATCGCCAAGCGTGAGTTAGCGCGGCTTAAACGTATCGCCAGTCAAGAGACCAAAAACGGAAAGCCATTGATTGAAGACCCGCATTTTTCTCTCCGTATCGCGCAAATCCAAATCGACTTAAACGCACTAGAAATCACTAACCTGCGGGTATTGTCAGCAGAAGAACAACGCCGCACACCGGGGCCCGAAGCCTCTATCCTAAAAATTAAAGGGACAGAAATCCAGCAGGCGATTACCGAGCTGATGACCCAGGCAGTAGGTACTTATGCCTTACCATTACGCCGCGAGGCAATGGCGGCTGGTTATGACGGCGAACACGCAGGACCAGCTTATGCCAGTTCACTCGCCGCCAATTATCTGAATATGCGCAAGTTATCGATCTACGGTGGCTCTAACGAGATTCAGAAAAACATTATTGCGCAGATGATCTTGGGTTTGTAGGACGTCCAACTATCTCAACGAATTTGATCACCGATATCCGAGCACGTCTGATCCATCGCAGCAGAGAATTGTTGGTAGACCTTGGATGCTTCAGCTTCGTTTAGCGTTATCACAAAAAGCAAAATCATCAGGAGTAAAAAATGGACTTCATTTTTACCGAAGAACAAACCATGTTGCAAGACGCAACGCGTCGTTTTATCGCCAACGAAGCTAGTTTTGATATCCGCCGCAAGACGTTAGAAAAGCCTAGTCATGGCTTCAATCCCGCGATCTGGCAAGGCTTTGCCGACCTCGGTTTGTTAGCCTTGCATATGCCAGAAGCGGAGGGTGGCCTGGATGGCACGGCAACAGACACTTTGCTCGTCATGTCCGCAATCGGCGAGGGATTAGTGTTGGAACCTTATCTTGCCAGTGCCGTCCTAGCGAGCAAAGCCATCGCCGCTATGGGCAATGCGCAGCAGCGCGCCAACTACCTGCCGCAACTCGCCAGTGGCGCGATCACAGCCGTGCTGGCGCATGACGAGGTCAGCACACGTTTCGATCGCCTCAACGTCCAGACTAGGGCTACACCTGTGGCTGGCGGCTATTTATTGAACGGTCATAAAAGTGTCATTCCTCACGGCGGGTCCGCCGATATTTTATTGGTCACAGCACGTTTGCCTGACCAGCAATTAGCTGTCTTCATTATCCCTAAAGACGCAGCGGGTTTACGCGTATTGTCATATGCTACGGTCGACGGTGTCGCTGCCGCCGAGCTGGAATTGGATCAAGTCAGTGTTAGCGCTTCGGTGATGTTAGACGCTGCCAGCGATACAGAAGTCGCCATTGGCAACTTACTCGATATTGGTCTCGCTGCGGTTTGTGCAGAAGCCATCGGCGTCCTCGACAAGCTGCTGGCAGCGACCATCGACTATGCAAAAAATCGCAAGCAATTCGGCATCGTCATCGGTAAATTCCAGGCGCTACAACATAAAATGGCCGACATGGTGCTGCACATAGAACAAGCCCGGTCGATGGTGTATCTGGCCGCAGTCAGTTGCGAAGACCCGGATTTAAAAAGCCGCAGCATAGCGCTGTCCTCAGCCAAAGTCGTGATCGGACAAGCCTGCCGTTTTGTCGGCCAGCAAGCGGTGCAACTACACGGTGGTATGGGAGTGACAGATGAACTCAATGTCAGTCATTACTTTAAGCGGTTGATGGCGATCGAGTTGCAGTTTGGGAGTACTGATCATCATTTGGAAATGGTGGCTAGGAGTTTGACGGAGAGTTTGACTTAAGCAATGGCAGCGATGAACAGTTGCCATTCTGCAGCAGGAAAAATCTACAATCTCAAGAAGTGGCACTGACAAGAGATTTGATATTGACATGCTGGGCAACATCTTTTGCGTTCCACTCATGTTAATAAATCGGATGTGCATCGTTTGCCGGAGTAACTGTATATTGATCATTGAGTATTCATCAAATTTGGAAACGAAGAATTGATCAAATAAACACAATGCATAACAGTTTAGATATTAAACCTATATTTTTTACCTCATTAGACGAACGTCTATAAATATCATTTAACGATAGTATGGTGTTCTTAGCAGGCGTCAAATATTGCTAAAAAAGCAATATTATTTGATGTGACAAACTAAAAAAATTTCACCAAAAAGTGTTTTAGTTACAAGCCGTTATGATGATCGATGCATACAAAGCAATCGCACAAAGTTTAAAATTAAGATGCGGCCTAAGCAATTGGTGACATCAGTCCTATGTAAATTCGATTTTTAAGTAACTTAATATTGACAATAGATTGGGCATAAGTTCATCTTGAACATCTTAGAATCAGCCCTCACTCAGACAGTCAAACGACTTAATCGCGATCAATTATGCGTCTCTAGCCAACCTAAAACGCCCCTATGGACCGGAAAACTACCGACACTATTCATAAGTGTTTCTGCATCGACCCAGGCCTCGTCTCCGAATTCTTTATCCCAGTCTCCACACCATGAGTTTTGCACCCGTACTATATTTCGACATACTTTTTTTTCACCATCTTTGCAAACTTCTTTGAAACCTGTAAGAACAACGGTGTGGTAGCTTTCTTTAAGGCATGAACCATCAGGTAGCACAACAGTACAAATTTCATTTAAAAGAACTGGGATATCTTTTGCTAAAATTTCTTTTGCTTTACCAACAAGATCAATTTTTTTTATTCTACTTTGCTCTTCAGAACTATTTGGGAAGCGACCAACATAAGGCTTCGGTATAATGTTAAG
The DNA here is from genome assembly GCF_034314085.1 of Undibacterium sp. 5I1. Classification (NCBI taxonomy): domain Bacteria; kingdom Pseudomonadati; phylum Pseudomonadota; class Betaproteobacteria; order Burkholderiales; family Oxalobacteraceae; genus Undibacterium; species Undibacterium sp. 5I1. Next base: position 4,581,677 of record NZ_JAVIWI010000001.1, read on the forward strand.
GTCGTTACAGGTAGCATCGCCAAATAAAACTTTATAGACAAACTCATCAAAGGTTTTCTTTTGCATCGCAGATCTAAGACCTTCGGATGTAAGACTTATTCCAAAACTTTCTTCAATACCTTGTAATATACAGGATTCGCAGGCTTCTGTTTCACCTTTAGCTTTGTTACTAGCATACAAATTTTCTAATTCGGCCAACTTTTTAACTAACGACTCATTCGTCTTATATTTATTAGCCAGCTTGTCTAATGGATAGCAAGCTTCAGATTTGAATTTAAAAGCAGCAGCTGCATTTCCAAGAGCAATTGTTGAAGCAGAACCACCTCCTAGATTCACATTCGTGTAGCTGTTAGGTAAATTATCAGGTCTAGTTGGCGAATTTTTTTTATTCCAGCTCATTACACTTATTGACGAAACTTCTTTATCCAGCGTTAAAGAGGCAGCACAGTTAGGTATATTATTAGCTTTGCAGTTATAAGCATCTATTACAAAAGCACCACTAGCCCCCCGCATGCTGGCACCTCTCCTTGGCATCTTTTTCTAGGCAAATTTTCAATTGTTTTTGAATATTTTATGTATGAATATTCGGCGCTGACCTTTGTAAAAGCCTTCGGTAACGTTATAGCATTAACATTACTGGCAATAGACCAAAGGAAAATAATAGAAAGATAGTTAAAAATTCTCATATTGTATTGAGATACCTTTATTCAGATAAATAATGAATATTCGACCACAGCCCAGCATACTGCTTTCGTAATGTACTTATTTTCAGCTTTTACTTTTTTAAATCCAAATACATTAGCCAGTAAAAACTTGAACGTAACTCTAGATCTTGATCGCGATTTCAATAATTTTAGAGCATTTAAACTGAAAAATTACTACTTTGATTCGAAAAAATAAGCTCGATCAACAACTTATGTTATTGAAAGGCGTCTGAACTTTCTAAGCAACCCAAAACAGCTTTCAGGCTCCCTTTGAATAGTAAATTAAGGGTCGTATAAAAAATTATTTTATTTTCGTTGCTGCTTCAAAATCAAAAAGACGAAATTTGCGTTTTACTCAAAGCCTTTTTCAAAAGCACTATAGCGTAAAGAAAGTATGGCATGTCCGCTGTTCTCAACGTCATTAGACAAAATTTATACAGCATCCCTTTCATGAAAATTTGCTGAGTCTGTAGTTGAAAAGATGTTTGGCATACAGCGCTGTAAAAAAATCGCCAGCGATACATTAGCCGACTTAAAACAGGCTGTAAGACTGGTACAAAAATTAGGTATTTCTCAAATATCTCATCGTAAATCCGCACTTTATGAAGCAAATTTTTCTGGACATTGCTTTCCTTACTACCAGTCTTCCATCCTATGCCCGTGATGTGAGTAGTAGCGACAGGCAGGTGATTTTGGATGCCGCTCGTTCTGTTGCAAGCACCAAGGCGGGTCAACCAGTGCGCTTAAAGGCGAGTAAACTCAATGTGGATCGAAATTGGGCAGTCTTGGTCGGGAATATTGTTCCCGTCGACGGTAAAGGCTTAGATTGGGATTTGACGTATGGTGAGTGCAACCCCCATTTAGACAAAATGTTATGGGTGGTACTGAACCAAAAACACAAGCGATGGACAGTTAAATACATCGAGATTTGTGCAGCCGAGCCACCTTATTGGAGCATGGAACAATACGGTGGTTTAGTCTGGCCGTGTGGTGTTTACAAAGGGCTGGAGGATGGTAGTGGCGAGACGCTGGATGTTCAGTGCCGCAAACAGATTAATGCTAGGCACTAACTGCCGTTTGGCGAGTAGTCAATTGGCGGCGTTGTCATCAGGGGGCGGGTAACCCCGCCCTGAGAGCGGAGTCACAAATTATTTAGTAACAGTAGCAGTAGTTGCTTGAGCTGGAGTCTGACTAGCTGATGCTGTTGGCGCAACTGGAGCTGTCGTTGCCGCAGGTGTTTGGACGCCGACTACTTCACCGATTTTGCGCAATATTATCGTTACAGATGATGGGTAATCAAAGCCTGCGCCTGTGTTTCTATCCACGATGTAACCAATTCCACCACCGAGCAAGATATTGCCCCAGACCGCGCCGTTAGATTTTGATACTAGCGCTGTGTTACCAGCTAAGTCGTCTTTTTTGCAGTCAATTGCCAAATCACCTGTGCTTTTATGCACGACAACACTGGCTGGTGATGTGACGAACCAAGAGCCTGCATCGTTTTTCAAAGTACAACCGATGCCAGCTACTTCTTTATTATCTTGGACGGTAATGACAGAAACTGGTTGCAGTTTTTCACCGGAAACAGATGCGCAGCCAGTCAGGACTAAAGCGGAGGTAATCACCAATAATTTGAACATGAAATCTTTCTTTTAGTTATTAGTAACGAATTGTTACCGTGCAGATAATAAATGAGATTATTTCCTGAGAAAATGGCATAGAAGAAATAGCCTAAATTTTGCGCTCTGTTCTTTCATTTTTGAGGCAAAAGTGTCGTATTTTGAGCTTTAAGATGAGTGATACGGATAGGATGCAACTACTTGTTTGCCTGTTTAGAAACTCATTTGCGGCCCAACAAAATACCCTACAATAACGGCTCGATCTCATTGCTAGGAAACCTCATGGCCGTTAATTCTCCCATCCCTGTCGCCGCTGATTTAAAACCTGTTGCGGGTATCCAGCTTGGCTATGCCGAGGCAGGTATTAAAAAACCGAATCGTAAAGACATTGTGGTGATGGTACTGGCACCTTCTGCCACCGTCTCTGGTGTGTTTACCACAAATCGTTTTTGTGCTGCGCCGGTCCAAGTATGTAAGGCGCATCTGGAAGGTCTGCACATCACGGCCGGTCCCATCCGTGCGTTGGTGGTAAATACGGGTAATGCCAATGCCGGGACGGGTGATGCTGGTCTGGCTGCGGCTAATGCCACTTGTGCCGCGCTGGCGGAACTGATGCAGTGCGAGGCATCACAGATTTTGCCGTTTTCAACGGGGGTGATTCTGGAGCCGTTGCCGGTAGATAAATTAATTGCCGGCTTGCCGCAAGCACTTGCTAATCTGAAAGAAGACAACTGGTTTCTGGCCGCAGAAGCGATCATGACGACCGACACTCAGCCAAAAGCTGCATCCGCTACGGTGGTAATTAATGGTCAGACTGTGACCATGACGGGCATCAGTAAAGGTGCTGGCATGATCAAGCCGAATATGGCGACAATGCTGGGTTACCTGGCGCTGGATGCGAAGGTCGCGCAACCTGTGCTGGATCATCTGGTGAAACAGGCGGCGGACAAATCGTTTAATTGCATTACGATTGATGGCGACACCTCGACCAATGATTCTTTCATGCTGATCGCTACTGGTGCTGCCGACGTAGAAGTCACAGAGATCGATTCGCCAGAATATAAATTATTGGCGGATGCGGTGATCGCCTTGTCGCAAAAACTGGCGCACATGATTATTCGGGACGGTGAGGGCGCAACTAAGTTTATGACGATCGCGGTAGAAGAAGGTCGTGATGTAGAAGAGTGCCGCAAGATTGCCTATTCGATCGCGCATTCTCCTTTGGTCAAAACGGCATTCTTCGCATCGGACCCCAACCTTGGCCGTATTCTGGCTGCGATTGGTTATGCTGGCGTGCTGGATTTAGATGTTAGCAAACTCAACTTGTATCTGGATGATGTCTGGGTTGCTAAAAACGGCGGGCGCAATCCTGATTATCGTGAGGAAGACGGTAAGCGCGTGATGCAGCAAAGCGAGATCACGATTCGCGTCAAACTGGCGCGCGGTGCGGCAGAGGCTACCGTCTGGACTTGCGATTTGTCGCATGATTATGTATCGATTAATGCTGACTATCGTTCTTAAATCTCGCTTTTAAATCTGGTCTTTGATCCTGGTTATTAAGCTTGGTTTTAAGGCAGGCGATTAGCTGCACCAAAATTCTCAATAAATTTGTCCCTAAAACTCGCCGGACTGTATGACTCAATTAGATCAATTTTTAATCCGTGCCGAGCAGGTATTAAACCGTTTAGAAACACTATTACCACCTGTAATGCCTGTGCCAGATTTTTCCTTGGCGACGGCATTTCGCTGGCGCAAGCGCGGCGGCAGCGGCAGTAGCGCAGCCTATTTGCAAGCGGTGCGTCATGCGTCTCATATTGCCTTAAGCGATCTGCATAACATCGCTAATCAGAAGCATCAGATAGAGCAAAATACTTTGCAATTCGTGAATGGCAAACCTGCCAATAATGTGTTGCTAACAGGCGCGCGTGGCACGGGTAAGTCGTCTTTAATCAAAGCTTGCCTGAACCAATTTGCCGATCAGGGTTTGCGTTTGATTGAGGTGGATAAATCGGATCTGGCCGATTTGCCGGATATTGTCGATCTGGTGGCGGAACGTCAAGAGCGCTTTATCATTTTTTGCGATGATCTGTCATTTGAAGACGGCGAAGCAGGTTACAAGGCGTTGAAGGTTGCACTCGATGGCAGCATCGCGACGCAGTCTGATAATGTGCTGATCTATGCGACCTCAAATCGGCGCCATTTGTTGCCGGAGAAGATGTCGGATAACGCTAGTTATACCCATGGTGATGATGGTGATCTGCATCCCGGTGAGACGGTGGAAGAGAAAATCTCTTTGTCCGAGCGCTTTGGCCTGTGGGTGTCGTTTTATCCGTTTAAGCAAGATGATTACCTCAACATCGTGGCGCATTGGTTGGGCAGCATGGGTTGTAACGCCGAGCAAATTACCGCAGCACGCGGTGATGCTTTGCGCTGGGCTTTGCAACGGGGATCGCGCTCGGGCCGTGTCGCCTGGCAATTTGCCCGTGATTACGCAGGCAAGTTAGCCTAATTCTTTTGGTATGTATTTATATACCGGGGTAGAGTACAAGTGTTTTATTGCCTATCGTCCAAATAATACTTGGACAATTAAAAATACTCCCCTTATTTCTTTAATTTGATTAGGACTTATGCAAAACCGCCCCAGCTGCGTTGCAGCGACTAGCCGTACTAAAGTATCGTCGTCGCTACGCCTTGCTGGGACAATTTTGCGTAAGTCCTGCTGATATTGGCTCATTTATGACAAAACCCCCGATTGATGTTGCTGTTGGTATTTTGATGAAACCCAACGGTGACGTCTTGCTCGGACAGCGTCCGGCTGGCAAGCCGTATGAAGGTTACTGGGAGTTCCCAGGCGGTAAAGTTGAGGCGGGCGAAGATATTCTGGCTGCGCTGAAGCGCGAGTTTGTCGAGGAATTGGGTGTGCATATCCAGACGGCTGAGCCTTGGTGCGGAGTAGAGCATATTTATCCGCATGCTCATGTCCGGCTACATTTTTATATTAGCCGCGACTGGCAAGGCGAGCCACAAAGTCTGGAAGATCAGGCATTTGCCTGGCAGGGGAGTGTGGCTGTGTCCCCATTATTGCCAGCAACGATCCCGCTGCTAGAATGGTTAGATGTTTTGCGGGCAGAGTTGGTAGTCCGCCAAGCCTGATCAAGCTTAATTTGTAGAGCTGATACAAAACCGTCACCATTACATAAGCCTTAATCGGTCATATTTATCCGAATCTGAATCTGAATATGAGCACGTTTCTGTTGTGGTGAACTATGGATTTATACCGTTTTCCTGTGTGTATTTCACTACAGTGAGTAATTCCACGTATTGTTTCTTATTGCCAATACTGAAATCATCCAAATTCAAATCGATTTTTTGAAGGTTTTCTCGTCTTTTCTATTGTGTCGTATTAGAATTGATACACTGTATTTAAATCAATACGGCAGATGGATTGCAATATGCACTAGAAGAAAATCTCTAAATTTGTTCTAATCCCTATTAGATGTATTGAAAATGATACACGTCGGATTGGTTGACTCAGATTAAAATTTTCTAAGTCCATGAATTGATTCAATAAAATATTGTGGCACGGCGATTGCTAAGAAGAATCCCATGTGATGATCACAACGGAGATGCGCAGATGCAGCTAATAGCAGAACAGTCAGCGGAATATTCAGTAAAACATTCTGGAGCAGCTGGACGTGCCGGCGCCGTGCTGACAATTAATCTGCAAGCTCTGCGCTATAACTATCGCTTTCTTCAAAACAAACTAGGGCGGGCTCGATGCGGCGCAGCCGTTAAAGCAGATGCCTATGGTCTGGGCGCTGTAAGAGTCGCCTTAGCTTTGCAAGAAGAAGGCTGCCGAGATTTTTTTGTGGCACATCTTGATGAGGCAATTGCACTCCGTCCCCACTTGTTAAAAGACAGCATGTTGTATGTCATGCACGGGCCGCCAGTGGGATATGAGGCTGAATTTTTAGAACACGCCTGTACACCCGTTTTAAATAGTTTGGAGCAAATCGCCGCATGGCGTCGCCTTGCTCAGGCCAAACAAACCTCCTTGCTTGCATTTATTCAAGTCGATACAGGTATGTCGCGCATGGGCTTATCGACTAAAGAGGTCAATGCCTGGATTGCTGATCCCTCCTTAACCCAAGGCATTGCTATTAGTCACCTGATGAGTCACCTGGCTTGCGCCGAAGATCAGCAGCATCCAATGAATCAGCAGCAATTACAGACCTTTAAAACCCTGCGCGCTCAATTGCCCGCTTGCGCCGCTAGCTTGGCAAACTCTTCCGGTATTTTTTTAGGCTCTGACTTTCACTTCAATCTTGCTCGTCCCGGTGCTGCTTTATATGGCGTAGCACCCGTTGCCGGGCAAGCAAATCCTTTGAAGGCAGTCGCTTTATTGCAAGGCAAAATCATCCAGATTCGCGATATTCCTGCAGGTACTGGCGTTGGCTACAGTCTGACGTATCGCAGTCAGCAGCCGCGCAAGATTGCGACCGTGGCCGTTGGTTATGCCGATGGCTGGATGCGTAGCCTGAGCAACCGTGGCGTGGCATATATCGCTGGCCAGCCTGCGCCTATGGTCGGCAATGTGTCAATGGATACGATTACGCTGGATGTCAGCGATATTGCCCCGGAGAGTTTATATCCTGGTGCAGCGGTAGACCTGCTATCTGCTACTAACACAGTCGATATGGTTGCCAAACTGGCTGGCACGATCGGCTATGAAATCCTGACCAGTCTGGGGCAGCGTTATTATCGTGAATATACCGATGCCGTTTCTTCTGGATCTTCCAGCTCAAGTTTGTCTATCGATTCCGAATTACAGCATCAAAAATCTCAGCATAAAGTAACAAGTCATTCCGGCACTGTCAATACAGACGCCATTAAGGGAGAAGCACAATGAAAGTAGTCATACTCGGCGCAGGTGTGATTGGTACGGCATCGGCTTATTATCTGGCGAAGGCGGGGCATGAGGTTACGGTCATAGAGCGTCAGCCTGCTGCAGCTCTGGAAACCAGTTATGCCAATGCAGGTGAGGTTTCTCCTGGTTATTCGGCACCGTGGGCTGGTCCTGGTGTGCCAATGAAAGCTATTAAATGGCTAATGATGAAACACAGTCCGCTGGCGATACGTCCTAGTTTAGATCCTCATATGTGGCGCTGGGTAACCCAGATGCTGTTTAATTGCACAACCAAGCGCTACGAAATCAACAAAGGTCGTATGTTGCGGATGGCAGAATATAGCCGTGACACTTTGCAAGAATTACGTGCCGAGACAGGTATCCATTACGACGAGCGCACCCAAGGCACTTTGCAATTGTTCCGGAATCAGGCTCAGGTGGAGGCAGCGCAAGCAGATATCGCTATTTTAAAAAGTTATGGCGTGCCGTATGAGTTACTGGATAAAGCAGCGTGTCTGGCAGTGGAGCCAGCTTTAAAGCATGTGCAAGAGAAGTTTATCGGTGCTTTGCGTTTGCCCGGCGATGAGACTGGCGATTGCTTTAAATTTACTCAAAATCTAGCCAAATTGGCTGAGGATTTGGGAGCCCAGTTTAAGTACGGCGTAAGCATAGAAAAATTGCTGCATGAGGGCGATAAAATCACTGGTGTGAAAACCTCAGCAGGTACTTTTCAGGGTGATTCTTATGTACTTGCTCTTGGCAGTTATTCGCCAATATTACTACGTGAGCTGGGTATTAAAATCCCTGTTTATCCGATCAAAGGTTATTCAATCACTGTCCCTATCACCGATGTGTCAGGCGCACCGGAATCCACCGTGATGGATGAAACCTATAAGGTCGCGATTACGAGACTGGGAGATCGTATCCGCGTTGGCGGCACGGCTGAAATTACTGGTTATGACTTGCGACTGCGTGAAGATCGCCGTGCAACGCTGGTGCACTCTGTTACCGATTTATTCCCGCATGGCGGCGATGTAGAAAAGGCCGAATTCTGGACTGGTCTGCGTCCGATGACGCCAGATGGCACGCCAATTGTTGGTCCCACACCTTATCGTAATTTGTATCTTAATACTGGTCATGGCACCTTAGGTTGGACGATGTCTTGTGGCTCTGGCCGCTTCATCGCTGATGTCGTATCCAACAAACGCCCGGCAATTTCTACCGAAGGCTTGTACATGGATCGTTATGGCAGCGTCAATCGTCCCATCATTGTCTCTAAGGAGTTGCAAGCATGAATTTAATTGAACGCGAACATTTGGTCTCTACTACAGAGATATTTGCTGACCCGACTTTAAATATGCGTTTTTATATCGCAATTGAATTATTAGCGCAGATTGTGATGGTAATGCCCCGCACAGCGACGGTCGCTTCATTAGCGCAGGCTACCGGTAAAACACCAAGGTTGGTACGTTCGATATTGTCCACTCTGAGCAAAGATGGCCTGGTCGCACGCGATGTAAAAGAGAAGGACGCCTGGCATTGCCGCTCTTGTAACGGGATTATTACGCTGGCCGATATTTATCGTTGCTTTTGTCTGGCAGAGGAAAAAGCAGTCGCTAAAGCAGAAGAAAAAGCACGTATAGAATCCGATGCAAAAGCAGAGCAAGCAGCGATTGATGCTGAGGCTAATGGAGATTCTGAGCAAATAGCGGATCGTGCTTCAGAGCGTGATAAGCAAACCAGACCCCGTAGCTCAAACCAACAAAGTGTTGATCTGCTGATGATGCAAGTCAAAATGACGGTTAATCGTGCGGTGTTCCAGCAACTAGAGCAATTTGATCTTGGGCGCTTGCGCGGTTTGGCATCGACTACCAGCTTCCGCAGTCATAACGCACGGCCGCGTGGTTACATTCCGGAACCGCATTAAACATGATTTGATCGGCTCCAATGCGCATTAATATTCAGTTTAAAGACAGAGTTGGTATTGCGCATGAAATACTGGCAGTGTTTGCTCTGCGTGGTTTGAATGTAGTTGGCGTAGAGGTTGATCCGCCGAATATTTATATCGATAGTCCAGAGTTGCTAGAGTTCATGCTGCCATCTCTGCAGCAAGACTGTGACCAAGTGCGTGGTGTCGGTAAGATTAACGTTCTGGATATTTTGCCTGGTAAGCGCCGTCGTCTCAACTTAGATACTGTGATGGCGGTGATGGAAGATCCCGTACTTGCTATTGACGCTAATGGCAAAGTTGTCATTGCTAATGCCGCCGCCGCTGCCGTGTCTGGTATGACGGAAGACATTCTTTGTCAGAAAAATCTACGTGATCTGCTGGAAGATCCTTTGGTCGAGCATGAATTGATTACCCATTCTTTTCATGTACCAAGTCGAGAAGTCATTCTCAATGGCGAGCCGTTTTGGATGGACGTAACACCCGTCTCTGAGACTTTGTCAAATCCACAAATATCCAGTCTAACAATCAGCCAGACAACCAGTCCAATTAATATAAAACCCAATGGTCAGACTGTGGGTGCCGTACTGACTTTGCACGCCCCAAAGCGTATGGGAGGGCGGTTACATGCGCTACAGCATTCTGAGGGTAGCGGTTTTCATTTCATTATCGGTGAGTCCGAGCAAATCAAGGCACTAAAAGTACGTGCAGCTAAAGTGGCTGTCGTGGATGCACCCTTGCTGATTACCGGTGAGACAGGGACCGGTAAGGAGTTATTAGCGCAAGCTTGCCACGGTGTCAGTGCTCGTAGCAACGCGCCTTTTCTGGAATTGAACTGTGCCGCTTTACCTGAGAGTTTGGCTGAGAGTGAATTGTTCGGTTATATGTCCGGCGCCTTCACCGGTGCGCAACGTGGCGGTAAACCAGGCCTGATAGAAATGGCGGACGGCGGTACCGTATTTTTGGATGAGATTGGCGAAATGTCGCTCTACTTGCAAGCGAAGTTATTGCGCTTCCTGAATGACGGCAAGTTTCGTCGCATTGGTGGTGATAAAGAGGTTAAGGTTAACGTTCGCATTATCAGCGCCACCCACCGTAATTTGCGCAAGATGGTACATGAAGGCTTATTCCGTGAAGATCTGTTTTATCGGCTGAACGTACTTCATTTAGAAATGCCAGCCTTACGCGAAAGACCAGACGATATTTTGCAATTAGCCCGGCATTTTATTGAACGCGCCTGCACTCAGGCGCAAAAGCCCGTGTGTCGTTTGAACTCGGCCGCTTGCGCCGCGTTGTTGTCTAATCGTTGGCCTGGTAATGTCCGCCAGCTTCAGAATGTGGTTTTTAGAGCGATCACTATGTCTGATCAGCGTGTATTAGACGCAGCAGATTTAGATTGGGCTGAGGGTAGTATCACGGCAGACGAGGTTCATATTGATGCTGCCGAAAGCTGGGAGCTGTCCGTTAGAGAGTTTGAATCAGCCTTGCTAGAAAAGCTCTACTCACAATATCCATCTAGCCGCAAACTTGCTGCCAGATTAGATACGTCACACTCAATGATCGCGGCTAAACTCAGGAAATACGGCATACCTCAAAAACGCTGATACTTATCCCAAACATTGATTTTTGAATGGCAATCAAGAGCGAGCAGGTAGATTTAATGAGAGTTAATGACTTGATTGTGATAAATCTTCGTCAGGCTCTTCTGGTAAGTTGACTGCAGGGATTGTATATTTTTCTTCAGCCCATGCGCCCAAATCAATTTGTTTGCAGCGATCAGAGCAAAAAGGCCGGTAAGGACTCGCTTCCGACCAAACCACTTTTTTGCCGCAAGTAGGGCAATCTACAACTGTACTCATATAATTAATTCCAACTAAAGACGATCAGCGCATTGCACGATATCGCCATACAAAAACTTTTATAAGCACTCAACTCAAGGTTTATGAGTAGTGCGTAGCAAACAAAAAATTAAAAATTACAAAGTGTCAGATCAAATGGAATATCGCTTTCAAATGCCTTAGGTTTCATCGTTCCATCTTGCGACATAAAGCGTATCCAAAGCATATATTTATTAGCAGAAATTTCTGGAATAGCGCCCATATCTTGTACTAAAGTGACGCGTAACAGCTGATAAATTTTCCCTTGTAGCATTTGCTGATAACTGCCTGTTTGTGCAATCACTTTTGTAGTTACGCCAGACTCACGTAATAACCTCAGCACAATATTGATCGCATCAAATAGAGGAGCTATAGGTGCAAACCAGTTAGAGATATCGGAAAAGCGTTTTTCAGAGGTATTTTTTTGCCAGGCATGATAGCTAGGGAGATCAAATTCGCAAGCGCCGCCTGGAATAATGGTACGACCGCGAATACTCATCAACCATTCGTTATCGCGAACATTTTGCCCAGTCTTACCTGTGGAGGCAATTAGAGCACTACTTGCACGATCAACTTCATCCAGAATTTGATCCAGCATATCCGCTTGTACATTTGGATTTGATTTGAAGCTGATGAGAGTATGTTTTTGTCGTTCTAGTTCTTGGAGTAAATCAGACTTAAGGTCGGCACGACCAGCAACCTCCAGCATTTCAAAAATGGTGGACAGTGCGACGTGATGCTGCATAGGATCAGACTGATGTAGAAAAAAAGTGAATTTTTCATACAGATCTTCTAGCCGCAATAACGTGCGAATACGCTCGTTAAAAGGGTATTCGTAAACAATCAAAATAATGTCCTTGTTTAAATTGGTGCCAACGCGCAAGTGCCATATGATTCTGAACCATGCTGACTAAAATTACAAACGTTGTATGAGGATTATCAGTCATTTTCCTCGAGATTAATCAAGGATGATTTGGCTAATTGCAGATATTGACTGTGTAACTTTATAACCTGCTTATGAATCTGCGTTAAATCGCCCTCATTAAAAATAATATCGTCGGCGGCTTCAAGTCTTTGTTCTCGACTGACTTGAGCGTGCATGATGGCTAGTACTTGCTCTTGACTCAATCCATTTCTTGCCATAACACGGCTAATTTGAGTTTCTTCTTGGCAGTCGACTACTAATATTCGGCTGACTTTTTGTCTCCAATTGCTAGATTCGACCAATAGGGGAACAACAAATATAGTGTAAGCGCCATTTACGTTTTTTGCCGCTCGATTTGTTTCTTGACGTATTAACGGGTGAAGAATATTCTCAAGTTGTAATTTCTTTGCTGGATCGGCAAATACGCATTCGCGCATTTTTGCTCGATCCATTGCTCCATCAGGTTGAATAAATTCTGCACCAAATTCATTTTGGATTGGTTTAATAGCTATTCCATTGGCTGCAGTAAGTTCATGGGCGATTAGGTCGGTATCAACCAGACTTGCGCCAAGCTCTGCGAACATATTGGCAATAGTAGTTTTACCACTTCCAATACCCCCAGTAAGTCCTAAACTAAAGGCGCTTATTGCATGCATTAGCCTAGTAATCCCAAATAGTGTTGAGACAGCGTTTTCCCCCAAATTAGCGCAATTAAACCCGCCCCTGCCAAATAAGGGCCGAATGGAATGGGATTATTTCTACCCATTTTTTTAAAAACGATCATGCTAATACCAACTACAGCACCGACGGCCGAGGAGAGCAACACAATCACTGGTAGCATGCTCCAACCCATCCACGCGCCAAGCGCTGCGAGTAGTTTGAAATCACCATAACCCATGCCATCTTTTCCAGTAGCTAGCTTAAACAACCAGTAGATCGACCATAGACTTAAATATCCAGCAACCGCGCCGATCACTGCATCAGTAAGTGGTGTAAAGGTAGTATTCAGGTTAATTAGAAGACCGCACCAAAGCAATGGTAGCGTTAGATCGTCAGGCAACAATTGAGTATCGGCATCTATAAATGTCATGGCAATTAGAAGCCAGCCAAATAACACTGCTCCCAGTCCTGCAAGCCCACTGCCAAAATGCCAGACCAACAAAGCGGATATCGCGGCAGTTAGTAATTCTACTATTGGATAACGGATAGAAATTGGTGCTTTGCAACCTGCGCATTTACCACCGATCATTATGTAGCTAATGACGGGGATATTTTCTACGGCCGTAATTTGATGTCCGCAATTAGGGCATGCAGAGCGCGGTACCATTAAATTATAGCGATCTGTATGAGGCAGTACTTCACCTTTCTCACTGGCCACGTAATTGTCAGATTCACGCTGCATCATCTTTGGAACTCGATGAATTACAACATTGAGGAAGCTACCAACTAACAAGCTAATAATACCTACCGCACCAGTGCTGATCCAGTTGTTTGGCGTAGTAAAGAAAATTAATTCCCACATTAAACGACTTGTCCTAATTTGAAAATTGGCAAATACATTGCAACGACTAGACCACCAATTATTACACCAAGTATTACCATAATCATTGGTTCCATCAGGCTTGACAGCGATGAAACAGCTTCATCTACTTCTTCTTCATAAAAGTCAGCAACTTTACCCAACATTTGATCTAACGCACCTGACTCCTCTCCAATAGAAACCATTTGCGTCACCATATTGGGAAAAACATTAGAGTTTTGCATTGCAACAGTAAGGCTTGTACCTGTGCTTACCTCTGTTTGAATTTTAATTGTTGCATCGAGATAAACAGCATTGCCCGCTGCACCACCGACTGAGTCTAGTGACTCAACCAAAGGTACGCCGGCAGCAAACATAGTTGCTAAAGTACGCGTCCAGCGTGCAATGGTTGCTTTTCTAATAACTGCGCCAAATACCGGGGCTTGTAGCAGTAATCTATCCATCGTTCGCTGCATGCTAAGCGAGCGTTGCCAGGATTGAAAGAAAAAATAGATACTTCCGAAGATGCCTCCAAATATCAGATACCAATTTTTTACGAAAAAATCAGAAATTGCCATAACAAAAAGAGTTGGTGCTGGAAGAGTGGCTCCAAAGCTTGAAAATACGTCTTTGAACGCTGGTACAACCCAAATCATGATTACAGCGGTGACAATGAATGCAATTGATAAGATTGCTATTGGGTAAGTTAATGCAGATTTAATCTTAGCCTTAATCGCTAATGTTTTTTCTTTGTAAATAGCAAGCCTAGTCAGCAAATCCTCTAGTATACCTGCTTGTTCGCCTGCATCAACTAGATTGCAAAATAAAGGGTCGAAATACAGGGGAAATTTACGGAATGCTTGACTTAGGCTTGTTCCGGTTTCAACGTCCCCCCTAATATCTTGCAAAAGTTTGGAAACAGATGGATTTTCATTTCCCTTCGCGACAATATCAAAAGATTGCAATAGAGGAACGCCTGCTCGCATCATAGTTGCCAGTTGACGCGTAAATAAGGTAATGTCTTTATCAGTAACTCTTTTGCCCGAAGTATAACTTTTTTTCTTAACTTTACTAACTAGAACACCCTGACGTCTTAACGTTGCGTTGACTATGGCTTCACCTCCGGCGCGTATTTCACCGCGTACCGTTTTGCCAAATTTATCTTTGCCCTCCCAAGCGTATAAATATTCTTTAATTTGCGGAGTTTTTGGTGCTGTTTTTGGTGTGGTAGCCATATTGCTATCCCATTATTCGTTGGTACAGCCTAGGACTTCTTCCAAGCTTGTGAGTCCTTGCTTAACTTTTTGTAATCCAGATTTTCTAAGACTTCTTACACCTTCTTTTTCGGATTGTTTTTCAATTTCTAACGATGTGCCGTTTGAAAGAATAATACGTTCAATTGCTTCAGTAATTGGCATTATCTGATAAATGCCTACTCGTCCTTTGTAGCCACTACCGCTGCAGCGTTCACAACCTACAGGATGGTAAGGTTTCCAAGTTCCGTCTAGCTCCTCATCTTTAAATCCAGCCTGAAGAAGAACTTCGTCTAATACATCGGCAGGCTTTTTACAGGTGCAAAGACGTCTAGCTAATCTCTGCGCAGTTATCAAAATGACTGAAGATGCAATATTAAACGGTGCTACGCCCATGTTCATGAGACGAGTCAGGGTAGAGGGGGCATCATTGGTATGCAAGGTTGAGAAAACCATATGGCCAGTTTGCGCCGCTTTGATCGCGATATCTGCAGTTTCCAGGTCACGAATTTCACCTACCATAATGACATCGGGATCTTGTCGAAGGAATGACTTTAAAGCGACCGGAAATGTTAAGCCCGCTCTGTCGTTGATATTAACTTGATTGACTCCTGGTAAGTTGATCTCAGCTGGATCTTCAGCGGTTGAAATATTGATGCCCGGTTTGTTAATCACGTTAAGGCAAGTATATAAAGAGACGGTTTTACCTGAGCCTGTCGGTCCGGTAACTAATACCATGCCATATGGACGTTGTATGGCATTCATCAGAATCTCTTTTTGATCAGGATCGTAACCTAGCGCATCAATACCCATTTGCGCTTGAGATCCATCCAAAATCCGCATAACTATTTTTTCGCCAAATAGCGTCGGCAGCGTACTCACTCGAAAATCAATTGCTTTGGACACAGATAAAACTAATTTCATACGCCCATCTTGGGGAACGCGCTTTTCAGAAATATCCAATTTAGAAATGACTTTTATCCGTGAAACTAGCTTGTCTTTAATTGCAATCGGTGGCTGTGCTATCTCACGAAGTTCTCCATCAACCCTGAACCGAATACGATAGAATTTCTCAAAAGGTTCAAAATGTAAATCGGAGGCGCCCATATTGATCGCATCGATCAACATTTTTTGTAAAAATTTTACGATTGGCGCATCGTCAACTTCGGCTGCCTGAGCATCAGCAGCGCCAGTATTAATGTCTTCCTCTTTAAATTCAATATCGTAGTCATCGCCGGATATATCACTTAAGCTTTGTTCCGACGTTTTACTCAGTTTTTCTAATAGTTTAAGCAGTGCATCGTGTTGTACAACCACAATTTCTATACCTAAACCCGTTTGAAATTTAATTTGATCTTGAGCGGAGACATTGGTTGGGTCGGAAACAGCCAAAGAAATTTTATTACCACGCTTGGCTAACGCTACGATGCGTTGTGTCTGCATCAATTTAGAATCAACAATTTTTTCGGGTAAGGTCGCCTCATTAAAAACGCCCAGATCGACTAAAGGATAGCCAAATGTTTCAGAACAAAATGCAGCAAGATCTCTCGCGTTGATTAGACCGCTTTGCAGTAAGCTGTCAACGAAGGGTTTTTTTTCTAACTGAGATTTTTTTTGTACGTCATCTATTTGTGATGCTGGCAAAACATTACCTTGGATTAGCGCTCTGGCAAGTCCTGAGGTTGGTAAGGCTGGAGTCGTATTCGGTAGAACTGCTGACATAAGATCTCACATAGGGCTCTTGCTCAAATTAATCGATGTTATCGTTGCTTTAAGATAATGCAACCAAGCACCTCTTTTGTAAAGGAGCGCACATCATTTGTTTGATGCATTTTGCCTAAAAAAATATAAAGAAGCACAACTGCTTAAAATAACCCATCCTAAATAATTTATATCGCGATCTTCATATCAATAAAAATTAATGATTTCTATCAACCGAAAATTTACAAAGCGCTAATAATGCATCTTTGTATTGACTGTCTTGGAGATGCTGGATAGATTGAATCGCACGATCTGCAGCTTTTATTGCTTTTGCACGCGTAAAGTCAAGTGCACCTGATTTAGTGATTGCTTCGAGTATCACATCAAATTTGGATTCATCTCCTTGTTCTATGCAGCTGCGGACAAGCTTTTTTTCTTCGTCGGTACCATTTTTCATTAAGTAAATTAGGGGCAGTGTTGGTTTCCCCTCCCTTAGATCGTCGCCTACGTTTTTTCCAATATCAACCGCGTTACCGGAATAATCCAGTACATCATCAATTAACTGAAATGCTGTTCCAAGGGAGCGGCCATATTCTGCGGCAGCCTCAATTTGTATAGGGTCTGCGCCAGCAATCAATGCGCCTACTTGTGCGGCTGCTTCAAATAATTTTGCAGTTTTTGAGCGAATTACTTGCAGATAGCGCTCTTCATTTACATCGGGGTCATGCATATTAAGTAGCTGTAATACTTCACCCTCTGCGATCACATTTGTTGCATCCGCCAGGATTTGCATGATTTGCATACTATTAATTGAAACCATCATTTGGAAAGCACGGGAATACAAGAAGTCGCCAACTAACACTGAGGCGGCATTACCAAACATGGCATTTGCAGTTTTTCGCCCGCGACGCAAAGAAGATTCATCAACTACGTCATCGTGCAACAAGGTTGCCGTATGAATAAATTCAATAATTGCAGCTAGTTCGTGGTGCTGAGTGCCTCGATATTGATAGGCGTTAGCAACCAACAATACCAACACCGGGCGTATTCTTTTGCCGCCAGCATTGATAATATATTCAGCAATCTGATTGACTAAAGGTACTTCGGAGTGAAGCTTATTTCGAATCACCTGATTAACCGCAGTCATGTCGGTTGCGATGGATTCTGTGATACTTATTTGACGTGATGTTGTGGCAGACAAGGCGGTACCTGCTAAAAAATGCGTGTGAGTACTTAAGATAAGCATAGATTATACGATGCCAAGATGATTTCGCGTCAGGCCGAAACACTACGAGACTTATTCCCGCAACGACTTGCTGACGCAGGCTCTAATTTGGACGTTGATTTGTAAGAATTGCCCGCGGTTATCAGCCTCAGCGACAATTTGAGGAAAGTTTTGACGTCGTAGCTAAGTCTATGTATAATTGGAGGTTTTCCCGATTTATAAGCTTAATTTTTGGTTTATTCGGGGAATAAAAAATCGATTATTAATATCATTTGATGAGGTTTCACATGTACGCGGTCATAAAAACCGGTGGCAAACAATACAAAGTTGTCGCTGGTGAAAAACTTAAAGTAGAACAGATACCTGCAGACATTGGCTCCGAAATCACCATTGATCAAGTGCTCGCATTGGGCGCTGGTGACACCATTAAATTTGGTGCTCCCTTGGTCGCAGGTGCTACGGTGCTGGCTACGGTAATTTCGCAAGGTCGTCACGACAAAGTGCGCATTTTCAAAATGCGTCGTCGTAAGCATTACCAAAAGCGTCAAGGCCATCGCCAAAATTACACAGAACTGCAAATCGTTTCTATCAACGGCTAATCCTGTTTGATTTAATCAGAACCCAAGGAGCTAATAAATGGCACACAAAAAAGGCGGCGGCACCACGCGAAATGGTCGTGACTCAGAGTCAAAACGCTTAGGCGTTAAAGTTTACGGCGGCCAAACTATCAATGCTGGCGGTATCATCATTCGTCAACGCGGTACACGCGTTCACCCGGGTGAAAACGTTGGTATGGGCAAAGATCATACTTTGTTCGCATTGATCAACGGTAAAGTACAGTTTGCAATCAAAGGTGCAGCTCAGCACCAATACGCGATTGTTGTAGCAGCGTAATAGCTCGTTACAGACAGTACAATAAGGCGTAAGCCTGACGAAAAAGGCTCTGCCGTTGGTGGAGCCTTTTTAGTTTCAAAAGATCCTGTATAAATCTGTTGTCGGTATTTTAAACACGGTTTACACAAAGATTTATACAAGCTCTTTTTAGTAAGTGGTCTTGCATTGCTTGTTTTAATGGCAGGTTTTAAGCATCAAGCTACAGTTCCTGCTACTTTTTTTGACAAGGGTAGAGGATTAAGGCGCATTCGCTATTGATATTGAATTAATAATTAATTTATAACGAAGCGCGCCGAATTTATAGGTGAAACAAATGAAATTTATCGACGAAGCACGAATTGAAGTGATTGCTGGTGATGGCGGAAATGGTGTCGCCTCCTTCTGTCGTGAAAAATTCCGCCCATTTGGCGGCCCTGATGGCGGTGATGGCGGTAAGGGCGGCAGCATTATTGCGGTAGCTGATCGCAACATCAATACGCTAGTTGATTTTCGCTACGCAAAATTACACAAAGCGCGCGATGGGGAAAACGGTCGTGGTGCAGATTGCTATGGTAAAGGTGCAGACGATATTTTGCTACGTATGCCAGTCGGTACCTTGATTATTGATCGAAATACGGACGAATTGATTGCTGATTTAACCGAGCATGAGCAGCAAGTTGTATTGGTCAAAGGTGGCGAGGGTGGATGGGGGAATATTCACTTTAAATCATCTACCAATCGTGCGCCACGTCAACGTGGTGACGGCAAAGAAGGAGAACGTCGTGAATTACGTTTAGAGCTGAAAGTGCTGGCTGACGTTGGTTTGCTCGGCTTGCCAAATGCCGGTAAATCTACGTTTATTACTGCAGTATCGAACGCACGGCCTAAGATCGCTGATTATCCGTTCACGACATTGCATCCTAATTTGGGTATGGTTCGTGTCAGCCACGAAAAAAGTTTTGTGATTGCCGACATCCCTGGTTTGATCGAAGGCGCTGCGGATGGCGCTGGCCTGGGTATCCAATTTTTAAAGCATTTACAACGTACTGGTTTGCTACTGCATATAGTTGATCTGGCACCATTTGATGATAGCGTTGATCCGGTCAAAGATGCAAAAGCGTTGATCAAAGAACTGCGTAAATACGACGAATCTTTATACGAGAAGCCGCGCTGGTTAGTGTTGAATAAGCTCGATATGCTGAACGAAGAAGAGCGTAAAAAGAAAGTCAAAGACTTCGTAAAACGTTTTGGCTGGAAAGGTCCGGTATTTGAGATTTCCGCCTTAAATCGTGAAGGCTGTGAAGATTTAGTCACTGAAATTTACGCCTATCTTGCTGAAAAACGCATGCAAGAACAGCGTTCGCAAGAGACTCAGATGAAAGAAGAAGCGCAAGGCATTTTGTCGATCGATCCTGACGATCCTCGCTTTAAAGTGCTTGATTGAGTTTCAACTGAACTTCAACTGAATTTTAGCTGAGCTTCATTCCCCGTCGTCGCTGCACTCGCAGCGACGTTCCACATACAGTTTTGTTCGTAGCGCACACCTATGCATTCTGTCATCCAGCAAGCCAAGCGGCTTATCATCAAAGTTGGTTCTTCTCTAGTGACCAACGATGGTAAGGGGCTAGACCATCAAGCGATACAAAAGTGGGCCGCGCAAATTGCAGAATTGCGACAGATGGGCAAAGAGGTTGTGCTGGTTAGTTCCGGTGCGATTGCTGAAGGTCGTCAGCGCCTAGGATTTGATAAGCGCCCGACCGGCATTCACGAATTACAAGCCTGTGCCGCAGTCGGCCAGATGGGGCTCGCGCAAATTTATGAAAGTAGTTTTCGCGCACATGGTATAGGCACCGCTCAGATTCTGCTGACCCACGCCGACTTGGCGGACCGCGAACGTTATCTGAATGCGCGCTCTACCTTATTTACGCTGCTGCGTTTTGGCATCGTCTCGATCATTAATGAAAACGATACGGTCGTCACTGATGAAATCAAGTTTGGTGACAACGACACTTTGGGCGCATTGGTAGCGAATTTGATTGAAGGTGACGCGCTGATTATTCTGACAGATCAAAAAGGTTTGTACACTGCCGATCCGCGCAAACATCCCGATGCGCAATTTGTGCATGAAGCTAAAGCGGGCGATCCCGCATTGGAGGCCATGGCTGGCGGCGCTGGTTCCAGCTTAGGAAGCGGCGGTATGCTGACTAAAATCCTGGCAGCCAAACGCGGCGCTAGTTCTGGTGCGCATACGGTGATTGCCTGGGGACGTGAAGAGAATGTTCTGATTCGTCTGGCACAGGGCGAGGCGATTGGTACGCAATTAATTTCTCAGATGGCACCGTTGGCAGCGCGTAAGCAATGGATGGCAGATCATTTGCAAACCGCCGGACAATTGATATTAGACGCTGGCGCAGTTCAAAAATTGAGCCGCGAAGGTAAATCTTTGTTGCCTATCGGCGTGTTGGATGTCAAAGGTGAGTTTGGTCGAGGTGCCGTAGTCACTTGTTATAACGAAGCAGGGCAGGCAATTGCCCGCGGACTCAGCAATTACACCAGCACAGAAGCGCGCCGGATTAAGCGCCACCCGTCCACCGAGATTGCACAAATTCTTGGCTTTGTGGAAGAGCCAGAATTGATCCATAGAGACAACATGGTGTTGCTTTAACCAAGATTTTCCATTAGGCGCACCAGAGGTGCTATCTGAATGCTGGCGGCGCATTTTCGGTCATTTTTGGCGTTCTTCGTTGCTCATGGCTGGTGATGAGCGCCTTATTTACGACAAACTCACATCAAAACTGCCTCGAAAAGTCCATCCGTCATCAACTCAAATCCTAATGGAAAATCTCGGTTTAATCTGGTTTCAGCTGAAAGCGAATCAAGTAAAACGAAGATGTGGATGTTAGTAGGTTGCTGGCGCTATTTCTTCGGATACTTAAAATGAAATGAAAAAAATGAGGGGGCGTATTAATATACTCCCCCTCATTTTGTTAAAAATTGCTCTATTGTCCAATGATTCTCTGGGCAATTAAATATACTACTGATGAGTATATTTAATTGTTCTGATTATCGTCATCTCAAAAAATGCTAGAGCTGTATGTAATTAATGGTTATCCGTTGCGGCTACAAAGCCACTGCAAAGTTGACTTCAAGGAGTTAAAGCGGTTTCAGTGGTTGCCGTTTTTTCAGCCGTTCTAGCATTGCCGGTGCTTTTCCTGCGATGGTATTGCCCTCGCAAAAATAATCCGTGAATAAAGTCGAATGTTGTTTGTTCGCTGCTAATGCTTGAATGCTATCCCACTGATTGCGGCGAGAACGTGACCAACTGCCATCTGCGCGCCCGAATGCGTACAGTTTTTTCTCGTATGTGCTGCAGCGAATTCCCTCGTAACTGACATTCTTCGCACCAGAACTGCTGATCGATACCAGTGTGTACCTGACGATCCCATCGCTAGTAATCGTCAGCGATTTAGCATCGACAGAAAATGCCTGATTATCACTGTTATAAAACGGCAGCAGATTCGTGGCCTGAGGCGCTTCAGGAAGTTGCAAGGCAACTTCTTTCCACTCCTTCTCCGCATCCTCGTCGTCCATGGGTTGCGCATGCAAAGGTGCAAGCAAGCTAGCCATCAATATCAAACCTAACATCGAGTTTTTGATCATAGTGCGTGAAGTTATTTTTCGCGTCGTTGTTTGTGTCATCTTTTGCGCCATCATCATAGTCACTCAGGTTTATCTTGCGCAGCAGGTAGCTCTACTATTGCCGGAGCGATCTTGATCTCGATTTCGATCTCACTTTTGTCTGCGTCTGAAACGGTATCTAACCCGGCTTGTAGCTTGGCGGGACCATTAGCCTGGCGCGCAGTTCCCAAGCGCTCAGTACGATGGACAAAGCGCGACAATTCCTGCAGAGCCAATTGATAAACACCCCGTTTAAATTCAATCACTACGTCCAGCGGCACCCAATACTCGTGCCAGCGCCAGGCATCAAACTCAGGATGATTGCTGGCACGCAGATTAACGTCACAATCGCGCCCCAGCATCCGTAGCAAAAACCATATTTGTTTTTGCCCACGGTAATGTCCACGGATTTCACGTTTGATGAAATGATCGGGCACCTCATAGCGCAGCCAGTCGCGGGTGCGACCGATGACTTTGACATGCTCAGGCAACAAACCGGTCTCTTCTTCCAGCTCGCGAAACATCGCTTGCTCGGGTGATTCTCCGTATTTGATACCGCCTTGCGGAAACTGCCAGGAGTGCTCTCGCACCCGTTTGCCCCACCAAACTTCGTTGTTGGCGTTGAGCAATATAATGCCTACGTTAGGCCGGAAGCCTTCACGATCTAGCATGATCTTACCTCGAAACTTTCTGCCACTAAACGTTCTGTTACCCCAATTTGTCATTGGAATTGTTATGACACCAATCAACAAAGTGCTTGTAAATACACAGAAAAAATTGGCCGTTTTGATTTTATAAAAACGTCATTTTTTTCACTTCAAGTCGTCACTCTGTCGATATCACGTCGATGTCATATCGATCTAACGCTGATTTCAGGTTTATTTCACACCTATCAAGCGTTTTTCCATCATCAAATTGGTAAACAGTGGGCGCATTAGTCAGCTAATCCTTTAAAATTGAGTCGATTATAACCCTCAATTTTTGAAAAGAATCATTGTCATGCGCGCTACACGATTTTTTATTTCCACTTTAAAAGAAGCTCCTGCCGATGCTGAAATCGTCAGCCATAAACTGATGATGCGTGCCGGGATGATTAAACGTCTTGGTTCCGGTATTTATAACTATATGCCGATGGGTTTGCGTGTGATCCGCAAAGTCGAAGCGATCGTCCGCGAAGAGATGAATCGTGCCGGTGCGATTGAAATGTTAATGCCCGTGGTGCAACCTGCAGAGCTGTGGCAAGAGACTGGCCGTTGGGACAAAATGGGGCCGGAGCTGATGCGCGTCAAAGACCGGCACGGTCGTGACTTCGTAATCCAGCCAACGTCGGAGGAAGTAATGACGGACGTTGCCCGCGCTGACATCAAATCCTATCGCCAGCTGCCGCTGAATTTTTATCATATCCAAACCAAGTTTCGTGATGAACGTCGCCCCCGTTTTGGTTTGATGCGTGGTCGTGAATTTACGATGAAAGACGCCTACTCTTTTGATCGTGATGTCGAAGGCATGAAAAAATCCTATCAAGCGATGTATGACGCTTATGTCAGAGTATTCAACCGCTTTGGCTTAGAGTTCCGCGCCGTGGCTGCGGATAACGGCGCGATTGGCGGCTCTGGCTCGCATGAATTTCACGTTATTGCAGAGACCGGCGAAGATGCTTTGGTGTATTGCCCGACCTCCGATTACGCAGCGAATATGGAAGCTGCCGAGGCCGTATCTTTGTTCTCGCAACGTCAGGCTGCAACACAAGTCCTGACTAAAACGGCGACACCAGGCAAGGCCAAGTGTGAAGACGTAGCAGCTCTGTTGAATATCCCGCTGGAGCGCACAGTTAAATCGATTGTGCTGACAGTCGAGACAGAAGAAAAAGAAAAAATCACTAAACAAGTCTGGCTCTTATTATTGCGCGGCGATCATGATTTGAATGAAATCAAAGCTAATAAAGTCGCCGGTTTAGCCAATTATCGCTTTGCCACAGAAGATGAAATTGTGGAGCATTTCGGAACCAAGCCAGGCTATCTCGGACCTATCAACACTAAATTACCCGTCAACATTGTGGCAGATCGTACCGTCGCCATGATGGGGGATTTTGTGTGTGGCGCGAATGAAGAAGACTTCCATTACACCGGCGTGAATTGGGAACGTGATTTGTCAGAGTCTTTGGTCGCGGATTTGCGTAACGTAGTTGCTGGCGACCCCTCTCCAGATGGTAAAGGTGTATTAGCGATCCAGCGCGGGATTGAAGTTGGTCATGTGTTCCAACTAGGTACGCGTTATTCGCAAGATATGAAAGCCACTTTCTTAGATGAAAACGGCAAACCGCAGTTTTTACAAATGGGTTCTTACGGCATCGGCGTGACCCGGATTTTGGGTGCAGCGATTGAGCAAAATTTTGATGAAAAAGGCATAGTCTGGCCGTTGGCACTGGCACCTTTTGAAGTCGTACTTTGCCCGATGGGTATGGATAAAAGTGAAGCCGTCAAAGCAGAAGCAGAAAAGCTATACCAAGCTTTGCTGGATGCAGGCGTTGATGTTATGTTTGATGACCGCGGCGAGCGCCCGGGTGCGATGTTCGCTGATTGGGAGTTGATCGGCGTGCCGCTCCGTGTCGTGATTGGTGACCGTGGTCTGAAAGAAGGCAAGCTGGAATATAAAGGTCGTCGGGATGCAGAGGCGATCGAATTACCTGTTGCCGAGATGCTTGCGTTTATCCAATCTAAGATTCAAGGGAAATAAGATATTAGGATGGAGTATTTTATAAGGTCCATATCTTTCCTGCTTAATAAGCCAGTTTTTAATGATACTCCTGTAAAAATCGGTAATTTTCATAGAAAATCTGGTTTCTTGAGTCGCTTGCTTAGTGCGTTTGGTCTGTGTGCTTTTCTGGTTGCCGGTCCGGCAATGGCTGGTAATCAGAAAGAAGAAGCGATGGCAGATTCGGTACGGCTGGCTTTGTCCAAAGCCGTTACCGATTCGCGCCCGCCCAAACCCAGTTTCGACAATATCAATGAGCGCATCGATTATTTGCTGTGGTTGGGCGAGATGTCCGACCGCCTTAAGCGCAGGATTCCTGACGCGAAGACAAGGCAAGAATTGCTGGAAGCGATATGGTACGAATCCAAACGAGCAGGGCTAGAACCGGCGATGGTGTTAGGACTGATCCAGGTCGAATCCGCTTTTCGTAAATACGCGACATCGGTGGTCGGCGCCCGCGGCTTTATGCAGGTCATGCCGTTTTGGTCGAAGACGATTGGTGACGGTGACGCACAAAAGCTATTCCAGATGCAAACCAATCTACGCTATGGTTGCTCGATTCTCCGCTTGTATATTGATATGGAAGCAGGCAATTTATATCTTGCTTTAGGGCGCTATAACGGTAGCCGTGGACGCCCGGAATATCCGAATGCGGTATTAGCTAATTGGAAGAATTGGGAGTACAAAAAAGACGCAACTAAAAACTAAAAAAGAAGTCAGACAAGTATGGAGCTGGAATAAAAATGGACTAAAAAAAGGTGAAGCATTGCGTTTAAATGAAAAAAATCCGGTACGCTGGACGTGGTTTTTAGTCATTATCGGAGTGCATATTGCCTTTCTCTTTTTGTGGCCAAAAGCAGAACCACGGCATGAAAAAAAGCCAGCATTGACGGAGCTGGTAATTCAATTACTGCTCCAGCCCACATCTCTTCCGCCCTTAAATCAACTACCACCGGTAGCGAATTCCCGCCAGATTAAGCCGATATTACCGATTGACCCAAAAAATAATCCATCTAAAAAAGATTTAGCGAAGCCATCAGCATCGCAAAATATTTCTATACCGATCACAGACGAAAGTCTGGCGAATACGCCGATTGCGCCGATTACGTCGACTACTAATCCGGCGATCAGCTCAGAGACTAAGCTTAATTTAGATGTACGTAGGATCAGTAAGGATCTGTTAGCAGAGCAACGTCCCACCCAATTCCCTGCCAGGCCCGCCGCATCTTCTTTCATTGCTTTTGCAAATAATGTGGCAGCGGCAGCGAGACCGCGAGACACCTCCGCACAGAATTTTGTGATGCCAGACGGTACTCGTATCACCAAAATGATTACACCCAGCGGTACCTATTGTGTGATCGCCGCTAACGCAGCCGGTGGCAGCACAATCATTGCGCGAGAAGTTTCCAGAGTGGTTAATTGCGGTAATTTATAAAGGAGGCGCTTTGGATTTAAATCTTACAAAACCACTGCGCTGGCCCTACTTACTATTGATTGCCGCAATCCATGGTGCTTTATTTTTTGTATGGACGGACACGACGGCTCATAAAAAAGCGAACGAGCAATTATCTGCACTTTTTGTGCTTCTGATTCCTGGCAATGCATTAGTGGTGCCTCAGAAAAAAGATGTGCATGAGTCAGAGAGCAAGCCAGTTTTCAACGCGCAAGAGAATGTACTAAAACATCATGAGCAAAAAATAATCGCATCCTCGGTTACTGTCATCAAAAACGAGAAGATCGCTAAGACCAAAACAACTACTGCACCTGTCAATACACTAATGATAGCGACTGAGAGCCAAGCAATGCCCACAGCACCAGCAAGTCAGGCGATGGTTGATAAAGGCCTCAACACCGATATAACTAACATCACCAAGGGATTAAAAACCGATTTTGAAGCCCGTGATCGCGTTACCCTAAAACCACCCGCATCTCCGATGAGTAAGCTGGCGCAAAATATCGCGGCGGCAGCGACCACGCAAAGAGAGGGCTATCACGAAGAGCGTGTGCTCCTAGGCGATGGTCGCCCAGTCACCAAAGTTATTACGCCATATGGGACTTACTGCATATTGCACAGAAAACCAGGAGAAATCATTGGCAATGAGTTGGCCGCGGTGCCAGTAACTTGTGGCAATTTGTAGGCGATCAATCTAAGTAGCGGAGATCGGGCTCGGAAGGGGTGGATTGAATATACTCCCCGTTATTTTTTTAAACATATGCCTGATTGTCCAAATATTATATGGACAATTAACAAATACCCTACCCGAGTATTTTCTTATTAAAAACAAAAAAGCCCGCGCGATGCGGGCTTTTTTGTTTGGGATTGGGATTGCGATGAAGCTTGCAATACGCCAATAAGTCGCCCAAAACGACTGCGGTCAAATTAAGACAGGTGACCGGAAATCAACTTTGTCATTTCAAACATAGAGACTTGAGCTTTGCCGCCGAAGACAGCTTTCAATTTGTCATCTGCATTGATGTTGCGTTTGTTTGCTTCATCTTGCAGCTTGTGCTTCTTGATGTATTCCCATACTTTTTTAGTGACTTCAGTACGAGGAATCGGCGCTGCGCCGATGACTGCTGCCAAAGTTGGCGAGATCGTCATTGGTTTCATAAATGCTGCATTTGGCTTACGTGCAGGTGCGTCTGCCTTAGCTGCTTTAGCCACTTTAGCTGCTGGTGCGGCCTTAGGTGCTGCTACTTTTTTAACTGCTGCTGGCGCTGCTGGTTTTTTTGCCACTGGTTTTTTTGCTGCTGTTGCCATATTGAGGCTCCTTCACAAGTATCTTGGAAAATGCGCCGTTTCACGCATCGCTAATAGTGGTGCGCTTTGCAGAGTGATGCAAGTGTTTTTTGTGGCTTTTTGTATAAAATGTGTCGTAATTAGCAGAGTGCAGTGCTGTAGAGTGAAAAAAACCGAATCACGCCTTAAATTTACATATTTTCAGGGCGGTATTCGGTCTGTAGTCTTGCGGTGTTACTGTTTGTGTCGGGGTTAGCAGAGGGCGCCATAGAGCACCATAGAGCGCTGGTATTGCTTTTGCGCTTATCTCGATTTGCCCGGCATCATGCCTTTCATGCTGCGCATCATCTTCATCATGCCGCCGCCTTGCAGCTTTTTCATCATGCTTTGCATTTGTTCAAATTGGGCTAGCATGCGGTTGACTTCTTGAATCTGGACGCCTGCACCCATTGCAATCCGGCGTTTGCGCGATGCTTTGATCAGATCTGGTTTTGCTCTTTCTCTTGGCGTCATGGAATTGATCATACCTTCCATGCGACGCACACTTTTTTCTGCCTGATCCATATTCGCGCCACTCGCAGCTTGCTGCATTTGCGCAGGCAGTTTGTCCATCAAATTGGACAAACCGCCCATCTTTTTCATTTGCGATAGCTGTAGCTTGAAGTCATTCATATCAAACTTACCGCCACCTTTGATCTTGTGCGCCAGATCTTGTGCTGCAGCGACGTCCATGCCTTTTTGAGCGGATTCGACCAATGCCAGAATATCGCCCATGCCCAAAATACGGTTCGCCATGCGGACTGGATCGAAGGCTTCTAAGCCATCTAGTTTTTCCGCTACACCCGCAAATTTAATTGGTTTGCCAGTGATATGACGTACCGACAATGCAGCACCACCGCGCGAATCGCCATCTAGTTTGGTCAGTACGATACCGGTTAGGGGCAAAGCATCGTTAAAGGCTTTTGCCGTATTGACCGCATCTTGGCCAAGCATGGCATCGACCACGAACAGGGTTTCTATTGGCTTGACCGCGGCATGTATCGCGGAGATTTCTTGCATCATTGCTTCATCAATACCCAGACGACCGGCGGTATCAATAATCAGCACATCGTGGTAATGCTTTTTTGCAAAATCCAGCGCAGCTAAAGCGATATCAACTGGCTTGTCGGTCGGCAGCGTCGGGAAGAAGTCAGCGCCTACTTGCGCAGTCACAGTTTGTAGCTGACCAATCGCAGCCGGGCGATACACGTCGGCAGAGACGGTTAAAACTTTTTTCTTTTTTTGCTCGCGTAAAAATTTAGCGAGTTTACCGACTGTGGTCGTTTTACCGGCACCTTGCAAACCTGCCATCAAAATAATTGCCGGAGGTTGGGTCGCAAAGCTGAGTTGATAGGCTTCGGGGCCGAGATCGGCACCCATTAAGCTTGCCAATTCCTTTTGCACCACGCCGACCAGCGCCTGGCCCGGCGTGAGCGAACTGATGACCTCTTCGCCCAAGGCTTTTTCTTTGACGCGGGCGATTAAATCACGCACCGCAGGCAAGGCAACGTCGGCCTCCAGTAAAGCCATACGTACTTCGCGCAACATCTCGGCGGTATTGGATTCAGTTAAACGAGCTTCGCCGCGCATGGTTTTCACCACTTTGGCAAGGCGTTGGGTCAGATTATCGAGCATGGATGAGATTTAATTTTCAGATAAATTATGGATGCAGCAACATTTAGAGCGAAATTCGGGTGCGCTAATCAGGCTAGCATTTTACCTGATCGAGCGTTCTGCTTGTTCCAATTCTGGAATAGGGCGGCAAACCCTTCGTACAACTTGTAAAAATCCCAAATAGTACGGTGTAGTTGCCTAAGATTAAACACCGATGCGTAGTATTACCGATGTTGGACATGGTTTTGTCCTGTTTAATCCTAGCGGTGTATTGCGGGGTTTGATTGCTGTTCAATATTGCCTAATATTGTGTAAGGCAGTGCGAGTGTTTGAATTCAAACAGATGTGTCAAAAAACTCAAACCTAGCTAATTACACTTAAACACAAAAAATAAAATATAAAAAAGAGAGTTCATTTCACTCATGTCGAGGAAATTTTCTCTCATAACAGGAGACAAATATGCTGCGATCTACATGGTATTTTTCGGCCAGGCTGTGCGCATCCCTGGCTTTGGTGTCCTCAACGCTGGGTGCTGGCGGTCTTGCCTATGCCGAAGATGGCGTAAGTGAGAGCACGATTTTACTGGGGCAGACGGTTGGTTTGACAGGGCAAATTGCCGGGCCCGTTAAAGAGATGAATGCAGGCGCAAATGCCTATTTTGCTTACATCAATAAAAATGGTGGCGTGAACGGGCGAAAGATCGAAGTCCGCACACTCGATGATAAGTTTGAGCCAGCGCTTGCCGCCGGTAATGCCGGGACATTAATCAAAACAGAACATGTGTTTGCTCTGTTTCAGTCGCGCGGTACGCCACATACCGAGGCTTTGTTGCCCCTATTGGCTGAAAATAAAATCCCCCTGATTGCACCAAGCACGGGTGCGACCTTATTTCATACACCGAATAACCGCTATGTCTTCAATGTCCGCGCCAAATACCGGGATGAGGTCACGCGAGGTGTGGAACAGTTTAATACGGTGGGTATCAAAGAGATCGGCGTATTGCATGTAGACGATAGTTTTGGCAATGATGGATTGATCGGTTTTAATCATGCAATGGCGAAATACAATCTGACACCAGCAATCGTCTTCAAATACGATCGCACAAAACCTGATGTTGCTGCTGTCGTAGCTACGTTGAACCAAAGTAAAGCAAAGGCCTTGATTATCGTCGGTTCTGCAACGACTACGGTAGACATCATTAAAGCCGTTCGTGCACAAGGCAATGCTGTGCAAATCATGACCTTATCCAACAACTCCTCTCAATCCTTTGTCGAGGCTCTGGGCAAGGCTAGTGCTGGCATTATTGTGTCGCAAATTATGCCTGCACCTAATTCGACCTCTACCAAGCTAGGACAGGAATTTAAAGAGATAGCTGCTCCGCAGGGCGTCAATTCTTCTTATGCCTCAATGGAGGGGTTTGTCGGCGCTAAAGTGATGGTGGAGGCTTTACGTCGTGCGGGTCGTAACTTGACACGTGATAGTTTGATTCGCGCTTTAGAATCAATGCGTCGTTTTGATCTTGGTGGAGTAGTGCTAAGTTACACCGACCAAAATCACAGTGGTAGCGAATTTGTAGAGTTGACGATCATCAGCAAAGACGGCAAGTTCCTTCGCTAAGCCTTGGTTTTGGAAAATGAAGTTTTGTCGTAGCGCTGAAATCCTCGCTTAATGATACAAGCTTTATTTTCGTCGCTAATAGCAAAGATATAGAAGAAATGATGCGTTAGAATTCACGCTCGGAGATGGCATTCCTCCTGCATTTTTCGCTAACCGCTTTAGGTCAACACACCCTAGTGCTAATGATGCCTACATTTGTCCCTGATCAATTGGGAAGGTGTAGGCGCATAGTCAACACAGCGATTTTCAATTGATCCGGTTTTGTCTTATAGTCCAAGATAAAGATATAACAGGATTCGCATGAAAACCTCAAAACAAACCAGACCTCCGAAATCTCTTCAAAGTATTAATTCATCTCGCCCGATTGAGCAACTGGCGATCGTGCCTTACATGGTCAAATGGATTTTATTGGCCACCGCAGTCGCGGCGCTGGCAGGGACGGCATCTGCTTTTTTTCTGTTCGCGCTGGAGTGGGCTACCAATACCCGGCTGACACACCGCTGGCTGATTGCTTTATTGCCTGTGGCTGGTTTTGTTGTAGGTTGGCTGTATCTCAAATTGGGGCAGCAGGTAGAGGCTGGTAATAATCTCTTGATCGATGAAATCCATGATCCTAAAAAACTGATTCCATTGCGTATGGCACCGTTGGTACTAGCTGGCACAGTAGTGTCACATTTGTTTGGCGCCTCTGTCGGACGCGAGGGTACGGCGGTACAAATGGGCGGTGCTCTGGCGGATCAATTAACACAGCTATTCAAACTTAAACACGAAGACCGCCGGATTATTTTAATGGCAGGCATCAGCGCAGGTTTCGCTTCGGTATTTGGGACGCCTTTAGCCGGTGCGATTTTTGGATTAGAAGTGTTGGCGATTGGTCGCTTGCGTTACGACGCGATTTTGCCTTGTCTGGTGGCGGCTATCGTGGCTGACCAGGTAGGTTTGCTTTGGGGGCCAATTTTGGACATACACCATACGTATTATGCGATTCCTTTTATCCCCGCTATATCCGCCTGGGGATTGGTCGCGATGCTAATCGCAGGAATACTGTTTGGATTGGCCGGGAAAATATTTGCAGATGCAACCCATAGTCTAAGTGCCTTGATGAAGCGGCTGATTCACTACGCGCCGCTGCGACCTTTTATTGGTGGTGTAGTGATCGCTGCTGCGTTCTGGTTGTTGGGTAGCGATAGCCGGGTAGATCGTTATATAGGCTTGGGTATTCCCACTATCGTAGAGGCTTTTCAGCATCCTTTAGCGTCTTATGATTTTGCTGCCAAGATGCTATTTACCATTGTGTCGCTGGGAACTGGCTTTAAGGGTGGCGAGGTTACACCACTGTTTTATATCGGTGCTACGTTGGGAAATGCGCTTGCGCCACTACTGAATATGCCTTTCCCTTTATTGGCAGGCGTTGGTTTTGTCGCGGTATTTGCCGGTGCTGCGAATACGCCGATTGCTTCTACTTTAATGGCGATGGAGCTATTTGGTGCCGAGGTTGGCGTGTATGCGGGGATTGCCTGTGTGGTCAGTTATTTGTTCTCAGGACACACCGGCATTTATCGCTCGCAACGCGTGGGACAGGCAAAACATTTGCATGCTAACCTGGATGCAGCTGCGGGAGCGAGGCCGGTGAAACTTAGTGAGTTTCACAATCAGGCCAAGGATCTCGTCACAACATCAAAAAAGAATAAGCCCTGATAAGCTATCTCGCGTTTGTGTTCTAAATTGAATTCAATTTGTGTCTGTGCGAAAAACGGCAAACTTTTTCGTTTTAGCTCCAGATTATTCTGGTTCGTCAGAATAATCCGGGTAACTAGCCCGACCAAGATGATAAAAATCAATGACTTGCAAAATAATCGAAGCTGGCACAAAGTCTGCTATACCCGTTGTACAAATCAATAATAGTCAGGAGACCATCATGTTTAAAAAAGCTATCGTCACGTCCCTCGTTTTATCCATTTCTGCTGCATTCGCCGGCGCCGCTCAGGCAGAAGATGTTGTGCGATTGGGTAATCTCAAATTTGCTCATTACGGTGCAGTGTCTTATATCAAAGAGATCGCGCCAAAATGCGGTATCAAAGTCGATGAAAAAGTATTCCCCAAAGGCCTCGATGCGATGCAAGCAGTGATCGCTGGCGAACTGGATGTGGCCGCTGTGTCGTCTGAAGCTGTGATCTCTGCCAGAGCCAGCGGTGCACCTATCTATATCGTTGCTGGATTTGCCAAAGGTGGTGCACGTTTGGTGACACGTCCTGACTTGGGAATTAAAACCGTTAAAGAATTAAAAGGTAAAAAAGTCGGCGTTACCCGTGGTGGTATTCAGGATATTTTGCTGGCGGCAGAGTTGTCGCAAAATGGCTTAAGTTATTCTGATCAACCGGGCAAAGATGTGCAGATTATTTATCTTGGCTTTCCTGATTTGAATCAAGCTTTGCTTGGTAAAAATGTCGATGCCATCATGCAATCTGAACCATATTCGGCGCAAGCAATTAACAAAGGTTTTGGTGCAGAACTGATCAAACCTTACGACACACCAATTGGTGAGCCAGTACGCACGATGGTCATGACAGAAAAATTCTATAAAGAGAACCGCCCACTCGCAGAAAAATTTATGCGCTGTTTTGTAGAGGCGACTAAAACCTTTATCGATAACAAAGACCTGGCCGAAAAATATGTCCGCGAAACGATTTTCAAAGGACAAATCACAAAAGAAGATTTTGTCAACGCGATTGGCAATTCTCCTTATTCCTACGATGTCACGCCAGAGCATATCCAGATCACTACGGATCTGATGCAAAAATATGGCGTCGGCAAAATGGCAAAGCCACCCGTCGCCAAAGATTGGGTCAAGACCGATTTGCTCGACGCTGCAAAAAAATCGCTTAATATCAAATAGGCTGACATAGTTACGGCTAAGGTAACCGGAGTAATGCCCGTATCTCTTAGCCGTCAATGATCGTCTCCGATGGATGCTTGCCATTCATCGACAGCATTTTCTCTATAAGGAAGCAATATGAAGAAATGGCGTGAAATCGGCGCGGGCTTAGTGGTGCCTGCGGTCTTAATTTTGTTCTGGCATGTGGTCACGACGATGGGTTGGGTTAATCCACAAGTCCTGCCATCACCTTGGGCTGTGGTAAAAAAGTGGTGTGAGTATGCCTCACCTATGGAAGCCTTTGATCCGGCGACGATGTCGCGCCTGGGTTGGCTGGTATCGGGTGAATTGATACGCGATACGATTGGCAGTATGTACCGCGTGGTAGTCGGTTTTGTGGTCGGCGCTGGTTTGGCCTTGCCGTTAGGTTTGGCGATGGGTGCTAGTCAGCGCGCCTATGCCTGGATGAATCCCTTAATGCAAGTACTGCGACCTATCCCTCCGATTGCGTATATTCCTTTGTCGATTTTATGGTTTGGACTGGGTAATCCACCAGCGATATTTTTGATCGCGATCGGCGCATTTTTCCCTGTTTTGATGAATACGATTGCTGGCGTACGTCATGTTGACGGTATTTATATCCGTGCAGCGCGCAATCTGGGGGCGAGCCAAACAACCTTGTTCTTACGAGTCATGTTGCCTGCCGCTGTGCCGTATATTTTGTCGGGTGTGCGTATCGGCATCGGTACCGCTTTTATCGTTGTGATCGTGTCAGAAATGATCGCGGTTAATAATGGCCTGGGCTTTAGAATTTTAGAGGCGCGTGAGTATTTCTGGTCGGACAAAATTATTGCCGGCATGATCAGTATCGGTATGCTGGGCCTGGCAATTGACCTGGCGATGAACAAACTGAATAACCATTTGCTGCGCTGGCACCGTGGTCTGGAGAATTAATATGACAAGCCCAAATCCTGTACAGATCAAAGTCAATGCGGTGAATAAAATTTTCACCACTAGTGACCGTGAGGTGGTCGCCCTCAAAGATATTCAATTAGAGATTCCAGAGGGCCAATTTGTGTGTTTGCTGGGGCCATCGGGTTGCGGCAAATCGACTTTATTGAATGCGGTAGCGGGTTTCTCTTTGCCGACCAGCGGGACGATTACAGCGGAAGGGAAGTTAGTCACTGCGCCGGGGCCAGATCGTGGCATGGTATTCCAGGAGTACGCGCTTTTTCCTTGGATGACGGTAGAGAAAAACATCGCATTTGGACTAGAAATAAAAGGCGTCAGTAAGTCAGAAATCCAGAAAAAAGTCTCAGATTTATTAGCGATGCTGGGCTTAAGTGATTTTAAAAGCCGTTTCCCCAAAGACCTGTCTGGCGGTATGCGTCAGCGGGTAGCGATTGCCCGCGTACTGGCATTAGATTCGCCCATCATGTTGATGGATGAGCCATTCGGTGCGCTGGATGCCTTGACCCGCCGTAATTTGCAAGATGAGTTGTTACGCATCTGGTCTGAGCTAAAAAAGACGATTATTTTTGTCACGCATAGCATAGAAGAAGCGATTTATCTGGCGGATCGGATTGTCGTCATGACCTATCGTCCCGGTACGGTCAAACGCGACCTGATGGTGGAGTTACCACGTTTGCGTGATCCGTCTTCTGCCGAGTTCAATCTGCTTAAACGTGAGTTAGGCCAACTGGTGATGGAAGAGCAGCAACGCCATCACACGGATGAGCTGAAAATGGCGGTAGTCGATTAAACTTTTAAAGTTAATCTCTTAAAACTATATCGTCACATTTCATCAGGCGAACTCATCCCAATGCGACGTACATCTGACTCGCATCAACCAGCTACGCTGCTATCTGGCAGTGTAGTTGTCGCCTTTGCCTTATTAATATGTGCCGTGCTGTTTATCCTTGGTGCATATTGGTGGGCATCTGGCAAAGCACGGGAAGAAATCCGCTCCGCCGGAGACCGGCATTTGCAGATCATCTCCCTCGATCTGGAATCGGTGCTTGAGCGTTACGAAACCTTGCCGTACGCATTAGCGTATCTGCCTTTGGCCGCGCAAATCCTGGCGACGCCCGGCGATGCGCAGAAGCTGGCACAATTTCATGCAGCGCTGAAAGACATTCAACAGCAATCCAAGCTCGCAGCGATTTATCTGATGGATAAAAACGGTAACACCATTGCTGCTAGCAATTGGGATACGCCGCAAAGTTTTATGGGGCAGAATTTTAGTTTTCGTCCGTATTTTAAAGAGGCAATACAGGGCGGTACCGGACATTTTTATGCGATCGGCAATACCACCAGCGTCCCCGGATATTTTATCTCCCAACCGGTATTTGGAGATGGTAGTGGGGATGACAATGTGGGTGAAAGCACGGATAAAAACGCGGATGAAAATACCCATCAACTGGCCGGCAAAAAGCTGGACCGTATCCGCTCTGCTGTTCACAATCTCGATAGTTCGCCTAAACACACTCCCATTGGTGTCATCGCCGTCAAGATTAGTCTTACCGAATTTGAAAAAGCCTGGCGTAGCAGTGAAGAGCCGATTGCCTTGAGCGACCAGCATGGCGTGATTTTTTTAAGCAATCGTCCAGCTTGGCAATACCATAGTTTGCAAACGCTGAATGACGATGTGCAGAGATTGATTGCGCAGACCCTGCAATATGGCGGCAAGCCAATTGCCTCACTTGCCAGTTTGCCCAAGTCCGAGCGGGCTGATATTGGTCAGCTTGGTGAGTCTTCTCGTGATGAACTGAGTGACGTGAAAAGTAAGGTGCAAAGTAAGGTGCAAAGTAACTACGTCACTCGCCCTATAGGTCGTTTGTCCTGGCAATTGATGCTGTTTCCGTCGGAGTCTACCATCCGCCGTGCCGGTATTCAGGCCGCGCTGGTGGCTTTTCTTTTGCTGATTTTGCTCGCAACTGCGGCAGCGGTGTTTCATCAGCGGCGACGACGTCTGGATGAAAGACACCTAGCGCGGCAAGAGTTGCAGAGCGCTTTACAGCAAGCGGCCGATGATCTGGAGCAGCGCATCGCGCTACGCACGCAAGAACTGACCCATGCCAATGCGCAGTTGGCGACCAAGTACAGCAAGTTGCAAGATGCCGAAAATCTGCTGCGATCCACCCAAGACGAGATGGTACAAACCGGTAAGCTGGCGATGCTAGGGCAGATGGCCGCCGGCATGACGCATGAGCTGAATCAACCGCTGACGGCTATCCGCGCCTTCGCTGATAATGCAATGACCTTCCTGGCGCGTGGCAAAGTACCGCAGGCCAACGAGAATCTTCAACATATCAGCGATGCCAGTGCCAGAATGGGCGCGATTATCAGCCAGCTAAAAGGTTTCGCCAGAAAAAGTCCCGAGGCCGTTGCTGAGGTTGACCTTGCCGTGTCATTAAAAGCAGCGGCGCTATTAATGCAAAGTGAGTTTGAGCGACAAAACGTCGCTTTACTCTTATCGTCGCAAACCGGTTTGCTGGTATTGGGTGACGCAGTCAGAATCGAGCAAGTACTGATTAATCTGATGCGCAATGCCTTGGATTCTGTCGTGCAAAAAATGCAGCGGCAGCAGGAGATTGAATATAGTCAGCATGGGCCAACACAAGTCAGCGTCTTGCTGGAAGCTGATGAGCAGGACGCGATTATCCGTATTATTGATACTGGGACGGGTTTGCCAGAGCAGGTGATACAGCATTTGTTTGAGCCGTTTTTTACCACCAAAGCATCAGAGCAGGGCTTGGGTCTGGGGCTGGCGATTTCATCCTCGATAGTGCAGGCGATGAACGGGAGTCTTTGTGCTGAAAACCGCTTGCAAGGCGGGGCAGAATTTACGGTCAAAATCCCGCGCTGGATGGGGCGGGTCTAGACCTTCCCCAGAGCATAGATATAGATACATTAATAAAGATGTAAATTAATACTCCTACTATGTATATTTAAAGTGTCCAATAATAATATGGACAATCAGAATTATTTCCGTAAAAAATAGGGGAGTATATGGTTTTCCTCAAGGTTTTTAGTTTGGGAGTCAGGTGTGATAAACGTCGATAGCATGTTAAAAGCCATCTTGATTGAAGACGAGCAAGCGGTTCGTCTGGCAACTGCACAGACCTTGGAGTTGGGCGGGTTTCAAGTACATGCATGCGCTAGTGCCGAGGCGGCACAGATTTATTTGCAGCCAGAATTTAGCGGGATTGTTGTGACGGATGTGCGCTTGCCTGGTCAATCAGGTTTAGACGTACTGGCACAAGTGGCGGCACTGGATGCTGATTTGCCTGTGATTTTGATTACGGGTCACGGCGATGTCAGTATGGCGGTGGCGGCAATGCGCAATGGTGCGTATGACTTTATCGAAAAACCGTTTGCGGCTGATCGCTTATTAAACACCTGTTTGCGCGCGCAAGAGAAGCGCCGCCTGGTCATGGACAATCGCAAGCTCAAGCAACAAGTTGTTAGCCAGTCTGTGGTACCAGAGTTGATCGGGCAAACCGCCGCGATTGAGCAGGTGCGCAAATTTATCCGAACGATAGGCCCGACTCAGGCCGATGTATTGATCAACGGCGCGACGGGTACCGGCAAAGAAGTCGTCGCCCAGCAATTGCATCTGGCCAGCGGACGTACGGGCGAATTTGTCGCCATCAATTGCGGTGCATTGCCCGAGTCGATGTTTGAGAGTGAAATGTTCGGTCATGAGGCGGGTGCTTTCACCAGCGCCCAAAAGCGTCGCATCGGTAAGCTGGAATATGCTAACGGCGGCACTATTTTTCTGGATGAAATCGAAAGTATGCCGCTGGCTTTGCAGGTCAAACTCTTGCGTGTGCTACAAGAGCGCAAGCTGGAGCGACTGGGTGGTAATGCACAAATTACGTTGGATTGCCGCATCATCGCCGCCAGCAAATTAGATTTGTTGCAATTGAGCGCAGAATCTAAGTTCCGCGAAGATTTGTATTACCGCATCAGTGTCGTCAGTCTGGAGCTGCCACGTCTGAATGAACGCCGCGAGGATATTCCCTTACTGCTGGCGCATTTCCTAAAGTTGGCAGCGATCCGGTACCAGCAAGCTGCACCGCTGATTCCTACTGCGCAGAT
Source organism: Undibacterium sp. 5I1 (assembly GCF_034314085.1). NCBI lineage: Bacteria > Pseudomonadati > Pseudomonadota > Betaproteobacteria > Burkholderiales > Oxalobacteraceae > Undibacterium > Undibacterium sp. 5I1. The sequence goes on from NZ_JAVIWI010000001.1 coordinate 4,620,647, forward strand.
GCTGCAATGGCAGCAGCGCGACTGGCCCGGTAATGTGCGTGAGCTGCGCAACTTTGCGGATAAATTAGTGCTGGGAGTCGCTGATATAAACCTGATGCACGTCAATCAGGATAATCTGAACGCTAGCGATGCGCCATTGACCAAAATTTCTACTGCAAATTCGAACATAAATTTGAACGCGAATTTGAATATAAGTGATGCTCTGCCAAAACGCATAGAGGAGTTTGAGGCGACGCTGATCCAGCAAGCCTTGCAACAGCAAGACGGCAATGTCGCTTCGGCGGCGGAGCAGTTAGGGATTCCGAAAAAAACGCTGTATGACAAACTGAAAAAATATCAGTTGTCGTTTAAGCCTGCTGCTGATTGATATAGCTGTAATGCCCATCCATAGCGGTAAAAAATTACCTCACTCTAAATAAATATCCTACAATCCTCGCTCGCTAAGGTTCGACCCTTCCTATACTTTGTCCGCCAGAGGATTCAGATGTATTCAGCTACATTTATCTTTAATAAAAAGCAGTACGACGCAGAGTTTTATGCGCTGGATCAAGCGATTGCCGAAGTCGCCAAACAAACTACGGGCTATATAGGGGAAGAGGCTTGGGAGAATGTAGCGACCGGACAAATTTCTAATGTCTATTATTGGGAGACCATGGACGGCTTACATGCATTGATGCAGCATCCCAAACATCTGGAGGCAAAAGCCGCGCAAGCCAGCTGGCTGGACGGTTATCAAGTGGTTATTGCTCAAGTCTTGCGTGCTTATGGCGACGGATTAATTCCACATCCAACTGCTGGATTTGTGAATCATTAAGGTGGTGCTAAAACAGTGCTTCATTCATGACTGACTCAAAATGAAATTAGGCTAGGCTCCTTCAATGCTATTCCCGCCTGCGCAGAAGCCACGAACAAATAGTTTTGCAGCCTGCGCTCCGCCTTCCTTCAAGAGTTTTTAGAGGATATTATTGGACGGCTTGCAACAAGCTTACGGTCTAAACTCAATTCAGGTCTTGATCCGACTAGCAATTCTCATACTAAATCCCAAGCTAAATCTGAGCCTACATGGTGTAAACTTAAACCATGCAAACTTACCTCCCTTTTCTTGCCGCTGCACTATATATCGCTTGCAGCTTTATCCCCGGCCAGCGCCGCTTGCTGGATTCTATGACGACGATTGCTGGCTGGCTGGTGCATGCAGCGGCTTTGTATCTGACTATTTTTATGCCGAACGAGTTGCGGGTAGGGTTTGCCGTGATGTTGTCAGCCGCATTGTGGGTATCTGTATTTGTTTACTGGTTGGAGAGTCGTAATTTATCCTTAGATGGTTTGAAAGTATTGTTACTGCCTAATGCGGCAATCATGGCGATCTTGCCTGTGTTCTTCCCTGGTAGTTTGGTCGCAATGGCAGGCAAGCCTGCGATGTTTCCCTGGCATATTGCGATTGCCTTGCTGTCTTACAGTACATTAACGATCGCTGCTTTCCATGCCGTTGTAATGACTTTGCAAGATGCGCATCTGCACAAGCAAGCTAGCAAAGCGACACCGCCTTGGCTTAGCAAGGCGATAGAGCGCTTGCCTGCTTTGCTGATGATGGAAAAAATTCTGTTCCGGCTGGTGGCGATGGGATTTGTTTTATTGACCCTGACTGTTTTGTCCGGCATCGTATTTTCAGAGGAAATCTTGGGCGTGGCGTTCAAATGGGATCACAAAACCATTTTGTCGCTATTCTCCTGGATGTTATTTGGTATTTTGCTGATCGGTCGCCATTGGCGCGGTTGGCGTGGGAAAACGGTATTGAGTTTTACCCTAAGCGGTTTTTTAACCTTGTTACTTGCCTACGTCGGTAGCCGGTTTGTCTTAGAAGTGATATTGCACAGGAGCCTGTCATGAAGTTCTTAATGTGGCTGGTGCTTGCCGTGTTGGTGGTGTTGGCTTTGCGTAAAAAAAGTTCAACGATCTCATCGGCTCAGCAACAAGCACCTTTGGATGGTGGGTCAACTGGCTCAAGTCCTAATCCCAATCCGGCAAATCAACATGCCGAGACTATGGTTTGTTGTGAGCATTGCCAGGTGTATGTGCCCTCGTCCGAGGCAGTGTACCGGCAGCAGCAAGTGTTTTGTAGCGTCGCCCATGCAGACTTGCATTAGACCGCTGCATTAAATGTCCAGCTCCGCTAGCTCCTCCTCTTTACCTAGCGCCACTTTCTGGCGTTCCCTTCAGACCCTGAATGTGTCACGGGTGGTCGTTGCCATCGTGTTGTTTGGTTACATGAGCCTGAAGGGTGGTAAAGAAATATGGTTGACGGAGTACAACGTATTCACCCTGGCTTGTACCGCCTACCTGATCATCGCCATTTTCTTTGTCCTGATTAAAATTAATTATCAGCGACGGTTCATGCTGCAATTAGCTAGCCAGATAACGCTTGATATCATTGTTATTTCTATTATTTATCTGGCGTCTGGCGGTAATAAAAATGGCTTGACAATTCTGTATTTATTTCCCTTGGCGGGCGTCGGTATTCTGGCTCCCTTATTGTGGGGCTTGTTTTTTGCCGCCTTTGTTACTTTATTTTTATTAGTAGAAAGTATTTATCGGGTCTTACAGCAAGAAGATCCTGGCCTGACATCACAAGCGGGCTTGTATGGCGCCGCTTATTTTGCCGTGGTGTTTGTACTCAACCGCTTAGCAAAAAACCTGATCCAGCAAGAGGCTTTGGCAGTGCAGCGAGGCAAAGCACTGGCGATACAACAGGCGATTAATCGCCTGGTAATTGCGGATATGGGTGATGGTATTTTGGTTATCGATCAGGCGGAACATTTAGTTGAAATGAATCCAGCAGCAGAGCGCATATTGGGCGCACGTCTTATACAGCAAGCCAGCCGCGCCCGTTTGCGCGATATTCCGGCCTTGCGATCGATTGCCGAAGTTTTGTCCAGCAGAAATGACTCTACATTTAATGCCAAGACTATTCATACGGGCATTATGCCGTGGACGGTCGGCGAAGATATTTCCTTCATCTCTATCCGGCAAGTAAACGATGCCACCATTGATGCCAGTTCACCAGAAAACTTGAATCGGTCTGATTTAGTGACGCATTTAAAATTGCGCTTTGTAGATGTCGATAGTGCGGATATTGCGGGGTTTAGCCATGAGCAGGGTACTTACACGATTATCTTTATGCAGGATGTGTCGGATATCGAGAATCAGGCGCAGCAATTAAAGCTAGCGTCAATGGGACGTTTGACGGCGAGCATTGCGCATGAGGTCAGAAATCCTTTGTCGTCGATTTCTTATGCCGCCTCGTTGTTGGGTGAGGATATGTCTAACCCGGTACAAGCGCGGCGCCTGCTAAAAATTGTGGATGATAATGTCGGACGCTTGAACCAGTTGATCGAGGATATTCTTAAGTTATCACGCAAGGCGCAGGCAGATACGAAGCCGTTTTCTTTGTTACCTTTTATCACTGAGATTGTGCAAGACTTTGTGGAGACACGTGGCTTGGATCCACATTTGATTTATACGGACAGGTCAGTTACTTTTCATATTGTGTTTGATCCCGGCCATTTGCGAGAAATTGTGGTTAACCTGCTGTCGAATGCTGTTCGTTATGCCAGTGGCAAGCCAGGCAGCATACGGATTTATGCGCAAATGAGTGCGATCAACCGGCAAGAGTTGCATATTCAGGATGATGGCCCTGGTATCGGTGCTGAAGTGCGCTCACATTTATTTGAGCCTTTTTATACGACATCCAGTAAAGGTACCGGTTTAGGTTTGTATATGGCGCGTGAACTATGTTTGAATAATCATGCTTTGCTTGATTATGAATACCATACGGATGATCCTTACTCATTATTTGGTGAATCAAAAGGCCGTTTTGTGGTTAACTTCACTTTAATCGACTCTTATCCTTCTTAAGTTGCGATAACTAAGCAGGGTGAACTAAGTTGCAAGAACTAACTTGCATGCACTAAGGCGCATAAAAGATACGAGTAAATATGAATAATAAAGAGTTGAACTCTAAAGATTTGCCAGGCAGTCCACGCATTCTTGTTGTGGATGATGAGGCGCATCTGCGCGAGTTGCTGGAAATTACTCTGATCAAGATGGGATTGGACGTAGATAGCGCCGAGACACTCGCGGTAGCACGCAATTATTTATCCAAATCCAGTTATGCCTTAATTCTGACGGATATGCGCTTACCAGATGGTTCTGGTATGGAGTTAGTTCAGGACGTTAACAGTCATTATAAAAATACGCCGATTGCTGTCATTACCGCTTTTGGCAGTGCTGATAACGCGGTAGTTGCCCTTAAGGCAGGTGCGTTTGATTATGTGTCTAAGCCGGTGGCACTGGATCAGTTGCGTAAGCTGGTCAGATCAGCTTTACAATTGGGCGAAATCCGTACAGCACACGACATTCAAGATGGCAACGATAGCAAGCAAGCAGAGCGCATCCTACCCTCTGGTTTGATCGGACGTTCTGAGGCGCTACAGCATGTTCGCTCCCAAATCAGTAGACTGGCGCGCAGCATGGCACCAGTCATCATCACCGGAGAATCAGGTAGCGGTAAAGAGCTGGCAGCGCGTGAGATACATAATAATAGTGCGCGTGCGGACAAATCATTTATTGCAGTTAATTGTGGTGCCATCCCAGAGGCCTTGATGGAGGCGGAATTTTTCGGCTATCGCAAAGGCGCGTTCACTGGCGCTAGCGATGACCGTGATGGGTTTTTTCAGGCGGCGAGCGGCGGTACGCTGATGTTGGATGAGGTTGCTGATTTGCCGCTGGCGATGCAGGTCAAGCTGTTGCGTGCGATACAAGAGAGGCGAGTCCGCAAGGTCGGCGCTACTAACGAAGAGCCTGTCGATGTCCGTATTATTAGCGCGACTCACCAAAACCTCGCTAATTGCGTGACGGCAGGTAAATTTCGCCAAGATTTATATTACCGCCTGAATGTCATTGAGTTGCATTTGCCTCCGCTACGCGAGCGTTTAGAGGATGTGGCAGAATTGGCGCAAGGTATTTTGCGACGTCTTTCTACCCCAGAACTTTCTAATTCTGGCGCTGCTACCTTACTATCTGATGAGGCGCTGCAAGCTTTGGCCGCCTATGATTTTCCGGGTAATGTGCGCGAACTGGAGAATATTCTGGAGCGTGCGCTGGCATTTGCGAATGATGGCTGTATTGAAGTCAGTGATCTGGCTTTGCGTCCTGCGACAAAAGCATTGCCAGTACTTTCACCAGCAATGACGAGCCTGCCTGACACGCCTGAAACATCGACCCCTGCAGAGGTGCTAAACCCAAGCCATGCGATTGAAACTAGCTCTGCCGCTTTGTCTCGGGATCAGAATGCGCATCATGTAGAGCCTGTTGTTAGCGTCACGGACAGCGGAAAAAATATTTTCATCGAGCCTGATTTACCATGTTCTCTGCCTGATTATCTGGAGCGGATAGAGAAGGAAGTTATTCGCCGTGCGCTAGTTAAAACGCGCAATAACCGCACACAAGCGGCAGAATTGTTGGGAGTAAGTTTCCGGCAATTGCGTTACCAGATACAAAAACTGAAAATTCATGACCCGGAGTAAATCGGGTCATTTGGCTATGTCAAATCCATTAAAACCATCAAACTCAGCAAGTCAGACTAGCTCGGTTTCTTCAAGAGCCACCGACGCATTGGATGAAGATGGTTGGTACTCATTAGCAACGCGGCTGCCGTCTTCTAATTTTGATGCTCGCTCCGAGCATGCTGAAGTTTCGCTGCTGATAATTCACAACATCAGCTTGCCTGCCGGTCAATTTGGCGGCTCTGCAATTTCCGATTTATTCTTAAATCAGCTTGATTACTCAATGCATCCTAGTTTTGAGTCTCTGCGCGGCATACGCGTGTCTAGCCATTTTTTGATACGCCGTGACGGAAGCTTATTGCAGTTCGTCTCAACCTTGGCGCGTGCCTGGCACGCGGGTGTGTCGCAGTTCAATGGAGAATCTGGCTGTAACGATTTTTCTGTAGGTATAGAGCTTGAGGGGACTGATACTCAGGAGTTTGAAGCTGGGCAATATAAGACCTTGGCATCGCTCAGTTGCGCCCTGTGCCAAAAACTACCTATCCGTCACATCGTTGGACATCAAGATATTGCTCCCGGAAGGAAGACTGACCCCGGCCCCTATTTTGACTGGAAACAATATAAAAAATTATTGGATCAAGAATTTAGGTTAGTGCTTACTCACGCTGCACCAAGCTTTCCATTCATGCTTTGAGATTGTCAATCAACAAACCTAGCTGTCGTAAAAAAATAATTCTCTTTTTAACAAAAAAAGCGATTGCACATCTCCCTCTCTGGCACTAGAATTAGTGCAAATCAAATCTTCTGCACTACATCTAGTGGTTTGGTTTAAATAATGCTGCTGTTAATCCTGTTTCACTTGATCTTTTTTTTATCCCGGTTTTATTGTCATAAATGATTTATAAAACAGAGACTTGGATCAGATTTTGAATCCACGCTGAATTTATCTTGCTTGACTCAAATGGAGTAAAAACCTAATTCAAGACAGTAGGCAATTCCAGTAAATACAAACCAAACGCAGTAAATCAAACGTAGTTGAGCAACTTAGTTCGGTAACTTAGTTGAAAAAATAAGCATTGCGATCGATATCATCGGTCTCAAAACACGAAGTACGACGTAAACACAATTCACGCTGACCCCGGAGGCCAAATGCACTCTTCAATAGAAACATCAACACCAATCACATCTGATCTGTCGGCTTTGCAGTCGCATGCAGTTAACCATGCGCCAGTTTCGCAAGCTACCAGTTACAGTGACTACCGCATCATTCGCCGGAATGGTGCTGTGGTTGGTTTTGAGCCTTCCAAAATCGCAATCGCTGTGACCAAAGCCTTTTTGGCAGTTAACGGCGGCCAGGGTGCGGCGTCTGCCCGTATCCGTGAATTGGTAGAGCAATTAACTGCGAGTGTCGTGTCTGCTTTGGTACGCAGGCAGCCAACTGGCGGTACGTTTCATATTGAAGATATCCAGGATCAAGTTGAATTAGCACTGATGCGTTCTGGCGAACATGATGTGGCACGTGCCTATGTTTTGTATCGTGCCAAGCGTCAAGATGAGCGCCGCCAGCAATTAGAATCGCAACAGGCATCCAAGACCGATATCGCAGTACCGCAAATTCATGTGATCGTTGATGGTCAACCTACGGTGCTGGATATCGCACAAGTTCGTAACTTGATTACAGCTGCGTGCGTTGGTTTGGACAAGTTGGCCGATCCAGAAGCAATTCTGGCAGAAACCTTAAAGAATTTGTACGATGGCGTGCCAGTTGAAGAACTGCATAAATCGGCTATTTTGGCTGCCCGCGCTTTGATGGAAAAAGAGCCTGCCTATAGTCAGGTTACGGCACGCCTCTTGTTGCACACGGTACGTAAAGAGGTATTTGGTAAAGAAGTTGCGCAACAAGCAGCGGCGGCAGAATACGTTGACTATTTCCCTAAATTTATCAAAAAAGGTATTGAAGCAGAGCTGTTGGATGCAAAATTAGGTCAGTTCGATTTGAAAAAGCTTGCAAACGCGCTGGTTGCTGATCGTGATTTGCAATTTGGTTACATCGGTCTACAAACTTTGTATGACCGTTATTTTTTGCATGTACGTGGAACACGTATTGAGATGCCGCAAGCTTTTTACATGCGTGTTGCGATGGGTCTTGCTATTAGCGAGATTGATCGTGAAGCTCGTGCAATTGAGTTTTATAACTTATTGTCTAGCTTTGATTTTATGAGCTCGACTCCGACTTTGTTCAACTCAGGTACACAACGCTCACAACTGTCGTCTTGCTACCTGACGACAGTCGCGGATGATCTCGATGGTATTTACGAAGCGATCAAAGAAAACGCTCTGCTGGCGAAATATGCAGGTGGTCTGGGCAATGACTGGACGCCAGTCCGCTCACTCGGCGCACATATTAAAGGAACTAACGGTAAATCCCAAGGCGTCGTGCCTTTCCTGAAAGTCGTCAACGATACTGCCGTTGCGGTCAACCAAGGTGGTAAGCGTAAAGGTGCAGTCTGCGCTTACCTGGAAACCTGGCATATGGATATTGAGGAGTTTCTTGATCTGCGTAAAAACACTGGCGATGATCGTCGTCGTACGCATGACATGAATACCGCTAACTGGATTCCTGACTTGTTTATGAAGCGTGTCATGGAAAAAGGCGACTGGACTTTATTCTCGCCGTCCGATGTACCTGACTTGCATGAGAAGTTTGGCAAAGCTTTCGAGCAGGCTTACGTTGCTTATGAAGCTAAAGCGGCGAGCGGTGAGCTGGAACTATCCAAGAAAATCCCTGCGCTAGACTTGTGGCGCAAGATGTTATCCATGCTGTTTGAAACTGGTCATCCATGGATTACATTTAAAGACCCATGCAATATTCGCTCGCCACAACAACATGCGGGCGTAGTTCACTCATCTAATTTGTGCACCGAAATCACACTCAACACAAACGATAGCGAGATCGCAGTATGTAATTTAGGTTCGGTCAATATGCCAGCGCACATGAAGGACGGCAAACTCGATCACATCAAGTTACAAAAAACTATCCGCACAGCGATGCGCATGCTGGATAACGTGATCGACATCAACTATTATGCAGTCAAGAAAGCGCGTGACTCCAACTTACGTCATCGTCCGGTTGGCCTCGGCATTATGGGTTTTCAGGATTGCTTGCACATGATGCGCATACCTTATGCCTCAATGGATGCAGTGCAATTTGCTGATAACTCGATGGAAGCAGTTTGCTATTACGCTTATCTGGCATCGTCTGAGTTGGCAGAAGAGCGCGGCGCTTACAGCTCGTATCGTGGTTCTTTGTGGGATCGTGGCATTCTCCCGCAAGATTCTCTGAAGCTGTTAGCAGAAGAGCGCGGTGGTTATCTGGAGGTCGATTATTCTGAAACGATGGATTGGTCTGTTATCCGTAATCGTATTAAGCAGTTCGGTATGCGCAACTCCAACTGTGTAGCGATTGCGCCTACAGCGACGATTTCTAACATTATTGGTGTATCGGCTTGTATCGAACCGACTTATCAAAACTTGTATGTAAAATCGAATTTGTCTGGCGAGTTTACTGAGATTAATGAATCCTTGGTGCGTGATCTGAAAGCACGTGGTTTATGGGACGAAGTCATGATCGCTGATCTGAAATACTTCGACGGTAGCCTGGCAAAGATTGATCGTATCCCGCAAGACCTGCGTGAATTATATGCAACTGCATTTGAAGTTAGTCCATCTTGGTTGGTAGAAGCTGCGTCACGTCGCCAGAAATGGATAGATCAAGCGCAGTCACTGAATATCTACATGTCAGGTGCTTCAGGTAAAAAACTGGACGAGACTTATAAGTTAGCTTGGTTGCGTGGTCTGAAAACCACTTATTACCTGCGTACGATAGGTGCGACTCATACTGAAAAGTCCACAAGCAAAACCGGTGCACTGAATGCAGTTGCCGTTGATGGTAGTGGCGGATATTCTGCTGGCGCAGAAGTGCCTGTAGCTGCTGCATCAGAAGCCGATGGTGCTGCTTGCTACTTGCGTCCTGGCGATGCTGGTTTCGAAGAGTGCGAAGCTTGTCAGTAATTGCAGGAAGTGAATTAGCCGCTCATCAGTAAATAAGCGGGTAAATAACAGAACTACTGCAACTACAGCAAGTGATCAAGGATGAGGGGTAGAGCGATAGTGCTCGCTCCCTCTGAAAACGATAGAATTATTTAGTAAGTGAATTTAAGGAATATACCAATGCTTTCTTGGGATGAAGAAGTCGCTCCAGCAGCGCCGATGGCTCCAGCGACACCAGCGATGCCAACGATCAATACCCGTATGCCATTACCAGAGCTTGCTGCAATAGTTGCGCCGATAAAATCTGTTGAAGCTGCACCCGCAGAGGTTGCACGTCGCGTCAATGCTGCGGACAAGCGGATTATCAATGGTCAAACTGATGTCAATCAGCTCGTACCGTTTAAATATAAATGGGCATGGGATAAATATCTGGCTGGTTGTGCTAACCACTGGATGCCGCAAGAAATCAATATGCAGCGTGATATTGAACTTTGGAAAAGTCCAAATGGTTTGACAGAAGACGAACGTCGTTTAGTCAAACGTAATCTGGGTTTCTTTGTGACCGCTGATTCCCTGGCCGCGAATAATATTGTGCTGGGTACTTACCGCCACATCACCGCACCAGAATGCCGTCAGTATTTGTTACGTCAAGCCTTTGAAGAGGCGATTCATACTCATGCTTATCAGTATATCGTTGAGTCGTTGGGTTTGGACGAGGCAGAAATCTTCAATGCTTACAATGAAGTTGAGTCGATTCGTGATAAAGATCAGTTCCTGATCCCGTTCATCAACGCATTGACCGATCCGGAATTTAAGACCGGTACGATGGAGACAGATCAGACTTTGTTAAAGTCCTTAATCGTCTTTGCATGTCTGATGGAAGGTCTGTTTTTCTACGTCGGCTTTACACAAATTTTGGCGCTCGGTCGTCAAAATAAAATGATGGGCGCAGCAGAACAATATCAATATATTTTGCGTGATGAATCGATGCACTGCAATTTCGGAATTGATTTGATCAACACGATCAAGATGGAAAATCCGCATTTGTGGACAGCGACATTTCGTGATGAAATTAAATCGTTGTTTTTGCGTGCGGTGGAGTTGGAATATCGCTACGCAGAGGATACAATGCCGCGTGGAGTGCTTGGTTTGAATGCGCCGATGTTCAAAGGATATTTACGGTTCATCGCAAATCGCCGCGCACAACAAATTGGTCTTGATACTTTGTTTCCGCAGGAAGAGAATCCGTTTCCGTGGATGAGCGAAATGATAGACCTGAAAAAAGAACGCAACTTTTTTGAAACACGTGTGATTGAGTATCAAACTGGCGGAGCGCTCAACTGGGAATAACAGTTGAAAAACAGTGAAAATAATTTCCGCTAAAATTCAGATTAGTCTGGATGCCTTACTCAAATTCGCATGACGTGTAAAACGCGAGAGGCCTCACCAAACTGAATGGACAGTCATAGACCGAATCGATCTACTCTGTTTGTGCCGCGACACCACGAAAGTGTCGCGGCTTTTGGTTTTGGAAAAACTCCTGCAATACAAAATACCGACGCCGGCATTGATTAATGCGGGCGTTTTTTTTGGCTGTTTGTTTTGCTTGATTCTGATATTGGTATCTGCAACTGTGCTGGCAAGCGCTGGATTGTGATACCCGGGATACGGAATCGCCTTCAAAAGCCATATGGCTGAAGTGCTGCATCAATAGAGGAGATGCAGCAGTTCAGCCGGTGCCGCATTCATTAGCGCAAACAACAGTTTGTTTGTGCCCATGAATAATCCGCTCGCCTTATTGTTTTAATGAGCGGATTTAATTGATCAATTTTTTCCATCTCATGAAGGAGAAACAAAATGGCAACAGGACCAAAACCACCAGAGGCAAAGAAAGCCTCTGCAAAAAAAGCAGCAGCTAAGCCAGTGGTAAAAGCCGCAGCGAAACCTGCAGCAAAAGCAACAGCTAAGCCAGCAGCTAAAAAAGTTGTAGCTAAGCCAGCAGCAAAAGCAGCAGCTAAGCCAGTCGCCAAAAAAGCGGTAGCAAAGCCAGCAGCGAAAGCAGCAGCGAAGCCAGTCGCTAAAAAAGCGGTAGCAAAGCCAGCAGCGAAAGCAGCAGCGAAGCCAGTCGCTAAAAAAGCGGTAGCAAAGCCAGCAGCGAAAGCAGCAGCGAAGCCAGTCGCCAAAAAAGCGGTAGCAAAGCCAGCAGCGAAAGCAGCAGCGAAGCCAGTCGCTAAAAAAGCGGTAGCAAAGCCAGCAGCGAAAGCAGCAGCGAAGCCAGTCGCTAAAAAAGCGGTAGCAAAGCCAGCAGCAAAAGCAGCAGCGAAGCCAGTCGCTAAAAAAGCGGTAGCAAAGCCAGCAGCGAAAGCAGCAGCGAAGCCAGTCGCTAAAAAAGCGGTAGCAAAGCCAGCAGCAAAAGCAGCAGCGAAGCCAGCGGCAAAAGTTGCGGCCAAGCCAGCTGCTAAAGTTGTAGCTAAGCCTGCAGTAAAAAAAGCAGCGGCCAAGCCAGCAGCGAAAGCAGCAGCTAAGCCAGCAACGCCAGATGCTAAAACGGTCGTAAGCCCGACAGCAGCATGGCCATTCCCTACAGGCACACGTCCAGCGTAATCGGATCGCTTGTACGCCTGAATTTCAGGCACAATACCCACTGCGTGATATCCACCCAGTGGGTTTTTTTTAGGGGTTAGAACAGTGTTGTATGGAATAGTAAGTTTTGTCGTTGATACGATTGCTGGTTTGTTCGCAGGTTTTCTATTACTGCGGTTCTGGATGCAGGCACAGCGAGTCAGGCCGCCTATGGGGTTGGCACAATCCATTTTTCAACTGACAGATTGGCTGGTGCATCCGATTCGCCGCGTGATCCCAGGGTTTGCAGGTTACGACTGGGCTAGCGTGATTGCGACTTTTTTAGTCGCCTTGGTATCGGTATTAATCGATGTTCTGCCAGCGTTTCAGCTCTCTTTGCCAGCACTGGGTTTGCTGGCCTTGTTCAGAATGCTGCAATGGATATTGTATGGTTTGATGGCCTTACTGGTGCTGGAAGCGGTCTTTAGCTGGGTCAATCCCAACGCACCGTTTGCACCGTTTATTCGAGCGCTGAATACACCGATATTATCGCCCATACGAAAATTATTGCCCCCTTTGGGAGGCATTGATTTTTCACCCATGGTTGCGCTGATCTTGTTGCAGGTGCTGAATCGATTATTGAGCGAATTATTGCCAAGAATCTTATTGCTTTAATCCAAAGATATTTGCAACTCAAGCCGGCGCTTGTCCGGTTGACTGGCGCATGATTAGTTCTGTTTGCAGCATTTCTCTTCGGAATGGTAACTCTGCATTCAGAATCCGGTTGACTAACACCCGTGCTGTCAAAACACCGATTTCATATTTGGGCTGCGCGATGGTGGTCAATGGCGGTGTGCTAAACGAGGCCAGCGCAATATCATCATAACCAACCACCGATAATTCATCGGGAATACGCATTCCAGCTTGCTGCGCCGCACATAAGCCGCCAATCGCCATTAAATCATTACTGGCAAAAATCGCGGTGGGACGATTAGGCAGCGCCAGCAATTGCTGAAACGCGCTAAAGCCGCCCTGGCTGGTGAAGTCACTATGCGCAAGGTAATCGCTGTTGTAATCAACTCCCGCCTCTTTCAAGGCGCGCAGATAGCCCGATACCCGATCACCACTTGGCAACAAAGTCTTAGGGCCAGACACGCAGGCAATGCGGCGATGGCCCAGATCGAGCAAATATTTCGTTGCCAGATAACCGCCTTGCTCATGATCTGCTTCAATAAAGTCTGCGGCAACACCGGGTACTTCTCTATCGACTAATACTTTGGGGATGGCTTCATCTGCGAGTAATTGCGTCAGTTCCAGGTCAATGCCTGAAGAGACCAGAATCAATCCGTCTATTCGTTTTTCCATCAGCACGCGGGTGTAGGCGGCTTGCTTTTTCGGATCATCGTAAGAGTTGCACAGGATGATGTTGTAGCCCAGGCGAAAAGACTCGTCCTCTATGCCTTGGATGACCTCGGCGAAGTAGGGATTGGAATTGTTGGGGATCATCATTCCCAGGGTTTGCGTCTTATCGTTCTTAAGACTGCGTGCCACAGCACTGGGAATATAACGTAGCTCCTGGATTACCGAAAGCACGCGTTCGCGCGCATCTTCACTGACGACCCGGGTGTTGTTGATGACGTGAGAAACCGTAGTGGTGGAGACTCTGGCTTTCTCTGCGACCTGCTTCATTGTTGCCATAAAATTAGATCCTTTCTCTATATGAATTATGACGCATGAATTACAGAAAAGGGTACTTTTAAAAAAATGGCAATTTTATTTTAATCTAGGACTTAGGCAGAATTGTCCCAGCAAGGCTTAGCGACGACGATAGTAATTTTATACAGCTAGGAGCTACAACGCAGCTCGGGCGGTTTTGCGTTAGTCTTATAATCAACAATAAGTGCATTGCAGATGTGTTAGTGGAAGAGTGGAAATTTGATCTCATCACTACGCCAATATTGCCGATGTCGTTCGGCATGTGTTACTGGATCTGGTACGCAAATGATGGCAAGCAGCTTGATTTTTTACCTGAGCTAATTTGATTTAACTTAGTCTTGCAAGGATGATTAAAATATACTCCCCATAAAAATATTAGAAAATGCCGTATTGTCCAATCATTCTCTGGACAACTAATATATACAGTAAGGGAGTATATTTATGCGCCATAAGTTATCTGCACTTTGTACTCGTTGATTTCAGCTAAGAATTGCCATGCAAAATCGGACAGCAAAGACCAGGTTATGTGACGAGCATCGATAACACCTTCTCCAACTTTCTGGAATTATTTGGTCGCGGGAGTAATCGCCAACCCCGCCAGCACCATATCAACGATCAGTTTTTCTGCATCATCAAAATCCTTGCGACTGAGCTGCTTGCGATTCATGACCAGGTTCATTTGAGTCGCAAAGTCTGCATAGGATTGCGTCATGGCCCAGATGGCGAAGAGTAAATGGGTAGGATTGACCGCGGCAATTTTGCCTTGCGCTATCCACTTCTCAAAAATCTCTATGTCTTTACGCAGCAGCGGCACGACTTTTTTACGGATATCTGCGCCGTATATTTTTGCTCCGCCTATCACTTCCATGGCATACACGCGCGAACCCCAGGGCTGCTCGCGTGAAAATTGCAGCTTGGCGACGATGTAACTACGCAGCAATTCTTCTGGCTCGCGGCTATCATGGGCCAGGCTATTCATGCGCTCTAACCATACATTCAAAACATCATCCAGTACCCGCTGATACAACACAGGCTTGCTTGGAAAGTAGTACAGCAGATTTTGTTTGGAGAGGCCAACTTGTTCGGCAATGGTCGCAATTGAGGTGCCTTCGTAGCCGCACTCAGCGAATAGCCGTACGGCCTGTTCCAGGATTTCTGTTTCTAATTTGTCCCGGTTGATCAGGCGCCGGTTGACTTTAGTCGTGGCGGTTTTGGATTTTCCGGCGATAGATTTTTCAGTGTCCAAGAGTGTCATGGCAATTAGTTAGAAAAGTACTGAGTTGTTCGGATTGGGTATAAGCCACGTTGAAGCGAAACCAGATCGTATTGCACGCATCTAGCGTAAAAAATTCACCGGGCGACAACAGGATTCCCGCTTTGAGTGCCTGATCGGCAATCAGTTTGCCATTGAAGCTGAGTGTGGGTGTCGTCTCCCAGCCGGCACTAATAAACATCCCGCCGCGAGGTTTAGCCAACACCGTCATGCCGGCTTTTTGTAAGTTGCTAATGCTGCTTTCGCGTGCGGTATCCAGTTGGCTGATCAGCTTTTCCAGCATGCGCCGGTAGGGACGCGCAGTGATGGCGTGCAGCACAGCGCGCTCATTGATCTCTGATGTGGTCAAACCCGTCAACATCTTGACGCGGACCAATTCAGAAATGAGTGATGCCGAGGCTGCAATCGAGCCAACCCGCAAGGTCGGTGACAGTGTTTTAGAAAAACTACCAACGCGGATAACCCGCCGTAAGCCATCCATCGCTGCCAGAGAAGGATCGCTGCGCGCACTTAGGTCGCGGTATATATCATCTTCCACCACCCAAAAATCAAAACGCTCTGCCAGTCCCAGCAGACGATGCGCCTGCGCATGACTGAGAGAAGTCCCGAGGGGATTTTGTAGCACGGTATTGACGAACATCAGTTTGGGCTGATGGCGGGTCGCTTTCTCTTGCAGTACATCAAAATCCAAACCGTGTTCGCCACGCGGAACACCAACGGGGATGCATCCATGATGACGTATCAGTGACAATAAATTGCTATAGCCGGGATCTTCAACAAAGACGCAGTCACCCGGTTTGGTCAGGGTGCGCAAGATCAGATCAAAACCATGGGTCGCACCATGCGTCAGCACAATCTGATCGGGCTCGACGGCGAATAGTTCATCCGCCAGGGTGCTTGCCAGATGTTGTCGCAGGCTGGGAAATCCTAGAGGATTGCCATAGCCACGTAAGCGCGAAGCAGGAATACGCATCGCGTGACGAATTGCGTCCAGAATCGTCGATTCGCCATACCATTCTGGCGGCAGCCAGCCAGAACCGGCAGGTAGGGCATCCGACACACCGGTATATAAATCGGGACTGAGCGCGTCAATATTCAGTAGCAGTGGTGCTGGCAAGATTGACCGTGCTGCAGGGATTTCACTGCGCGCTACAAAATAACCAGAACCGCGACGCGACGACAATAGGCCCGTTGTCAGCAAACGATCATAGGATTCCACAACCGTAAAAGTGCTGATGCTATTGGATTTAGCAAATTGCCGGACAGAAGGCATTTTGGTCCCAACACGCAGCTCGCCGCTGTTCACCAACTGCGTAATCGACTCCACAATTTGATCCACCAAATTGCCGCGCCTGGTCCGGTCCAGAGTCAGGATGGGCCAGGCTGATGCACTACTGCGGATGGTACATGGCGTAGACAGGTTGTCTGACTTTGCCGATCCTGCATTTTCCATCTTTCGCCTCCATTTTGGTCTAATCAGTTACCAGCGCACTGCAATACGTCGTGATATCTGAACTTAACTGTAGTGCTACGTCAACCTGTACGGTTGCTGATTTTTGAGCAAGCTGTATCTGTCGGGATTCTCATCCTGCCGCCTACTATTGCACCATAGTTTTACCACATGGTAAATAGTTTTTCCAAATTCAGGAGTGTCTTATGTATGAATCCCGCCCTAATGATATGCATCCATTTTGGATGCCGTTCACAGCCAACCGCGATTTTAAAAGTAATCCTAGGTTGATGGTGTCAGCTAAAGGCATGCACTACCGTGATGTCGATGGCAATACGATACTAGATGGTACGGCGGGTTTGTGGTGCGTACCGTTGGGACATGCACAGCCTAAACTGGTCAAAGCGGTACAAAATATGGTCGCTCAACTCGATTTTGCACCGACCTTCCAGATGGGGCATCCCTCCGCATTTGAGCTGGCAGAGCGCTTGATGACTTATACCAATCATCGCTTTGGGCAGGTGTTTTATACCAATTCCGGTTCCGAGGCAGTGGACAGTGCCTTGAAGATGGCACTGGCTTATCACCGGGCTCGTGGCGATAGCACCCGCACCCGCTTGATCGGACGTGAGCGTGGTTATCACGGGGTCGGATTTGGCGGTATGTCGGTGGGCGGCATTGCGAATAACCGCAAAACTTTCGGCAGCCTGTTGCCTGGGGTAGATCACTTACCACACACCCACAATCTGGAAAAAAATGCCTTCACTCGCGGTGAACCTGAATATGGTGCGCACTTGGCAGATGAGTTGGAGCGCATTGTCGCTTTGCATGATGCCTCCACTATTGCCGCTGTGATTGTTGAGCCGCTTGCCGGTTCGACAGGTGTCTTGGTTCCACCCAAAGGCTATCTCAAACGCTTGCGCGAACTCTGTACCAAGCACGGCATTTTACTGATTTTTGATGAAGTGATTACCGGCTTTGGTCGTCTGACGACGCCGTTTGCATTTGATTATTTTGATGTCGAACCAGATCTGCTGACAGTCGCCAAGGGATTAACCAATGGCGTCGTACCGATGGGGGCGGTATTTTCTAAAAAATATATCTACGACACTATGATGCAAGGGCCGGATGGCATCGAGCTATTCCATGGCTATACCTATTCTGGCCATCCTCTGGCATGTGCTGCCGCACTAGCAACACTAGATATTTTTGAAGAGCAAAAAGTGCTGGAGCATGCCAGCAGCCTGACTGACTACTGGGCTGATGCAGTGCATTCCCTCAAAGGTTTGCCGCATGTGATTGACCTGCGCAATCTGGGTTTGATTGCTGGCATTGAGCTAGCGTCTATCCCTGGCAAGCCCGGCGCACGTGCTTTTAATGCTTTTAAGCGGGCATTTGCCGATGGCATTTTGATCCGCACCACCGGTGACATTATCGCTTTATCACCACCACTAGTATTAGAGAAATCCCATATCGATGAGTTGTTTGGCAAGCTTGCCGCTATTTTAAAAACCTTAGATTAATGAAGCGAGTGTCTGATTGTGAACCCATTATTGAGTCCTGAATTGCGTCCTGAATTGAATCCTGAATTAAGTATTGAAACCATTCCCCATTTCATCGCAGGTGCACGTGTGGATACTGATAGCGGTCGTTATGCCGATGTGTACAACCCGGCTTTGGGATTACCCATCGCGCGCGTGGCGATGGCATCTTCCGCCGATGTGGATAAAGCCGTTGCCGCAGCAGCGAAGGCTTTTCCCGCATGGGCAAATACACCACCGCTGACCCGTGCCCGCGTCTTGTTCCGTTTTTTACACTTGATGCAAGAAAATGCAGACCGCTTTGCCGGGATACTCACTCGTGAGCATGGCAAAACCTTTGCTGACGCGCAGGGCGAGGTGGCTCGCGGTATTGAAGTGGTCGAATTTGCCTGCGGCATTCCACATATGTTGAAGGGGGAATTCAGCGATCAGATTGCACGTGGGATCGATGCTTGTTCATTCCGTCAACCATTGGGTGTTGTAGCTGGAATTACGCCGTTTAATTTTCCGGCCATGGTGCCTATGTGGATGTTTCCTATCGCGCTAGCCTGCGGAAATACATTTGTTCTAAAACCCTCTGAGCGCGATCCTTCTGCATCCATTTTGCAGGCAGAACTATTGAAACAAGCCGGTTTGCCCGATGGCGTATTCAATGTTGTACAAGGCGACAAGCTGGCGGTAGATGCTTTGCTGGATCACCCGCAAGTGCAAGCGATTAGCTTCGTTGGATCGACTCTTATTGCGGAATATATTTATACGCGGGGTAGCGCTGAAGGCAAACGCGTACAGGCGTTGGGAGGCGCAAAAAATCATATGGTCGTCATGCCTGATGCAGATATAGACATGGCAGTCGATGCTCTAATCGGTGCCGCCTATGGCTCCGCGGGCGAGCGCTGCATGGCGATTTCTGTCGCGGTTGCGGTTGGTAATGCTGCCGACCAGTTGGTCGCTGCCCTAGCCGAGCGCACTCGAGCCTTAAAGATTAACGACGGTATGGCAGAGGGGGCGGAAATGGGGCCGGTCGTCAGTCTTGCCGCCAAGCAGCGGATAGAAAAACTGATCGGACAAGGTGTGGAGGAGGGTGCCACGCTAGTGGTGGATGGCCGTGGTTACCAAGTCAGCGGGCGTGAAAATGGCTTTTTCGTCGGCGGCACGCTGTTTGATCATGTGACTTCCACGATGACTATCTATCAGGAAGAAATTTTTGGGCCGGTTTTATGCGTTTTGCGGTTGCCAGATATAGCCAGTGCCATCGATCTGATTAATCGGCATGAGTATGGCAACGGTGTCGCCATTTTTACGCGTGATGGTGGCGTGGCGCGCGAGTTTGTGCGTCAAATTCAAGTAGGTATGGTTGGCGTGAATGTCCCTTTGCCGGTACCGATGGCTTTTCACAGTTTTGGCGGTTGGAAGCGCAGTCTTTTTGGCGATCATCATGTGTATGGCCCAGAAGGTGTGCGTTTTTATACACGCTCTAAAGCCGTTATGCAGCGCTGGCCGGATGCAAACAAAGGTATTGCGACTGCCGGTGCCGAATTTGCATTTCCGCAAATGAAGTGATCATCCTGCGGCGCAGCAATATCTTAGGTAACTGGAAGTTCAGTAGCAGACAAGTAGCTGGTAAGCAGCAAGGGGTTCATAGATGAGCGGTGCAGCAATAGTGCAAAAGAAGTGTGCTCAGTTGGTGCAAGAAAAAACGTTTATGTATCAAAATAAAGCAAAAAACCAGCAAAAAACTAGTAAGAATGAGGAAAAACGATAGAGTATTTGTTTTTACCAAGTGGTAAATATTGGCACGAGGTTTGCTAGTAATCTGATATAAATCGGGATACGTGAACAGATTTTGTATGTACCTTACTTGCACTTTGTCTAACACTGTAAAAAACATCATTGGCAAAACTGGACCATAACACTGCCTTGTATGTAGTTGCTTGATTCTAGAGTTTTGCTGCGATGGGTAACGTTCCTTGTTCGTCGTTACCAAAGAGTATGAGGAGCGGGTTGATGGATGCGACGATCTGCTCTTTTGCAGTAAAAATGGCGTGTGAAAACACCGAGTACAGACCTAAGTGAAAGCCTAGGTACAAACAATTAGGAATGCAATCATGATTGAAGTCTTAAGCAGGTTGACTAAGCTAGAACATCTTGGACATCCAAGTGCGAGCAAAGAAGAGTTAGCAGGCCGGTTCACCGATCTGGTGCCAGCACTAACAGCGCGCCAGGCACTGATAGAAAGCCAGCGTTGCTTGTATTGTTATGACGCCCCTTGTACGCGTATCTGCCCGTCAGACATTGATGTCGCTAGCTTTATCCGCAATATTGCTAATGAAAATATCAATGGCGCGGCAAAAACTATTTTGCAAGAGAATATCTTTGGTGGTAGCTGTTCGCGTGTTTGCCCTACCGAGATTTTGTGCGAGCAATCCTGTGTGCGTAATCATGATGCGGAAGGGCAGCCAGTCAAAATTGGTCTTTTACAACGTCATGCCATCGACAACATGCAGTTTGGCGAACATCCTTTTGAACGTGCAACCGCAACGGGACGCACGGTTGCTGTCGTGGGCGCCGGACCGGCGGGTCTGTCCTGTGCGCACAGACTAGCAATGTTGGGTAACGATGTTGTGGTGTTCGAGTCACGTGCCAAGGCCGGTGGTTTGAACGAATACGGTATTGCTAAATACAAGTTGCCAGAGGATTTTGCTCAGCGCGAAGTCGAATTTTTATTGGAAATCGGCGGTATCACGATTCAATACGGACAAACTCTGGGCGGTAATTTAAAGCTCTCTGATTTACGCCAACAATATGATGCTGTATTTTTAGCGCTAGGACTTGGTGCAAGCCGAGAGCTTGGTTTGACAGGCGAAGATGCCGCAGGCTTACTCTCCGCAGTGGACTATATCGCTGAACTCCGTCAAGTCGATGATTTGAGTAAATTGCCACTGGCCTCCCGTTGCCTGGTGATTGGAGCAGGTAATACCGCAATTGATATGGCGGTGCAGATGGCGCGGCTAGGTGCCGATGACGTGACCGTAGTTTATCGACGCGGTGCGGAGTCCATGTCCGCTACCGGACATGAGCAAGATATCGCCAAGGCACATCAAGTGCGTTTGAAGACATGGGCTCAGCCGCAACAAATCTTATTGGATGAAACGGGTCGCGTACGCGGTGTGCGGTTTGAAAAAACCCGTATGGATGGTGCTCGCCTGGTCGGTACAGGAGAAAGCTTTGATATCGCTGCCGATGCGATTTTTAAAGCGATTGGACAAGCATTAGATGCAGTATCGATCAATGATGCCCTGGCTGTGGAATTAGAAAAGCGAGGCGATAAAGTTCAGGTGGACGATCGCTTCCGCACCTCAGTTTCGGGCGTCTATGCAGGGGGTGATTGTGTCGCGCCGGGACAAGACTTGACGGTGCAGGCGGTACAGCACGGTAAGCTCGCCGCAGCTGCAATTCATCAAGACTTATTGTCCAACTCACTTTCTAAAAAAGAGGCTACATAATGGCCGATCTCAGCATTAATTTCGCCGGTATTAAATCTCCCAACCCATTTTGGCTCGCATCTGCGCCACCTACTGACAAAGCATATAACGTGATCCGTGCTTTTGAAGCAGGTTGGGGCGGAGTCGTCTGGAAAACTTTGGGTGAAGATCCGGCGCCAGTGAATGTCTCCTCACGTTATTCCGCCCACTTTGGTAAAAATCGCGAAGTCATTGGCTTCAATAATATTGAACTGATTACTGATCGTAGTCTGGACATCAACCTGCGTGAAATTACCCAAGTCAAAAAAGACTGGCCGGATCGCGCAATGATTGTTTCCATGATGTATCCATGCGAAGAGGCGATCTGGAAAGCAGTTTTGCCATTAGTCGAGGCGACTGGTGCCGATGCAATTGAACTCAATTTTGGCTGTCCACATGGCATGCCAGAACGCGGCATGGGCGCTGCCGTCGGTCAAGTACCGGAGTATGTCGAAATGGTCACGCGCTGGTGCAAGCAATATTGTTCTTTGCCTGTTATCGTCAAGCTCACCCCGAATATCACTGATGTCCGCATGCCTGCGCGCGCTGCACACAACGGTGGTGCCGATGCTGTGTCTTTGATCAATACGATCAATTCCATTACTTCAATTGATCTGGACAATATGGTGGCACGTCCGATTGTGGGTGGTAAAAGTACACACGGCGGTTACTGTGGATCAGCTGTCAAACCAATTGCACTCAATATGGTCGCAGAAATCGCACGTGATCCTGCTACTCAGGGTTTGCCGATTTCTGGTATCGGCGGCATCGGTAACTGGCGTGATGCGGCAGAATTTATAGCCCTCGGCGCTGGTTCTGTACAAGTCTGTACTGCCGCAATGCTGCATGGCTTTCGTATTGTTGAAGACATGAAAGATGGCCTGTCTCGCTGGATGGATGAAAAAGGTTATGCCACGATAGAAGATTTTCGCGGTAAAGCTGTTGCCAATACGACGGATTGGAAATATCTGAACATGAACTTCAAGAGCATTGCTCAGATCGACCAGGATAGTTGTATCCAATGCGGTCGCTGTTATATCGCTTGCGAAGACACTTCACATCAATCCATTTCACAACTGATTGCAGACAACGGACAGCGTAAATACGAAGTCATCAAAGACGAGTGTGTTGGCTGTAACTTATGTCAGATTACTTGCCCCGTTGAGAATTGCATTACGATGGTCGCGGAAGAGACAGGCAAACCCTATATGAACTGGATGCAGGACCCGCGCAATCCTAGAGCGGAGAATCTGGTCAAGGCATAAATCAAGCTGTTCTCACTTATTGATTTTAAATATAGCTCTTAGATGTAGCTCTTAGATACAGCTTTTTAATACAGCGTTTAAATACACAGGTCTTAACATATGGATTGCGCTCTTTAAAGGCGCAATCCTTTTGCATTAACAGGCATCCTCAAGATTTTAAGTAAGTCCAACTGAAGGAGAGGTAAACGTGAACAAGACCACCGCAAGCAGCGCACTCTGGAACGAAGATTTGGCACCGACGAGCGAGAGCCAGCGCACCTGGCGCTGGTATCACTTTGCCGCACTCTGGGTTGGCATGGTCATGTGCATACCCGCCTATACGTTGGCGGCTAGTTTGATTGAAGGTGGTATGTCTGCATCGCAAGCGGTGGTAACGGTTTTTCTTGCTAATGCCATTGTGCTGGTGCCTATGCTGCTGATCGGACATGCTGGTACCAAGTACGGTATTCCTTATGCGGTGCTGGCTCGTTCTTCGTTCGGTACCAAAGGTGCACGCTTGCCAGCATTGATGCGCGCGATTGTGGCATGTGGCTGGTACGGGATTCAAACCTGGTTTGGTGGCATGATGATTTACACCTTGGCAGGTGTCTTGCTCGGTCATCCGCTGGGTGGCGATAAGATCGCTGGCCTTGGTATTAATGCGGCGCAGTTCGCGTGCTTTTTAGCGTTTTGGGCGATCCAGTTCTGGTACATTTTTCACGGTATGGATTCGATTCGTAAATTAGAAACTTATACCGCGCCTTTGAAGATCGTCATTTGTTTTGTCCTGCTCGGTTGGGTATATAACAAAGCGGGTGGCTTTGGGCCGATTCTGGATCAACCTTCGCAATTTATTGAGGGAGGCAAAAAGGCCGGACAATTCTGGACTACGTTCTGGCCTTCGCTGACTGCGATGATAGGGTTTTGGGCGACGCTGGCATTGAATATTCCCGACTTCACCCGTTTTGCTAAAACTCAGCGCGATCAGCTTATCGGTCAAAGCGTGGGTTTGCCAGTGCCGATGGCATTGTTAGCTATGCTGGCGGTGATTGTGACTTCTGCCACAGTAGTTTTGTACGGTAAAGCGATTTGGGATCCGGTTGATCTTGCTAGTCGTATGACAGGTGTTGCGGTATTGATCGCTCTGTTGATTTTGTTGATTGATACTGTCAGCGTTAATTTAGCCGCCAATCTGGTTGGTCCCGCATATGATTTTTCAGCACTCAACCCTAAACTGATTTCTTATAAAACGGGTGGCTACATCACAGCGTTTATCGCGATTGCCATGATGCCATGGAAGATTTTAGAATCAACCCAAGGTTATATTTTTACCTGGTTGATCGGCTACTCGGCGTTGTTAGGACCAATCGCAGGTATATTAATAATCGACTATTACTTTATTCGTAAAACCAATCTGGATGTAGCTCAGCTCTATCAAGAAAACGGTAAATATTCTTACGGCAACGGCTGGAACATGGCAGCGATTGTCGCCTTTGTCATCGGTGTTGTGCCCAATATTCCCGGATTTTTAAATGCAGCATTTCCCACATCCTTCCCTGATGTTCCGGGCATATTGAAAACAATTTATACCTACGCTTGGTTTATCGGTCTGGTGTTATCAGGCTTAGTCTATTTAGTCATGATGCAGGGTAAATCGGATCAGGTAGTGGGTGTGCTGCAACCTACTAAATAATCAGGAGACAAATATGAGCATATTAATACGCGGCGGTACTGTCGTTAATGCAGACCGTGAATTCCGTGCTGACGTTCTGTGCCAGGATGGCAAAATCATTGCAGTAGGTGAGCATTTATCCGTTCCTGCGGATGCTGAAATTATTGACGCCAGCGGTCAATATGTCATGCCCGGTGGGATTGATCCACACACACATATGAACCTGCCTTTTATGGGCACAGTGACCGCAGACGATTTTTTTACCGGCACTGCCGCAGGTCTGGCCGGCGGAACCACTACCATTATTGATTTCGTTATTCCGGACTCTAAACAGCCTTTAATGGATGCCTATAAAACCTGGCGTGGCTGGGCAGAGAAGTCAGCCGGTGATTATAGTTTTCACGTCGCAGTAACCTGGTGGGACGATACCGTACATGCTGATATGGGCACACTGGTGCGCGACTATGGCGTGAATAGCTTCAAACATTTTATGGCCTATAAAAATGCCATCATGGCCGATGATGAAATTTTAGTAAAAAGCTTCTCACGTGCGCTGGAGCTGGGAGCTATGCCTACTGTGCATGCAGAAAATGGCGAGCTGGTTTTCTTACTCCAACAAGAGTTATTAAAAAAAGGCATTACCGGACCAGAGGCACATCCTTTATCACGTCCGCCGATGGTAGAAGGTGAGGCTGCCAACCGGGCGATTGCAATTGCCAATGTACTCAATACACCGGTTTATATCGTGCATGTCTCCTGTATAGAATCGTTGGAGGCAATTACCCGCGCCAGAAGTAAAGGCCAAAGGGTATTTGGTGAAGTGCTTGCCGGGCATCTGACGATAGACGACAGTGTATATCGCCATCCTGATTTTGATTTTGCGGCAGGTCATGTCATGAGTCCCCCATTCCGTTCAAAAGAGCATCAGGCTGCGTTATGGCAAGGCCTGCAAGGAGGCAATCTGCACACAACGGCAACCGATCATTGCACCTTTTGCGATACGCAAAAAGCTGCAGGAAAAAGCGACTTTACCAAAATCCCTAACGGTTGCGGCGGCGTTGAAGATCGTATGGCAGTGATCTGGGATGCCGGTGTCAACAGCGGTAAATTGACGCCATCAGAATTTGTCAAAGTGACTTCCACTAACGCCGCACAAATTTTTAATATCTATCCACGTAAAGGAGCGGTTGTGGTTGGCGCAGATGCCGATGTCGTGGTGTGGGACCCGCAAGGCACGCGTGCGATTTCCGCTAAAACCCAATTTGCTAAAGGTGGCTTCAACGTATTTGAGGGTCGCACCGTACGCGGTATTCCTAGCCATACCATCAGCGCAGGCAAGCTAGTATTTAAACAGGGTGAATTACGTGCGGTTCAGGGGGCAGGACAGCATATCGACAGACCCGCATTTTCTCCAATTTATGATGCATTAGGCCGTATGGCGAGTCAAACTGCTCCTAAAGCAATGCAGCGATGATGGTCATCATTTGCGTCTGGTAGCAGGTACATCAATAGATTAAAAAAAGGACAAAACAATGGGTGCAGATATCACTAGCGTAAGAATCAACGGCGACCGTCTATGGAAATCCTTAATGGAACTGGCGCAAATCGGCGCAACCCCTAAAGGTGGCGTCAAACGTCTGGCATTGACCGATCTTGATAAGCAAGGCCGCGATTTAGTGACAGGCTGGGCGAAGCAAGCTGGTATGTCGGTCACCATCGACAAAATCGGCAATGTCTTTATGCGCCGGGATGGCACTAATAATAGCTTGCCACCGATTGTATCCGGCAGTCATATCGATACCCAGCCAACCGGCGGTAAGTTTGATGGCAATTATGGCGTGCTAGCAGCGCTAGAAGTTGTACGCACGCTCAACGACAATAATATCAAGACCGAGGCACCGATTGAAGTTGCGTTCTGGACGAACGAAGAAGGTTCTCGCTTCGTTCCCGTGATGATGGGCTCAGGTGTTTTTTGTGGTGCATTTACTCTCGAGCATGCGTTTGCGGCAAAAGATGTAGATGGAAAAACGGTGAGGGATGAGCTGGAGCGCATCGGTTATCTCGGTACGCAAACTCCCGGTGATCATCCGATTGGCGCCTATTTCGAAACCCACATCGAACAAGGTCCTGTACTAGAGGATGCCGACAAAGTAATCGGCGTTGTACCAGCTGTCATGGGCTTATCCTGGTACGACTGCGTTGTCACAGGGATGGAAGCGCATGCGGGCCCAACCCCCATGCATCTGCGTAAGGATGCTCTGCAAATCGCAACAAAAATTATGCAAGAGGTAGTCAATATTGGTAACCGCTATCCGCCATATGGACGCGGCACTGTCGGTATGGTGCAAGTATTCCCGAACAGTCGTAACGTCATTCCAGGCGAGGTCAAATTCAGTATTGATTTACGCAATGTGAACGATGAATTGCTCAACACCATGCATCAGGAAATTCTGGCGTTTGTCGATAAAACGGCGAGTGACAGTGGTTTGAAAATCAGTATCGAACGCGTCTCCTACTACCCGCCTTGTCCTTTCCATCCGGATTGCGTTGATGCGGTGCGCAGCGCAACCGCCAAGCTGGGTTATTCCACCATGGACGTGGTATCCGGTGCGGGACATGATGCAATTTACACGGCTCGCCTGGCACCGTCTGGGATGATTTTTGTACCCTGTAAGGATGGGATTAGTCATAACGAAATTGAGGACGCTAAATCGGAGCATCTGGAGGCGGGTTGTAATGTGTTGTTGCTGGCGATGTTAGAGCGGGCAAAAATCGTAGCCGATGTGTCGACTTAAAAGTTCGGTAGGGCTAGTACATTACTAGTACGAGTTTTTACTTTCTTTCCCGCATTCGGAAGAGGATTGGGTCGAGGGTATCCGCATATCGAAATATCTGAGCCTAATATTGCTTTGTTGTTGACTTTGATCTTAAACCTCTTTGGACGCTGCAATTTGTATATGACAGAAAAATGGATAAGAAAGCTTCTTTATTTGAGGTGTAGCAGGGATTTCGAGATGTATGCATCTCGCCTGCGTAACGGCATCCGCTTGTAAGCGGATGTTCCTTAGCCAGTTTCGAAGTTTTCCCATTTTTTGTCATGCACAAATTGTGCTGAAGCGTAGCGTAAGCACCCGAAGGGCAAGTCTGCGGTTGCTTTTTTTCCCTTACATTTTCTTTGGCGAAGCAAAGAAACCTAAGTGGCTGCCGGGTCACTCCCGGCTAGTATCCACGGAGTTTAGGCAAGTCAATTCGGATACTTTTTCATTATTAGCGTTTGTTATTTTGATGTTGCAGGCCGGTGGTAGATCGGCGACTCCCCTCTTTCTTTGCTTCGCCAAAGAAAGAGGTCAAAGAAAGGCGACCGCGAAGTCACCGCACGTTCGGGGATCCCGTTTGTGCAGGATGAAAAATGGGAAATGTCCGAAACTCGCCTGCGGCTCAAACAACAGATACTTCTTTTTCCATTTTTTATCCCGCACAAACGGCAGTGCCAAAGCGGAATTCTAAAGTCAAAACCAAAACTAAAACTTACCTTATCACGCGCTGTTCCTTTATATTTAAAGATGCCATCAAATGTAAATAAATCATGTTTACATCGCTATCATTGTATTATTGCAATCCCTATTTATTACGAGTAAACCACAATGATCAAGTTGATGGGACGCACAGTCGCCAGTGTATTTTTTCTCACTCTCTCCTGGTCAGCACATGCCACGATTAATCTGACTGATCCAATTCCGGTAGGGCCACAAGTTAAAGTAGGCAAACTCCCTAATGGACTGACTTACTACATCCAAAAAAATGCTAAGCCTGAAAAACGAGTTGAATTACGTTTAGTCGTTAAAGCAGGTTCGATTCTGGAAGACGATGATCAACAAGGGCTCGCCCATTTTACCGAGCATATGGCATTTAACGGTTCACGCCATTTTAAAAAGCATGAATTGATTTCCTACTTGCAGTCTATTGGCGTGAAATTTGGCGCTGATCTGAATGCCTATACCAGCTTTGATGAAACCGTCTATATCCTGCAAATTCCAACCGATAAAAAAGAAAACTTAGAGACTGGATTCCAGGTCTTAGAGGATTGGGCGCAAGGCGTGCAGATGAATGACGCTGATATAGATAAAGAGCGCGATATTATCCTGGAAGAAGCGCGCTTAGGGAAAGGCGCTAACGACCGCATGAACAAGGTATTGTTGCCCGGGATTTTTAACGGATCAAAATATGCAGATCGCTTGCCCATCGGCAAAGAAGACATTATAAAAAACTTTAAGTACGATGCGGTCAAGCGATTTTATGCTGATTGGTATCGTCCTGATTTGATGGCGGTAGTTGTGGTCGGTGATATAGAGCCAGAGCAGGCAGAGAAAATGGTGCTAGCACATTTCGCACAACTGAAAAATCCTGCCAAAGAACGCCCGCGCGATTACGCCAAGATTCCGGATCGGGCAGAATCCAAAGCCTTGGTCATTACTGATAAAGAGGCGACTAGCAATATCGTGCTAATACGTTATCCAGTTCGCGTTGCTAGGCCTAACGTGATAATTTCTGATTATCGCCAGAGCATGATCAAAAGATTAGCAGCATCAATGCTCGGTCAACGTATGCAAGAATTGACTCAGCAAGCAACGCCGCCATTTTTAGGCGCGTCCAGCTCGATGGGGCAATTAGTCCATGGTTACGAATCATTCTCTTCTGTTGCCGCTCTTGGAAGTGGCGGAGTTGAGCCAGCGATCAATGCAGTAGTACAAGAAAATGAACGCGCTCGTCAATTTGGTTTCAGCGCTGATGAGTTAGATCGTGCCAAAAAAACGCAACTTCGTAATTTAGAAAATAGCTATAACGAGCGCGATAAATCTAATTCCGGCATGTATGCAGCAGAGTACATCCGTAATTTTTTAGATCAAGAAACTATCCCGGGAATCGTTAACGAATATGCCTACAATACAGAATTGATGCCAGGGATTACCCTGTCTGAGGTAAATATGTACGTCAGCAAATCCATACCAGCAGCAACCCAAAAACTGGTGGCCTATATGGGTTCCAGCAAAACAGATGTGCCGGCACCTTTAGAGTCGGCATTGCTGCAAATGGTGATCACAGCTGAGAAAATGCCTGTCGTTGCTAACGAGCAGAAAAAAGTCGCTTCAAATTTAATGGAGCGCCCACAAAAATCTGGCAGCATCATTTCTGAAAAATATAATAAGGAACTGGATTTAACCGAATTGACGCTGTCAAACGGTGTCAAAGTCGTTCTCAAATCGACTGATTTTAAAAATGATCAGGTATTGATCAGTACCACACGTTTTGGTGGGCAATCCCTATATGAGAATAAAGATAATTTCAATGCCCGCTATGCCAGTAGCATAGTCTCAAGCATGGGTCTAAAGACTTTTTCATCTACCGATATTCCAAAAATTTTAGCTGGAAAATCGGCTAACTTACAAACCAGTAGTGGTTTTTATACTGAGGGTTTTAGCGGTTCTGCAGGCAGCGCGGATGTTGAAACTTTATTTCAACTGCTATCTTTGCGAATGACTAGCCCACGCAAAGACGAAGAGCTATTTAAGTCGTATATTAAAAAAGGACAGGATGCGACAAAAAATACGATGGCAAGTCCTGAATCTATATTCAACGATGCGCTGATCACGACGCTGTATAACAATCACCCGCGCTCAGTTCGCTCCGCAAAGCCAGAAGATTTTAGTCAGATTGATCTGGATCGTAGCATGGCGATTTTTAACGACCGTTTTAGTAGCGCTAAAGGGCTGACTTTTATCATTGTAGGTAGTTTTGAGATCGATAAAATAAAACCGCTGATTACGGCTTATCTAGCAAATTTACCCACGTCCGAGATTGTCACTACTTACAAAGATTTAGGGATGCATATTGTTACTGGCGTAGTAAAAAAAGAAGTGCGAGTTGGTACAGAGCAGAACAGCAGAGTCGTCCTTAATTTCTCTGGCGCTGCTACTTATTCTAAAGAAGAAAATATGCGTTTTCACGCCATGCTCGATGTACTGAATCTTCGTATTACGGATATTTTGCGTGAGAAATTGACCTTGATCTACGGTGGAGGCATGGGTGGCTCTATCAATCGTATCCCTGATCAAAATTATCGTATCGGCGTCACTCTGCCATGCGGCCCAGAAAATGTGGATAAAGTGATCGCTGCTATGTTTGCGGAAATACAGCAAATAAAAACGGACGGACCATTATTGGCGGATCTGAATAAAGTAAAACAGAACTGGCTTAAAGAACGACAAATACAGATGCGTACGAATACTTATTGGCTTGGTAATCTACAAGACTCTATCTTGTATGGCACTGATATGGCAGAGATGTTAGGTTATGAGGCGCGCGTCAATGCAGTGACATTGGATGATATAAAACAAGCTGCTAACCGGTATTTTAATTTGAATAATTATGTACAGTTTGTGATGTATCCAGAGAAGTAATTTGTCTGCTATGTCACGCATAGAGATTGCTAGTCTTTGTCCTTTGCCGAACTCTAGTGAAAGATTGATTGCTGTTACTTTTGTCTTTGGCGAAGCAAAGAAAAGTAAGTGGCTGCCGGGTCACTCCCGGCTGGTATCCACGGAGCTTATACAAGTCAATTCGTCTATTATCAGGTCGTAATTTTTGTGACTGACATTTGGTATTTTGAGATTGCCGACCGGTGGTAGACCGGCGGCTACCCTCTTTCTTTGCTTCGCCAAAGAAAGAAGGCAAAGAAAGGCGACCGCGAAGTCACTGCCCCTTCGGGGTTCCCGTTTTTATCCGTCAAAAATGGGAAAAGTTCGAAACTCGCTTTGCTCAGACAACGAACCTTTCTTATCCATTTTTAACGGATAAAAACGGCAGTGCCACAGCGGAATTCCAACTTCAAAAGCTAGTTCAAAACCAACGTCAAAAACTACGCCTCGGCCAATTTATCTTGCTTCTCAAATTCCTGATTTGAATCCATAGTTTCCTCACAATGATCAAGCGCATCGGGCATAATAATCTCTATCTAACTCTCCACTCCAAACCGCAAGGACGCTCATGGATCTGATTATTCGTAACGCCAATTTACCTGATGGTCGTACCAATATCGATATAGCGATTGAGTCCGGTCGTATCGTCGCGATAGATCACAAGTTGCCAGCACGAGCGGTGCAAGAAATAGATGCCGGTGGCAATCTGGTATCGCCACCGTTTGTCGATGCGCACTTCCATATGGACGCAACGCTTAGCTATGGTCTGCCGCGAGTCAATCAGTCAGGTACTTTGCTAGAAGGGATTGCATTATGGGGCGAGCTGAAGCCGATGCTGACGCAAGATGCGTTAGTGCAAAGAGCGATGCAGTATTGTGATTGGGCGGTCGGGCGTGGCTTGCTGGCGATACGGTCGCATGTTGATATTTGCGATGACCGTTTGCTGGCAGTTGAGGCTTTACTGGAGGTCAAAAAGCGGGTCGCAGCTTATATCGATTTGCAATTGGTCGCTTTCCCGCAAGATGGCATATTGCGCAGCGCGACGGCGCTGACTAATTTAAAGCGGGCGATGGCGATGGGCGTTGATGTGGTCGGTGGTATTCCACATTTTGAACGCACCATGGCCGATGGTACGGAGTCCGTCAAAATCCTGTGCGAATACGCTGCTGACAACGGATATCGTGTGGACATGCATTGTGATGAATCCGACGATCCTTTGTCGCGCCATATCGAAACATTGGCCTATCACAGTCATCGGCTGGGTATGCAAGGCAGAGTGACTGGCTCCCACTTAACCTCGATGCATTCCATGGATAACTACTATGTCAGCAAGTTGCTGCCGTTGATACGCGAGGCCGGTGTCGCAGCGATTGCTAATCCGCTCATTAATATCACCCTGCAAGGTCGTCACGACGCGTATCCAAAAAGACGTGGCATGACGCGGGTGCCAGAAATGTTGGCTGCCGGGATTGATGTCGCATTTGGTCAGGATTGCGCGATGGACCCGTGGTATAGCCTGGGTTCTGGCGACATGTTAGAAGTCGCACACATGGGATTGCATGTAGCGCAGATGACCGGGCAAGAGGCAATGCGCGCGTGCTACCGCGCCGTCACAGAGACGCCAGCCACCATCTTGGGTTTAGAAGGCTACGGTATCCAAGTCGGATGTCATGCTGATCTCGTGATACTTGACGCCGCCAATACGATAGAAGCAATACGCCTGCGTGCCGCCAGATTAACCGTCATACGACGCGGCAAAGTCATCAGCCAGATGCCTGCTGCCAAAGCCAGTTTGCAACTTGACGGCCGGCCATCACAGATTAATTTCAGGTTGTCTTAAGACACCTGTTATTTTTTTCTAAATATATACTCCCTGTATGTATATATTAAGTGTCCATGTATTATTTGGTTAATAGGACATTTTTTAAATAAATTATGAGGAGTATATTAATTCTGTATATCTATGTGTGTGCCTGTCTCTGTCTCTGTATCTTTGTGTGAAGCCCTGTTTTAGCACACGAAAATCTTCCCGGTTAATGACAGCGTGACAGCGTGCAGATTTCAGCTTTGAACTTCACGGCCTTGCGCAAGTCATACTCATTGCATCACATTTGCCCTTGGCATACAGTGACTACCGTATTTCCTATTGATCAAAAAGAGGACTCCTATGCGACCACCACTCTCCGCGACACTGCTTCTGTTGACGCTAATTGGCAGCACCAACCTTAGCGCCAACGCACAGACAGAAGAACAGCGCAGCACGCTTAACGATCAGCAAGAAGTTGCCGTCACGATTTATAACAATAATCTGGCCTTAATTAAAGATCAGCGCAAAATTCAACTCAAGAGTGGTGTCTCTTCGCTCGCCTTCCGTGATGTCAGTGCCAATATGCGGCCAGAAACCGCTTTGCTGCGCAGCATTACCTCGCCAGGCAGCTTGTCGGTGCAAGAGCAGAATTTTGATTTTGATTTGCTGACGCCGCAAAAATTATTAGAGAAATATGTCGGACGTAATGTCACTGTGATCCGCACCAATACCGCGACCGGTGCCGAAACGACAGAGTCCGCTTTGGTTCTCTCCGCGAAAAATGGCGTCGTACTCAAAATTGGTGACCGGATAGAAACCGGTGTGCCGGGCCGTATTGTGTATAACGATGTGCCGTCTAATCTGCGCGACCGGCCAACTCTGGTCATGGCATTGGATAACAAAGGTGCGCAGCAACAAGCAGTAGAGTTAAGTTATCTTACGAGTGGACTGGCATGGAAAGCAGACTATGTGGTTGAACTCAATCCGGCGGAAGATAAGCTGGACATTTCTGGCTGGGTCACACTGACCAATACCAGCGGTGCCTCCTATCGCAACGCTAAATTGCAACTGGTCGCTGGCGATGTGCATCAGGTTCCAGATCAATCTCCTAGAGTACAAATTACTGGCAATGCAGTTGCTGCCGCGCCGTTGATGAGGAAGGCGATGGTAGAGGAATCTCTGTTTGAATATCATCTCTACACCTTAGACCACCCGACGACCATTGCCGAAAATCAAACCAAGCAAGTCGCTCTGTTATCCGGCAGTGCCGTGCCAGCGCGCAAAGAGTTGTTGCTGAGCGGCAGCGATTATTATTACCAAAGCAGTTACGGTGATATTGGTCAAAAAATCAAAGTCGCCGCTTTTGTCGAGTTTGATAATAAAGAGAGTTCGCATCTCGGCATGCCAATTCCTAAAGGCACGATTCGCGTCTACAAAAAAGACAGCTCAGGTAATACCCAGTTCATCGGCGAAGACAATATTGATCACACGCCGAAAAACGAAAAAGTCCGCATTAAATTGGGTGATTCCTTCGACGTCACTGCGGATAAAAAGCAGACTGACTTCAAGAAAATTTCTGGAACTGGTAAATACAATTCCAACTTCGAGAGTGCGTTTGAAATTGTATTGAAAAATGCCAAAAAAGAAGCAGTCGTTGTTACCGTTCAAGAGCCGATGCCGGGCGATTGGAAAATCATGAGCGAGAGTCATCCTCACTCCAAAGATGCTAGCAATACCGCAGTCTGGAAAATCAGTGTGCCGGCAGAAGGTAGCACCAAGTTGGTCTATCGTGCCCAGGTTCGCTATTAAGCCGTCACATCCGTGTTCGTCGTGCATTGGTTGCGTTGAAAGGCAAGATTGACGCTGTAGCCCGATGATGATTTCGGGCTGCAGCGACGAAGACCGTTCCGATCAAAAAAATATACTCTACGTGAGTATATTTTTTTGCCCAGAGAATAATTGGACGATCGCCCCTATTTTACTTAATTAAGGGGGGAGTATCGACATTTAGGGCGATTTGATTGCTCGTTCCTGTTCGCGTACTCATCCCACATCTCTCTTCCCGTCGTGGAAGATTTTCTACATTCCTAGAACCTATACAAAATTGTCATGGTAACGTGTAACAACGACGACATTACTTCAGTACGGCAATGTGCTGCAACGCAGTTGGCGCGATTGTCGTAAATCCGAATTCATTTAGCTCGCATCAATACGAATGAATTCGATACGTTCGCGTGCGACTTTGACGGCAGCATTTTTTTTGCTCCGTTATTCATCAATTGAGTGGTTGACAAAAGCCAGCTACAGATCAACACTGAATTGTCCAACCCTCTTCCAACATGTTTATTTCCAAGACCGAAAGGTGATGCTGTCATCTGAATTTTTTTGATTGCATTCTACCAACTGCGTTCATTCTGATCTGGCAACAACCAATAGATTTAAGCCAGTTTTTCATGGATTGCGATTGATTTTTCATGCGGTTTCATAGCGATCGTTTAACCATGATACGACCTCGTCCTTATCGTGCCGGTGACCCACTTAGCGTCCTTGTGGTGGACGATGATTATTTTATGCAGCGCATGGCGATCATGGTGCTCGATAGCTTGGGGCACTCTGGCGTCGTGGTTGATGACGGACAAAAAGCACTGAGCTGTCTGGCGAAGAGACAGTTTGATCTGGTGCTCATGGATGTCATGATGCCGGTGATGGATGGCTTGCAGGCACTCGCGGCGATCCGTGCAGCAGAACAACAGTTTGGCACCAGGCAAGCAATTATTATGGTGACAAGTCATGCAGAGCCTAGAGACAAGATTCGCCTGCAGAAAGCAGGGGCGGATGGCTATGTCAGCAAGCCTATAGATGTAGAGCAGTTGTGCTCAGAACTACAGCGGGTCATGCTAAAAATTTAAGCATATCTTTGACTATGTTTTGCAATCTTTTTTGGTAATGCCGCTTAATATTTTGCTCTAAGGAAATTTTTTCTAATCGTCGCGGTTCAAGTTACAGCGCCCAGAACTACATTAATAAACGGAGTCAACCATGACGAAAGTTGTAAGAGCCAGTCCCGAGATGCAGAAATTTCTCGCCGCACCAGACAGCGAACCAGTTTCCGGAAGTGCATTTGATGTACACGGATTCTGGACACTGGGTGTAGTGCTGATGCGCAATCTGCGATTTAAAGCGAAAGCGCTACTCATTTGTTTGATGTTTCTGGTGCCAATGATCGTACTGGGCTGGGTTTATTATTCCAGCACCATGGAGAGTATTCAGTTTTCCGCCAAAGAACGTCTGGGCGTGGAATACAACCGCGAGATATTTCCCGTCTTAGAGCTTGCTCAGCAGCTACGTCGCGACGCGACCAATGCCGCCATCTCCGGCACTGCGCCAACCACGATGGCCGACGTGAAAGACAAACTGCAAGCAGCACAAACCAAATTAGCGGAAGTTGAAAAACGGTTGGGTGGCGATCTGGATACAGCCAAGGCCTATGCTGACGTACAGACCGCATTTGCACAA
Organism: Undibacterium sp. 5I1; assembly: GCF_034314085.1. Taxonomy (NCBI): domain Bacteria; kingdom Pseudomonadati; phylum Pseudomonadota; class Betaproteobacteria; order Burkholderiales; family Oxalobacteraceae; genus Undibacterium; species Undibacterium sp. 5I1. Next base: position 4,657,039 of record NZ_JAVIWI010000001.1, read on the forward strand.
GCCAATGCGGCGACGGCGACAGATGCTGTTTTTAAAGCCCATACGGCGCATGTGGATTCGCTGATTGCTTTGTTGAACTTAGTGACAGACAACTCCAATCTGACGCTCGATCCTGACATTGCCAGTTTCTACGTGATGGATGCGGCGTTTGCCCGAGTCCCCGATATTATTGAGTCCTCTGCAAAACTGCGAGGCCTGGGTCTGGCAGTCTTAAAAGTAGGCAGCATTACTCCCGCGCAGCAAAAGACCTTGAGTGAGCTGATTCCGATTGCAGAATTTCAATCGAATAATATGCGCACTGGGCTTGCCAAGGCGTTCGTTGCGGATAAAACTTTGTCTGATAAATTGAATGTTGCGCCGACCTTGGATGCCACTACCGCATTCTTCGCACTGGCGCGAAAAAGCGTGATCGATAGCCAGGACTATGCGCCTGAAGTGCAAGCCACGTATCTTGATGCTGCCAATAAGACCGTTCATGGGCAGTATGAGCTGGTGCAACGCCTGATGAATGAGCTGGACGGTTTGCTAGCGACGCGCGTATCAGGAATGAAGTCGACTCTTTACATAGTCTCTGCCATTTTATGCGTCGGTATCTTGCTCGCATTTTATTTCTTCTATACGTTTTATTTGGTCACCAGTGGGGGCTTACGCTTGATCAGTAAGCATCTGCAAGAAATGGCTGACGGTGATTTACGTCGCGCGCCAGCCAAACCTTGGGGTAAAGATGAACCGGCGCAAGTGATCGGCGATCTGCGTCATGCCTATGATTCTTTGCATGGACTAATTCGCACGGTTCGGCATTCTGCCCGCTCATTGCATGCCACCAGCGCCGAGATTGCCTCAGCAAGTTTTGATCTCTCGTCCAGAACAGAATCTGCTGCCGCGTCATTGGAGGAACAATCAGCGGCCATGGAAGAGATCGGTTCGACCGTTGATAACACAGCAGAACTGGCCAGCCTTGCTGCCAAATTTGCCGCCGATAATGCCAAGGTTGCAGAAGCTGGTGGTAAGGTGATCGCAACCGTAGTTACGACGATGCAAGAGATCTACACTTCGTCTTCCAAGATCAATGACATCATCGGCGTCATCAACGGCATCGCTTTTCAGACGAATATTCTGGCGCTGAACGCGGCGGTAGAAGCCGCCAGAGCAGGTGAGGCCGGACGTGGCTTTGCGGTCGTTGCCAGCGAGGTTCGCAATCTGGCACAGCGCAGCGCCGCCGCCGCGACCGAGATCAAAACATTGATCTCCAATAGCGTGGATCAAATTGCCAGCGGTACCAAAGTGGTTGAGCAAGCGGGCACCACAATGACCACGATGGTGACCAATGCCAAACAAATTAATGTCTATCTCAGCGATATTTCTTCTGCCTCCCGTGAGCAAGCTCTGGGCGTGACGCAGGTAGCGGCAGCGGTGCATGCCTTAGACGAGGATACGCAACAAAATGCAGCGCTGGTAGAGCAAACGACAGCCGCATCTGGCGCATTGACTCAACAGGCGGAGACATTGCAACATGAGATTGCTAATTTTAAGGTTGCTTAAGCCACATTGAAAATGATGCATAAAGAATGAAAAGCCAGGCAACGAATGCGTGCCTGGCTTTTTTCTTGGGGTTCATTCGAGGTATGCAAATAGGCTCAAGTGCAGCTCGGGACAGTACTGGGCAGACGCAGTGAGACCATTTGACTTTGATTTTTCTAAAAACACACATCGACAAAATATTTTGTAAAGCAAGCTTGACATCTGCTTTTTTGAGATCTAATATGTAAAACATGCTTTACATCAAAAAGAGATGTAAAAAAGTTAAGCAGCGGCAAATATGACCAATCGCTGCTTATTTTTTACCGGTGTATGTCAAGTTTCCTTGACTGGATAATCAAAGATGTAAGCAGGTATGAATCGGTAACAAAAGTAGTAAAAACGGAATTACAGTTTAGAGCAACATCGCAGTAAGAAATAAGGTCAGCAAGGTGAACATTCACCCTGCTTTTTTTAACGATATCTGTGTCAAGTAGGCTTTACATTAATCGGGGAGATCAATATGAACGAAGCAACATATTCAAAACGAGACAAGGAAATCGCAAAGAAATACCGCAAGGAATTAAGTCTGTCTTTCGTGCTGTACGTGATTGTTTTACTCGTTTCAATCACTTATGCAAAACCGATGGCGGACAGTCTGCTCCGCACTTTGATTGTCATGACGCCAGTGATTCCTGCGTTTGGGGCACTCTGGGCGATTGTACGTAATTTCAAGCGGATGGATGATTATGTTCGCGTCTGGTTGCTTGAAGTGGTGGCGATCTCCGGTGCAATCACAGCGTTCTTTAGCTTCAGTTACGGGTTCCTGGAGGGTATTGGTTTTCCAAAGTTGAGCGGATTTGTTACCTACGGCATTTTTATGGGGAGCTGGTGTCTGATTATTGGAATCCGCAAAATTCTGGAGCGTGAAAAATGAAAAACATCGTCAAAGAATTACGCACGCAGAGAGACTTGAGTCAGGCTGCACTAGCTGATTTATTGGACGTATCGAGACAGACAGTGAACGCCATCGAAACCGGACGCTACGATCCCAGCTTGCCACTGGCTTTTACGATCAGTAAATTATTTGGACAGCCGATTGAAAAAATTTTCTTCGTTGACTAAGTTTACGAAGGACTTCAAGCAGAGACAAATTCGATTGATTTAAATAGGTAGTCCGCGCCACACATAAGTAACAACTTATTTTTGATAGGAGAATTACCATGAACTTGCCATCATTTTGCAGAAATAAAGCATCTTATATAGCGATCATCGTCGCAATCGTGACGGCCATCTCGTCCAGTAATAGTAAAGCTGCTGAGGTACCAAGTGCCTCTATAAACAAGGCGACGCCGATGATGGCGACGGGCTTTCACCACCTTAGTATTCATTTGAATAGTTTCTCGACATGAATGAAAAAGGGGCGTCTGTATTGACGCCTCTTTTGGACACTACTCAGACTGTGGTAGAGCCGATTTATCAATCTAGGATCGCTTTTGGACGGTCCGTACAGTGGCATCTGTACGGATTGTTGTGAACGGGATTTAAAACTTAACAGCCCCAGGAATGCAAGCTCGCCGTGGGAGCACTTTTTCCCGGCTTTGCCGTTGAGGACAGTAAAATAATCTTCACGGAGCTATTAGATCCGTCAATTTCAATGATGAAATCGGGGAATCCGTCGCCATCCATATCGGTGATCCCAATGATGCGTGATGCCCAGCCATAATAGCCAAGCGCATATTCAAACTGCTTGCCGTCGTATTCAATAAAGTATGTCGCGCCTTCGCCATACGGCGCGCCGTTTTTTCCCTTTAGTCCATTTTGAACCCGCATGCCAAAAGCGACATCGTCGAGTTTTAAACGATATTGATAGTCAAGCTCCGGGTTAAGAGTATGACCGCCGTTTTTAAATACGTATAAAGGATGTTTGCCTTCTTTGATCGGCGAATCCGGTACACGCAGGTGCAAGATATCATCAGTTTCTTGCTCCACCAGATTTAGCGATGAGCTCGCCTCTGGCGCATTTTCTTCTGGAATCTGACTAATAATTTTTTTTAGCCATTCTGATTTTTATCATGCGGAGATTGCGATTCAACCAATAAGTCATTTTCTTTAATGACTAGGCTATACCACCGGTCTTTAGGCCATTTGGCAGGAGCCAGATGCTCAAATGGTTTTGGTACACCATAACTGCCCATCGCTTGACCCCACTCGCCAGATTTGAGTAGGACGCCGGGTTCTTTGTCCGCTGCCTGGCAGACCGATGTTAGTAGGATTGCCGCGAGCAAGGCCATCGAAGACGGAATGGTTTTCATCATGAGAGTACGTGTTAAATCGACGATCAGAAATTAACTCAAGCGGCACATCGTGGGATATGACGCATCATTGAAGCACTATCTCACTGCTATCGTTTATCTAAAAAACCCCAGACAACGCCAATAACTAATCCGCCAGTGTGTGCCCAGTTCGCAATCGGACCAAGTAATCCAATCCAGCAAAGGGCAAACCAGCCCAACATCATCACGATCGTTTGTTGCGTCAAAATAATCCCAAAGCGTGGGTTAGTCCGACCTTGCATTCAGATGTACCCAAATAAGCCATACAACACGCCCGACATCCCGCCAAAGAACGGTGATTGAGTCAGCAAGAACTGCACGAGATTCGACCCGATTCCCAGCACCACAAGAAAGAGCAGATAAAACCCGCTACTCCGTCGAGACTCGATCAATCTTCCCAGATCCCACATTGCTAACATATTAAATAGCAGATGCATCCAGCCAAAATGAATAAAGATCGGAGTGATCAGGCGCCAGACTTCACCCTGCAAGATACTATTAATACCATCACTGCCCGGGGCGGCGATCCATAGCGGAGACAACACCGCACGAGATGCACCCAGTCGCGACAGCAAAGCAACCAGCAGACTTATCGCGATCAACGTATTGGATACGTTGAGATATTTTCTTAATGCATACATAAAATTGTTTGTTACTCCTCGTCGTTAAATTCATCTGCCAGATTTTTCCAGCCATGACGCGCGGCAAATGCACAGAATTCTTCCGGCGCTTCCAGTGCGATCACAGTTCTTTCTTGCAGACCCAAATCGCCATGACCAAAATCAGGGCCGACATAACCTAGCTCACGCAACTTAGCCATGATCTGGCTGAGCAGCGCTTTATCGTTATAGAGACCGTTTTCTATCGGTGCAGCAAAGTCGATGTAGACATCGATGATGCCGTAGCCTTCATCAAAAATACGAATTGCTTTGATCTCGTGATTGGTGCCGCTGGAGTCCGTGGCTTTGAACGAACCACTTAAATGGATGTCTGTATCAGTTGTCATTTTGGGGATTGAATTTGATTTGATTGATGAGGGAAGTATCTGTTAAACAAGATTACGTTTAACAATTTTCTGTTCCATATTGCTTTTAATTTTTTGATATTAACTTATTAGCCATCGCAAACATAAAATTCATCGATATCGAGTAAGCGCCACTCACCAGCTATATTGCTAAAGTACATTCTAAACCCAGGTTCTGGCTTGTTGGTATCAGACATAATGACGTAATGCCAGGCCTCCCAAATGGCGAAATCAGGAATGCCATCTTGATCGATGTCGATGGTGTGTAGTGCACCGCGTGTAAATTGCTCATGCTTTTGTATTTTGCTTGCTACGTATTGCAAATCTTGTGCGGGCAGATTAGTAATTTTTACTTTGCCTGACGGAATAGGATCACGTGTGAAAAAATTTAGAATAGCTTCAGGTTGAAGGTGCTTTTCAGAGATACTCAGAATCGGGAAATTTTGTGTTTTATCTCCACTAAAACGAAAACCATCATTACAGTTCCCGCTCCAAAAAGACCGTTGTTCTATTGTGGCTATAGACACAAGTTTGCCATCGCTATAAATTGTATTTTTCCCGATTTTTTTTTGCAGAGCAATATCGACATTCCCGATATCCCACCAACCCGCTAGTTGTATACCGGCAGCTTCCGATTTCCTCCAAAACGGCACACCACGATATCGTAAAAAATAAGGAACTTGGAAGTGTGCGCTGAGCTCTTCTGCCTCGGCTTGAGGGCGCAATAGCTGCTTAGTATTTTTGAAATACGATGTTTTAATTTCTGGCAGATTTATTTGCTTTACCATTTTTAAAGCGCCAGGATAAAAGAGACGATTATTAATTGCAGAGGCGTATTTTAAAGTCTTATCCGACGCCGTGGCATCAGCATCTGCAAGCGCTTTTAACTCTTTCCACGAGCCGAGTTTATTCTTGTGTAATTTCTGCGGTTCGACAACTCCCTTTTCCATCACTTGTTTCATAGCTTCAAACTCAGGAATAGCAAAGCGACGTAATGACGGACGTTTTTCCCAAACAAAATTCTGATCTACATTTTCTAAAGACTTTTCTTTTTCACTAAGCATAGTATTGTTAAAAAACATTCCTGCGTTGCGTAATCGCAAAAAACTAGGCTGCAACCAAAACGCTTGCGTAGCTGAATAGCGCGGGTTTTCAATGAGTCGAGAAGCAGATGAGGGCACGTTCGTCAAATACAGCTCACCTATATCGTCAATCTGTAGCGCTTGGTCTCCCAGTAAATTGCATACGATAAAGCCATGTTGATCTTTCGCCCAGTGTATTGGGCAGAATTCATTGCCCCAGGTATTATGATTTTGTGTAACTTCCATTTGCACCAGCGTATTCGCCGGTAGATGGGAAATCACTGTCGTATCCGCACTAGAACCTGAGTGCACATTTACCCATGATCCATGTACCCATTTGGTTTGATAATCAATTTGGGCAAGGCAAGGTATAGCTATACCTAGGTATAAGCTTGAAAGAGTCAATAGCAAAAGTGATTTCATAACAATAAGAAATAGGTCGCACTAGTTGTATTACATCTTCTACAGCGGATGGCATAATCGTGTTTTTGAAATTTTATAGTTGTTAGGCTGGTAAGGCGCAGTCCAACCTAGGCTATCAAACGCTAAACCAAACTCAAATTAAAACTAAAACCAAAACCAAACCTAAAACAAGAAATACCGCTGCGCCATTGGCAAAATTTTTGCCGGTTCGCAGACCAACAATTCTCCATTGGCACGGACTTCATAAGTTTCTGAATCGACTTCCATTTTGGGTGTTAAGCCATTGTGGATCATGTCTTTTTTGCGGATATTGCGGGTGTTTTTAACCGGAATTAAGGTCTTGTTGAGCTTGAGTTGCTCTGCCAGACCTGCATCAAATCCTGCTTGTGACACAAAGGTGAAGGATTTTTTTAAGCCGCCACCAAACGCACCAAACATCATGCGGTAATGCACCGGTTGTGGTGTCGGGATAGACGCGTTGGGGTCACCCATCTGTGCTGCTGCGATCATGCCACCCTTGACGATCATCGATGGTTTGACGCCAAAGAAGGCGGGTTTCCAGAGTACGATATCGGCGATTTTTCCGACTTCCAGCGAACCAACTACATGCGCAATCCCGTGGGTGATGGCGGGATTGATCGTGTATTTGGCGATATAGCGCTTGGCGCGGAAGTTGTCATTGCGCTCGTTATCTTCTGGCAGAGAACCACGTTGCTGCTTCATCTTGTCGGCGGTTTGCCAGGTACGCATAATGACTTCGCCAACACGCCCCATGGCTTGCGAGTCGGATGACATCATAGAGATCGCGCCGATATCATGCAAAATGTCCTCAGCGGCAATGGTCTCGCGCCGGATGCGAGATTCGGCGAAGGCGATATCTTCTGCAATTGCAGGGTCGAGATGATGGCAGACCATCAGCATATCTAAATGTTCGTCCAGCGTGTTGACCGTGTAAGGACGCGTCGGGTTGGTGGAGGAGGGGAGCACGTTGCTTTCACCCACTGCTGCAATGATGTCGGGCGCGTGACCACCGCCTGCACCCTCTGTGTGAAAGGTGTGAATAGTCCGGTCTTTAAACGCCGCCAGCGTGTGTTCCAAAAAGCCACCTTCATTCAAAGTGTCGCTATGGATCGCTACTTGTACATCCATGCGGTCTGCCACGCTCAGACAGTTATCGATTGCCGCGGGCGTAGTTCCCCAGTCTTCATGTAACTTCAGACCGATTGCACCTGCCAGGATTTGTTCTTCCAGAGGCAAGGGGAGGCTGACATTACCTTTCCCCAAAAAACCGAGGTTCATCGGGAAGGCATCTGCTGCCATCAGCATCGAATGTAAATGCCACGGTCCTGGCGTACAGGTTGTAGCTGCGGTGCCGACTGCTGGGCCAGTACCGCCGCCCAGCATCGTGGTCACGCCGCTCATCAATGCTTCTTCAATTTGTTGCGGACAAATGAAATGGATATGCGAATCGATTCCGCCTGCGGTGACGATCATACCTTCGCCCGCAATGATTTCAGTCGCACCACCGATGGCCATATCAACACCAGACTGGATATCCGGATTGCCTGCTTTACCGATCTTGGCGATCAGGCCGTTTTTTAAACCGATGTCCGCTTTGACGATACCCCAGTGATCCAGAATCACTGCGTTGGTGATGACGGTGTCCATGACCTCTGCATGCGGGCGCTGCGATTGCCCCATGCCGTCGCGGATCACTTTGCCGCCGCCAAATTTGACTTCCTCACCATAGATGGCGAAGTCTTTTTCGATTTCAATAAACAGACCGGTATCTGCCAGGCGTATACGGTCGCCAGTCGTGGGGCCAAACATTTCTGCATAGGCTTGTCTGGAAATTTTCATAATGCCCCCATCACTTTACCGTTGAAGCCATACACCTTGCGGTCCCCCGCCAGCGCGACCAGTTCAACAGTGCGTTGCTGACCTGGTTCAAACCGGACTGCAGTACCTGCGGCAATGTTCAGTCGCATACCGTAAGCCGTCTGACGTTCAAACTGCAACGCTGGATTGGTTTCAAAAAAATGAAAATGGGAGCCGACCTGTATCGGCCTGTCACCGCTGTTCGAAACGACCAGCGTGGCAGTTGCCCGTCCGACGTTGAGTTCGATCTCGCCGGGTTCTATCAGCATTTCGCCTGGGTTCATGTCGGGCTCCTATGGAATTGGGTGATGCACGGTAACCAGTTTGGTACCGTCAGGGAAGGTCGCTTCTACCTGAATATCGGGGATCATCTCGGGGATGCCGTCCATGACGTCGGCTCGGGTCAGGATTTGCGTGCCATAAGACATCAGTTGCGCAACGGTTTTTCCATCGCGCGCACCTTCCATGATGGCGGCAGTGATCAGTGCAACAGCCTCTGGATAATTAAGTTTGAGGCCGCGTGCCTGGCGACGTTCTGCTAACAATGCAGCGGTAAAGATGAGCAGCTTATCTTTTTCGCGGGGAGTGAGATCCATGTATTTTCCTTTCGGTTGCTGCTTGAGTAGTTCGCGCTAATTTTTTAGCGAATTCTCTATTGATTTTTCATGTGTTCCAGATACGCGGCACGATGGCGTCTTCTTGCATCAGAGAAGGGCGTAAATGTTGCCAGACCATGGTCATCCATTGTTTGGCAGTTTCACTCGAATTGCCGAGGTAGCGTGCCACCAATAAAGATTTTAATTGTGACACGCCACATTGTGCACCTGCTTCGGTTTGTTGCAACCACTGGTGAGTTTGATCCCGCAATGCTTGCAATCCTGCCGCATGAAGAGGTACCGGGCTGGCTATCACTGTGGCGCAGACGGTGTTGCCTGCTAAGCCCATTCGGCTGGACATCGCTGCGCTACCGCCTCGTATGCTGCCTTGTTCATTCCAGATCAGTTTGCCTGCGCGTTCTATCCGAGTGTGTTGTTTTATTTTTCCGCTACGATAGCTTTCGCCCGATGCGGTGCGGCCAAAGCACAGGATGTCGCTACCGATATAGCAGGCGTCTTGCGCCAGTTGAATTGTCTGATGCAAATCGACTTGTGCGTCGTCAAAAAATATCGTCTCTTGTGGCAACCATTCTAGCTTGCTACCTGCCTCTGCCAACAAATGAATATGCTGCTGCGATGTGTAGCCGTTGCTGCGATACCATTTTGCCGCACCGGGTGTGGTAATGAGCGCGTGGCTGGCTGTCCCCAGTTTTGCCGTAATGCTTAGCTCATCGCCACCCACAACGCCGCCGGGCGGATGGATGATGATGGCGTGGCAAATTTTTTGGCCTTCGGGATACAGGGGCTTTTGTACTCGCAATGGACCGGTATGGTCGCGCTCGGTCAGTCGGGTAACGCCTTGATCATCACTAAAAGCAATTTGCAATTTGGCTTGCCAATGTTGCTTTTTAGCAGGGGCATGATCGTGAATAATGGAGGGAGATATGTCAGTAAGTATCATGCCTTTACTATACCGCTAAGTGCCGCTTGACATCATCCCCATCCATTAAATTTTTATCACCAGAGGCGACTACTTCGCCACGATTTAAAATCACAAAATGATCGGCCAGTTCGCGGGCAAAATCAAAATATTGCTCACATAATAAAATCCCGATATCGCCACGTTCGCGAAGCAGGCGGATGACGCGGCCGATGTCTTTGATGATGGAGGGTTGAATGCCTTCGGTCGGTTCGTCCAGAATGATCAATTTTGGTTCTGCTAGCAAGGCCCGCGCTATCGCTAACTGTTGTTGTTGGCCGCCCGATAAATCACCACCACGACGTTGCAGCATTTCTTTTAAAACGGGGAAAAGCTCGTAGACCTCACCTTTGATCATCGATGCTTTTTTACTCGATAGTGTTGCCATGCCCATCAATAAATTTTCTTCGACGGTGAGCCGGGCAAAGATTTCACGGCCTTGCGGCACGTAGGCGATGCCTAGTTTTGCCCTTTCGTGCGGAGATAATTTACTGATATTTTTGCCGTCCAGTTTTACGCTGCCTTGGGACAATGGAAGTACACCCATCAGACATTTTAATAGCGTCGTTTTACCAACCCCATTGCGTCCGAGTAGCGACAAACATTCCCCTTTTTTGACGCTGAGAGAAATGCCCCGCAAGGTATGGGATGAGCCATAGTGTTGATGTACTTGTTCGACTTGTAGCATGTCTGATTCCGGTATTAATACACTTGAAATTGAGCGGATATATAGGGCCTTAGACTTAACGTCCCAAGTACACTTCAATCACTTTTTCGTCCGCCTGTACTTGTTGCATGGTTCCCTGCGCCAGTACCGATCCCTCGTGCAGTACGGTGACTTTGCCTTGTTGTGCAATCTCAGTGACGAAGCCCATATCGTGTTCGACCACCATAATTGAATGCTTACCACGTAACTCGTTTAGCAGCTCCGCGGTGCGGGCTGTTTCAGCGTCAGACATCCCAGCGACGGGTTCATCGAGCAGAATCAATTGTGGCTCTTGAATCAATAGCATGCCGATTTCTAGCCATTGTTTTTGGCCGTGAGACAGCAGGCCTGCCAGTCTGTTTTCTTGTCCGTTCAGGCGTATCAATTGCAAGATGCTGTCAATCTTGTCGCGCTGCTCGCTATTTAATTTAGCGAATAGCGTGGTCTTGACCCGCTTGTCCATCTTCATCGCTAGTTCCAGATTGTCGAAGACGGTGTGTTGCTCAAAAACGGTGGGGCGCTGAAATTTACGACCGATACCCGCATGGGCGATTTCGACCTCAGTCATTTTGGTCAGATCCATCGTCTGACCAAAAAAAACTTTGCCTGATGTCGGTTTGGTTTTTCCTGTGATGATATCCATCATCGTAGTTTTTCCCGCGCCATTGGGGCCGATAATGCAGCGTAATTCACCGACTGAAATATCGAGATTGAGATTGTTGATTGCCTTAAAGCCGTCAAACGATACGGTGATATCTTCCAGATACAATATTGCACCATGGCTGGTATCAACCTGATTAGATTTAACACGTCCGAATGATGCGGCAGCGTCACCAGTTGCACCATCATAAGTTTGGCCTGGCTGCAGCACACTACTACGCTCGCTCATGCTGCCTCCTTATGATGATTCAATTTAGTGCGTACCTGTTTTGCTAAACCTAAGATTCCTTGTTGCATAAACAGAGTGACAAGAATAAAGATGAGTCCCAGTGCAAATAGCCATAGGTCGGGGAAGGCACCGGTGAACCAGCTCTTTAAGCCATTCACTGTGAAGGCGCCAATGATCGGTCCCAGCAACGTTCCCCGTCCTCCGACGGCGGCCCAGATCACCATTTCTATTGAATTGCCAGGAGACATTTCGGATGGATTGATGATGCCCACCTGCGGTACATATAAGGCCCCGGCAATGCCGCACAACACGGCTGATAAGGTCCAGACAAACAGTTTGAACCACAACGGGTTATAACCTATAAACATTAGACGGGATTCTGAATCTCTTACCGCCTGAAGCACACGACCCAATTTCGAGGTCACGATCCAGCGACATAACATCAGTGCCCCAAACAACGCGGCCAACGTAATCAGGTATAAAGCAGCCTTGGTACCTGGCGCAGTGACGTTAAAACCGAGAATGCGTTTGAAATCGGTGAAGCCATTGTTGCCACCAAACCCGGTGTTATTGCGGAAGAACAGCAGCATAAAAGCAAAGGTCATGGCTTGGGTAATGATGGAGAAATACACTCCCTTTATTCGTGACCGGAAAGCAAAAAAACCAAACACAAATGCCAACGTTCCCGGCACCAGAACCACCAATGCCATGCAATACCAAAAATTGTCGGTCATCGACCAGTACCACGGGTAGGTCTTCCAGTCTAGAAACACCATAAAGTCTGGCAAGTTACTTTGATAGACACCGTCACGACCAATCGCTCGCATCAGATACATGCCGTGCGCATATCCGCCCAATGCAAAAAAGACGCCGTGCCCCAGCGATAAAATACCGGTGTACCCCCAGACCAGATCCAGAGCCAACGCTGCCATTGCGTAGCACATGAACTTACCAACGAGAGTGATGGTAAAGCTCGAAATATGTAGAGGATGACTCGCAGGAAAACTTAAATTAAGTATTGGTAACAAGGCAGCGATGATGACGCATACGATGATGCCGACCCAGGCTGGACGTGAGAAGAAAGAGGGGGTGTGATAGCTCATTGTTGGGGCGCTGATCATTCGACACTCCTACCTTTCAGCGCGAATAAGCCTTGTGGCCGGCGTTGGATGAAAACAATGATGAATACGAGTATGACGATTTTTGCCATCACAGCTCCGGCAAAAGGTTCTAAAAACTTATTCACTTCGCCCAAGCCAATGGCCGCAATGACGGTACCTGCCAGTTGGCCAACGCCGCCAAGCACCACCACCATAAATGAATCTACGATATAGCTTTGGCCTAAGTCTGGGCCAACATTGCCCAATTGCGACAAGGCGACACCTCCGAGACCAGCAATGCCGGAGCCCAATCCAAAAGTCAGCATATCAATTTTGCCGGTTGCGACACCCACACAATCTGCCATACGTCGATTTTGGGTTACAGCCCTAACGAATAAACCCATTCTGGTTTTATTTAAAATCAGCCAGACCGCAAATACCAAAATGAAGGCGAAGGCAATGATGAATATCCGGTTGTAGGATAAGACCAGCGATCCTAATACCGTCACGCCGCCAGACATCCAGGACGGATTGGCGACTTCGACATTTTGTGCACCAAAAATGGTGCGTACTGTTTGCATCAGCATCAGACTAATGCCCCAGGTGCAGAGCAAAGTTTCTAATGGGCGACCGTATAACCAACGGATGACGGTACGCTCTAAAAATATCCCCACGGCACCTGCGACAATAAAAGCGGCAGGTAGTGCGATGATCAGATAGGCGTCTAGCGCACCAGGGATGAATTTGCGAAATAGCATTTGCACTACGTAAGTAGTATAAGCACCGATCATCAATAACTCGCCATGCGCCATATTGATGATTCCCATTAAACCAAAGGTAATCGCCAATCCCAGCGCTGTTAGCAGCAAGACGCTGCCTAACGATACGCCATAGAACAAATTGCCGATAAATTCGGTACGTGCCAGCCGGGAGTCAATGGCTTTGAGCGTTGCACGGACCTCTGTCCGGATGCTGGCGTCGGCTTCGATAAAGCTCCCATCGAGATTCTTATCCAGCATCTTTTGCAACAGCGGATTGAGTTTGGCATTGCTGCTGCCAACTAAGGAAGTGACAGCCGCTTTGCGCTGCGCTGCATCTGGGGATTGCAGATTAGCAGTGGCAATCACCAGTTGTAAAAGTGATTTCACCTCGGGGTCTGATTCTTTTGCATAGGCTTTGCTGATCAATGGTAGTTGCTCCAGACTGGCGTCGGTTTGCAAGGTGGTGGCAGCTGCCAGACGCACAGATTTGTCCGTGGAAAATAACTTTAGGGCTGAGAGAGCATTATCGATAGCGCCGCGCAAGCGATTGTTGATACTGATCACATCGCTACCGTCGGGCAACTTGCTAGATTTCTCGGTGGCGGGATTGTAGGCATTGTCGCCATCGACGATTAAAACTAAGCCATCGGTTGTGGTGTATAGCGATTCGCTTTTTAGCGCATTTAAGACTTTGCTGCTATCGTCATTTGCCAGTGCTGCTATCTCTGTGACTGCAGCGATGCGGGCGTCCGGATCGTCGCTAGTTAAGCCTTGTAAAAGTTTGGCGTCAATCGCAGCCTGCGCCGTGCAACTCATACAAAACAGGACAGTCAAAATACTGAATTTGAATATTTTCATAGGATATTTTGAGGTCGATTTTGCCTACTACAAAACTTCCAGAGACATATGATGTGATCTGAAGGTACAAAAGTGCAAAAGGGGATTTGTAGAAGTTACCAAAGAAGAATGTCCATTATTTGTGAGGCTCCCAGGCCAATTATGGTCTGGGAGCCCAATAATCATTGGACGTTGAAAAATTGGTAGCTTCTAAAAACCTTTTAATTAAGAACCCGACACAATAATTAAAAAAGACTTAAAACGATGCACGTCATTCATGCGTGCTTTTAGCAGGAATCCAGAGACGTACGTGAATCACAACACGTCTCTGAGTTCTGCCTAGCAGGAGCGACGGACAAGCAGATAGTTTTTTTGAAGCCCCGCTATCACTATCGCGCTATTACATTTTTTGCTTTGCCTCATTACCAGGGATGTACGGACTCCAAGGTTGTGCGCGAATGGTTTCTTTCGTTTTATAAACGACATTGAACTGACCATCCGCTTTGATTTCACCAATCATCACTGGCTTATGCAAGTGGTGATTGGTTGCATCCATGCTTAAGACAAAGCCGGACGGTGCTTTAAAGGTTTGTCCGCCCATGGCTGCAATTACTTTGTCGGTGTCGGTGGATTTGGCTTTTTCTACTGCTTGCTTCCACATATAGATACCGACATACGTTGCTTCCATCGGATCGTTGGTCACAGCGGTAGCTGCATTCGGTAATTTTTTGGCGACTGCGTAGTCTTTCCATTTTTTAATGAACTCGGTGTTGACCGGATTTTTTACCGACTCAAAATAATTCCAGGCTGCCAGATGGCCGACTAAGGGCTTGGTATCAACACCGCGTAGTTCTTCCTCGCCGACTGAGAAGGCGACGACTGGGACGTCAGTTGCTTTCAGACCTGCATTACCCAACTCTTTATAAAACGGTACGTTGGAGTCGCCATTGATCGTGGAGATGACGGCTGTTTTGCCACCGGCGGAGAATTTCTTGATATTGGCAACAATCGTCTGATAATCAGAGTGACCAAACGGAGTGTAGGCCTCATCGATGTCAGTATCCTTCACGCCCTTGCTGTGCAAAAAGGACCGCAGGATTTTGTTGGTAGTGCGTGGATAAACATAGTCAGTGCCTAGCAGAACAAAGCGCTTGGCTCCGCCGCCTTCTTTTGACATCAGATATTCCACCGCTGGTATCGCTTGTTGATTTGGAGCGGCACCAGTGTAAAACACGTTTTTCTCTAGTTCTTCACCCTCGTACTGCACAGGGTAGAACAGCAGGCTATTAAGTTCTTTAAATACCGGTAAGACCGATTTGCGGGATACCGATGTCCAGCAACCAAATACGACAGATACCTTATCCTGAGAAATCAGTTGTCGTGCTTTTTCCGCAAACAGTGGCCAGTTGGAAGCAGGATCGACAATCACCGGCTCCAGCTTTTTACCCATCACACCACCTTTAGCATTGATCTCGTCGATTGTCATTAATGCCACGTCTTTGAGGGAAGTCTCGGAAATTGCCATCGTGCCCGACAGCGAATGTAAAATTCCGACTTTAATCGTATCTGCTGCCAATGCCTGTGCCATCCAGGTTGATGCAGTCAAAGCCATAGCGCCGAGTGCGGTCGCTTTTAGTACGGTACGACGTGACATAATTTCTCCTTGGTGTTGAAGTAATAGACGTGTAGTAATGAGCGTAGTTGAGAGCCTGATGACTAATTTATTTGGGTATGTATAAGTGTGTGACTAATTCCTATTTGGTTGAGAGACAATCGCAGCAAAACATCATCGTACTGAGCCACGACATTGCAAATACTTGCTGCGATAATTACTTTGCCATTTTTATGTAGCAGTATCACGGTGACGGACTTCCTAAAAGTAGGAATTATTTGTACGCAATGAAAATAAATAGCAGTTTATGTGCCAGCTTGTGCGCTACGTTCACTACTAGCTACTCAACACCATATAGACCAAAAGCTTGGATTTGTTTGCTACAAATATGTGCAGAGAAATGGTTTAAATCCCTTCTTTCGTGCGTGGTGAGAATATCTACAACAACTGACAGATGTTGGTGCAAGCTTAATTGCTGAAAATACTGAATTGGCAGAGTGAGTGCTTCATCTAGCCTAACCCCAAGCCCCCCAGTCGAATCCAGCCGAATTCGGCCGAATCTTGCTATCATGCAGTTTTTGCCCACCTACCAATCCAAACACTCATGTTCGATTTCCTTTTTAAGCGCAAACCTAAAGCAACATCTTCCTCTGCCAATAGCAATTTAGCCGCCGCTAACGCTGCCAGCCTGGCGAGCGTTGCCAAAGCAGATCAACAGCAACAAATTGTCCAGGCGCGTGCCGCTACCTTGGCTAAGATAGAGAGCCTGGCAAGCAATCCCGGTGCAGAAGACGCAATCGTTAGCTTGTTATTAGCATGTGATTTTGCTGACGGTCGTTTTAAAGCGGCTAATTACGTACACAGCGCAGCCGCGCTGCAAAAAGTACTGAGCGCAATGCGCAATACAGATAAGCGTGTTGCCAAACTGATGCAGGCACGTTTGGATGTGCTGGCGCAAGCAGATCAGCAGCAACAGTTAGCTTTGCGCTGTATCAATCAAGCGCAGCAGTTGGGTTTGCAAGCTAGTTTGATTCCGCAGCAAATTGCTGATCTGGATAAGTTGGTGGCAGGCCTCAAACATTTTCCCGATGCTTTAAAAGCAGAATTTGATGCCCACTACACGATATTGCAAACACGCTTGCAGGCACAGACGACGCTGCAAAGACAGGTGCTGGATCTGGTACAGCATTTGACCATATCCCAAGGGATTGCTGACGACGCCCATGGCGCTCAGTTGGATGTATGGCAGCAAGCCTTTGATTTATGCTTGCAACAGCCAGAAGCTGTGGCTTTACCTAAAAATTTGCTGGCAGACTTCACGTATAAAATGCAGGCCGCACGTGAGCAATGGACGCAACTGCAAAAGCAAAAAGTAGCAGAGGCTAAAACCACCATATCAGCACCAGTGTCAGCACCTGTGGCTACGACGATTGAAGCAAGCACAGAATTTGTCGCTGCTGAAACTTCAGACAGCGTTGAGGTAGCGTCTGCTAATGCAATGCATACTGATCCAACATCGACCGAAAAACCTGGGCAAATTACGATGCCTTCATCAAAGACTAAACCTGTCAAGCTGGTGCAGGTCAGTACGGAGAAAATTTTGGCAGCAATCCAAGATATGGAGGCAGCCTTAGAGCAGGGTAGTGCATTGCTGGCGCAAAAATTGGAGCGTGAGGTGTTGCGAGGCGTTGATCTCAAACACACTGGCTTAAATTCAGAGCAAAAAGAGCGTTTATTCAAAGTCCAGAGCGAGCTTGGACGATTACTGTCATGGGCCAAATGGGGGGGCAGTATCTCCCGCGATGAATTGATCAAAGCGGCAGAAGAATTGCCATCAAAAGAATTGGAACCTGATGATCTGGCAAAAAAGTGAGCGGCTTACGTGAGCGCTGGAAGTCTTTAGAAGCTAGCACTGGCGGTGCGGCTAGAGAAATCTGGGATCGCTTTGATACCGCCTGCAATCTGGCCTATGCACCGGCTGCTGCTTATTTTCAGCAATTAGCAGAAGAGCGCAAAGTTAATTTGGAAAAGGCTGAACTGCAACTAAGCGAGTGGCGCATTACTGCTGATGCCTTATTGCAGACAATACAGACAGCACCAGATTGGAAAGTCATCTCGCAAACTGCGATGCAGATGAAGCAAACCTGGCAAACATTATCTGCGGTTGATCGCAAAAATAAAGCTCGGGTTGATGGACAATTTTATGCAATTTATCAGTCCTTATCACAGCCCTTGGAGCAGCAAAGAAAAGCGGAAATCGCATCGCGTGAGCAATTAATTGCGCAAGTCGCCGCCCTCGATCCGCAGCAGCGTGAATCGGTTGATCAGTTGCGTGCCTTACAAGTGCGCTGGCAAGAGCAGGCGCAAGCTTTGCCTTTGCGTCGTAAAGATGAGCAAGCATTATGGGAGAAATTCCGCGCAGCCTGCGATGGCTTGTTTGCGCAACGCAAAGCGGTGTCTGACAGTGCAGATGCGGAACGTAAGGCTAATCTACAAGCCAAACAAACTTTGTGTACGAGCTTAGAGCAAGCGCCGTCGGCAGACGCTTTGTCCGAATCAGCAATCAAACAATTATTGCAAGAGGCGGCAAATACCTGGCGCTCAATCGGGTATGTGCCGCGTGGTGAAGAGAATGAAATTGACCGCCGTTATGAGAACGCCGTCGCGCAACTAAAACGACTTTTACAGCAAGCACATGATGAAAAAAGTCAAGCTGGTAAAAAGCTGCTACAAGTGAAGCTTCGTTTGTGTCAGCAGCTAGAGGCAGCTTTTGTAGAGGATACGAGTAAGGCACAAACGCTGATGTCACAACTCTCGGCGGAATGGCAGCAATTATCATCTCAGGCAACACTGACAGCAAAGCCATCAACTAAGTTACCAGGTAAATTAGATTCAGAATTAGATAAGCGGTTTGCGGCGATTAGTCAGGCAGTACAACATAGTGACGCCTCCTATGCCAATCTGCTGCAAAAAAATGCGGACTCGGCAGCACAAAGTATTTTGCAATTAGAGATTTTAAATAGTATTGATAGCCCACCAGAACTGGCGAGAACACGCCTGCAAATTCAAGTAGATGTATTGCAAGCAGCGCTCAGGTCTGGCAATAACGCAGATGCTGCCAAAGAGCAGTTGCACCGTTTGTGTAGTTTGCCGGTACTGTTAGACCAAACCCAACGGCAGCGCCTGGATAAGCTGTTGATGCTTAACCTTACTTGAGATTACCTAATTTAAGATTGCCTGATTAATTATTAGTGAGAAAAATCATGTCTTATTTATTTCCACCTAAAGTTGTGAGCGTACCTGTCGCTAATTCTGAGCTGCTTTTTCCTGTTCATAGAATTTACTGTGTTGGCCGTAACTATGTTGAGCATGCCAAAGAAATGGGCTGGACTGGTCGCGAAGCACCATTCTTTTTTATGAAACCAGCCGATGCCGTGCTGCCAGTCGCCTATGGACAAACCGGCGAGATGCCTTATCCCGGCATGACCAATAATTTGCATTATGAAGTTGAGCTGGTGGTCGCTATTGGTAAAGGCGGTAAAAATATTACAGTCGAAGCCGCTGCCGGACATGTCTGGGGTTACGCCGTTGGTTTGGATATGACCAGACGCGATTTGCAAGCAGAATCCAAAGACCAAGGGCGCCCTTGGGATACCGCAAAAGGATTTGATTTCTCTGCACCAATCTCACCGTTGCATCCGATTGCCGACACTGGCTGGATTGAGCAGGGCAATATCCATCTGGATGTAAATGGCGTACAAAAGCAAGACAGCGATATCAAAAAACTCATCTGGAATGTCGCTGAAGTGATTTCGACACTGTCTACGTTTTATGAGTTGCAAGAGGGTGACTTGATCTACTCTGGCACACCTGAAGGCGTCGGTCCGGTCAAGATTGGAGATTTGATGGAGGCAAGTATTGAGGGTCTGGGCGACCTCAAAGTACGCATGGCTAAAGCTGATTAGGGTGAGTAAGCTGCCTAAGCGAACATCGATCTCAATATCAACCTTGATATTCAACCTTCATATCAACCTTAATATCAACCTTAATATCAAACTGATTATCCAATCCGATATCTCATGAAACTATATGGCTACTTTCGCAGTTCTGCATCTTATCGGGTGCGGATTGCATTGAATCTCAAGGGACTCGATTACCAATCGATACCTGTGCATTTGGTAAAAAACGGTGGTGAACAATTTTCTGAACAATTTCGTTCGCTGAATCCCGATGCCTTAGTACCCGCTTTTTTGCCAGATCAATCGACTGACGACAGCGGGGACACTGCATCCTCGCTGACAAACTCGCTTACACAGTCATTGGCGATCATAGAATATCTGGAAGAGGTTTATCCCGCGATTCCGCTATTACCAAAAGAGGCTATAGCCCGTGCCCATATACGTGCATTCGCGCTGGCAATCGCATGTGAAATCCACCCCGTAAATAATTTGCGGGTACTAAAATATTTGAGTGCAAACTTAGGCGTGAGCGATGAGCAAAAGACGGCTTGGTACAAACATTGGTGCGAGCCTGGATTGATGGTCTTAGAAAAAAAATTAGCAGGCGATCCGCGTACCGGGTTGTTCTGTTTTGGTGATACGCCAACGCTGGCAGATTGTTGTCTGATACCGCAGATTTTTAATGCACAGCGTTTCAATTGCGATCTTAGTCAAATGCCTACTTTGACAAAAATCAATCAGCATTGCCTCAGTATCCCCGCTTTTATCGATGCATCACCAGCGATGCAGCCAGACGCTGAATAGTTTTATTAAATAGCATGGCTGTCTGGGTTGGCTCGTTATTGGTCGGGAAATAAAAAAAGACTGCTGATTTACTCAGCAGTCTTTTTTTATTGAGGCCGTTATCTATACAGCTTAATTTGGCAGGTCTTGCTTGGGGAAGGCTACTCCCAAGGTATCTGTCAGAACCGAAATCAAAATAGAGCGGGTCAGTTTTGATTTGGTGGTATAGCCATCAATTGCCAATTCATGATTGACTACTTTTTCTGGCGCATAACCTGGTTGCCCGGTTCGCAGCACAATGCGCAGATTATCTCTTCCCAGCTCATTACGGATAACGCTCACCAGCTTCAGACCCGCATCCACGGTCTCCATTACGACATCAAGCAACACTAGCGCGATATCGCCGTGATCAACAATTACTTGTCTTGCTTCTCTTGCCGAATACGCGTGTAAAAATTCTAGCGGTCTACCATGTATTTGCACTCCGCTCAGCGCGAGCAAGGTTGTGTCATGCACGTTGCTGTCATCATCGGCGATTAGAATTTTCCAGGGAATCGCTCCCAATTTGGGGTCTTCGACGTCGCTATCTTCATCAAGGAAGTCTATCAAGTCATCATCGCTTTTGCTCACAGAGCAGCTAGATATCAAATCATCCAACAAGTAAGCGCCGACATCTGTTTTTTTTACTTCTTCTAATCCAATACCAGAGACCAGCCACTGATAAGGTATTGGCGTTTGCATGTGGGGTTGAACATGCATTTGAGCCAACAAGCCGGGCATCTTACTGTGTTGAGACTTCATCAGTTTTCTCCCTGTTGCTTGGGTTAAATTTTTTTCTTACTTCATCTTATGTGAAGCAATGACGATAATCAAGAGTAAGTACATTTTTTTTAAAATGACAACTAAATTTCGCGTTTAGCATCAAATTTTTAGCATTGATTCAACATTATCAATGGAGCTGCGAGGAGCGGCGATAGGGTAACGAACATGGTACTGACATAGCTGAGGTACTTAAACCAGCTGTGACGCAGGTGTAAAAATATGATTTATCTTATTAAAGCGTCAGTCGTGATAATTCAGCTGAAGATTGATCGATAGGATCCGAACATATGTTGTCGCCAGCGACTGTTGCATTGCGGTGCGACTTGCTTCTACCTCTTCACCCGTTTAGACTCAGTTAAGTTTGCTACTAGAAGGCGCCGTACTTGTTCGATCAATATCTGACTATCAATCTTAATTGATGGCATTCATTTTTTTCTGGTTAATATTTCTCTTCGCAGAATTTTTATGCCACTCTCTCTTTTAACAGTTACTAGCTTTCTATCAGTCAGTATCAGTGCATTGATGGTGCTGGTACTGATGTACTTGCAGCATATTGGAGTTTGTAAGCGTGCGACTCGTTTTTGGATGATTGCTTATGCATGTGTCGGCGTTAGATATTTTCTCGGACTGATTGCGGTATTTCAACCTGCTGTATTTAAGCTCTCTTTGTTTCAGGACTCTTTATTCCAGCCCACAGTAATTCAAACTTATATCAGCGCGACCGGTGTCGATTTTTTCTTTATCGGGTTCGCTAGTTTTTTCTGGATGGGCACCCGTCTGTTTATTGATCTGCCCATATTTAGTAAGCGGATTATCGTTTGTTCTGGCGTTGTTTCGATCTGGAGTATTGGTACCCAATTAGTTTTTCCTGAATTGATCTGGCCTGACTTTTTGACGCATTTGTATTGCGGTGGATTACTTTTTGCGTCCGCACTTAGTTTTTTGCGTATGCATCAGATTAGGTCTAATTTGGGTCACCTTATTCTCTTTTTGCTGATCTTGATAAGAGGTACTCTATTTATTGGTTTTCCTGTTTTTTCGATGGAAGATATTTTTATCTTTTGGGATCTTGCTGCGACCAGTTTGATCGATCTCAGTATTGGGATGATGTTGCTGATCGCCGCAATTGTCGATCAGCAAAAAAATACTGAAGCAGCCCTGCACGCGATGCAAATAGAAATGGATGTGCGCAAGCATGCAGAAAGTGTTTTGCAAGAACGCAAGGCGCTGTTTGAGAAAGTATTCCAACTGGTACCTGTGACCTTGACCGTGACTAGGATGAGAGATGGTTATTACATTGACGTCAATCGTAATTGGAAGTCGCTTTCCGGCTGGTCCAGAGATGAAGTCATCGGTGTAACGTCTGCCGATATCAATTTATGGGCAGAGATTGAGCAAAGGAATAAATTAGTAGAGCTGATTAATCGAGATGGTGAAGTAAGGAATATGCACATATCCTTTCGTCATCAGGATGGGCACATTTTTCAATGCCGCGTTTCTGGTGCTAAATTTGAATCTGAAAATGAAACCTATTTATTAATAGCCTCACAAAATATTGAGCAGGAACTCGCAACCGAACATGCACGAGCTGATGCCGAACGCTTATTACGTGAAAACGAACATAAATATTCGACGATTTTTCAGTTGTCACCAATCCCTCTTGGCTTGGTCGATGTTGAGGCTAAGACAGTGATTGAGGTGAATGATATCTGGCTCAAGCAGTTTGGGTTCCCGCGCGATTTGGTGATCGGACGCACTGCAGTTGAATTATCATTTTGGGATAAGCCTGAGCAACGTACTGTAATGATGCAGCTTTTGTTAAATGAGGGTCGGGTAGATAGTTTTGAGATGTTGCACCGGCGTTACGATGGTCGAGTGTTGACTTGCCTGTTATCTGCGCGCTTGTTTGATATGGCGGGTAATAAAGTCTTCATCTTTAGTTTACTGGACGTTACCAGACAGTATCAGGCAGAGCAAGAGATACGTGACATGACCGTGCAGTTAGAGGCCCGCGTCCGGTTGCGAACCTTGAAGCTTGAGCAAGCCAATATCGAATTGGCGGAAGCTATGGAATCATTACGATATGCGCAAGATGAATTGATACGCTCTGAGAAAATGGCCGCCCTGGGTTCTCTAGTTGCCGGTGTCGCGCATGAACTCAACACGCCTATCGGTAATAGCGTCACTGTCGCCAGCACCTTACAGGATAAAACTAAAGAACTATTGAATGAGGTAGTGGCAGGAAAATTGCGGCGCTCTGGTTTGGACGAGTATTTGCAAAGCGCAACCACGGGCACTGCACTGCTAATGAAAACCCTTGGTATCGCGCGCGAACTTATACGCAGCTTTAAGCAAGTCGCAGTTGATCAGGCGAGTAATCAGCGACGGTTATTTGATCTAAAAACTTCTTTGGATGAAGTCATCACAACCCTGGCACCGATGTTTAATAAGCAGGAGCTGAGTCTGCTGACTGAGTTTAGTCCGGGCATTGTTATGGATAGTTTTCCCGGACCACTAGGACAGATATTAACTAATTTTATGAGCAATGCGCTCAACCATGGCTTTGATGGAATAGATAAAGGTGAAATTAAGGGTGAAATACAGATTACCAGCCGGCTGGTAGACGATCAGCATGTTGAAATTGTTTTTGCTGATAACGGCGTTGGTATTCCGGAGCTAGATCAAAAGCGCGTTTTCGATCCGTTTTTTACCACTAAATTAGGGCAGGGCGGATCAGGAC
Organism: Undibacterium sp. 5I1; assembly: GCF_034314085.1. NCBI lineage: Bacteria > Pseudomonadati > Pseudomonadota > Betaproteobacteria > Burkholderiales > Oxalobacteraceae > Undibacterium > Undibacterium sp. 5I1. The sequence goes on from NZ_JAVIWI010000001.1 coordinate 4,681,084, forward strand.
TTGGTATGCATATTGTGTACAACCTGGTGACAGGTGTCCTGGGTGGCTCTATCCACCTCGATAGCAAAGTCGGTGAAGGAACTAGCTTTACTATCTTGCTGCCATTGTCCGCACCAGCGATGTCCTCTGATGTAGAGCCGGAAGTGATTGATCTTTAAGTCACACATCTCGTACCTCTTTCACACATTTTTCAGGCAGCTTATTCGTCTATTTTATTTGCTTAGCTAATTCGGCTATATTCTGCTTATATTAATATACTCATGGTAAGTATATTTATTTGTCCAAGTAATTACTGGTCAATTCAGGTATTTTCCATAAAACGCGGGGGAGTATATGATATTTGATGATGCTAAATCTGGTGCAAGTTTAGAAAAAGACCTTACCTCAGAGGTGTAGATATCTGGGGATGTAAGAACACACAGACACACAGATGCTGAGTATGTTTTCTTCCCCTCTCTATTTTTCCGCAACCCTGTTTTATTTTGATATTGCCGGGCGCTAATTCTCGGTAGCACCTTTTTTGAGAGAAATAATGAACCGTTTTTCAGTTGCATTTTTTTATCTGGTATCGACTTCACTATTATCAGCGACATCACTACCATCGTTTGCCGCAGATCAGTTGACCACGCTCAACCTCAAGCCTCACTTCAAGCCTGACCTTAAGCCCGACTCTAAAATCGCACAGCAATTCAAAGCAATCTACACAAAAGAAGCTGCGTGGCGGCAGGCGCAGACTGGTGAGTTTGACGAAGATAACGATCGTGGTGTCAGTTCAGGTTTACCCAAGGTCGGTGCTGTGGTACAGCACGCAAAGTTGGTGTATTGGTCGGATGTTATACGCCAGTTAGACAAGATCAATCCTCTAGCCTTATCGACGGAAGATCAGATCAATTACGCCGTATATCGCGCCCAGATCAAAGCCTTGCTGAATGACCAGATATTGATGGAATATCAAAAACCCTTGAACGCCGATTCTGCCTTTTGGTCCGACCTGACCTACGCCGCCAGAAAACCTTTATTCAGCTTGCTTGACTATCGTAATTACATCGCCCAGTTAAAAGATGTGCCCCGCTATTTTTCAGAAAATATTAGCAATATGCGGGCAGGATTGCAGCGTGGCTTTACGCCACCTAAAGTGACTTTGCTGGGACGCGATGCTTCGGTTGCGTCCGTGATCGACGCCAAGACGGTACAAGACACGGTGTTCTACACGCCGTTCAAGAACATGCCTGCGACACTTAGCGCGGATCAGCAAAATCAGCTACGTGCTGAAGGTATAAAGGTGATTCAGGATTTGGTGATTCCTGCCCATAAAGAGCTACTGGTTTTTTTGCAGACAGAATATTTCCCCAAAGCGCGTAATGAGCTGAGTGCCGAGAGCCTGCCAGATGGCAAGGCGTATTACCAAGCAAAGATACAAGAGTTCACCACACTGGATTTATCACCAGACCAGATACATCAAATCGGACTGACCGAGATGGCAAAAATTCGCCAGGAAATGTCAGCCGTCATTCAACAAACAGGATTTAAAGGTGACTTGCCTGCGTTCCTTACTTTTTTACGTACCGACCCTCAGTTTTATGCAAAGACGCCGCAAGACTTATTAATGCGCGCTGCCTATATCGCTAAAAAGTTTGACGGCAAAGCGGCTAATTTTTTCGGTTATTTGCCGCGTATGCGTTTTGCAATTACTCCCGTACCAGATGATCAGGCACCGTTTTATACATCGGGTCGTGGTGGCCCTGGCATTTATCTGGTGAATACCTACGACTTGCCGTCGCGGGCTTTGTATAGTTTGCCGGCGCTGACCTTGCATGAATCCGCTCCGGGCCACGCCTTCCAAATGCCGATCGCGATGGAGCAAAAGCATCGTCCAAAGTTTCGGCAAGGCTATATCTCAGCCTATGGCGAGGGCTGGGCTTTATATGCCGAGCGTTTAGGTACAGAGATGGGCATGTATGAAACTGCTTACGAAAGCTTTGGCATGCTCAGCTACCAAGCCTGGCGCGCCGCGCGTTTGGTGGTGGACACGGGTATCCATGCCAAAGCCTGGACTCGGGCGCAGGCACAAAGCTATTTGCATGAGAACACCGCCTTATCCGAACATGAAATAGAAACCGAAGTTGATCGTTATATCTCATGGCCAGCACAGGCGCTGTCATATTATTTGGGAGAGATGGCGATCTGGAAAGCTCGCCACAAAGCAGAGGCGGCCTTAAAAGATAAGTTTGATCTGCGTGCTTTTCACGACACGGTATTACAACTTGGCTCGGTGCCGTTGCCGGTATTGGAAGCACGGATTGATCGCTTTATTGCAGAAGGTGGGAAAAGTCCGTATGCCGTTAATGTGGATCATCCCGACGGCTAATAAAGCCAAGTTTAAAGCTGAAGTTTAAAGGTGATGTTTGCAGATGAGGCAGAATATACTCCCCATTAATTTTATTAAAAATAGCCGCCAGACCAGTAATTGTATGGACGATCTAAATATACTTAATAGGAGTATATATTTGTGCGAGTTGCGTTGTTAATGCTGAAGTTTAATAAATCGCTAGATGCTTGATCATGTTTGCGATCAGATTGATCGCTGAATCTAGTTCTGAATTAGCTTTCTAATCTAGTCTCTCGTCAGAAATTGCCCCAGCCATCGCCGCATCGCCTGGTCATACACTCGATCCGCGATCCGGGCAAAACAGACCAACACCAGTAACAACAGCACACCAGAGAATGGCGCAAAGTCGGCAAGATCATGTAGCCCCATTTTTTTACTAGCGATGGTGACTAAAATAAATATCGGCACATGCAAAACATATATCGCGTAACTGATTGCCCCGAGAAAAACGCAGATTTTTTTCAGACCAAGAGAGCGAGGTTCGGATCTGGCGGCGAGCACAACAATCAAGGGAAATAAAATGAGCACCGCACCCAAGTCATACCAGGGACGGATGGCGTCAGTCGGTGTCACGGACAGAGTCAGCAGCGTCAATAAAAGTAGTATGGATGATGGAAGTTTAAAGTCCGCCAATACACGCCTTGATGCATCGCGCAAAGGAGCATCGTTACCCTGCGCACCACCTTGCACACCGCCTTGTACACCACTCAGCCGCGCAATCAATAGACCCATACAAAATGAATACAGTACTCGGGGTATTCCGCCCACCGCATGGGTCCACTTGTAACCTACATCGAGGCTGCCAAAATGTACCGTGCAAGCTAGCAAAGCGATGGCAGAAATGGCGATCGTTAATAGCAAGATGCTCGTGTTCAAAAAACGGTGCAAGACCGCATACAAAGCATTGGCGATAAGTTCAAAAAATAGCGACCAGGATGGCGCATTGATCGCATATAACTGGGGTGTAAAAGGTGAGGGCAGCAGCAATATCGCCAACCCCGAGTTAATCACTAAATCGCTGGTACTCCACTGTGCGGCATTCTTCCCTGCCAACACACTAGCCGCGAACGACACAATTCCCAGCACAGTGGCTAACGCGTACAAAGGGTAAAGCCGGATCAGTCGCAATCGCATAAACCCGCCGGCGGATAAACCATCGGCCAGCCGTTGCGAATAGGCTTTAGCGATGACAAAACCGCTTAAGACAAAAAATAAATCTACCGCCAGATAGCTCTCAGGGAAGTACACCTGACCAAAATAATCCGCAGTATGAAATAACACAATCAGCAAGGCGGCAACACCGCGTATGCCATCAAGCGTCTGGTATTTGTGGAGAGAAAAATCAGTCACGCTTTTGACCAACGTAATTTGCGCCAGGCCGTCTGTTGGCTAGTGTTAAGAAAAGTCCATGCAACAAAGCGACTTTGTTTTTGCCCCTGAACCATCGCGATGGTTTTACTGTCATGTACGCCAGCTTGTTTTAGTGCTGCATAAATACCCGGCAGGTTGGCTGATTTGGACACCAAACTACTAAACCAAAAGCAGCGCGTTGGTATCTGAGCGCTTTCTTTAATCATACGCTGTATGAATACCAGTTCTCCACCTGGGCACCAGAGCTCGGCATCGTGCCCACCAAAATTGAGTAATGGCGATGTTGTAGATGCTAGCGAGTTTGCTATGTTTACTGAGGTTATAGTGGGCGTACTTGCAGCTTCTTTACCAAGATTTTCCCATTTACGTTGCGTCCCGGCGCTAGCTTCTTTGACGGAGCTATGAAAAGGTGGGTTACATAAGCTCAGATCAAACCAATCATCATTGCTAACGACGCCTTTAAAAATCGTATTGGCCGAGGTTTGCAAGCGCAATTGTATTGTTGATTTCATCGCAGGATTTGCCTCTAAAATCGTCTGCGCATTGGTGATTGATTCCGAGTTGATATCAGTACCGACAAAATGCCAGCCATATTCCTTATTGCCGATCAGCGGATAAATACAGCTAGCGCCCACACCAATATCTAACACTTGTACCGCTGACCCTTTTGGTATTTTTCCAGCGTTGCCAGATGCCAGCAGATCGGCAAGATAATGCAGATAATCCGCGCGCCCTGGTATAGGTGGACATAAATTATGTGCCGGAATATCCCAGCCCTGAATACCGTAATAATCCTTAAGCAACGCTCGGTTGAGGGCTTTTACTGCGACAGGATTAGTAAAGTCTATGGTGGTTTGTTGATGTGTTTGCTGTTGCGGTTGTTGCGGTGTTTTTTGATGCGCGTTGGTGCTCACCAGCATTGCCAGCTCAGCATCCAATGGCGTCAATCTGGCAAAGTCATAGTGACCTTGATGTCGATTCCGTGGGTGCAAGTGATGGCTGCTATTGGCCGTGCCTGATGGTGGCGTAATTTTTATCATTGTAGGAGGAGTTTTTTAACCGGAATTTAATCCCAGTTAAGATTTTTCTTATTAATGTTCTGGTCGGTAGCGTGCTAACAGCTTAGCAAATTCCCCGTTCTTCACAATCGCATCAATCGCTTTATTAAGCTCACTCAGTTTGACCCGACCGTTTTTAGAGACAGCACATTTTGTGTTGAACTGCTTAATGATTAAAGGGGGATTGAGCGTAACAGAAAGATCGCCCAGCCTGAGATGTTCATTTAAATTTGACATGGTCGTCGTCATATAATCAAAGCGACCAGCCATTAACTTGCGCAAAGATGAGTCAATCGACGGGGCATCATCACGTAAAAAATTTTTACCTAATTCATTTTCTAGTTCGGGGTAAGTAAAGCCTAATACCGTACCTATACGCTTATTTTTTAAATCTTGGATAGAAGCAGGTTTAGGCACACTACTGACAGATATGACGATGTCCGCCACGGGAATAAATGACTGACTCCAATCAAAATCACCCGGCATCCAAGGCGGAATAAAGCCGCAAAGAATATCACCACTACCTGATTTTAACGCAGGAGAAAATCGCTTACGAGGCAGATCAAGAACTATGAGAGTACGCCCCATTTGCTCTGCCAATAGCTTCCCAAGATCGGTCTGAAAGCGTCCGACAAATGCACCATCGGCTGTTTTTTTGGTGATCTCTTCTTTTTCAATGACCACCAACTCGCCACCAAAGGCAGGCGCGGCAAATTTAGCAAAGAGAAGGAACAGGGTGAGCAGTGATATTCGGGAAAGAGCCATTTGATATCCGGAGTGACAATTGATCGTCTTACTCAAAATAGTTTAACTATGTCCCGATTACTATGTCACATCGCAATGCGCGACGCAACTTTGGATTTGCGTTGGAAGACCGACTTTTACCCGGGTGCTGGGCTTAATCAAAGTAATCGAACTATTTACGGAACATGATTTATGCTCCTAAATGTGCCAATGACGCAAAAACTTTGGAGCATACTGCAACTCTTTTATTTCATATTGACAGCAAAATTACTGGGAGTGTCTGTAGGCAAAAATCAGAATTTGTTGAACCACTGGAATAAAAATATGATTGTTGAGATTTTTATTGCGGTTTAAGAAATATGTATTGGTAAGCTCATAGCTGAGATTTGCCAAAAAGGATCTACTGGCGAAATCAAAATCATTGCTATAATTTCATGAAATATATTTATCTCAATTCTTTTTTTCGCGATTTCTACTGAGTTTTTCGTAGGTGATTCTGAAAATAGAAACCAAATCAATCAGAACGTTTTTGAAGGATCGTCATGAAAAGTATTGGATTTTTTAATAACAAAGGTGGAGTTGGTAAAACTACTTTGATATGTAATTTGGCGGCATCATTGTCAAAGGTAAAAAATCAGAAGGTATTAATTATTGATGCAGATCCACAATGTAATGCTTCGGCGTATTTGCTTAATGATGATGAATTGGAGGGGATTTTATTAGACGATACCCACTATAGTTTAGATTCGTTTTATGAACCCGTCCGTCGTGGGCAAGGATATCCAACAGAACTGCCTACAATTGTTAGAAGTACTAGATTCTGCGTTGATTTAATCGTTGGCGATCCTAAGTTGTCAATTCGTGAGGATTTATTAGCTACCGATTGGGCGTCAACAAAAAATGGAGATCCTAGAGGATTTCAAACTACATACGCGATCAAAGAATTAATTAGTCGCTTGGGAAACTATGATCTCGTGCTTGTTGATATGGGACCATCTTTAGGTGCATTGAACAGGTCAGTATTGTTAGCCGTAGACTATTTCGTCATGCCGCTTTCAGTTGATATTTTTAGTCTGATGGCAGTAGAAAATATAATTAAATCATTTCAAAATTGGATGACTGGTTTAAACGATGCAATTGAACGGCATCAAAAGCAAGAAGGTTGTGCATTTCAAATTCAAAATCATGATGTCAGTTGGAGTTTAAAATTTTTAGGATTTGTAATGCAGCAATATCAGGCGAAAAGCAAAGGTGGAACTCGCCAACCCGTCATGGCATTCGAGCGAATAATCGAAAAGCAGACAAAAGAAATTAATAATCTTTGCTTATTTTTCAATGTGAATCCAGAAATGGTTGATTTAGGTGTGATACCAACATTAAGTAGTGTAGTCCCGTTATCGCAACAAGCGCATGCACCGATTTTTGATCTTGGATCTAAAGACGGAATTGTTGGTTCTCAATATTCACGGGTTACAGAGGCAGGTGAATTTTTTCATAGTATTTCCCAAAAATTCTATGAAAGAATTTCTCAATGATTCATTGGCCAATTGAATTAGTGCAAGCAATAGGTAGAAGACGTTGCGTAATAGTCATTGGTGCAGGTGTTTCGAGAAATTCACAAAACATAGCTGGAAAAAGACCCGCAACGTGGGAGCAATTTTTAAAAGGATGCTCTCAAACTCTTGACAATACAGAGCATATCGATGAATTAATCAATAGGAAAGACTTCCTAACGGCTTGTGAACTAATCAAAAAAAGGCTTAAGCCAGACCAATTTATTGACCTAGTGCAAAAAGAATATCAAGGTTAAGGATACGGCCACGCAGCTATCCATGAACATATATTCAATTTAGACGCGTCAATAGTGGCGAGTCCAAATTTTGACAATATTTATGATACTTATGCCTCAAACACATCCAAGAGCACAATCATAATAAAAGATCACACTAGTCAGGACATTGCGAATTATTTGTTGGGGGGCGACGTACGATTGCTTCTTAAAACCCATGGATCTGCGAACACTCCCCAGGAGATAATTTTTACAAGAAATGATTATGCGAAAGCTCGTACAAAATACGTACTTTTTTATGAAATTCTTAAATCATTAGTGTTAACACATACTTTTTTGTTTGTTGGCTGTGGTACTGACGATCCAGATATACGTCTTTTGTTTGAAGATGTTCAGTTTGCTCATGGGCGCATGCCATTCCATTACATGACTTTACCGAGAGACGAAGTTCATCCCGCCGTGCTAGAAGTTGCGTCGGAATCTATGCGGTTAAAATTTATGGAATACTCCTCAGATAATGGTCATGAGGAATTAACAAATTCTCTCAAGGATTTAGTCAAATTGGTTGAAGACTTCAGAGGTCAAAAGGCAACTGACCTAAGGTGGTAGGTAAGCTGTTGATCACTCAATTTACTCTAAAAGTAAAATTTAGTGCGGACTGTGGAAATTGAATTGAATAGCACATTCAGTTTGAACGGCAAAAAATAAGGCTCTCACGAGGAGAGCCTTATTTTATCTATGCTGGCGGAGAAACGGGGATTCGAACCCCGGGTAGGCTATGAACCTACGCACGCTTTCCAGGCGTGTGACTTAAACCACTCATCCATCTCTCCGGATTTCGCATTGTTGCTCATTTGCGAAGCTCGCAATTATAGCAGATAAAGTTTTGGCAGCAAATGTTTTGTTCTGGCGCCCTCTGTCATAGGGAGGCAACTTTAGCTGGCGTGCTCCACGCTTGTTTTTTTATGATTATTGTCAGATTCCGATTGCTAAATTATTTCTATGCCAAGTAGATGCGCCTCTTGCTGAGGCTACCGTTATAATGCCGCTCCATGAACTTACTCAAAACGCTCGCCACTATTAGTGGCATAACCATGCTATCGCGGATCACTGGCTTGCTTCGTGAGGTACTGATTAATAGTGCTTTTGGTGCAGATGCTTTGACTGACGCTTACAACGCTGCGTTTCGTATTCCTAATTTTTTCAGGCGCTTATTTGCTGAGGGTGCGTTCTCGCAAGCCTTTGTGCCAATTCTGGCCGAATATAAGAATCAAAAAGGGGATGAGGCGACTAAAGAGTTGGTGGATGATGTCGCTACTGTCTTGACGTGGGCATTGCTTTTGACTTGCATCATTGGCGTGGTCGGAGCGCCAGTTTTAGTCTATTTGTTTGCCTCGGGATTTGCTGACAATCCTGTTAAATTTAATGTCACGGTGATGATGACGCGCATCATGTTCCCTTACATTGGGTTTATGTCCTTAGTGGCATTAGCGAGCGGGATTTTAAATACGTGGCGCGAATTTAAAATCCCAGCTTTTACTCCAGTGCTATTGAACGTCTCATCGATTCTAGGTTCATTGTATCTGGCACCTTTATTAGCGCAGCCGATTTATGCTTTAGCAATTGCGGTATTTGTCGGCGGTGTAATGCAACTGGCGATACAAGTACCGTCCCTGGTGCGGATCGGGATGTTGCCACGTTTTCATTTAAATCCTTTGTTTGGTTTGCGCGACCCTGGTGTGCGTCGTATCTTGCGGCAAATGGGACCGGCCGTATTGGCGGTTTCTGTCTCTCAGATCAGTGTATTGATTAATTCGACCTGGGCATCGCATTTGCGGGATGGCAGCATGTCTTGGTTGGCATCGGCGGATCGGTTGATGGAGTTTCCGACTGCTTTACTTGGCGTTGCACTAGGTACGGTTTTATTGCCTAGTTTGTCGAAGGCGAATTTTGATGCGGATACACATGAATATTCTTCTTTGCTAGATTGGGGTTTGCGCCTGACCTGTTTGCTGGCGATGCCTGCCGCAGTTGCGTTGGCGACGTTACCGGTTCCCCTCACAGCGACTTTGTTTAACCATGGCAAATTTGGTGCCGAAGCCGTGCATATGACCGCGCAGGCGGTAGCGGCATATGGCATAGGATTGACGGGATTGATCGTGGTTAAAATTTTGGCGCCGGGATTTTATGCGAAACAAAATATTCGCACGCCGATGAAAATTGCGGTGATCGTGATGATTTCTACCCAGCTGATGAACTTGCTATTTGTGCCCTACATACAGCACGCTGGCTTGGCGTTATCAATAGGCTTGGGTGCCTGGATGAATGCGACCTTGTTGTATATGGGCTTGCGGCGTCGGGGTATTTATGTGCCAGAAAAAGGATGGCTACTTTTTTTGGTGAAATTACTCGTGGCACTGGTGTTAATGGGTATCGTTGCAGTTTTGTCCGCAAATCAGTTTGACTGGATTGCTTTGCGTAGCAACGGGTGGATCCGTTTTGCTATTTTGCTGGGTATTATTTTGACCTGCATGGTGACGTACTTTGCTTCTTTGTTTGTAATGGGATTTCGCCTGAAAGATTTTCGTAAAAGCGAGCGCTGAAGCATAAACATGTGCATGTGTTAGCAGATGTATTGACGCATGTATTAGCGTATATCAAAGCGCATGTAAAAACGTCGCTCCAGTTTTTTCTGGAACGACGTTAGGTGAGACTGGTTAAGCGAGAATTGTTAAGTGACATTTACTAAGTGACCGCTAGTAAGTAATATCTACCAAGCGGTAGTCACTAATTGATCTGATGTAATTCAGATCAATCCAGCGGATTAGCTACCCAATCTATCCCACTTATCAATTGCGACTAGCAAGATTTCATCAATCTCGGCAAAACGATCGTTCAGCTTTTTGACTTCATCTGACGAATTATTTTTGTAGAAATCGCTATCAGCCAAAGTTTCAGTAATCGCTTCTTGTTCTGCTTCAAGCTTGGCGATGTAGGCTGGCAATTCATCTAATTCTTTTTGCTCTTTGTAGCTGAGTTTCTTTTTGGCTGCCAGTGCTACTTTCGGTTCTACTTTAACTTCTGATGGCGATGCATTCTTCACTTTTTTTGTGACGGGGACGCTATTGCGATAACGCTCCCAATCACTGTAACCACCAATAAATTCGCCCCATTGTCCATCGCCTTCTGCCACGATGACTTGTGTGACGACATTGTCCAAAAAGGTTCTATCATGGCTGACCAAGAAGACCGTACCATCGTAGTCTTCCAGCAGTTCTTCCAGTAATTCTAAGGTATCAATATCCAGATCATTGGTTGGCTCATCCAACACCAAAACGTTGGCTGGTTTGGCAAACAAACGGGCTAGCAGCAGGCGATTACGTTCACCACCAGACAATGACTTCACCGGAGAACGAGCGCGTTCTGGGGCGAACAAAAAGTCGCCCAAGTAAGACATCACGTGTTTGCGCTGGCCATTGATTTCGACAAAATCACTACCCGGAGAAATAGTCTCTGCCAAGCTCATTTCATCATCTAACTGAGCACGCATTTGATCAAAATAGGCGATTTGTAATTTGCTACCTTGTTTGATGGTGCCGCTGTCCGGCTCATCTTGCCCGAGAATTAATTTCAGCAGGCTTGTTTTACCCGCACCATTTGGACCAATCAAACCAATCTTATCGCCGCGCATGATGATGCTGGAGAAATCGGTAACGATGACTTTTTCGCCAAATGATTTGCAGACGTTTTCCAGTTCCGCGACGATCTTGCCTGAACGTTCGCCAGTAGTGACATCCAGTTTGACCTGACCTTGCTGATCCCGGCGCACGCTACGTTGCGCACGCAGATTTTCCAAACGTTTGACACGACCCTCGTCACGTACGCGGCGCGCTTTGACGCCTTTACGTATCCAGACTTCTTCTTGTGCTAAAAATTTGTCGAACTTGGCATTCTCAACTTCCTCATTTTCCAACTGTTCTTCTTTGCGCGTTTGATACGTCGTGAAGTTGCCGGGGTAAGAGGTAATTTTGCCGCGGTCTAACTCAATAATTCGTGTCGTGACATTATCCAGGAAGCTACGGTCATGGGTAATAAACAGCACGCTACCTTTGAAGTCGCGCAATAAAGCTTCTAACCATTGAATAGACGAGAAATCCAAATGGTTAGTCGGTTCATCCAGAAGCAACACATCGGGCGCACTGACCAAGGCACATGCTAGCGCGACACGTTTTTTCATCCCGCCAGAGAGCGTACTCATGATCGCATCTGCGCTCAGATTTAGCTTGTCTAAGGTAGTCTCAACCTTATTAGTCAGACTCCATGCATCTGCCGCATCCAGTTTGATCTGGATGTCATGCATACGCTCCATCAAAGCGTCATCATTGTCGCCACCAAACTGACCGGTCAGCTCTTCATATTCTTGCAAAAGCGCAGCCATCTCGCCCATACCGGATGCCACCGCATCAAAGACTCTGATGTCAGGCGAAAATTGTGGCTCTTGTTCGACATACGCGATCTTGATGCCTTGCTGCATGACGAGTAAGCCATCATCCAATTTGGACGTGCCCGCAATAATTTTGAGCAAAGAAGATTTGCCTGTACCGTTGCGACCGATCAGACCGACGCGTTCTGCGGTCTCAATAGAAAATTCTGCATGATCGAGCAGGGCGACGTGACCGAATGCCAATTGGGCATTGCTGAGAGAAATGACTGCCATAATTACCTGGTGAACAAAAAGATGAACTGATTAGAGCGTTTGCAGATGAGACAATTTTCTTAAATACGACCGAAATTGACGGTAATCTGCTGCAATTGGATGAATAAAGGCAGTATTGTACTTGAGTGCGTGACCTCATAGAGAAAGCGCACCTCTAAAAACAGCCGAATTGATTGTTCAGCCCCGCTCAGGTAAGATGCGGCTTCTTCCAAAGAGCAAGTAATACTCCAGCTCGATTAGCGTCTCTCCGTAGCACAATGGATAGTGCACATGCCTCCTAAGCGTGGGATACTGGTTCGATTCCAGTCGGAGGGACCAAAGCCATGCTGCATTATTCTCAAATCAAAAAATATCTGGTTGTAGTGGCGCAAACAATCACGCGTTGTCTATCATTCACCTATTTGCCATCCAAGCTCATTGGCATACTGTAATAAACTCAAATTCCGAGATATTATTTTTTATCTCAGAAATACAGTAAATAGTTTGGGATGATTGATTGCCGTCGCGTTGATGCATCGGCATAGAATTGGGCTCGGTGCTGACCTTGTCCTAATCGGGCAAGGCGCACCTGGCTGCCATCGGGCATATCGGTTGCACGTACAGCAGATATAGCTATCTTACGGCTGAAGTATTACGGCGTTATGACTAGGATCAAACTAGCTTCAAACTCAAAAGCCCGGCGTAATCACTATCGGATTAAACTTGTCGTAAGAAATTGGCAAAATAGAAATTTCTGCACGAAATAAATACAGGTATAACTAAAGTATTAAAATACTCGCCTGACATTTTTATATTAATTACAGAGAGAGACAAATGGCAAAAGCATCATTTCATTGGGACGATCCTTTATTGTTGTCATCGCAGTTGACTGATGACGAGCGCATGGTGCAAGAGGCTGCACGTGTGTATTGTCAGGAGAAGCTGGCACCTCGGGTATTGGATGCCTTCCGTAATGAGAAAACGGATCCGGCAATTTTTCGTGAAATGGGTGAACTGGGTTTGCTCGGTTCGACCATCCCTACAGAATACGGCGGTGCTGGTCTTAACTATGTTTGTTATGGTCTGGTGGCCCGCGAGGTAGAGCGGATTGACTCTGGTTATCGCTCAATGATGAGTGTGCAAAGCTCGCTGGTGATGGTGCCGATCAATGAATTTGGTAGTGAGGCGCAGAAGCAAAAATATCTGCCTAAGTTAGCTACCGGTGAATGGATTGGTTGTTTTGGTTTGACTGAACCTGATCACGGCTCTGACCCCGGCAGTATGGTAACGCGGGCGAAAACTGTCCCCGGCGGATACGCGCTGAGCGGTGCCAAAATGTGGATCAGCAATAGCCCGATCGCCGATGTATTTGTAGTGTGGGCGAAGACCGATGATGGTCGTATCCGCGGCTTTATTTTGGAAAAAGGCTGGAAGGGTTTATCCGCACCGGCGATCCACGGTAAGGTGGGTTTGCGTGCCTCGATTACCGGTGAAATCGTGATGGACAATGTATTTGTCCCTGAAGAAAATCTGATGCCGAATGTCGAGGGTTTAAAGGGCCCATTCACTTGCCTGAATTCTGCGCGCTATGGTATTGCCTGGGGTGCTTTGGGTGCGGCAGAATTTTGCTGGCACACCGCGCGTCAATACACGATGGATCGTATGCAATTTGGTCGTCCACTCGCTGCGAATCAATTGATTCAGAAAAAACTGGCTGACATGCAAACTGAAATCACGATGGCCTTGCAAGGTTGCTTACGTTTGGGACGTATGAAAGATGAGGGCATTGCTTCGGTGGAAATTACCTCGATCATGAAGCGTAATTCTTGCGGAAAATCATTAGATATCGCTCGTATGGCACGTGATATGTTGGGTGGCAACGGTATCTCGGATGAGTTTGGCGTGGCACGCCATCTGGTGAATCTGGAAGTGGTGAATACTTATGAAGGTACACACGATATTCATGCTTTGATTTTGGGTCGTGCCCAGACTGGTATTGCGGCGTTTTAAATTTCTTAGGTAGTTTTAGCGGAATGACGTTTGTGCTTAAATCTAGTTGAAGAAATCAGTAGTTGATATCAAAACCCGAGATCAAAACCCGAGATCAAAATCGAAAGCAGGTAACTAGCTTGTTGCCTGGTTTTTCTATTGTCTGTCCCGACAATTTTAGATGATGGATTGTTCTGAAACACCCCTTTATTTTTTCGTCAATTGTTGTCGTGAGTTTTTGGGTTAGGTGTGTGTAGCGCATATTCGGCAACTTTCGACTGGTTGGTCAAAAGGCAGAATGCTATCGCATCTGACCCTTTGACCTTTTATTCAATGTTGCTCTTCGTACTTGAATCCGTCGGGTGATTTTATAAGGCCGTGCGGAGCGCAAATAGTTCTGGGAACAACACGACATCCAACATTTTGCGCAGATAGCTGACGCCTGCTGTGCCGCCGGTGCCGACTTTGAAACCGATAATCCGCTCCACCGTAGTCACGTGGCGGAAGCGCCAGATGCGGAAAGCGGTTTCCATATCGACTAATTTTTCTGCTAGTTCGTATAGCACCCAATGTTGCTCTGGCTGCTGGTACACCTGTAACCAGGCGGTTTTGACGGACTCGTTTGGCTCGACATTAAGCGTCCAGTCTTGCGCTAAACGTGCTGCATCAATGGCAAATCCCTGGCGTGCCATGAGCATGATGGCTTCGTCATAGATCGAGGGCGCATGCAACGCATCGGACAAGCTGGTATGTGCTTCAGTATTGGTTTCATGCACGCTCAGTAGGCTAGCGTTTTTATTCCCGAGTAAAAATTCCAGCTCACGGTATTGATGTGACTGAAAGCCAGATGAGTTGCCCAGATACGGCCGGATGGCGGTGTATTCGCTTGGCGTCATGGTTGCAAGGACATCCCATGCATGCACCAGTTGGTCCATGATGCGGGCAACCCGCGAGAGCATTTTAAATGCCGGTGGTAAATCGCCAGCGCGCAATTGCGCGCGCACCGCGTGTAGTTCATGCAGCATTAGCTTGATCCAGAGTTCGCTGGTTTGATGCTGGATGATGAACAGCATTTCATTATGGTTGGGCGAGCGTGGATGTTGTGCAGACAGGATTTGATTCAGGCCTAGATAGTCGCCATAGCTCATGTCATTTTTAAAATCCATTTTGGCGCCATGCCAAGAGACGGGGCATTTGCCTTCAGTTGCGCTGGTCGTGCCGGGAGCTTGTTCTGTGCTGTCGTTATTGATATCGCTAGTCATAATGAGTGTTTTATTTAGTAATCGAGGAGGCGTTTTAGCTTGATATCGGATTGCTCAAGTTACTGCATGACGCTCTGCATTTAACTCATAAGCTTGCGATTCCAGAATATCGCGCAAGCCTTCAACTGCATCCCATACATCGACAAAACTGGTGTAGAGCGGGGTAAAACCAAAGCGCATGATGGCAGGCTCGCGATAATCACCAATAATGCCGCGGGCGATCAGCGCTTGCATTACCGCATAGCCGTGCGGATGGGTAAAACTGACATGGCTGCCGCGCCGCGCCTGATCGCGCGGCGTAACCAACTCCAAGGATTGATTGGCGCAACGTGATTCGACCAATTGAATAAACAGTTCGGTCAGCGCTAAGGATTTTGCACGGATCGCAGCCATCGAGGTTTTACTAAATACTGCCAGACCTGATTCCACCATCGCCAAAGAGACAATCGGCTGTGTGCCACACAGCGCTCTGCGGATACCCGGTGTGCCAACAAACGACGGTGCCATTTCAAATGGTGTTGTATGACCCCACCACCCAGACAGAGGATGAGAAAACGCTGCCTGGTGGCGCGCTGCCACCCAGATAAATGCCGGAGCACCTGGCCCGCCGTTTAAATATTTATAAGTACATCCCACGGCAAAATCCGCTTGTGCCTGATTTAATTCCACTTGCACCGCACCGGCTGAATGTGCCAGATCCCATAGCATTAGAGCTCCTTGTGCATGCGCGTGCGCAGTCACTGCGACCATGTCATGTAAATAGCCACTGCGGTAATTCGCATGAGTCAGCATCACGACCGCGGTAGTCTGGTCGATCGCCGCCGCCAATTGGTCTGGTGTGTCTACCAGTTTGATTTGATAACCACGATCCAGCCAGCGGGTAATGCCCTCCGCCATATAGATATCAGTCGGGAAGTTACTGCGTTCGGTGACGATGACTTTACGATCGGCTGTAACAGGATTGCTGGCCTGAAGATGCAAAGCCGCCGCCAGCGCTTTAAATAAATTGATCGAGGTCGAATCCGTCACCACCACTTCATCCGGCGCGGCGCCAATCAGTGGCGCCAGCATGTCGCCCAGACGAGATGGCAAATCAAACCAACCTGCTTTATTCCAACTCTTGATCAGATCATTACCCCATTCCTGACGGATCACTTCTTGCGCTCTGGTCAGCGACGCTTTTGGCATTGCGCCGAGTGAGTTACCGTCGAGATAAATCACGTCCTTGGGCAAATCAAATTCTTCGCGCAAAGTGGCAAGAGGATCTTGTACATCGAGGTCGAGGCAATGCTGGCGGTGTAGTGTGGTCATGGCGATTTAAAATGAGTATGGTTAAAAATTGAGCGAACGATGATTTTGACGAGAGCTTATTTTTGTAGCTATTTAAAGCGAACGAAGAATTGCACGAACTGGACTCGCATCCAGTCCCGCCAGTTTGAGTGGCAGAGCAATCAGCTCATAATCGCCCGCGCTGACCGCATCCAGCACGATGCCTTCTAAGATCGCCATCTGATGCTTTTTTACGGCCAAGTGGCAATCCATCGTTTTTGAATCCTGTGGATCGAGCGAGGGCGTATCAATCCCAATCAGACGCACGCCGTGGCTTGCCAACAGGTCTATAGTGGCAGGTGCAATATAAGGAAAATGATCATCCCATTCAGTCTGCGGTGCGGCAAAGTAAGTACGTAATAAAACCCGCGGCGGAGTACCCGCCAGTTGCGCCGCGATATGTTCAGGCTCTACTCGCTGACGGCCAATGCAATGGATGACGCGACAAGCACCGATATACGTCGTCAAATCAACTTGATCAATCGCTTTGCCAGCGGCATCGTAATGCGAAGGTGCATCGCAATGCGCACCCGTGTGAGTGGACATGCTGATCTTACTGACTTTGACCGGACAGCCGGCTTCAATTTGCCAAGTGGCCTCTGCCTTGTAAGCGGTGTCCCCTGGCCATACGGGCATACCGCTTTGCAGTGCAGGGGAGATATCCCAAATTTGTGGATTTTTTTGTTGCGGTTTTTGGTGATCAGAAGCTGACATCGATGTCTCCATCAGAGAAAAATATGCCAGTAAGTTTATTCCCAAATGAAAAAATTGTTCTTGCAAATTGAGGTGGTTAAACCCGCTTATGTAGAATAAACTGCGAAAAAATACTCAATTAATGATGGAATGTACGGAGATAGTCAAAATGCAGCTAGATGCAACGGATATTAAAATTTTGCACTACCTGCAAACCGACGGACGCATCAGCAATCAGGAGCTGGCTGACAAGGTGTTTTTATCGCCATCTTCTTGCCTGCGTCGGGTACGACTGCTGGAAGAAAGCGGCATCATCCAACATTACAGCGCCGTCCTCAATCCGACCGCGCTTGGTCTGGAGGTGGACGCCTTTGTGCAAGTCACCATGCGCCGCGATGTGGAGCAATGGCATGAAAATTTCACGCTTGCTTTACAAAGCTGGCCCGAAGTCGTCGGCTCTTACATCATCACGGGCGATGCTAATTATCTATTGCGGGTAAAAGCCCGTAATCTCAAACACTATTCCTCGTTTGTGCTGGAGCGACTGTATAAGACTACGGGCGTATTAGATATTCGCTCAAATATTGTGCTGCAAACTTTGAAGGACACCAGCGAGATTGCGGTTGATCTGCTGCAGTCAGAGAAGTAGCGAATTTGATGGCGCCATATGGTGATTTACAGATCGTGACCTACAGATTGTGATCGATCTAGGGCTAAATACTCAGGCACCCAACCAAGGCAAGCCTTTCTGGCACCAGCCGCCCAGCGTTTTGCGATGACCTTCGCTGTCTTTATCGCCTTCAAATCCTTCCAAGATATCAAAGCATGCGACGTAGCCGTTTTCAGTGGCGAGTTTTGCGGCATGGCGTGAGCGTACGCCGGACCTGCATAGGAAAAGGATAGTGGTATTTTTGTCTGCCGTTACCTTGGTTAATTCAGTCAAAAAGTCAGGATTGGGATTGCCGCCCGGATAGGTACTCCATTGCACGGTATGGTGTTGAGCATCGGGTAGTTTGACGCGACCAATCCAGTCTCTTTCTGCATTGGTGCGGACATCAACCAGTAAGACGTTGATATCGCTTGCTAACAGCGCAAAAGCCTCTTCCGGAGTGACCGCTCCTGCGTACGGCAGACTTTGTTCTTGTCCGCGTTGGCGGGCTGACGTGAGTAATGTAAGAGTTGTGCTTGTCATGATATTGAGCCTTGGTGTAAATCGTTCAACTTCAACAATGGATGTACTAAACCAGATTATGTACCGCTGGTTTGAGAACGAACGCTATGTTAACTGAGCAGAGTAATAAATTTTGATCATGCTTCATGCGGGTGCAATTTTAAGTATTTTTTATAAAAAAGCGTTAATTTGGTGCGCTTATGATTTTATGTTTTAATTTGGTGCAAAATTTGTTAGATGAATATGTCTTGTTTGATCATGTTGTCAGAAAATTTTTAGAAAAAACAAAGATTTAGCATCTTCAGTCACCGCAATTTCTTTCCCTAAATGGTGGCACGGATTCTGCTATTATCGATTGCGAGTTGCATTATTGACTTGGTGCAGAAGGTTTTTATCTGTTGTAGCGTGTTTTAGTGTGTTTAGGCTGCTGTCGTTTTTCTGGCGCGGCTTCTTATAGAATAACAACGCAATGATAGACGCAAAGAAGAATGCACCATTTCAAGGTGTCAGTTAAGAATTGGCTTAGTTGATTGATAGTTAATCGGTAGGAATTTAGCGGTAAGAATTTAGCGGTAGTAAGTTAGCCGAACTAAGTTAACCGTTATTCAGTCGATGGTTGGTCGATAGTTGGCAAGATAGCTCAGCATTTTCCGAATTTATTTTTAGCTTTATTTGAGGAGTTTCACATGGCAATGACAGCCGCAGAAGTCTTGAAAATGGCGAAAGACAACGAAGTTAAATTTGTTGATTTTCGCTTTGCAGATACAAGAGGCAAAGAACAGCACGTCACGGTTCCAGTTTCCCAGTTCAGTATGGATAAATTCGAATCCGGTCACGCGTTCGACGGTTCGTCAATCGCAGGCTGGAAAGGGATTGAAGCATCCGATATGTTGTTGATGCCGGACCCTGCTACTGCCAACATTGATCCGTTCATGGAAGAAACAACATTGTTTATGCAATGTGACGTGATCGAGCCGACAGATGGCAAAGGTTATGACCGTGATCCACGCTCCATCGCCAAGCGCGCTGAAGCCTATTTGAAATCCTCCGGTATTGGCGATGCCGCCTACTTTGGTCCAGAACCAGAATTTTTCATCTTTGACAGCGTACGCTGGAAAATCGATATGTCCGGCTGCTTCGTGAAGATTGATTCCGAGGAAGCATCATGGACTACAGGCGAAAAACTCGAAGGTGGCAATACTGGCCATCGTCCGACAGTTAAAGGCGGTTACTTCCCAGTGCCACCAGTCGACAGCTTCCAGGACATGCGTTCTGAAATGTGCTTGATCCTGGAGTCTCTGGGCATTCCAGTTGAAGTGCATCACCACGAAGTTGCTGGCGCTGGTCAAAACGAAATTGGTACTAAATTCTCTACTCTGGTAGAGCGCGCTGACTGGACACAAAACCTGAAATACGTTGTATGGAACGTGGCGCACACCTACGGTAAGACAGCGACTTTCATGCCAAAACCTATCGTTGGCGATAACGGATCTGGTATGCACGTCCACCAATCCGTATGGAAAGAAGGTACCAACCTGTTTGCTGGTGACGGCTATGCTGGTTTGTCTGACTTTGCTCTGTACTACATCGGCGGCATTATCAAGCATGCACGCGCTTTGAATGCGATTACTAACCCAGGTACTAACTCCTACAAGCGTTTGGTTCCAGGTTACGAAGCACCTGTAAAACTGGCTTACTCTGCTAAAAACCGTTCTGCTTCTATCCGTATTCCTTACGTATCGAATCCAAAAGGTCGTCGTGTTGAAGCACGTTTCCCAGATCCACTGGCTAACCCATACCTGGCATTCTCTGCCTTGTTGATGGCTGGTTTGGACGGCGTTCAAAACAAGATACATCCAGGTGAAGCAGCATCTAAAGATCTGTACCATTTGCCACCAGAAGAAGACGCGTTGATCCCAACAGTCTGCCATTCATTGGAACAAGCATTAGAAGCGCTGGACAAAGACCGTGAGTTCTTAACACGCGGTGGCGTATTCAGCGACAGTATGATTGATGCTTACATTGAACTGAAAATGCAAGATGTACAGCGCATGCGTATGACCACGCATCCTGCTGAGTTTGATATGTACTACTCTTTGTAATCGGGTACATGCCAATTCAAGCTAATTAAAGCAATTAGCAACGAAGCCAAAAGCGGAGAAATTTCTCCGCTTTTTTTATGTCTTTTTAGCTTAAGTAGGACGAAATTTCTCTTACTTCAAAAATATACTCACTATGGGTATATTTTTATTGTCCATATAAAGTATGGACAATCGACTATAAATTAAGAAAATAAGAGGGAGTATTTAAAAAATACCTCTTTATCGATATGCTGATAACTTAAATGTCATGTTTATTAAGTAATTTATTGTAAGCATTTACAGATGGTAATTGTGCTGGGCGCTTGCTTGGAATACACTAAAGACGTTATTGACTGACCTATAGATAAAATGAATCGACTATTGAGTGGCCTAGCTTTACTGGCAGTTTTTTTTGCACCGTCCGCACATGCAGATGCGGATGTGTTTTTGTGCGTCGATGCTAATGGCAATAAAGAGTACAAAAACACTGGCGAAACTAAAGGTTGCAAGCGAGTTGAGTTGCCCGGCATTACAGTCGTCCCTGCGCCAGCATTTATGGGGACAAAAAAAACAGCGTCAAAATCAGCATCCTCACCTTCGGATTTCCCCAAGGTAGATGAGAGTACTCAGAAAGCACGTGACTCTGATCGAAAACAAATTCTGCAAGATGAGTTAAAAACGGAAGAGCAAAAATTAGCTGCATTGAAAAAAGATTATAACAACGGTGAGCCAGAACGACGTGGTGATGAGCGAAATTATGCCAAGTATCAAGAGCGCACTAATATGATGAAAGACGATATTAGCCGCACCGAAAAAAACATCGAAGCACTGAAACGAGAGCTCAGTAATTTAAAATAAAGAGCCGGTGTCTGAATAAAAAGACATTTCAGGCATGATGCTTGCGTAACAAGGTCGCACTAGGCGGCCTTTTTTTATGGACTATCTTGAAAACACCAATGACCTCTTTTGCTGGACTCGATTTGCTGACCTCGGCCGTCATTGTGCTGGATGCAGATAGTTATATTTTATATGCCAATGCGTCGGCAGAGAGTTTGCTAGAGAATTCACTCAAGGCCTTAAATCAACAAAAATTAAGTGATTTGTTTTTAAACGGTAATGAGCTGTTAGAAGTATTTGATCAGGCAGTCGCACATCAGTTCGGGGACAAGCGCCAAGATTTAAC
The DNA here is from genome assembly GCF_034314085.1 of Undibacterium sp. 5I1. Classification (NCBI taxonomy): domain Bacteria; kingdom Pseudomonadati; phylum Pseudomonadota; class Betaproteobacteria; order Burkholderiales; family Oxalobacteraceae; genus Undibacterium; species Undibacterium sp. 5I1. Next base: position 4,702,839 of record NZ_JAVIWI010000001.1, read on the forward strand.
TCTGGTGCGGGCGGGCAAAGATCCATTGCATGTACACAGTATTGTCACTGCATTGGACAATCCCGATAATCCGGTATTAATCGAGTTGCGCGAGAACGTACAACAGCTCAAGCTGGATCGCGAAGAACGTATGCAAGACCAGAACCGAGCGAATAAAGAATTGATTCGCAATCTGGCCCATGAGATCAAAAATCCCCTCGGCGGCATACGTGGCGCCGCGCAATTACTAGAACTTGAATTGCCCGAGCGTCAGCTAAAAGAGTTGCGCGAATATACCCAGGTCATTATCAAAGAAGCCGATCGTCTGCAGACGTTGGTTGATCGTTTGCTGGCACCGCATCGTTTGCCGCACATCGTTGGCGATGTGAATATTCACGAAGTTTGTGAGCGAGTACGCAGTTTGATTTTTGCTGAATTTCCGCAAGGCTTGAGTATTAAGCGTGATTATGATTTGTCGATTCCTGAGTTCCGCGGCGATCAGGAACAACTGATTCAAACCGTACTCAACATTGCCCACAACGCAGCGCAGGCTTTAAGCGAGCGCATCAAGCGTGGCGATGCCGAGCTGACATTTAAGTCGCGTGTGGTGCGCCAGATTACTATTTCCAAGATACGGTACAGGCTGGCATTAGATTTGCATATCATCGATAACGGACCAGGTATTCCAGCCGAAATCATCGATCGCATTTTTTACCCCTTGGTATCGGGACGTGACGGTGGTAGTGGATTGGGACTGACACTAGCGCAAACTTTTATCGAGCAACACATGGGCGTGATCGATTGTGAAAGTCGGCCTGGGTGCACGGATTTCCGGATTTTGATTCCACTACCTTGATAGAGGATCGTGGAACGTTGGTGGTGCCACAAGCGCCGCTACCTAATTTGCTTTAATTTTTAATGCGGGACAAAACGATTATATGAAACCAATCTGGATAGTTGACGATGACGATTCAATTCGCTGGGTGCTTGAAAAAGCCTTAGCACGCGAAAATCTCACGACAAAAAGCTTTACTAATGCGCGTGATGCGATGGCTGCATTGCAAAGCGATACGCCACAGGTTTTGGTCTCCGATATCCGTATGCATGGCGCTTCTGGCTTAGAGTTATTGCAAGTCGTTAAAGCAAAATTCCCTGGTCTACCGGTGATTATCATGACCGCGTTTTCGGATCTGGATTCGGCCGTAGCGGCGTTCCAAGGTGGTGCGTTTGAATATCTTGCCAAGCCATTTGATCTGGACAAAGCGGTTGAATTAATTCGTCGCGCCTTGGATGAAAGTTTGCGCGAATCGAATGTAGAGCAAACCATTTCGGAGACGCCAGAAATCTTGGGACAAGCGCCCGCGATGCAAGATGTTTTCAGAGCGATTGGCCGCTTATCCCAATCGAATGTCACAGTCTTGATCACTGGCGAATCAGGTAGTGGAAAAGAATTGGTCGCTCGGGCTTTGCATAAACACAGCCCCAGATCAGCACAGCCTTTTATTGCGCTGAACACCGCCGCGATCCCTAAAGATTTATTGGAGTCCGAATTATTCGGACACGAGCGCGGCGCATTTACCGGTGCGCAAGCGACCCGACGCGGACGCTTTGAACAAGCCGAAGGCGGCACCTTATTTTTAGATGAAATTGGTGATATGCCCTTTGATTTGCAAACACGGTTACTGCGGGTTTTGTCAGATGGTCATTTTTATCGTGTCGGCGGACATCAACCGATGAAAGCGAATGTTCGTGTGATTGCGGCAACGCATCAAAACTTAGAATTCCGCGTCAAGGATGGCTTGTTTCGCGAGGATTTATATCACCGTTTAAACGTGATTCGCTTACGCTTACCCAGCTTGCGCGAACGACGCGAAGATATTCCGCTACTGACTAAATTTTTCTTAGCGCAAAGCGCCAAGCAACTTGGCGTAGAAGTAAAGCGGATGTCAGAACCAGCATTGCAATTTTTGTCTGGATTAGAGTTTCCGGGTAATGTGCGGCAGTTAGAAAATTTGTGCAATTGGATTACGGTGATGGCACCGGGGCAAACGGTAGAGGTGCCAGACTTACCTCAGGATTTATTGCCAGTTCCTGTACCTGCTGCGGCACCGACACAGCATGCCATAAGTGCCATATATCCCAACAGCGAATTGTCGCGTCAAGGTGATGCCAGCAGTGTTTTAAATGGAAGTGGTTTGGTTGGCAGCAGTGCAGAATCGCAGCAACACAAGGCAGATAATTGGATGAGTTTGTTAGAAGCCGAGGCGACAGCAATGCTGACGCAAGGCAAATCCGATGTGATCGATAAGTTGGGTCGTAGTTTTGAATCCGTTGTGATTAAGGCGGCACTAAAACATACACATGGTAGAAAAAATGACGCGGCAATTCGGTTGGGAATAGGGCGCAACACGATTACAAGGAAGATTCAAGAACTTGGCATTGATGGTGCTAAAGACGAATAAAAGTTTGAGCAATCTTCCAGTCTTTACGTATCGAGTTGGAAGCAGTTAATTAATATACTCCTAGTAAGTATTTTTAGTTGTCCTAGTAAAACCTGGTCGATTGAAGGTTTTTGATGAAAAATAGGGGGAGTATATTGAGGTTGCCTAGATGTTGACTTGTACAAATGCTCTGTGAAGTGATGGAAATCTTTCTGATCTGGAGTCAATAAATACGTCTCTCTGTGATGCTACAGGTAGGCGTTTTTTTATGAGTGAGAATATGATGATGTCCGACGTGCGCCCTGTAAGTCTTGACGACGCTGAAGCAATTTCTAGGATTTACAACCATTATGTTGTGACGACAGAGATTTCTTTTGAAGAGAGTGAGGTCGGTTCGGCTGAAATGTCGGATCGCATTGTTGAGGTAACGCAGAATTTTCCGTGGTTAATCCTTGAGCGTGATGGCGTTATGCTTGGTTATGCATACGCAACAAAATGGAGGGCGCGCTCAGCATATCGATTTTCAGCAGAGGTTTCTGTCTACCTGTCACCGGAGGCGCGTGGTCAAGGGGCGGGTACGATTTTGTATGAAGCCTTGTTGAGTCAACTAGCTAAGCAGGGTGTGCATACGGCAATTGGTGGTATCGCTTTACCCAACGAGGCGAGCGTGCATTTGCATAAAAAATGTGGATTTAAGCAAGTGGCACAATTTGCACAGGTCGGTTTTAAGCATGGGCGATGGATCGATGTTGCGTATTGGCAGAAGCAGCTTTGATTTTAGGACTCTTACAAAATCCCGCAAGCTACCTTGTAAATCCTGGCAGAGCTAAATTTTTATTGTTCGCCTTTGTTTGAATGTACGTTCGTGCAATGGCAGCGTGCTTTTTTGATCTCGCAGAAAATTTAATGTCTTTCGGTATCTTATCGGAGTATGATTTTCGATAGTGAGAGCAAAATAAAATCCTCACATCAAATGAAGGCGGCAATCGCTTTTCTTGTGCATATAAATTCAATAATGAGCTGTAACAGTTCCATACTGTCGTTAAAGGAGATGCTATATGAATTTCGACGCACTATTCCAGCAACAAAATGCGCTGCCTACGATTCCTAAAGTCGTTCAAGAAGTCATTGATAGTTTTAATAATGAAGACGTATCAATTGATGAGATTGCAAAAAAATTAGCCGCTGACCAAGTCTTGAGTGCAAAGTTATTACGACTGGCAAACTCTTCTTATTATCACTCATCAAGAACCATAGGTACCGTGGATGATGCTGTCTTGATGCTGGGTTTTATGGCAGTACGTACACTGGTTGTCAGTAGCGGTTTGACCGGTGGTTTTAAGGCGATGCCAGGTGTGGATTTAAAGCAATTCTGGCGTTATAGCTTGCATACCGCCGTGATCGCAAAGTGGCTTGCAAAACAAATTCGGGGTAATTCGGATTTTGCATTTACCGTCGGGATGATGCATGCGATTGGTCAACTGGTAATGCATGCAGCAATGCCGGAGCAAATGCTGCAAGTTGATAAAATCGCCGGGACTTTAGATTCTCGCAGATTGAGTGTTGAGCACTCTTCGTTTGGATATGATTTTTCTGACGTAGGTGCAGAGCTGGCAAAGCGCTGGCGCTTTCCGGATAATTTTGCGACTGTGATTAAGGCTTTCCCAGAGCCGCTAGAACATGTACCTTTTGAGCCAATGGCAGCAATCATCCACATTGCGGCCTGGCGTTCACGTGCGCAGGAAAATAATTACTCGCAAGAAGAGTTAGACGCCACTTTCCCAGCCGAGGTGGCGAAAAAACTCGGCATTTCGTCTAACGCCATATGGAATGACATGCCGACTTTGACTGAGCTAAGCGAGGGGATGGAAGACTTAATTGCTTAGTAAATTGCTTAGTAGTTAGATCATAAAATCAGATTGTAAAATCAGATCACAAATCAAAAGCAAATTTTTGAAAAAAACGGACAGATTGAATCTTCGATCTGCCTGTTTTTATACGTAATGATGATTGCGTGATTAGTTTGAGGTAATCCGTTTTTGCATGTGTTTTTGCATATCTAGGGCTAGCGCTTCAGCGACTCTGATGCCATCAATTGCCGCTGATAATATGCCACCAGCATAACCCGCGCCTTCTCCTGCGGGATATAAACCTTTTGTATTAATGCTCTGCAAACTCTCATCATCGCGTTTTATCCGGATCGGTGATGACGTTCTTGTCTCGACGCCCGTGATGATTGCGTCCTTCATCGCAAAGCCGCTAATTTGCTTGTCGAATGCCGGGATCGCTTCTCTTATAGCCTCTATGGCAAATTCAGGTAAGGCTGCGGCCAGATCACATAAGGTAATGCCCGGTTTATAGGATGGCTCTACGCTGCCTAATTCTGTTGAGGGCTTGTTAGCTAAAAAATCGCCGACCAACTGTCCTGGAGCATTGTAATTTTCGCCCCCTAAATGGAATGCCAGAGATTCTAGTTTTCTCTGGAAATCAATACCGGCTAATGGATGTTCCGGGTAATCGGTTGGAGTAATCCCCACAACAATGGCGCTATTGGCGTTGCGTTCATTGCGAGAGTATTGACTCATGCCGTTGGTCACGACATGACCCGGTTCGGATGCTGCTGCTACCACAGTGCCGCCAGGGCACATACAGAAACTATAAACGGAGCGTCCGTTGCTTGCATGATGTACCAATTTATAGTCGGCAGCCCCCAGAATTTTATTGCCTGCATTCGGCCCGAAGCGGGCTTTGTCAATAATGGATTGCGGATGTTCAATGCGAAAGCCAACGGAGAATGGCTTCGCCTCAACATAAATTCCACGCTGATGTACCATTTTGAAAGTGTCTCTTGCGCTATGTCCTACAGCCAAGACGACATGATTCGTCGCTATATATGAGCCATCGGCCAGATGCACGCCGTTGATCTGACCATCTGTAATTTCAATGTCGCTGACTTTTTGTTCAAAGCGAATTTCGCCACCTAGAGATTCGATATTGGCGCGCATTTCTTCAATCATCTTTACTAATCGAAAAGTCCCGATATGTGGCTTGCTGACATACATGATTTCTGGCGGCGCGCCGGCAGTAACAAATTCAGTTAATACCTTACGTCCGTAATGCTTGGGATCTTTGACTTGGCTCCAGAGTTTTCCATCAGAAAAAGTGCCGGCACCACCTTCGCCAAATTGCACATTCGATTCTGGTTGCAGCTCACGCTTGCGCCATAGACCCCAGGTATCTTTGGTACGTTCACGAACATTTTTTCCACGCTCTAATACGATGGGGCGAAATCCCATCTGCGCCAAAATTAAAGCAACGAACAAGCCGCAAGGGCCAAATCCAATCACAACAGGGCGTACTTCCGGGGCGGTCTTCGCTTGAGTGACAAAGTGATAGCTGGTGTCTGGCGTGATGCCGATATTGGGCTTGTTCTTTAACAGGGACAATAATTGCGCGTCTTTAGTCGTTTCGACGTCTATGGTGTAAATCAAGACAATGGCAGATTTCTTGCGGGCATCGTAGCTTCTGCGAAAGACAGTGAAGCTGACTAGATCACTTTCAGTAATATCTAAACGCTGCAAAATAGCTATCTTAATAGCGGACTCAGGATGATCGAGTGGGAGTTGTATATCAGTCAAACGTAGCATTTACGGCATTCCAGGTAAATAAAGAGCCTTCTGTATAGCAAAGACCAAACCAACATTTTACTCTCCGCATCAGGGTTAAAACCAGTTGCAATGACTTTGTATTTGAAAGTCCTTGCCAAAGGGAGGATAGGT